>NZ_CP158374.1:0-718628 GCF_040267705.1 Agromyces sp. G08B096
AGGCGGTTGCTCGTTAACAATCCACAGCTTTTCCACACTTGTGGGGAACGTCCCCCGAGCGGGGCGCACAGCGCGTGCAGGCCGCGGCTCGAGGCATCCGTCAGCGGACCCTCGAGGTCTGCTTGATGCGCGCCGTGAGCTCGGTCACCTGGTTGTAGATCGACCGACGCTCCTTCATGAGCTCCGAGATCTTCTTGTTCGCGTACATCACCGTCGTGTGATCCCGGTTGCCGAACAGCTGGCCGATCTTCGGCAGCGACAGGCTGGTGAGCTCGCGGCAGAGATACATCGCGATCTGCCGCGCCGTCGCCACCGCCTGCGAACGGCTCGAACCGTAGAGGTCGTCGACCGTGAGCTTGAAGTAGTCCGCCGTCGCGGTGATGATGTCGACCGGCGCGACGACGTTGTCGGTGTCGTCGGTGATGAGGTCCTTCAGCACGGTCTGGACGAGCGGCATGTCGACCGGCGTGCGGTTGAGGCTCGCGAACGCGGTCACCCGGATCAGCGTGCCCTCGAGCTCGCGGATGTTGCTCGACACCTTCGACGCCATGTACTCGAGGATGTCGTCGGGCACCTGCAGCCGCTCCGACTGCGCCTTCTTGCGGAGGATCGCGATACGGGTCTCGAGGTCGGGCGCCTGCACGTCGGTGATGAGGCCCCACTCGAAGCGGCTGCGCATGCGGTCCTCGAAGCCGGTGAGGTGCTTCGGCGGCACGTCGCTCGTGATGACGACCTGCTTGTTGTGGTCGTGCAGGGTGTTGAAGGTGTGGAAGAACGCCTCCTGCGTCTCCGCCTTGCCCTGCAGGAACTGGATGTCGTCGATCAGGAGGATGTCGATGTTGCGGTAGCGCTGCTGGAACAGCGATCCACGGTTGTTCGCGATCGAGTTGATGAAGTCGTTCGTGAACTCCTCGCTGGAGACGTAACGCACGCGGATGCCGGGATACAGGCTCATCGCGTAGTGCCCGATCGCGTGGAGGAGGTGGGTCTTGCCGAGGCCGGAATCGCCGTAGATGAAGAGCGGGTTGTACGCCTTGGCCGGCGCCTCCGCGACGGCGACCGCGGCCGCGTGCGCGAAACGGTTCGACTGGCCGATGACGAAGCTGTCGAACGAGTACTTCGGGTTCAGCCGGGAGTCGCGCGGGCGGTCTCCCCCGGTCGGCTCGAACACGGCGTGCGGCGTCTGCGGGAACTCGGCTGCCTCGGAGAAGTCGTCCGCGTAGCCCGCGGAGCCGATCGGGCCGCCGGGCATGGCGGCGGGGCCGCCGGGCATGGCGGCCGGACCGTCGTCGTGCGCCGGACCGTCGGCCCCGCGCTCCTCGAGCTCGGGGTTCACGACGACGTAGAACGAGCTGACGGGGCTCGGTGCCTCGATCGCGCCCATCGCGTGCAGGAGCGGGACGCGCATGCGCTGGTTGAGCATGCTCGCGGTGAAGTCGTTCGGCACCTCGAGGTAGAAGGTGCCGGCCGCGATGCCCTTCGGTTCGACGAGGTTCAGGAAGCCCTGCAGCATCGGGGTGATGGCCTCGTCGCCGGCCAGTCGGTCAAGGACCGTCGCCCATGTCTCGGAAATGGGCTGTTCCGTCATCGTTCCCCGCAATCGTCTGGGCACCTGGCTGCGCCGCTCGTCGGTCCCCCGATCGACATGCGAGCGGCGCCAGGCAATTGTTCACAGCGTTATCCACGGCCTGTGGGCAGTCCCTGCGGAACCGCGGATTTCCGCGTCCGAAGCTGGGGATAACTGGTCTCAAACCGTAGCGAATGAGTGCGGCGGCGACAAATGCCGCGTCAGGGATTCGAAGGTCCGGGCGTGTCGTTCCACAGCGGATCCGCAGGCTGCTGGGATACTGTCGGATTCGATCCGCGCCTCCCGCACCGGCGGCCGGTTTGACCGCGTGCCCCTGAGGCCGTAGTTTTAATCAGTTGACCGCAGCCCGTACGGGCACCCTGCTTTCCCGACGACCGCACGTGTGACGCGATCGCTCGAGGAGATCCGAATCGCCGGAGAAGAAGAATGAGCAAGCGTACCTTCCAGCCGAACAACCGCCGCCGCGCCAAGAAGCACGGCTTCCGTCTGCGCATGCGCACGCGCGCCGGTCGCGCGATCCTCGCGGCTCGTCGCCGCAAGGGTCGCACCGAACTCTCCGCGTAGTCACTCGGTGCTCGCCAAAGCCAATCGCATCACGAGCGCCGACGACTATCGCAGCGTCGTGCGCCGTGGGGCGAAGGTCGCCGGTGCCCACACCGTGAGCTACGTGCGCTCACGGGAGTCGGGCACCGACGCGCGCTTCGGCTTCATCGTCTCGAAGAAGGTCGGCACCGCCGTGCGCCGCAACCTCGTGCGCCGCCGGCTGAAGGCCGCCGGCCACGAGGCCGTGCGCGACGGTGCCGCCGGCTTCGACCTCGTCGTGCGTGCACTGCCGTCCGCAGCCGAGGCCGACTTCGCGTCGCTGCGCGACGAGGTCCGCCGGGCGGCGCGATCTCGCGCAGCAACCGCCTCGCAGCACCGCGGCACCCGGGCGGATGCCTCCTCACCGCCGTCCCCGCACGACGGAGCCGCTCGTGCGTGACGCTGCGCTCTTCGTGCTCCTCCTGCCCCGCAACGCCGGGGTGCTGCTGATCCGCGCGTATCGCAAGCTCATCTCACCGCTGTACGGCGACGTCTGCCGCTACTACCCGTCGTGCTCCGCCTACGGGCTCGGGTCCGTGCAGCAGCGGGGCCTCCTGGTCGGTAGCCTCCTCACCGCGTGGCGCATCCTCCGATGCAATCCCTGGAGCCCCGGCGGCATCGACGATGTGCGCGCCGCGCGCCACGGGCGCTACCGCACGACCCGGTTCGGATGGGTGCTGCCCGCCGCGTGGGTGCGGGATCAGGTCGCCACCGCCACCGACGACCACTCCGACCACGCGCATGCGCAGCTGCCGGCGCAGCTCGAGTACGCCTCCCCTGCCAGTTCCCGAAAGGCCTGACCTCCGCAATGGATCCCATCAGCATCATCCTCTGGCCCATCAAGTGGGTCATCGAGCTGATCCTCGTCGCGTTCCACTCGCTGTGGACGTTCATCGGCATGGACCCCGATCAGGGCGTCACGTGGGTGCTGTCGATCGTCGGTCTCGTGATCGTCGTGCGCGCGGCGCTCATCCCGATCTTCGTCCGCCAGATCAAGAGCCAGCGGCGGATGCTCGAGGTCGCGCCGCAGCTGAAGAAGATCCAGGACAAGTACAAGGGCAAGAAGGACCAGTTCTCGCGCGAGGCGATGTCGCGCGAGACGATGGAGCTCTACAAGCGGACGGGCACCAACCCGCTCTCCTCGTGCCTGCCGCTCCTGCTCCAGATGCCGATCTTCTTCGGCCTCTACTCGGTGCTGAACGACGCACAGCACGACAAGGCGGGCGTCGGCCTGTTCACGCAGGACCTCGCGAACTCGTTCGCGAACTCCGAGTTCCTCGGTGCCCCGCTGAAGGGCACGTTCATCGGCGCCCTCAACGGCGAGTTCCCCTGGCAGACCATGGTCATCGCCGTGACGATGATCATCCTGATGACCGCGTCGCAGTTCATCACGCAGCTGCAGATCGTGTCGAAGAACATGTCGCCCGAGACCAAGGCGAGCCCGATGTTCCGGCAGCAGCGCATTCTGCTGTACCTGCTCCCCCTCGTCTTCGCCTTCTCCGGCGTCGCGTTCCCCATCGGCGTCATGTTCTACTGGCTGGTCTCGAACTTCTGGACGATGGGCCAGCAGTTCGTCGTCATCCGCAACATGCCGACCCCGGGCAGCGAGGCCGCGAAGGCCCGCGAAGCGCGCCTGGCGAAGAAGGGCAAGCTCGTCGTCGAGCAGCCCGAGGTCGCCGAGGAGCCCGCGAAGAAGCAGCCCACGCAGCGCCAGCAGCCGGTCGGCAAGCAGCGCGCCAAGAAGCAGAACAACCAGGGGAACAAGTCATGACCGACGTGCAGCACGACACCGCCGAGCGATCCATCGGTCAGCTCGAAGAAGAGGGCGACATCGCCGCCGACTACATCGAGGAGCTCCTCGACATCTGCGACCTCGACGGTGACATCGACATCGATGCGCGCAACGGTCGCGCCTATGTCTCGGTGAACGCCGGCGAGGGTGCCAACCTCCGCCTGCTCTCGAAGCCCGAGACCGTCACTGCGCTGCAGGAGCTCACGCGGCTCGCCGTGCAGACGAAGACCGGTGCCTTCTCGCGGCTCATCCTCGACATCGGCGGGTCGCGGGACGCGCGTCGCGACGAGCTCGCTTCGCTGGTGTCGCGCGCCGTCGAGCGGATCGAGGCCGGCGCGGCCTCGGCGGCGCTCCCGCCGATGTCGTCCTACGAGCGGAAGCTCGTGCACGATCTCGTCGCCGAGCGCGGGTTCCACTCGGAGTCGAGCGGCGAGGGCGCCGAGCGCCACACGGTCATCACGCGCGTCGGCTGACGCCTCGCCACCCCGCAACGACGTTTCACGTGGAACGATGACCGACCGTCTCGAACTCGAGCCCGAGCCCGCCGCAGCATCCGCGCTGTTCGGCGAGCACCTCGCGACGGGCCGCGCCTTCACCGAGTCGCTGGCCCGCCATGGTGAAGAACTCGGCCTCATCGGGCCGCTGGAACTGCCGCGGCTCTGGACGCGGCACATCCTGAACTCCGCGCTCGTGGCGCCCCTCCTGCGCCCGGGGCGAGTCGGCGACGTCGGCTCGGGCGCCGGTCTGCCCGGCATCGTGCTGGCGATCGCTCGACCGGACGTGCAGTTCACCCTCATCGAACCGATGGAGCGGCGCGTCGCCTGGCTCGAGCGGCAGGTCGCCGAACTCGAGCTCGAGAACGTCGAGGTCGTTCGTGCTCGGGCTGAAGACGCCAAGCTGTTCGGGCGGCTCGACCAGGTCACCGCGCGCGCGGTGAGCGCGCTTCGGACGCTCATCCCGATCACCGCTCCCCTGCTTCGCGATGGCGGCGAACTGGTGCTTCTCAAGGGAGCCGGCGTCGACGGCGAGATCGGCGCGGCCGAGAAGGTGTTCCGGAAGTTCCACGTGCACGACGCCGAGGTGCTGGTCCTCGGTGAAGGTGTACTGAGCGAGGTCACCCGGGTGTTCCGGGCCATCGTTCGCTGACCACGTCAGTTCGGTTGCGGTGTCCGCGTGCGCAGGCGATTCTGCGGCACACCGCTCCCCCGGACTCGGCGTCAGAGCACGTCATTCGTCCAACGAGAGTCGATAGCGAGCGGGCGACGTCGACCGTCGTCGCCGACCTACGGTGCTTGAGTGGGCTCGGCGAAACGTTCCGTGGAGCCGAGGATGAGGAACGGGGACTCCGCTAACGCCTCCTCGAGCGGGGACCACCTCACGCTCTACTCCTGGCCAGAGAGGTGTTTCAGATCGTCGATCAGTGCGGCCGGGCTGAAACCTACAGGAGGGTTCTCGCGAGTCGCGAATGCCACGGTGGACACCCGATCCCGGCGAGTACGTACCCATGCCGCTCGCGGATGCGCGTGACGACCGCGCGCAGCTGGAACGGATTCCAGCCGCCCTCGAAGTAGCCGTCGGGAAGATTCGCGAGGAGTGCGTTCTCGCGTTCACTAGGGAGGCACTGGACGACGTGTGATTCCTCGACAAGGAGATCCGCTCTCCGGTTGAGCTCGAGGAGGGCGTCGATGTCGTGCGCGTCGGTGGGAAGCAGGCCGCGCAGCCCCGCCCCCGGCGCCCGCGTGCTTCGGGTCACTGAGCGCCTGCTGTGTCGCTCGGAAGAGTGGTGCGTCGAGTGCCGGACCATCGCCAGCTCCGTCGTGGTGTCGCCGCAGACGGTGATCGGGGCCGTACTCGGATCTCGCGTGCCCGCTCGTGTGGAGCTACTGCTCGTGATAATCCAACGCGAGGACGCAGCGCCCCGCGCCAGCACGGTCGCGGCAACGTGCTGGAACACCTCGAACAGCGATGACCACGAGGGAGCCCCCCGGATGTTCGCGACGCCGAACATGTCGACCCTCCTCGGGTGGTGGGATTGTCGGCTCATACTCACGGTCGACTCATCGTCGGGAGTCATCACTCTCTGTGCACCGGCCGAGGGCCGGATGGCTGACGGTCGGCGCGGAGTATGGATGTATCGGAAGAACTGACCCCTGTGCGATCGACGTACCCGTTTCTGCGATCGACGTACCCGTTTCACGTGAAACGAGTTCCGGCCTCCCCGTCGGGGTCATGGTCTGGCGCAACCCTCGCCGCAACTGTTGGGCCCTGACCGGCCCCGCCCATCGCGTACAAGCGACGAACGCGCGTCCCAGCGGGATCGATCGTCATGCGTCATCGACGTTTCACGTGAAACATCGCGCTGTCATGCGGAGCGTGACTGACGGCGCACTACTTCATCGCCCTCTGCCGGAAGCGCCGAGCCCAGGGCTGTCCGGGAAAGGCGAGTCGGTCGCCAACTAACGTCCAGCGGCCGACTGAGTCGATCTCAGATGTTTCACGTGAAACGCCCACACTTCGGCGGCGATCGCCGCCCTCCGCTTTCCATCGATGCGCAGAAATCTGACGCCCTCTGGCGATCGACACGGTCCAAGTCGGAGCGCGCGGTTAGGCTGGTGTGTCAGGTCCGGCGATCGCCCTCGCGACCGTCGGGCACACGCACGACGAGCGCGGTTGGAGAATCCGGAATGGCGAACGGTGGGGGTCGCGGCTGGTTCCGCAGACGGACGCACCACGACACCACACCACCCGAGCACACCGAGAACGAACCCGAGGTCTCCGCGTCGATGCCGCCTGCACCCACTACTGCCCCGGCGGACCATCGACTCGCGCCGAACCCGTCAGTCGAATCCGACGCGTCGACGAACCCGACCAGTGCCACCGGTCCGACGACCCCGATCCCGCTCGACGTCGCGCCGCCTTCGGAGCTGGCCGAGGGGACACCGTCCGCCTCCTCCAGCGCAGGCGCCCGGCGTGCCGCGATCGACTGGGACGCGGAGACCGCCGCCGCTCTCTCGGGCGAGGATGAGCCGGCGTCGGCCGGCGATGAACGCTGGCGAGTTGTTACGGGGCCGACGGGCGCCGATCAGATGCTCGAGGACATCATCCGTGAAATCGTCGGGGATGCGGCCGCCGACACCGTCTCGTCCCTGCATCCGCCGACGGGCCAGGATCCCTCCGGTGCGGTGGCGAGTCTCCGCGAGCCGGATGATCACGCCGATCTCGCGGCGTCCGCGCGCATCGCGAACACGCCGCCGACGGTCTCCGAGCCGCAGTCGTCGGAGGCACCACGGGCGGCTGTTGCGCCGACTCCGCCGAACGGGGGCGGCGCCGAGGGTGCCGACGGTGCACCGGCTGTCGAGCCTTCGAACGCCGGACGCTCGCCGGCTATCGGCGAGCTCATCTCCCCCGTCCCGCCCGCGCCCGCCGACGATCCGTGGAAGGAACAGAGCGACGAGCCGCCCGTTCCATCCATGGCGGACGACGCGCCCGCAACTCCGCCTGAACCCCCGGCCGCGACCACCGACTCGCCCGTCCCCGCGCCGGCCACCGAGCCGTGGGCGCCCGTGGCGACTGAACCGGCTCCGCCCGTGGCGACTGAACCGGCTCCGCCCGCGACAGCCGTCGCCTCGACGGCGGCCGCTGCTGCCCCCGCTCACTCGCCCGCACCACCTGATGTTTCACGTGAAACATCGACGATCTACGGAGGAACTCCCCTGGCCGACGAACTGATCGACGAGACTCGTCGACGCATCGCGCTCGAAGAGGCCGTCCTGCCGCTGCCGGCAGAAACGCGTGTCTTCACCATCTCGAATCAGAAGGGCGGGGTCGGCAAGACCACGACGGCGGTGAACCTCGCCGCCGCCCTGGCCCGGTCCGGCGCCCGAGTGCTGGTGATCGACCTGGACCCGCAGGGCAACGCCTCCACCGCGCTCGGCGTGGACCACCGCTCGGAGCAGCGAAGCGTCTACGACGTGCTCGTGCAGGATCTCCCCCTCGCCGAGGTCGTTCGACCGTCGACCGAGCACGAGCGTCTCGACTGCGTTCCCGCGACGATCCACCTCGCCGGTGCCGAGATCGAACTCGTCTCGCTCGTCGCGCGCGAGCAGCGACTCCGGCGGGCGCTCGACACTCATCTCGCGCAGATGGAGGAGCCGTACCACTACGTCTTCATCGACTGCCCTCCCTCGCTCGGGCTGCTCACGATCAACGCCTTCGTCGCAGCGCGCGAAGTGCTCATCCCGATCCAGTGCGAGTACTACGCCCTGGAGGGACTCTCGCAGCTGCTCAGCAACATCGAGCTCATCGAGAAGCACCTCAACCCCGTCTTGCGGCTCTCGACGATCCTGCTGACCATGTACGACTCGCGCACCAACCTCGCTCAGCAGGTCGCGCAGGAGGTTCGCGACCACTTCCCCGAGCAGACGCTCGGCACGATCATCCCCCGCTCAGTGCGAGTGTCCGAGGCCCCGAGCTACGGGCAGAGCGTGATCTCGTACGACTACGCCTCGAGCGGGTCGTTGTCCTATCGTGAAGCCGCCGCCGAGATCGCTCGCCGCGGCGCACCCGTGCTGGAGGAGAAGAACTGATGGCGACCAAACGAACCGGCCTCGGCCGTGGCATCGGCGCACTCATCCCGACCGGCGACGACTCGCCGAGGGCCACCCGCCCGGTCGACGTCTTCTTCCCGGAGTCCGACCGCTCTTCCAACGCGGCGGGTACGGAGCACACCACGACGTCCGATGGGGGCGCGACCGCCTCCGCCGGCGCAACCACCGCCGTCGGCGTGGTCGAGCAGGCTGCGGCCTCGGAGGGCCTTCTCGCCGTGCCGGGCGCTCGCCTCGCCCGCCTGAATCCGCACGACATCGTGCCGAACGCGCAGCAGCCGCGCACGAACTTCGACCCCGAGGACCTCGCCGAGCTCGTGCACAGCGTGCGCGAGTTCGGCGTGCTGCAGCCGATCGTCGTCCGGCCGCATCCCGAGGAGGCGGGCAAGTACGAGCTCGTCATGGGTGAGCGTCGCCTCCGGGCAAGCAAGGCCGCGGGACTCGAAGCGATCCCTGCGGTCATCAAGGACACGGCCAATGAGGCCATGCTCCGCGACGCACTCCTCGAGAACCTGCACCGTTCGCAGCTGAACCCGCTGGAAGAGGCATCCGCCTACCAGCAGCTGCTCGCCGATTTCGGCATCACGCAGGAGGAGCTCGCGACCCGTATCGGCCGCTCGCGTCCGCAGATCTCGAACACGCTGCGCCTGCTGAAGCTGCCCGAGTCGGTGCAGTTGCGCGTCGCTGCGGGGGTGCTGAGTGCCGGCCACGCACGCGCGATCCTGATGATGCCCGACGCCGAGTCGATGCTGCGTCTCGCCGACAAGATCGTGAACGAGGATCTGTCCGTCCGCCAGGCCGAAGCCATCGCAGCCGGGACGCCGAAGCCGGCGAAGCAGAAGCCGGCCGCGGGGAAGCGGCAGGAGTTCCTCGACGACCTCGCCACCCGGCTCGGCGATCGCCTCAACACGCGCGTGAAGATCAACCTCGGCGCGCGGAAGGGCACCATCAACATCGACTTCGCGACGGTGCAGGACCTCCGACGCATCCTCACCGACCTCGGCGAGGAGCTCGAGGGCGTCTGACCCGCGTCTGCAGAACACCGGAGGGGTGGAGTGCTCAGGCACTCCACCCCTCCACTGTGTTCGGCGTGGTGCCGAGGTCCGTCGCGATCAGCCGCGTGCGGCGGCCCGTCGAACCAGCCCGTCGTACACCTCGGCCGCGGTGCGACCCGACGCCTCGATGGCGAGCGGAACGAGTGAGGTCTCGGTGAGTCCGGGCACCACGTTCGCCTCGAGGAACCACGGGCGGTCGTCGGCGTCGACGATGAAGTCCACCCGCGACAGGTCTTCGAGTCCGAGCGTGCGGTGCGCGAGCACCGCAGCTTCGGAGACGGCGGCGGCCACGGACTCGGACAGCCGCGACGGAGCGTAGAACGTCGTCTCGCCGGCGTTGTATCTGGCCTGGAAGCTGTACACCCCGTCGATGGGCACGATCTCGACCGGCGGCAGGGCGACGGGTCCCTCCCCCAGATCGATCACGGTGACGGCGATCTCGGTGCCGAACACGCGTCGCTCGACGACGGCCACCTCGGCGTAGGTGAACGCATCGACCATCGCGCGGGGCAGTTCGTCGGGATCGTCCACGATGGTGACACCCTGGGCCGACCCGCCGGAGGCGGGCTTCACCACGAGGTCGCCCTCGAGCGAGCGGCGGACGACACGGAGCACGCTCGCGGCGCCGAGCTCGCGGAACGACTCGTGCGAGAGGACGATCGAGTCGGGCACGGCGATGCCGGCGTCGCGAACGAGCGAGCTCGCGACGGGCTTCGACCAGGCGCGACGCGCCGCGGACGCGGGCGAGCCGACGGTCGGCACGTCGAGCGCACGGAGGAGGTCGAGGAGCGAGCCGTCTTCGCCGCTCGAGCCGTGCAGCGCCGGGAACAGCACGTCGGGTCGGTGTTCCGCGAGGTACGGCAGCAGCCCGGCGTCGGGGTCCCGCAGGGTCACGCGGTGGCCCGCCGAGACCAGGGCGTCGACGACTCGGCGACCTGATCGCAGCGATACGTCGCGCTCATGCGAGATGCCGCCCGCGAGGACGACGATGTCGAGACCTGCGTCCGGCCCAGCCGCGACGGAATCCGACTCGGGAAGCTCGGAATTACTCATGATCAGGGATTTCTCCGCTCTTCGAGGCGAGGCTACTTCAGGTCCGACGGGGGTGCGAGCTCGATGCCGGGGGTGGACGGCGCCTGCAATTCGCCGGTGCCGGCGAACGTGTCGAGCAGGTCGAGTTCGCCGTTGACGACGGTCGCGAGGCGGCGGATGCCGAGCCGGATCGCCTCGGGAGTCGGATAGCAGAACGAGAGCCGCATGGCGTGCCGGCCGCGACCGTCGGCGAAGAACGCCGTACCCGGGGTGTAGGCGACGAGCTCGCGCACGGCGCGCGGCAGCATCTGCTTGGAGTCGAGCACATCGGGGAGGTTCAGCCAGACGTAGAACCCGCCGCTCGGGTTCGTCCACGACAGCTGCGGGAGGTACTCCCCCAGCGCCTCGGTCATCGCGTCCTTCCGCTCCCGGTAGACCCCTCGGAAGGTGTCGATCTGCCCACGCCAGTCGGCGGTCGAGAGGTATTCGGAGACGACGAGCTGGCTGAACGAGGACGGCGACAGGATCGCCGACTCCGCGGCGAGGATGAGCTTCTCGCGGATCGCGTGCGGGGCGAGCGCCCAGCCGACCCGGAACCCGGGCGCGAGCGTCTTCGAGAACGACCCGAGGTAGATGACGCCCTCGGGATCGAGCGAGCGCAACGCGTTCGGCGCCGGCTCGTCGAAGTGCAGCAGGCCGTACGGGTTGTCCTCGAGGACGAGGATCTCGTTCTGCCGGCAGATCTCGAGGATTTCGGGCCGGCGCGACGCGGAGAGAGTCACGCCCGTGGGGTTGTGGAAGTTCGGGATCGTGTAGAGGAACTTGATCCGGCGGCCCTGACCGCGAAGCACGGCGATCGTCTCGCGGAGCGCCTCGGGGATGAGGCCGTCGTCGTCCATCGCGACGTGCACGACCGACGCCTGGTACGAGCGGAACACGCCCATCGCCCCCACGTACGACGGCGCCTCGGCGAGCACCACGTCGCCCGGATCGAGGAAGAGCTTCGCCACGAAGTCGAGGGCCTGCTGCGAACCGGTGGAGGTCACGACGTCGTCGACCGACGCGCCGCGGATGCCCTCGAGCGACATGACGTCGAGGATGTGCTCGCGGAGCTCGGGGATGCCGGCTCCCCCGCCGTACTGCAACGCCGTCGGGCCCTGCTCGCGCATGACGCGCTCCATCGACGACATGATGAGCTCCTGCGGGAGCGCCGACACGAACGGCATGCCGCCGGCGAGCGAGACCACCTCGGGCCGCGACGCGACGGCGAACAGGGCTCGGACCTCGGATGCGGCGAAGCCGGCGGCTCGCTCGGCGTAGTTCGCGTACCAGGGGTCGAGATTGTTGCCGGTCCGCTGCGGGACGCCGTCGGTGGTCACATCACATCCGTTCTGCTCAGGGTTTTCATGCTAGTCACCGCGAATGGGTGGGTCTGACGGATGCCTCGCGGCGCGACATCCGCTCACGGCCTGTCATCCCCGGCGTCCGGAGACGCGAAAGACCCGCCCGGCTCAGCCGGGCGGGTCTCAGGACGAGGCGGCCGACTACTGGATGTAGGCGGCGAGGTCGGCCTCGAGGGCGGGCTTCGGCTTGGCGCCGATGACGGTCTTCACGACCTCGCCCGCCTGGAACACCTTGAACGCGGGGATCGCGGTGATCTGGTACTTCATCGCGAGGCTCGGGTTCTCGTCGACGTTGAGCTTCACGATGTCGATCTTGTCGCTGTGCTCGGTGGCGATCTGGTCGAGGATCGGGCTCACCGCGCGACACGGGCCGCACCACTCGGCCCAGAAGTCGACGACGACGGGCTTGTCGTTCTTCAGCACCTCCTGCTCGAAGGTGGCCTCGGTCACTGCGCGTGCAGTCATGGTTGTCTCCTTTGGTGGAAGTCTCGGGCCGCGGTCAGTTGACCGCGGCGAGCCGCTCGACGGCCTCGGCCTCGATCTCGGCCTCCTCGGGCGAGGAGGTGTCTTCGAGCGCGGCGAGGTAGTGCTCGGCGTCGAGGGCCGCGACCGTGCCCGAGCCGGCCGCGGTGACGGCCTGCCGGTAGTGCGGGTCGATGACGTCGCCGGCGGCGAACACGCCGGGGACACTGGTGCGCGAGGAGCGGCCCTCGACCCAGACGGTGCCCTCGCCGGTCAGCTCGAGCTTGCCGTGGACGAGGTGCGTGCGCGGGTCGTTGCCGATCGCGACGAACAGGCCGTCGAGGTCGAGCGCGCGGAGCTCACCGGTGACCGTGTCGCGCAGCGTCACGCCGGTGACCGCGTCGGTGCCGTGGATCTGGGTCACCTCGACGTTCCAGACGAACTCGATCTTCTCGTTGTCGAACGCGCGCTGCTGCATGATCTTGGAGGCCTTGAGCTCGTCGCGGCGGTGCAGCACGTAGACCTTGTCGGCGAAGCGGGTGAGGAACGTGGCCTCCTCCATCGCGGAGTCGCCGCCGCCGACGACGGCGATCGTCTTCTGCCGGAAGAAGAACCCGTCGCAGGTCGCGCACCACGACAGTCCGTGACCCGAGAGGACCTCCTCCTCGGGCAGACCGAGCTTGCGATAGGCGGATCCGGTCGCGTAGATCACGGCGCGCGCCTCGTGCGTCTCGCCGCTGCCGAGCTTCACGCGCTTGACCGGGCCGTCGAGCTCGAGCTCGACGACGTCGTCGTAGACGACCTCGGTGCCGAAGCGCTCGGCCTGCTGCTGCATCTGCGCCATCAGGTCGGGACCCATGATGCCCTCGGGGAAGCCGGGGAAGTTCTCGACCTCGGTCGTGTTCATCAGCTCACCGCCGATCTCGACCGAGCTGGCGATGAGCAGCGGCTTCAGCTCGGCGCGAGCAGCGTAGATAGCTGCCGTGAAGCCGGCGGGGCCCGAGCCGATGATGATGATGTCGCGCAACACTGCTCCTTGGATCGTGGCGTGCACGTGGCATCCGCCGGATCGCGGAGGTCACGACATGGTGAACACAGTCTAGGCGGCCGCTATTCCAGCCGGTCGCGCCAGGAGGTGCCGGGCGGATGCCTCCGCCTCCGGCGCGTCAGCCGCGGCGGAGACGGGCGACGAGCGGCTCGGCGAAGCTGCGCAGCTCGGGCGAGCGGAGGAGCCAGAGGCCGCCGAAGTACAGGGCGGCCATGACGGCACCGATGATCGCCATCGATGCGATCGCCCCCGCGATGCCGTCGATCGCGAATCCGCCGGGGGTGGTGCCGCCGAGGGCGACGAGCAGGACGACGCCGACGCCGACGGGGAGGACGAGCGCGAGCAGGGATCGCCCGAACGAGGCGAGGATGCGGCGCCCGTCGAGCGGGCCGAGGCGCCGGCGGAGCAGGATGACCGCGAGGACGAGCTGAGCGGTGCCCGCGAGCGTGGTGACGGCGGCGATGCCGAAGGCCCGCCAGGAGATCGGCAGTGCCAGACAGGCGAGGGCGCCCGCGATGAACAGCACGACCTGGAAGAGGGTGAAGAAGAACGGCGTGCGGGTGTCGCCGAGCGCGTAGAACGTGCGCTGCACGATGAAGAGCACGCTGAAGCCGAGGAGCCCCGCCGTGAACGCCATGATGACGTTGCCGACGGCCTGGGTCTGCGCGAAGCCGTCGCTGAAGACGGCCGCGAAGGGGTAGGCGACGACGAGGAGCACGGCGGCGGCGAGCAGGATGATGAGCCCGACACCCCGGATCGCGCTCGAGAGATCGGCGCGCACCTCGTCGAGGCGTTCCGCGGCCGCGTGCTCGCTCATGCGAGTGAAGTACGCCGTCGCGATCGAGACGGTGATGACCGAGTGCGGCAGCATGAACACCAGCCAGGCGGTGTCGAGCGCGAACACCGACGGGTCGTCGCCCGAGGCCGAGCTCGCCACCCGGGTCTGCACGATGCCGGCGACCGTGGTGAGCAGGAGCATCCCGAACGTCCAGCCCGCCATGCGGCCGGCAGCGCCCAGCCCCACGCCGCGCCAGGCGAAGTCGGGCCGGTACCGCAGCCCGATCCGGCGCCAGAACCAGAAGAGCACCACGGCCTGGGTCACGATGCCGAGCGTGGTCGAGCCGGCGAGCACTGCGATCATCGCCGGCGTCCACGCCTCGGCGCCGCGTGAGCCCGCCGAGTCGGAGCCGAAGGCGAGCGCGAAGACCGCGAGGCCGGCGAGCGCCACGACGTTGTTCAGCACCGGGACCCAGGTGAACGGACCGAAGCTGCGGCGTGCGTTCAGCACCTCGCCGAGCAGCGTGTAGAGGCCGTAGAAGAAGATCTGCGGCAGGCACCACCAGGCGAACGCGATGGCGAGGCCGAGCGTCGCCTCGGGGAGGGAGCCGCCCCAGAGGGTCGTGAGGAGCGGCGCGAGTGCCGTGGCGCCGAGGGTCGCCGCGCCGAGGATCACGAGTGCGAGCGTGAGCAGCTTGTTGATGTAGGCGCTGCCGCCGTCGGCGTGGGCGGCGGCGCGCACGATCTGCGGGACGAGCACGGCGCTCAGCACGCCGCCGGCGACGATGACGTAGATGGTGTTCGGCAGGGCGTTCGCCGTGGCGAAGGCGTCCGCGCCGGCGCCCACGACGCCGATGACGGAGGCGAACACGATGGTCTTCACGAAACCGAGGAGGCGGGAGACGATCGTCCCCGAGGCGAGGAAGACGCTCGCCCGGCCGATGCGGTCGTCAGCCATGGGTGCGATCTCCGTCATCATGCGCGTCGGCGCTGTTGGGTGCGGCGGGCTGGGCCGCGGCATCCGCTGAATCGGCGGGTTCTGCTGAATCGGCCGGTTCCGCTGAATCGGCCGGTTCCGGGGAGTCGGCGACGTCCGCCGGCTCCGCCGACTCGGCCGCTGCCGCGCGCTCCCGGCGGCGACGGCGGATGTTCCGCCAGATGCCGATGCCGAAGAAGGCGATGACCAGCACCGCGAGGACGGTGGCGCCGATGCCCTCCCAGTCGGCCTGCACGTTCGCCGAGATCTCGGTCGTGCGGCCCACCTGAACCCCGTCGGGGGAGAACAGTGACACGGCGAGGGTCACCTCGCCACGACCGACGCCCGCCGCCACAGGGACGACGACGTTGCTGCGGGACTCGGGTGCGACCGTCGTCTCGACCCGCTCGTCGACGATGAGTCGCCCGTTCGACGGTTGCACGTCGACGAACACGGTCACGGGGAACGGCAGCTGGTTCTCGACCGTGGTGGGCACCCCGGTGTCGCGCGAGAACACGTTCACCTGGCTGCTCGGGGCGACCGAGATGGAGTTGAGCGTCTCCGTCTGGGCGACCAGGCGTTCGCCGACCGCGGCCGACCACGCGGCCGGATCGTCGAGCCAGGCGACGTCGAGGAGCGCGAGCAGGGCGCGGCGGGTGGGACCGGTCAGCAGCGCCGGGTCGTCGAGCACGCCGGAGAACTGCTGGATCGCGGCCTCGCTGTCGAGCAGCCGCCGGATGTCCTCCAGTCGCTGCGCACCCTCCGGGAGGGAGACGAGGGTCCGCGCGGCGGGCGGCGCGCCGATCGCGTCGGTGAGGCTCGCCGACGCCGACCACGGCCATGCGGCCAGCTCGTCGAACACCGCGGAGACGCGCGAGCTCTGGGTCGCGGCGCCGCGCTGGAACGTGCCGAGGATGGTGGCCGTGTCGCCGAGGGAGGCGCGCAGCGCGAGCTCCGCTCCGAGGCGTCCGGATGCCTCGCCCCACGAGGCATCCGTCGTCGCCGCGGCGGCATCCTGCAGCGCATCGGAGATGTTCGCGTCGGCCACGACGGCCGACTCGCCCTCGACCGTCGCCGCCGCTCCGGCCGAGGATCCTTCGACGTTGGACGCGGAGAGGATCGTCGTGGTGAGCCCTGCGGCGCGGAAGACCGCGAGGTTGCCCGTCGCGACGCTGCCCTGGGCGGGCCAGGCGAGATCGGTCCGCGTGTACGGCCAGGCGAGCAGGTCTTCGGTCGTCGGCAGCGTGCCGGCCGGCGGCGGCGTCTCGGTCGGGCCGGCGGTCGCGGCGGGGTCGGCGCCGGCGGAGGGGTCGCCCTCGACCGATCCTGGGGCCGGAGCGGGGTCGGGCTCCGTCTGCGTGAAGTCGGCGGGGTCGAGCACATCCGTGAAGCTCGTGGGTCCGAGCGCGCCGACGCCCGACTGGGCGAGCGCCGCGAGGTCGCTGTCGGCGTAGGAGAGCGGGAACACCTCGTTCGTGACGAGCGCGAGGCGGTCGAGCCAGGCCGTCGCCGACGGCGGCGCTGAGGCCCCCAGCACACGGATGGACGCGAGGATGCGCGGGTCGAGCGCGATCGCCACGGGCCGGTTCGCGACGGCGTCGAGTTGCCGGGTGAGCAGGCCCGTCGGCCCGGTCCAGAGGGTCAGGAGGTCGGGGTCGATGAGCCCCGTCGTCTCGGCCGGGACCGTGAGGGGATAGGCCAGCGCGAGCCGCGGCCCGGTCGCGCCGGGCGCGCCGGACGAGCCCGTGCGTGCGAACACCGCCGTGCCCGACGCGCTCACCATCTCGTCGACGACCACCTCGGCGCCGAGGCCGATGACGGGGCCCTCGCCGGCCGCGCCGAGCGAGCCGGGCGGGAGGGTGAACGAGACGACCTCGCTCGCGCCGCTCGCGAGCGCGCGGGACTGGAGCTCGGCGACGGGCTCTGGGGCCGGCGGCTCGGTGTCGGACTCGGTCGCCTCGCCGGGGCCGGCCAGCCATGCGTCGAGCTCGGCCTGCTGGTCGATCGGCTCGGCGGCGCGGGTCAGCCGCACGGTGCCGGCGGCGATCGGCTCCGTCGTGCCGTTCACGATCTCGACGTCGAGGGTCAGGGGCGCGGCAGGGTCGAGCGTCGTGCCCGCGGTCGGCGCGATGCTGAGCGAGACGGTGTCGGCCTCGACCTCGGCCGAGACCCGGGAGGCCCGCTGCGCGCCGTCGCCGGCGGAGGCATCCGTCGGGGTCAGCACCTCGAGCGCATCGGTGAGGACGCCCGCGTTCGCGACCAGCGGGACGGCGAGGACGGTCGCGGCGGCGGCCGCCGCGACCGCGACGAGCAGTCGCGGGCGGTTCGCGGGGAGTCGGCGGCGTCGACGCACGCGGTTCGACTCGGCCACCATGCGTGCGATTCTACGGCGTGGCACCTGGGCGCCCGCTCGCTCTCCCCAGCCCAGGAGTGCCTCGCTGCGGCGGCTCGGGAGGGCCGTCGAGACGGCCGGTGCAGGCCGCGCCGCCTACCATGAGAGGCATGCAGGACGTCGCCGCGGCACTCGAACGCCTCCGGGAGCTCGCGGCCTCGCCGACGGTCTCGACGCTCGCCGCCGCCTTCGACGCGGCCGGTCGCGAGCTCGCCCTGGTGGGCGGTCCGGTCCGCGACGCCTTCCTCGGCCGGCCCGTGCACGACCTCGACTTCACGACGGATGCCGCGCCCGACGACATCCTCGCCATCGTGAAGCCCATCGCCGAGGCGCACTGGGACATCGGCCGGGCGTTCGGCACCATCGGCGCGAGGATCGCGGGCGAGCAGGTCGAGATCACCACCTACCGCGCCGACACGTACGACGGCGACTCGCGCAAGCCCGAGGTCGAGTTCGGCGACTCCCTCGAGGGCGACCTCGGCCGCCGCGACTTCACGGTCAACGCGATGGCGCTGCGACTCCCCCGGCTCGAGCTCGTCGACCCCTCAGGCGGCGTCGAAGACCTCATGGCGCGCGTCCTCCGCACGCCGTCGCCGCCCGAACGGTCGTTCGGCGACGACCCGCTGCGGATGCTCCGCGCCGCACGGTTCGCCGCGCAGCTGGGCTTCGACGTCGAGGCCGGCACACGAGCCGCGATGGCGTCGCTCGCGCCCGAGATCGACCGGATCTCGGCCGAGCGGGTGCGCGACGAGCTGTCGAAGCTGCTCCTCACCGACGCCCCGGTGCCCGGCATCCGCCTGCTCGTCGACTCCGGCCTCGCCGACCGCGTGCTGCCCGAGGTGCCCGCGCTCCGCCTCGAACGCGACGAGCACCACCGGCACAAGGACGTCTACGAGCACAGCCTCACCGTGCTCGACCAGGCCATCGGCTACGAGAAGTCACGCGGTGTGCTCGAGAGCCCCGACCTCGTCATGCGCCTCGCCGCACTGCTGCACGACATCGGGAAGCCCGCCACGCGGCGGCTCGAGCCCGGCGGGGCGGTCAGTTTCCACCACCACGACGTCGTCGGCGCGAAGCTCGCGAAGAAGCGGTTGCGTGCGCTGCGCTTCGACAACGACACCATCGCGGCCGTCGCACGGCTCATCGAACTGCACCTCCGCTTCTTCGGCTACACGGATGGCGCGTGGTCGGACTCCGCAGTGCGCCGCTACGTCCGCGACGCCGGCGACCAGCTCGAGCGGCTGCACATCCTCGCCCGTGCCGACGTCACGACGAGGAACCGCCGCAAGGCCGACATGCTCTCCTTCGCCTACGACGACCTCGAGGAGCGCATCGCCGTGCTCGCCGAGGAGGAGGAGCTCG
Source organism: Agromyces sp. G08B096 (assembly GCF_040267705.1). Taxonomy (NCBI): domain Bacteria; kingdom Bacillati; phylum Actinomycetota; class Actinomycetes; order Micrococcales; family Microbacteriaceae; genus Agromyces; species Agromyces sp. G08B096. Next base: position 19,074 of record NZ_CP158374.1, read on the forward strand.
CCGCCGTGCGGCCCGAGCTCGACGGCGCCGAGATCATGCGACTGCTCGGCATCTCCCCCGGCCCGGTCGTCGGCGAGGCGTACCGCTTCCTCCTCGAGCTGCGACTCGACGAGGGACCCATCGGCGAGGATGCCGCGCGCGAGCGCCTCCTCGCATGGTGGGCCGCCCGCGGCGGGGACGCGGCGGGCGCGTAGCGCGGATCATCCCCCGGCCACTCCTGAACCCACCGAGTGGGTCCGTTCGAGCGGAGTGTGTCCGCTCTCGCGGCCGCGCTCGGTCGGAACGGAAACGCTCGGCCTGAGTCCGGGACCCGGCCACCACCTCTCCACCGGCGTCGGACCGCGGTGGGCATCGACCGAAACGGGCGAGAGGCGCGGCCGCCGGCGGCGTGCCGGCCAGCATGAGGGGATGTCGCCGCCCCAGCCCCAACCGCTCGTCCGGGCCGCAGCGCTCGCCGCCATCGGTCGAGACCTGCGATCGGAACCTCCGGGGACCCTGGTTCGGTTACGGCGCGGCGTCTACGTGGCATCCGAGGCCTGGAACCAGGCGCAGCGGGAGGAACGACATCGCACGATGATGGCGGCGGTGGCCGCGACGCGGCGGAGTGCCCCGATCTTCGCGCACGTCTCGGCGGCGGTCGTGTGGGGCATCCCGATCGTGGGCCCGCACCTCGATTGCGTGCATCTCCACACCGGCGGGCGGTCGGTGGCACGAACGAAGAACGGAGTCGTCTGGCATCACGACGCGCTCGGCGCGGAGGAGCTGGCGGAGATCGGTGGCGTCACGGTGACCTCGTACGCACGCACCCTGCTCGACCTGGCGCGCACGCTACCGTTCGCATCCGCCGTCGCGGCGATCGATCACGGCATACGACCGCGCCTGCGGCCCGACCGTGCGGCCGTCGTGGTCGCGGAGCAAGCGGGGCTGTTGGAGTCGCTCGCTTCGCTCGGGCGGGTTCGAGGCGTGCGGCCCGCGAGGGCCGCGATCGAGTTCGCCGACGCGCGGTCGGACTCCGCCGGCGAATCCATCAGCCGGGCGAATATGCACCTGCTCGGGTTTCCGGCGCCCGACCTGCAGGTCGCGTTCCACCGAACGGACGGCGGCAAGGATGTCGCCGACTTCGACTGGCCGGAGAACAACGTCTTCGGCGAGTTCGACGGGTATGGCAAGTACGTGAAGCGCGAGTTCACCGGCGGGCGGCCGATCGCCGAGATCGTCGCGGCCGAGAAGGCGCGGGAGAACCGCATTCGAAAGCACCGGTCGTTCGGGGCTCGGTGGGACTGGCCGATCGCCATCCGGCCGCAGCTGCTGCGCGCCGAACTGCTCGGCGCAGGGTTGCGACCGCAGCTGTGACCCGCTGCGCCCACGTCTGGGTGGGGCCCGGGCGTCTCGGTGCCGGGTGTTTCCGTTGGCACAGAGAGTTTCCCGGCTGCGGGAAACCCTCGGTGCGAACGGAAACACTCGACGGGAGGCGCGGAGGGTCCGAGGCGGCGGAGGTGAGGATCGGGGTGGACGAGAGAGGCGGGCCGGTGACGTGCGCGGACGGTTCGCGTTGAACGTGAGGGATCCGCTAGACTGTCGAGGTTGCCCATGTGCCGCATTCGCGGCCTCCATGGCGCGACGCGTGAACACCCTCCTGCTGCCGGGAAATGCCCGGTGGCCGCTGAGTCCGAAGGAGGTGGGTACGTCATGCACCAGTACGAGCTGATGGTCATCCTCGATCCCGAGATCGACGAGCGCACCGTTGCTCCCAGCCTCGACAAGTTCCTGAACGTCATCCGCAACGATGGCGGCAGTGTCGACAACGTCGACATCTGGGGACGGCGTCGTCTGGCCTACGAGATCAAGAAGAAGGCCGAGGGCATCTACGCCGTCGTCGACTTCACCGCCACGCCCGCGACCACCGCGGAGCTCGACCGCCAGCTGAACCTCAGCGAGGCCGTCATGCGGACCAAGGTCCTCCGCGCCGACGAGAACATCGCTCAGGTCGCCGCGGCGAAGAAGGCCGAGGAGGCGAAGGCCGCGAAGAAGGCCGCCGCCGCCGCGAAGAAGGCCGCCGCACCGGCCGCTGCGCAGAAGGACGCCTAGTCCCCATGGCCGGCGAGACCATCATCACCGTGGTCGGCAACCTCACCGCGGACCCCGAGCTGCGCTACACGCAGAACGGGCTCGCGGTCGCGAACTTCACCATCGCGTCCACCCCCCGCACGTTCGACCGTCAGGCGAACGAGTGGAAGGACGGCGAGGCGCTGTTCCTCCGCGCGAGCTGCTGGCGCGAGTTCGCCGAGCACGTGGCGGGTTCGCTCACCAAGGGTTCGCGGGTCATCGCTACCGGGCGGCTGAAGCAGCGTTCGTACGAGACCAAGGAAGGCGAGAAGCGCACCAGCATCGAGCTGGAGGTCGACGAGATCGGCCCCTCGCTCCGGTACGCCACCGCCCAGGTCACGCGCGCGCAGTCCAACCGCGGTGTCGGCGGGGGCTCCTCCTACGGAGGCGGCTCCTCGTCCGATGACGCATGGGCGCCCAGCGCTCCCGCCGCCTCCGGCGGTGCGGACGTCTGGAACACGCCCGGCGCCACCTACGGCGACGACACGCCCTTCTAGGCCGGAAGGCCGCTGACGGATGCCCCGGTCGGGGCCTTCGTCGCACGATTCGTTTTCACAAGACAGGAAAGATCCATGGCTGGAAAGAGCAGCGGCGACCGCCGCAAGCCTCGCGGCAAGGGCGCGAAGAACGCCGCCCCCGCGAAGTCCGTCAAGGTCGGCGTCATCGACTACAAGGATGTCGCGACCCTTCGCAAGTTCATCTCGGAGCGCGGCAAGATCCGCGCCCGTCGCATCACCGGTGTCTCCGTGCAGGAGCAGCGCCTCATCGCCCGCGCCGTCAAGAACGCCCGCGAGATGGCGCTCCTGCCCTACTCGGGCTCCGGCCGCTAAGGAGCACCATCATGGCAAAGGTCATTCTCACGCACGAAGTGTCGGGTCTCGGCGAGGCCGGCGACGTCGTCGAGGTCAAGAACGGGTACGCCCGCAACTACCTCGTCCCGCAGGGCTTCGCGACCCCGTGGACCCGCGGCGGCCAGAAGCAGGTCGACCAGATCAAGGCTGCGCGCACGGCGCGCGCCCTGCACTCCCTCGAGGACGCGCAGGCGCTGAAGGCCTCGCTCGAGCAGGGCAAGGTCAAGCTGGCCGTCAAGGCCGGCCTCGGCGGCCGCCTGTTCGGCTCGGTCAAGACGGCGGATGTCGCCGCCGCGGTCGAGGCCGCCGGCCTCGGCTCGGTCGACAAGCGCAAGATCGAGATCCCGACGCCCATCAAGGCCGTCGGCGACCACGAGGCGACCGTTCGTCTGCACGACGACGTCACCGCCACGATCACCCTCCAGGTGGTCGCCGCGAAGTAGTTCGCGACACGCTCCGCACGAGGCGGCGGCGGGCTTCGGCCCGTCGCCGCCTCGTCGTGTTCCGGGGGCCGTCCGGTCGTGCTCGCGCCCCGTTGCGCGGTGGGGCGGGCCGTGGCGCGTTCCGTGCGTCCGAAGGCATGCAGCAGCGTGTCCGGATGCCCCGGGGCGGCCTCTCCGTTTACACCCGGCGCCGCGCCGCGCGCAAGAGTGATACTCGGGTTTTCCAGATGGTTGTGCACAGGTGCGCATGGGCCCGAGGTGGGATTCCAAAGAAGTTTTCCCCCACAGGTGTGGATTCAGAAAAAGCCAGGTCGCGACTGAATTCAACCCATGTAATTCACATGAATTCCACAGTTGTCCACAGGCTGAGTGCACATGATCATCGGCGTTTCGCCCAGATTCTCCCCAGAGTTATCCACAGGTGCAGTTGTATGTGGATGGAGTCGTTCTCTATGGTGAAGCAGCGTCTCCCGACCGGCCTCTCGGCCATCCTTCCGAAACCGGGTGTCGGCGGTTCTTGATAGGACTGCCGCAGGGTCAGACGCGCGCTCGCGCACGTCGGATGCGAGTCGGAATCGGAGGTCATGGAGTTGTCGATCGCGCACATCGGTCTCGCCGAACCGGCAGACGAGGGCGAGGCGCGACGAGGCGAACGCACTCCGCCGCACGACCTCCTCGCCGAGCAGAGCGCGCTCGGCGGCATGATGCTCTCCAAAGACGCCGTCGCCGACGTCATCGAGACCGTCCGCGGCGTCGACTTCTACGTGCCGAAGCACGAGGTCGTCTTCAACGCCATCCTCACGCTCTACTCGCACGGGGAGCCCACCGACGTCATCGCCGTCACCGACGAACTCACCAAGACGGGCGAACTGCAGCGCGCCGGCGGAGTCGAGTACCTCCACACCCTGACGAGCCTCGTGCCGACCGCCGCGAACGCCGGCTACTACGCCTCGATCGTCGCCGAGCGCGCGTTGCTCCGCCGGCTCGTGGAGGCCGGCACGCGCATCGTGCAGATGGGCTACGCCGGCGAGGGCGAGGTCACCGAACTCGTGAACCACGCCCAGGCCGAGATCTACGGCGTGACCGGCTCGGTCGAGACCGAAGACTACGTGCCGCTCACCGAGGCCGTCACGGCCGCCATCGACGAGATCGAGGCCGCCAAGCACACCGACGGGAAGATGACCGGCGTGCCGACCGGGTTCCACGACCTCGACGACCTCACCAACGGGTTCCACCCCGGCCAGATGATCATCGTCGCCGCCCGCCCCGCCATGGGCAAGTCGACGCTCGCGCTCGACTTCGCGCGCGCGGCATCCATCCACCACGACCTGCCCACCATCGTGTTCTCACTCGAGATGGGCAAGGCCGAGATCGCGATGCGCCTGCTCTCGGCCGAGGCATCCGTGCCGCTGCAGAACATGCGCAAGGGCACCGTCGACGGCCGCGACTGGACGACCATCGCCGCCACCCGCGGTCGCATCAACGATGCGCCGCTCTACATCGACGACTCCCCCAACATGACGCTCGTCGAGATCCGCGCGAAGTGCCGCCGCCTCAAGCAGCGCGTCGGCCTGAAGATGGTCGTCATCGACTACCTCCAGCTCATGACGAGCGGCAAGCGCGTCGAGAGCCGCCAGCAGGAGGTCTCCGAGTTCTCGCGTGCGCTGAAGCTCCTCGCGAAGGAACTGCAGGTGCCCGTCATCGCGCTCTCGCAGCTGAACCGAGGCCCCGAGCAGCGCGCCGACAAGATGCCGGCGCTCTCCGACCTCCGCGAGTCGGGCTCGATCGAGCAGGACGCCGACATGGTGATCCTGCTGCACCGCGAGGCGGCCTACGAGCGCGACAGCCCCCGCGCGGGCGAGGCCGACCTGATCGTGGCGAAGCACCGAAACGGCCCCACCCGCACCATCACGGTCGCGTTCCAGGGTCACTTCTCGAAGTTCGCGGATATGGCGCAGGTCTAGGCACTCGTGTGCGGTGGCTGAATCCCGTGCCGCCCGAGGCTCACGGGGGTCACGGAGATGCGAAGCTCAGCCGCGGCGCTGCGCTCGACGCCGAATACCCGCGGCGTACTCGTCGAGCACCGCGATGATGCCGGAGTGCTGCCAGACACGGTTGCGGCCGTAGCCGGTCCGTTCGACCAGCACCTCGCGCTCGACGAGGGTCGCGAGCGCCCGCAGCGCCGAGGCCTCCGTCATGCCGAGGCGGCGCTGCAGGTGCCTGGTGTTCACGACCGGCTGGCCGATCAGCGTTGGCAGGAGCTTCCAAGCTGCGGCGTCGGCGCGTACGCCGCGGAGCTTCTCCCGGGCGAGCTCCAGCTGCTCGGCGAGCTCGTTCACGAGCTGCGTGCCGGTGAACGCCGCGAGCCGCGAGGCATCCGTGAACGCGCGGACGATCGGGCCGGCGTCGCCAACGCGGTAGGCGCCCAGCGCATCGAAGTAGCGCTCGGTGTCCGCGAGGAGCCCCGCCGAGATCGGCACCGTGGTGCTGGTGACGAGGCGCTTGTTGCGGATCACCGACTGCGCGAGCGCGCGGCCGGTTCTCCCGTTGCCGTCGACGAACGGGTGGATCGTCTCGAACTGGGCGTGCGAGATGGCCACCTGCGCGAGCACCGGGATGTCCACACGGTCGATGAAGGAGATCAGGTCGTCGATGGCGGCGGGCACACGGTCATGGTGCGGCGCAACGAAATCGGCGCCGATCGGGCCGGCGTGGTCGCCGCCGATCCACACCTGCTCCCTCCTGAACCGCCCGGCTTCGTCCTCGAAGCCGAACTGGTGGCGGAGCAGCTCCTGGTGCATGGCGAGGATTGCCTCGGCGCTCACCTGCTCGGAGAGCGCCAGCGCGGCCTCCATCGCTCGGACATTCCCGATCACCGTGCGCGCGTTCGTTCGGCTGCCGCGCGCACCGATCTCCTCGATCTCAGCGAGGGCGAGCTGCTTGGCCGAGGTGGTCAGCTGCTCGATCTGCGAGCTCGACGCGCTCTCCGTGCGCAGCAGGATTGCCGACATGGGGCCGAGCGCCGGGCTGTCGAGGCCGAGGGTCTTCTGGGCGTGGTTGTCGAAAGCGACGAGCGCAGCGGTCGACTCCTCGAGATCTCGGGCTTCGACCGCGCTGAGCGAGACGTCGAGCTCCGCGATCTTCGGCGGGACCGCGGCGAAGTACTGCCCGGTCTGCCGACGCACCTCGGCGTTGGAGTGGATCTCCGGCGCACGCGGAGCCCAGCTGTACTCTTCCGAACCGAGCGCGGGCCAGGGCACCGTCGAGCTGAGTTCGGCGGCGCTGATCCGATCCGCGGGCATGAGGCGAGTATACCTTCACGTAGCGCAGTAAATGCAGGTATGGCGTGTTCGCGCCCTCGGATCACCATCGGCGGACGCGGTGCCTCGACACGGGCGCCTGCCGCCCGAAGTCGCCAGATCCGCAGATTCGGCGGTGCCTCGAGCGGCTCAGTTCTTCTGGAGCTTGACCGCCGATCCCCGCCATCGTCTTGTTGGGGATCGGTGTGATCGCACGGTGGGTCCACACGCCGTGACCCGACGTGCGGTGCTGCAGCTGCTTCCCCGTGAGGGATGCCCGCGCTCCTCGAGGCGGACACCCCTCACGGGTTCGCGGTGGGGCGATCCTGCTCAGGCGTTGAACGGCTTCGCCCATCGGATCCGTCCGCTCGGCAGCGCGCGGCGCGGGTCGACGCTCAGCGCCATGACGGCGTCATCCGGAGCGTCGATCGGTGCCGTGATCCCGTGAGCCGAGGCCCGCTCGAACCCGAACCGCGGGTAGTAGCCGGGGTGTCCGACGAGCACGATGGCGTGCTCGCCTCGTTCAGCGGCGGCCGAGATCGCCGCGCGGATCAGCGCTCCGCCCACGCCGCGGCTCTGCACCTCGGGACGAACCGAGACCGGGCCGAGGATCAGTGCCGGCCATTCGTCGATATGACAGCGCGTCAGCAGCACGTGCCCGACGAGGCCCCCCTCCGGATCCTCCGCGACCAACGACAGGCCACGGATCCAGGCTGGATCGTCGCGCAGCGCGTCGATGAGGTCGGCCTCGAGGGCGGTGGTGAATGCCGCGAGGGTGATCTCGCGGATGGTGGTGAGGTCAGTGCGCGATTCAGCGCGGATGATCCACTTGGTGGACAACGTGGTGACTCCGTTCAGGTGTTCGTACGATGCCCCGCGAACTCGCGCTCGAGCAGGGCGATGACAGACGATTCAGGCCAGAACCCGGGAGGCGAGCACTGCCCGGGCGCGACGATGCGCGGCCGACGGCGCGGTCATCAACTCACCTCGAAACGACGGTCGGTACGAACAGGAACCGCCTGAGCCTATGCCCCTTCACGCTCCCGTTCAAGGTGTCGCGCAGGCGGCCGGCACCGCATCTCCGGCCAGGACAGGAGATACTGGAGCATGTCCTCCTCCGTGGAACGCCGCTCCAACCCCGCCGCCTGGGCCGCCTTCTGGTTCGGGCTGGCCGGCCTCGTGCTCATGCCGATCCCGCTGTTCATCGGGCTGATCCTCGGCGGCGGCCTCTCGATCGTGGCCGCCGTCCTCGCCGTGATCGCCCTCCTCAAGGGGCTCGCGCGGAGCGGCAAGGGCATCGCGCCCGTCGTGTTCGCCGCGATCTTCATCGCGCTCACTTGGGCCGGTATCTCAGCCGGCGGCGGCACCATCTGGTAGATCGTCCGGAGCCCCGTGGCGCTCAGCGCCGGAGCATCCCCGGCGGTCCCGGGGCGCACGCCCGGGATGCGACCAGGGTGGCCGACCGGTGCCCGCCCACCCCATGGTGGCCGATCGTCGGAACGACTCGCGGCACCCGCCGCGAGCCCGACCGAACGGGAGAGCAACGACCATGACCACTTCGAACCCCACCATCGTCCTCGTGCACGGCGCCTTCGCCGATTCCGCCAGCTGGAACGGCGTGCTCCAGCGCCTCCAGGCCGTCGGCCTCCGCACCGTGGCCGTCGCCAATCCGCTCCGCAGCCTCGAGGGTGACGCCGCCTATCTTCGCGACGTCGTCGCGACGCTGGACGGACCCGTCGTGCTGGTGGGCCATTCGTACGGCGGCATGGTGATCAGCGAAGCGGCCGCCGGCCTCGACGCCGTCGCGGCGCTGGTCTTCGTCGCCGCATTCGCGCCTGACACGGGGGAATCGGCGCTGGAGCTCACGAACCGATTCCCGGGCGGCACGCTCGGCGACGCCGTCGCATCGTACGCCCTCGCGGGCGGCGGATCCGAGCTCGCGATCCGCGCCGAGGCGTTCCACGCCCAGTTCGCGGCGGATGTCCCGGGCGAGGAAGCCGCACTCATGGCGGCGACCCAGCGCCCGGTGGCCGAGGTCGCGCTCACGAGCGGGCTCACGGCGGCATCCCCGGCGTGGCGCCGCCTGCCGTCGTGGTTCGTCTACGGCGACGCCGATCGGAACATGCCGGTCGCCCTGCACCGGTTCTTCGCGGAGCGGGCCGGATCGCGCGGCACCCGGGAACTCCGCGGCGTTTCGCACGCGCTCACGGTCTCCGCGCCGGAGGAGGTCGCGGCGACGGTGCTCGACGCGGTCGCGGCACTGCGAGCCTGACCGGGCTCCGGTCCGGCGGCACGGGCGTCTGCTGGAAGGCACCCGTGCCCTGCCCGGGGGTGGACCAGTCACGGGCACCGGCGCGTGAGCGCGCACCTCCGCGGGATCGTGAGGGAGTGCCGATGGACGGCACCGCCACGAACAGGAGAGCGACCATGACCACCGTCCGTTTCACCCTCACGTCGGAACTGACCGCGCCGGAGCTCATGGCCGTGCTGACCGACTTCAGCCCGGCACGCGCGGAGCGCTGGCCCACGATCGACGCGGAGCACCTGGAGGTGCATGCGATCGGCGAGGACTGGGCCGAGGTGACCGAGGGCACGGCAGCCGCGTGGGAACGCGCCCGTTATGAATGGGATGCCGCGGCCAACCGGGTGGAGATCACCACGATCGACTCCAAGGTGTTCGGCCCCGGCGGCGGCTGGATCTTCCAGCTGACCCCCGAGGGCGAGCAGACCCGCGTCGATGTGGAACTCGTCCGCCGGCCGACCGCCCTCAAGGGGAAGCTGCTCGCCGCCCTGCTGCCCATCGTCGCGCCCGGGTCGCTGAGCCGTTCGTTCAGCGGTCCGCTGCGAGCGGTCCCGGCTGAGACGCCGGCCGCAGCCGCCTGACGACGGCGCGCCGAGCACCAGCCGGAACGGGCCCAGAAGAACCGAGAACCGAGAACCGAGAAACGAGGAACCGACCATGACCCGACTCATCGATCGCATCTTCGGGCGGAAGCCCGAGACGCCCGATCTGCCGCTGCCGAGCGGCACGTCCATCGAGGACGCACGCGCCGTCGAGCGGTACGAGCGGATGATCCGCACGGCACCCGCCGGCGTCATCGAGCGCGCCCACGTCGAGGCGTTCGAGCGCCTGACCCCCGCGCAGCTCGACCTGCTGTTCGCCAGACTGACCGCGGACGCTCAGCACGACGACGAGCGACCGGCGGATGCCGCGCCGGCCGAGCTCGCGCGCTCGGCGACCCGCGCCGAGCGGCGGCGACCCGGCGCCCTCTCCCGCAGCCTCGACGGCGCACCCGCCAGGACCGATGCGAGCGCACCGGCCGGAGCCGACGCGGGCGTCTGGGCCGCAGCCAGCATGTTCGACGCCATCGCCTGGTACGCCATCGCGTCTGTGGCATGGACCGCATGGGCCGGGTCGGCCGATCCGGCCCCGGACGACACCACGGCCCATGCCGCGGACGTCGACGGAAGCGACGCGGGCGACGCCGCAGGCGGCGGGGGCGGTGCAGACGCCGGCGACTTCTGGGACTTCGGCTTCTGACGCTCGGGGGCCGAACCGATCGCGAACCGGTCGGGAAGCGACGGAGGGCTCAGCCGGCGCCGGTCGCCGCCGGCAACCGCACCACGACCCGGAGTCCGCCGTCGTCGAGCGCCTCGATCGCGAGCTGCCCGTCGTGGGCCCGCACGATGCTCTGCACGATCGCGAGGCCGAGGCCCACCCCGACGTGATCCGACCGGATCCGCTCGGTCCCGCGCTGGAACGGCTCGGTGAGCGTAGCGACCGCCTGCGGGCTCAACCGCTCGCCCGTGTTCTCGACGCTCAGCCGCGCCTCTCCCCCGATGGTGGCCGTCTCGACGCGCACCGTGCCGCCGTCGGGGAGGTTGTGCACGACGGCGTTGTGCACGAGATTCGTCGCGACCTGCTGCAGCAGGGCCGGGGAGCCCTCGGCCCACGCCACGTCGCCCGAGACCGCGATGCTCACGCGGCGTCGCTCGGCGAGGGGCAGCAGCGTCTCCGCCGCCTCCTCGGCCACCAGCGAGAGGTCGACCTCGGTGCGGGTGAAGGCCCGCTGGTCGCTCCGGCTGAGCACGAGCAGGGCTTCCGTCAGCTCGATCGCGCGGGTGTTCACGGCCTCCAGCCGCTCGATGAGCTCAGGGCTCGGTCCTCCGGGGTCGCTGCGGGCGACCTCGAGCAGCGTGCGGCTGATCGCGAGCGGCGTGCGCAGCTCGTGCGAGGCGTTCGCGGCGAAGCGCTGCTGCTCGGCGACCTGCGCCTCGAGCCGGGCCAGCATGGTGTCGAAGCTGTCGGCGAGTTCACGGAACTCGTCTTGGCGGCCGGGCAGCTCGATCCGGTACGAGAGCGAACCCTTGGCCGCCCGGCGGGTGGCATCCGTGATCCGCGACAGCGGCGCGAGCATGCGGCCCGCGAGGAACCAGCCGCCGGCCAATCCGAAGACGAGCAGGAACAGCAGCGCCCACGCTGCGGCGGGCACGAACGCGCGCACCAGGTCGTCGCGGCCGGGGAAGAAGCCGTCGATCGTGTAATTCGCTCGTTCCGGGACGTATCGCAGCAGGAAGAGCCAGACCGCCGCGAGCAGCAGCGCGCTCGCCACGACGAGGAAGCCGGCGTAGCTGAGCGTGAACTTCAGGCGGACGCTGAGCCCCGGCTCCCTAGCCACGATCACCCGCCGTTCCTCCGGCGTCGATGCGGTACCCGACTCCCGGAACGGTGACGATCACCCACGGTTCGCCGAGACGCTTGCGCAGGGCGGAGACCGTGATGCGCACGGCGTTCGTGAAGGGATCGGCGTTCTCGTCCCAGGCGCGTTCGAGCAGTTCCTCGGAGCTGATCACGCCGCCATCGGCCTCCATCAGCACCTCGAGCACGGCGAACTGCTTGCGCGTGAGTGCCACGTACCGCCCGTCGCGGAACACCTCGCGCCGGAACGGGTCGAGCCGCAAGCCGGCGAGCTCGCGGATCGGCGGACGGCTGCGCCCGCGACGACGATCGAGGGCGCGCAGCCGCAGCACGAGCTCGCGCAGCTCGAACGGCTTGGTGAGGTAGTCGTCGGCGCCGAGTTCGAACCCCGTCGCCTTGTCGTCGAGGCGGTCGGCAGCGGTCAGCATGAGGATCGGGATGCCGCTGCCGGACGCGACGATGTGGGCCGCGATCTCGTCACCTGACGGCCCCGGGATGTCCCGGTCGAGCACGGCGATGTCGTACGCGTTCACGGCGAGCAGCTCCAGCGCCGTGTCTCCGTCGCCCGCGAGGTCGGCGGCGATCGCCTCGAACCGCAGCCCGTCGCGGATCGCCTCGGCCAGGTACGGCTCATCCTCGACGATCAGCACGCGCATGCCCCCATGGTAGGAGCGGGCGCATATCGCCGGCGTATCGCGCGCGACATACGCCCTCGCAACGGCCGGCTGCCTTGACTGGCCGCATGAGTCGAACGGTCCAGGCATCCATCGGTCATCGTCGCGCCGCCGGCGCTCGTCGTACTGCGGCGCTCGTCGCGACGGCCGTATGCGCGGTCGTCGCCGTGGCCGTCTTCGGCTGGGGCCCGTCGGTCGTCGGGTCGGTCGTCGACGCGGTCGGTGGTTCGAGCGGTGGTTCGGGCGGCTCGGCCGGTTCGGACGGCGCTTCGTGGGCCGACGGTGCGGTGGATGCCTCGGACGGCGAGCTGCCCGACGGGGTGAGCGTCTTCGACGACGGCTACCCCGGCGTCACTCGGCTCGAGCCGACCCTGCTCGCCGCGTTGCGGGCGGCGGGGTCGGCGGCCTCGGACGAGGGGATCGAGGTGCTCGTGACGAGCGGGTGGCGCTCGCCGGAGTATCAGGAGCGGCTGCTGCAGGATGCGGTGTCGACGTACGGCTCGGAGGAGGAGGCCGCCCGCTGGGTCGCGACGGCGGAGACCTCGGCGCATGTGTCCGGTGAGGCGGTCGATGTCGGCTCCTGGGACGCGATGGACTGGCTCGCCGAGCACGGGGCGGAGTTCGGTCTGTGCCGCACCTACGCGAACGAGCCGTGGCATTTCGAGTTCCAGCCGGATGCGCCCGACATGGGGTGCGCCGAGCTGTACGCCGATCCGACGGAGGATCCGCGGTTGCAGGGCTGACGCCGGCCAGGCCGTGTGCCGGATCCGTGCGTCAGTCCGGCAGCGTGACCGTGCCACCGGCGTCGAGCCGGCCGACGGAGAGCCCGCGTGAACCGTCGCGGTCGTCGATCGCGTACGGAACGCGGAGTCCGTCGCGCGGCAACCTGCCGTCGACGGTGCATGCGCTGCGGGACGTCCCGCCGGGCAGGAGGAGGACGAGGCAGAGTTCCTCCCCGTCGGAGGTACGCGCGATGTAGGCGGCAGGCCCGTCGAGCCGGCTGGCGAGCAGCCGCACGGAGGTCTCGTCGATCCCGCCCTCGACCTCGGCGGCGTTCGCCACCCGGGATGATTCGGCCGCCAGGGGGAGCTGGTCGATGAGGGCCAGCAGCTCGGTCTCCTCGAGCGGCATCCCCTCGTCCGGGCCGGCGCGCTGCGCCGCCGCCCACCCGAGGAACCCACCGACCACGAGGCCCCCGAGGCCCGCCACCGCCACCCACCGGGCGAGGCGAGCGCGCTCAGTGCGGTGCCGGCTCGGCCCGGCCTTCGCGGGGGCGGCCGCGGCGCCCGGTGCCTGCCGGGACGCGGCATCCGGATCGCTCGGATGGGCGGCGTGGCCCGAGACATCCGCCGGGCCGTTCTCCGGCGGACCGCCGGCGGGTGTCGGTCCGCTCAGTCCGCGCGCCGCCAGCGCCGCGAGTTCGTCGACCGCGCTGGCCCGCTCGGCGTCGGTCGAGTCCGCGCCGTAGGCGATCCGCTGCAGGTCGCGGATCCGGTATTCACTCGCGTCCACCCCGCCCCCTCGCCGACAGCCTGCACCGGTGGCCGGCGAGCGGCAAGGCGCGGCGCATGGTCGCCGGCCCGGTGCTGCGGCAGGATGGCGCCATGCAGCAGCGCTTCACGGCCATCGTCGAGCCGCACGAGAAGATGCGCGGACTCGAGGTCCCGCCGGAGGTCGTCGAGGCGCTCGGCGGCGGCAAGCGTCCGCGGGTCGTGGTGACGATCAACGGACACTCGTGGCGCACGCGCATCGCGATCATGCTCGGGCGCAACCTGATCGGCTTCAGCAACGCGAACCGGGCGGCCACCGGCGCGGAGGTCGGCGACGAGGTCGTCATCGACCTGTCGCTCGATGACGAACCGATCACCGTCGACGAACCGGCCGAGCTCAGCGCTGCCCTCGACGCCGACCCCGCTGCACGTACGGCGTTCGACGCCCTCACGCTCAGCCAGCGTCGGCAGCACGCCCGCGTGATCGGCCACGCGAAGGGGGCGGACACCCGCGCGCGGCGCGTCGAGAAGCTCCTCGCGGAACTTCGCGGCGCCTAGGCCCGGCACCGGGCACGGTTCCCACCGGCGCGGTTCCCACCGGCGCGGTCCGCGCCGCGCGCGTCACGCCTCGTGGACCGTGCGACCGCCGACCACGGTGCGGATGACCCGCGCCCCGAGCAACTCGTCGGGAGCCGACCCGAATACGTCCCGGTCCAGCACGATGAAGTCGGCGTGGAGGCCGGCCGCGATGCGACCGTACGACTCTTCGGCGCCGCACGCCCACGCCGCATCGCGCGTCGCGTGCTCGACCGCGGACACCAGCGGCAGCGCATAGGCCGGGACGTTCGGCGGCAGTGCGGGGTCGAGCGCCGAGCGCCTGGTCGCGGCGACGAACATGTTGGGCAGCGGCGCGTACGGCGAGGTGGGCGAGTCGGTGCCGAACACCAGGGGCGCGCCGGCGTCGGTCATCTCGGGCCACGGGAACCCGCGCTCGACGCGCTCGTCGCCGAGCATCGCTCGCCAGTTCTCCTGGATCGCGGGATCGGCGTGCACCGGCTGCATGCTCGCGGTGATGCCGAGCGCGGCCAGGCGGTCGATGTCGGCCCGCTCGACCACCTCGAGGTGCTCGATGCGATGACGGCGGTGCCGCGGGCCGTTCATCGCGATCGCGTGCTCGACGGCCGAGATCGCGATGCGGACCGCCTCGTCGCCGATCGCGTGCATGGCGATGCGCAGCCCGGCCGCGTCCGCCGCCGCGACCACCGGAGCGAGCTCGTCGAGGCTCCAGATCGGGTCGGGGTCGCTGCCGTCGGAGTACGGGTGCCCGACCGCCGCGGTGCAGCCGTCGACCGTGCCGTCGATCATGACCTTGACGCCCACGACCCTCAGCCACTCCGAGGCGTGAGCGGAGGCGAGCTCGACGGCCCGGGCGACTTCCGCCAGGTTCCGCGTCTCGTCGCCGGTGGGCTGCACGAGCCAATGGCCGGCGATGCGCGCCGTGAGCACGCCCGCTCGCTCGGCGCGCACCATGGCGGCGAGGTCGTCGTCGTCGAGACCCATGTCGGTCGTCGCGGTGACACCCGCAGCCGCGTACCCGCGCAGCGCCGAAGCCAGAGCCGCATCGAGGTCGTCGGCGGTCGTGAATCCGGCGAGCACCGGCCGGACGAGCAGGTGCATGGCGGTCTCGTCGACGAGTCCCGTGGCGCGGCCGTCGGCGTCGCGGTGGATCATGCCGCCCGCCGGATCGGCCGTGTCGTCGCCGATGCCGGTCTCGTCGAGCGCCGCCGTGTTGAGCCAGATGGAGTGGAAGTCGTACGCGTCGGCGTACACCGGGCGGTCGGCGACGACCGCGTCGAGCAGCTCCCGGCGGGGGCGACCGCCGACGGCGGCGTGCTGCCAGCCCTGCGCGCGGATGCGCGGCGCGTCGGGGTGGGCCTCGGCGAACGCCCGGATGCGCCGCTGGATCTCGTCGAGCGAGTCGGCGCCCCAGAGATCGACCTGCGCGGCCGCCTCCCCGGTGCCGATGACGTGCGCGTGCCCGTCGACGAACCCGGGCAGCACCGTCGCCCCGCCGAGGTCGACCACGTCGACGGCACGGTGCGCGGGGTCCGCGCCCGCGATCCTCCGGGCGGTGTCGTCGTCGCCGACGTAGGCGATCCGGCCGTCGCGGACGACGATCGCGGTCGCCCAGCGGCGTGCGTCGGCCGTGAAGACGCGGCCGTTCGTGTACAGGGCGGTCATGGCCGGCCCTCCTTCCCGAGCGGGGTGCGGATCAGCAGTGCGTACCCGGCGGCGGCCACCAGCATGCCGGCCGGCACCGACAGGTCGACGAAGCCGATGGCCTCGGCGATCGGGCCTGTCCAGACCGTGGTCGAGAGGCACAGCGCCGTCGCGACGCCGCCGGCGACGACGGCGACGGTGCCGGGGATGCTCCAGCCGCCGCTGTACCAGAACCGTCCGCCGCGCTCGTCGTCGAACAGTTCGGCGCCGTCGTAGCGGTTGCGGCGGAGCACCACGTCGGTGACGAACACCGTCATCGTGGGCGCCGACACGATCACGAGGAACTGCAGCATCAGGTTGACGGCGTCGAGGAGGTTCGTCGACAGGACGAGGTAGATGGTGAGGCCCGTGCCGATCACGCCGACCACGATCGCGGCGGGGATGCGCCGGAGCGGGATGCCGATCGCCTGCAGGGCCATGCTCGAGGTGTACGTCGTCATGCCGTTGAGCGCGACGGTGTTGACGACGACGCCGATGACGAAGACCGGCGCGAGCCACGGCGGCAGCAGTCCGAGCAGCGCGGACTCGATGCCGGCGTCCAGCCCGTCCATCACCGCGGTGCCCAGCAGCACGCCGACGATGGCGAACACGATGCCGGGCAGCGCGCCGCCGAGCGCGGTCGCCGCGATGATGTGCGACGGCTTCGTCGAGCGCGGCAGGTACCGGGCGAGGTCGGGGCTGTTGATGTACGAGATCGGGTTCGAGGCGATGAGCGTGAAGCCGATGGTCACGGCCGACCACAGCGGCGCACCCGACAGCGGATCGGCCGCCCGGTAGCCCCAGTCGACCTGGGGGAGGATGAACGCCGTGACCGTCGCGAAGATCACGGCCAGGACGATCGCGAACCAGGAGTACACGCGCACGATGAGCGCATGGCCGTAGACGGCGACGACCACGGTGATCGCCGAGATCACGAGGGTCACGATGATCGGCACGACGACGGGGTCGTCGAGGCCGATGCCGGCGAGGAGATCGGCGCCGAGGAACGACGAGGCGAGCCAGTTGAGCGCGAGGAACACGGCTCCGATCAACCAGCCCGTGAAGGTGACGACCGGCTTGTTGCCGACGATGCCGTAGATCGCGCGCGTGATGACCGAGCCAGAGGTGCCCGCGGCGGGCCCGCTGATCGCGATGATCCCGGGGAACACCCACAGCGCCGAGCCCGCGATGACGACGAGCACGGCCTGCCAGAGCTCGAGGCCGAGCAGGACGAGGGTCGCGCCCACGGTGAAGTTCAGGATGGTGACGCTCGGCGCCGCCCAGACGAAGAAGAGGTCGCGTGCTCGGCCGTGCCGCTCCCCCGCCCCGATCAGCTCGATGCCGCGGGTCTCGGGCTGCGTCGGGACATCCGGGAACTCCCCGGCCGGTGCCGGCGAAGCGGTGGTGGTCTGCGTCTCGTGTGGCACGGGGATTCCTCTCGGAGCGGGCAGGACGTCATCGTCGTTCTCCGGCGGCTACGTTCCCCGCGCTGCGGGCCGTCGTTGCCGGCTCTATTGGCCAAGCGGTCAATAGACTATTGGTCACACATCCAATAGCGTGGACGGCATGGTGTCAAGCGCGAATCCGCGACGGGTCCGCAAGCACCCCGACGAGCGCCGCGCCGAGATCCTCGCCGCGGCGGCCGATCTCGCGATCTCCGAGGGGCTGGAGCGCATCACGCTGCGCGCCGTCGCCGCGCGCATCGGCGTGCGCCCGGGGCTCATCACCCACTACTACCCCTCGGCCGAAGACCTCGTGGTCGCCGCGTTCGTGCGGGCGGCCGAGCAGGAGCGCGAAGCGGCCTACCCCGTGGAAGGCGCCCCGCTCACTCGGCTGGCGACATTCGTCCGTGCGATGCAGGCGCCCTCGTCGGATCCGCTGTCGAAGCTCTGGCTCAACGCACGGCATCTGTCGCGGTTCACCCCCGCGCTCGCCGAGGCCGTGCACGAGCAGGGAAAGCTCAACATCTCGAGCCTCCTCGCGATGATCGAAGCCGGGGTGGAGGACGGCACGTTCCGGTGCGATCCGCTCGCCGCGTCCGTGCGCATTCTCGCGGCGGTCGACGGGCACGGCTCCTACGTGAACGATGTCGGCGCCTTCGCCCACGAGGCGATCGACCGATTCGTGAGCGACACCGCCGAATGGGCGCTCGGGCTGGCGCCCGGAGCGCTGGCGGGAGCCTGACGTTGACGCTGAGCGGCCAGGTCACCGCCGTTGCGAGCAATCCGTAGGCTGAAGGCGTGACTCCCGCACGCTCCGAGGGATCCGCCGGCTCCGAGGCATCCGCCGCGCGAGACGCGGCTGCGCGGGCGACCCGGCCTGCCGTCGCGTTCATCATCGCCGCGGCAGCGCTCGACGCGCTGCTGGTCGTCGCGTTCGCGTCCACCGGCCGCGCGACCCACGGGGAGCACGCGTTCACCGGACTGTGGCAGACGGCGTGGCCCTTCCTCGCCGGCCTCGCCGTGGGGTGGGCCGCGACGTTCGCGTGGCGGGCGCCCGCGGCGCCGGTGCGGACCGGCCTCGGCGTCTGGGCGGCGACGCTCGTCGCGGGCATGCTGCTCCGCGCGGCGTCCGGTCAGGGCACCGCGCTGCCGTTCGTCATCGTCGCGGCGCTCGTGCTGTTCGCCGCGCTCGTCGGGTGGCGGGCGATCGCGGCTCTGGTGCGGCGCATCCGCACCGCCCGCACTCGCTGACGCGCGGACGTACGGACCGGCGCGCACCCGTTGATCCGCAGAGCTCACGCGCGACGGCGGTTGCGAGCGCCCGAGTGCCGCTCTAGCATGCACTTGCGCGATATGAGAATGGCACGTTCGCATATCGAACATCCGCCGGATGCCGCCACGGAGGCCACCCGCACAACGACGTGAGGAGACACAGTGCAGTTCCACCACCACGGGTACGTCTCGGGCGATCCCCGCGTGCAGCCCGCGGCGGGCATCGGACTCGACCGCCCGGCCGATCTGCCCGACGAGATCGACGTCCTCATCGTCGGATCGGGCCCGGCCGGCATGCTCATGGCCGCTCAGCTGTCGCACTACCCCGACGTGGTGACCCGCATCATCGAGCGTCGCGAGGGTCGCCTGGTGCTCGGGCAGGCCGACGGCATCCAGCCCCGCAGCGTCGAGACGTTCCAGGCGTTCGGCTTCGCCGAGCGCATCACCGCCGAGGCCTACAACATCGGATACATGAACTTCTGGGGCCCCGACCCCGCCGATCCGCGCTCCATCATCCGCACCTCGCGCACCGAGGACTACGGCTACAAGATCAGCGAGTTCCCGCATCTCATCGTGAACCAGGCACGCGTGCTCGACTACTTCGCCGAGGCCGCCGTGCACGGGCCCGGCCGGATCACGCCCGACTACGGCGTCGAGTTCCTCGGCCTCACGGTGCACGAGCCGAGCACCGGTGAGCCGAGCACCGGTGAGCCGAGCACCGGTGAGCCGAGCGCCGGTGGGCCCGGCGCCGGCGACTACCCCGTCGAGGTGCGGCTCCGCTACACGGCGGGCGAGCGCGCCGGCGAGGAGCGCACCGTGCGGGCGAAGTACGTCGCGGGCTGCGACGGTGCACGGAGTGCCGTCCGCGAGGCGATCGGTCGCAGGCACGTCGGCGCGTTCGCGGCGCACGCGTGGGGGGTCATGGACGTGGTCGTGAACACCGACTTCCCCGACTGGCGCACGAAGTGCGCGATCAACTCCGCGGCGGGCAACATCCTGCACATCCCGCGCGAGGGCGGGTACCTGTGCCGCATGTACATCGATCTCGGCGAGGTCTCGGCCGACGACCACCACCGCGTCCGCGCGACCCCGATCGAGACGATCATCGCGAAGGCGAACGAGATCCTGCACCCGTACTCCATCGATGTCCGCGAGGTCGCCTGGTACAGCGTCTACGAGGTCGGGCACCGGGTCACCGACCACTTCGACGACCGTGCCGACGAGGCAGCGGCAGGCGGTGCGGATGCCTCGCCGCGCGTGTTCCTCGCGGGCGACGCGTGCCACACGCACAGCGCCAAGGCCGGCCAGGGCATGAACGTCTCCATGCAGGACGGCTTCAACCTCGCCTGGAAGCTGGGCGCCGTGGTCACCGGCCGGGCGTCTGCCGACCTCCTCTCGACGTACTCGGCCGAGCGGCAGCCCGTCGCGCAGCAGCTCATCGACTTCGATCGCGAGTGGTCGAGCCTCATGGCGCGCAAGCCCGAGGAGATCTCGGACCCCCAGGAGCTCGCGAACTACTACCTCGGCACGGCGGAGTTCCCGTCCGGGTTCATGACGCAGTACGGCCCCTCGATCATCGTGGGCGAGGCGACGCACCAGGAGCTGGCGTCGGGGTTCCCGATCGGCAAGCGCTTCAAGTCCTCGCCGGTGTCGCTCGTGTGCGACGGCAACGTCGTGCACCTCGGCCACCACGCGCGGGCCGACGGCCGCTGGCGGATCTACGCCTTCGCCGACGGGGCCGCGGCGGGCGAGGCATCCGCTCTCTCGTCGTGGGCCGAGTGGATGGCGTCGGCCGAGTCGCCGCTCGCGCGGTTCACGCCGGCGAACGGCGACGTCGACGCGGTGTTCGACGTCAAGGCGATCTACCAGCAGCCGCACGAGGGCGTCGACCTGATGCGCGTGCCCGAGGTGTTCCGCCCGAGGACGGGGCCGCTGGGGCTGATGGACTGGGAGAAGGTGTTCGCCGCGGCGCCGAGCGTCTGGTGCCCGACCGACATCTTCGAGGAGCGCGGCATCTCGCGCGACGGGGCCGTCGTCGTGGTGCGGCCCGACCAGTACGTCGCACACGTGCTGCCGCTCTCGGCGATCGACCCGCTCGCCCGGTTCTTCGCGGGCGTCCTGGTTCCCGCGAGCCCGTCCGCGGAGTAGCGGCGCCGTCGCGGCCTCGCCCTCGGGCGCCGCCGCGCTCAGGCGCCGTAGGCGCGGGCGATCCGCTCGGCTGCGAGCTGCAGCCGCGCGGCGATCTCCACCTCGGGCTTCGGGAAGGAGACGTGGATCACGGCGATCGCGGCCGGCGGCTGCCCGGGTAGCGCGAGCGGCACGGCGACGGAGCGGAGCGAGGGCACCACCTCGTCGTGGCTCAGCGCATAGCCGCGCGCCTGGCTCTCGGCGATCTCCTCGCGGAGTCCGTCGGGCACATCGGCGGGCCAGTCGCGGGCGGGCAGGCCGAGCAGGATCGCCTTGCCGGGTCCGCCGCGAGTGATGGGATGCCGGTGTCCCGGACGGTACGAGACGACGGCCATCGTCCGCCGAGGGGCCGCACTCACGAGCGTGACCGCTTCGTCGGCGTCGACGGGCACGGCGACGAGGCAGGTCATGCCGAGTTCGTTCGCGACCTCGTCGAGCTCGGGCAGCGCGACCTGCTGGAGGTCGCGCGCGACGCCCGAGGCGAGCGCCGCCAGGCCGGTGCCGAGGGCGACGCGCCCGGCGGGGTCACGGGTGACCAGCCGGTGCTCCTCGAGCGTGCGGAGCAGCCGGTACGCGACGGAGCGGTGCACGCCGAGCGCGGCGGCGAGCTCGTCGATGGTGAGGTTGCGGTCGGCGGCGGCGAGCACCTCGAGGATGCGGATGCCTCGGCTCAGGGTCTGCGATCCGGCCGTCGGCGTTCCACCGGTCGGTGCCATCGCTCGCCTCCCTCGTGCCGTCGGTCGGGCGTCCTCCCGGACGCTCCGTCCGATAGTAGGACGCGCTGACCGAAGATCGAACGCGGCGATGTTCTCCGGAACGAAAGATTGCCGGAATTCGGCCTCCCGAATCGCCCGCCGGCACCCCGCCGGGACGCCCGGGCACCCTACGCTGATCGACATGCTGCTCGGACGCCGTGGGCGTCCGCTCGATGAGGAGGAGGCTGCATGGCCCGGATCGGCATCGTCACGGAACAGGCGCCGGAGACGCGCGTCGCCGCGACCCCGGCAACCGTCGCCCAGCTCGTCGCCCTCGGCTACGACGTCGTGGTCGAGGCCGGCGCGGGCGCCCGTTCCTCGTTCCCCGACGACGCGTACTCGGCCGCCGGCGCGACCGTCGTGGCGGGCGGGGAGGCGCTGGCGAGCGACATCCTGTTGAAGGTCAATGCACCGACGGAGGCCGAGGTCGCGGCGCTCCGCCCGGGGACGACGCTCATCGCGCTGCTCGCGCCGGCGTTCCGGCCCGAGCTGCTCGCCGCCCTCGCCGAGCGGGGGGTGACCGCGCTCGCGATGGACGCGGTGCCGCGGATCTCCCGCGCGCAGTCGATGGACGTGCTGAGCTCGATGGCGAACATCGCCGGCTACCGGGCCGTCATCGAGGCCGCGCACGAGTTCGGCCGCTTCTTCACCGGGCAGGTGACGGCCGCCGGGAAGGTGCCGCCCGCGAAGGTGCTCGTCGCGGGCGCCGGCGTCGCCGGCCTCGCTGCGATCGGGGCCGCCTCGAGCCTCGGCGCCATCGTCCGTGCGACCGACCCTCGCCCGGAGGTCGCCGATCAGGTGCGCTCGATCGGCGGCGAGTACCTGAAGGTCGAGGTCGACGAGGAGATGGTCTCGACCGACGGCTACGCGAAGGCCACGAGCGAGGCGTACGACCGACGGGCCGCCGAGATCTACTCGGAGCACGCGCGTGAGGTCGACATCGTCATCACCACGGCGCTCATCCCCGGGCGTCCGGCGCCGAAACTGCTGACGGCGGCGGATGTCGCGAGCATGAAGTCGGGCTCGGTCGTGGTCGACATGGCCGCCGGGCAGGGCGGCAACGTCGAGGGCTCGGTCGCGGGCGAGCGGATCGTCACCCCGAACGGCGTGATCATCCTCGGGTACACCGACCTCGCCTCGCGGCTGCCGACCCAGGCGTCGCAGCTCTACGGCACCAACGTCGTGAATCTGCTGAAGCTGCTCACCCCAGCCGCCGACGGCGAGCTCGTGCTCGACTTCGACGACGTGGTGCAGCGCTCGGTGACCGTCGCCCGCGGCGGCGAGGTGACCTGGCCGCCGCCGCCCGTGCAGGTGTCGGCGGCGCCCGCGGCAGCCGCCGGCTCGGGCAGCGGTGCGGGCGGTTCCGCGACCGGCGCAGCGGCCGTCGGTGCGGCGGGCGCCGCCGGGCCGGGCGGTACCGCCGAGGCATCCGCGCGTCGCCCGTCGCCCGTCCGTCGCGCCGTCCTCGTCGCCGTCGGGATCGCCGCCCTCTTCGCCGTCAACGCGGTCGCGCCACCCCCGTTGCCGCAGCATCTCACGGTGCTCGTGCTGTCGGTCGTAGTCGGGTTCTACGTCATCGGCAAGGTGGCGCACGCGCTGCACACGCCGCTCATGAGCGTGACGAACGCGATCTCGGGCATCATCATCGTCGGCGCGATGGTGCAGATCACCAGCGACCAACCGGTCGTGCAGGTGCTCGCCGGCGTCGCGGTGCTGCTCGCCAGCATCAACATCTTCGGAGGGTTCGCCGTGACCCGGCGCATGCTCGCGATGTTCTCGTCCGGACGGGGGGCCGACCGTGGCTGAATCCGCCCCGCTGGTCTCCGCGGCCTCGATCGCGACCGCGGCCTATCTCGTCGCCGCGCTGCTGTTCATCATGAGCCTCGCCGGCCTCAGCAGGCACGACACCGCCAGAGCCGGTGTCGGCTACGGCATCGCCGGCATGGCGATCGCGCTCGTCGCGACCGTGTGGACCACCTTCGCCGGCGCCTGGGGCACCCCCGAGGTGACCACGGGCCTCGTCCTGCTCGTCGTCGCCGTGCTCGTCGGCGGCGCGGTCGGCCTGTGGCGCGCCCGCGTGGTCGAGATGACCGGCATGCCCGAGCTCATCGCCCTGCTGCACAGCTTCGTCGGCCTCGCCGCCGTGCTCGTGGGCTGGAACGGGGCGCTCGACGAGACCGGCATGTCCGGTGCGCTCCTCGACATCCACCACGCCGAGGTGTTCATCGGGGTGTTCATCGGAGCGGTGACGTTCACGGGCTCGATCGTGGCGTTCCTGAAGCTCTCGGCGCGCATGTCGTCGGCGCCGCTCATGCTTCCGGGCAAGAACGCGCTGAACCTCGGCGCCCTCATCGCGTTCGTGGCGCTCACGGTCTGGTACGTCATCACGCCCGAGCTGTGGCTCCTCGTCGTCGTCACCGTGCTCGCCCTGCTGCTCGGCTGGCATCTCGTCGCCTCGATCGGCGGCGGCGACATGCCCGTCGTCATCTCGATGCTGAACAGCTACTCGGGCTGGGCGGCCGCGGCCGCCGGCTTCCTCCTGAACAACGACCTGCTGATCGTCACCGGCGCCCTCGTCGGCTCCTCGGGTGCCTACCTCTCCTACATCATGTGCAAGGCGATGAACCGCTCGTTCATCTCGGTCATCGCCGGCGGCTTCGGCATCGCCGCACCGACCTCCACCGGCGAGGTCGAGGGCGAGATCGCCGAGATCAGCGCCGCGGATGCCGCCGCGCTGCTGCGCGACGCGCCGAGCGTCATCATCACCCCGGGGTACGGCATGGCCGTCGCGCAGGCGCAGGCACCGGTGGCGGAGCTGACCCGGCGCCTCCGCGAACGGGGCGCCGAGGTGCGGTTCGGCATCCACCCGGTGGCCGGGCGCCTGCCCGGGCACATGAACGTGCTGCTCGCCGAGGCGAAGGTGCCGTACGACATCGTCGAGGAGATGGACGAGATCAACGACGACTTCGCCGAGACGGCGGTCGTGCTCGTGATCGGCGCGAACGACACCGTGAACCCCGCTGCGGCCGAGGACCCGGGCAGCCCCATCGCCGGCATGCCGGTGCTTCGGGTGTGGGAGGCCGGGACGGTGATCGTGTTCAAGCGCTCGATGTCCGCCGGCTACGCCGGCGTGCCGAACCCCCTGTTCACGCGTGACAACGCCCGCATGCTCTTCGGCGACGCGAAGGCGCGGATCGAGGACATCCTGCGGGCGCTGTAACCCCGGGGCGCTCAGGCGCAGACTGGAGTGGATGGGCTGCACCGGCCGCGGGGAGGGCGGCGGCGACGCGACGTCGCCGTCCGTTGACGCCCGCCCGCGCCGACGCGAGGCGGGGACGGCCGGCGGACCGTCCGCCGAGCCGCGCGGCGGTCCGGCGGATCCCCGCGGTGCCCGCCGTGGTCGGACGCTCGGCGACGGCACCGTGGCCCTCCTCGTCGGCGCCGTCGCCGCGGTCGTCGGCATCGCCGGCGCCTGGATTCCGTCGTACTGGGGCGACGAGGCCGCCACCCTCATGTCGGCGTCGCGCGACTGGGCGTCGCTTGCCGCCCTCCTCGGCACGGTGGACGCGGTCCATGGGCTCTACTACGCGTTCATGCACCTCTGGACCGATCTCGTCGGCACCTCGCCGTTCGCGACCCGCCTGCCGTCGGGTCTCGCCTTCGGCGCCGCCGCGGCCGGCCTCACCCTCCTCGTCCGCACGGGCGCCGACCGGGCGACCGCGCTCCTCGCGGCCGCCCTGCTCATCGCGACGCCGCGCGTGACGCAGGCGGCGACCGAGGCGAGACCGTTGGCCTTCGCGACCGCGACCGCGGTCTGGCTCACCCTGCTCCTCGTGCGGCTGGCGGATGGGCGGATGTCCCGCGCCTGGTGGTGGGTCTACGCGGTCGGGATCGGGGCCGCGACGACGCTCAACCTCTACGTGCTCCTCCTCGTGCCGGTGCATGCGGTGGTGCTGCTCGCCGATCCCCGCCGGCGGGCCGGACTCGGCGCGTTCGCGCTCGCCGCAGCGGGAGGCGTCCTGCTGTCGGGCCCGGTGCTCGCCGCCGCGGCGCTGCAACGCGACCAGATCGCCTTCCGCGCCGAACAGGAGGTCGTCACGCCCGCAGGGGTGCTCGTCGGCCAGTGGTTCATGCTCGGACCGTTGGCGGTGGTGATGTGGCTGCTCGTGCTCGCGGGCGTCGCCGCGGCGGCCTGGCATGGGTCCGACCCCGGATGGGCCGGTCGCCGCCGGCTCGTGGTGCTCGCCGGGGCCTGGATCGCGGTGCCGACGGCCGTGCTGCTCGCCGTGACCCTGCTCGTGACGCCCGCGTATACGCCCCGCTACCTCGTGTTCTGCGCGCCGGGCGTGGCGATCGCCGCCGCCGTCGCGATCCGCCTGCTTCCGTCGGTCTGGATGCGCGTCTTCGCGGTCGTCGTCGTGGTCGCGCTCGCCCTGCCCGCCTACGTCGATCAGCGCACGCCGTACGCGAAGAACGCCCGCACCGACTGGCAGGACGTCGCCGCGACCGTCGACCGGCTCACCGACCCGGGAGACGGAGTGGTCTTCGACGACGGGGTCCGGCCGTCGCGCCGGCCGCGGCTCGCCATGCACACCTACCCCGACGGGTTCGCCGGGCTGCGCGACCTCGCCCCCATCCGGCCGTACCACCGGACGGACGGCCTTTGGGACGTGACGGCGCCGCTCGCCGACGTCGCGCACCGGCTCGACGCCGTGGACCGCGTCGTCGTCGTGTCGAGGAGCCGGACCGGCACCGACGGCGACGTGGCCGTGCTGCGCTCGGCCGGCTTCGTCGAGCGGGAACGGGTGCGGCTCGCCTCCGACACCGTGATCCGGTTCGAGCGGCGGTGACGCGCGGCGGCGGCCGCAGGCTCTCGGCGGGCTCCCGGCAAGCCCGCGCGTAGGATTGAACGGTTCCCCGAGTGAAAGAGGTCGTCGTGACCGATGCCCGTGGCGGTGCCGTCGAGCTCCCGCGGTACTGGGTTGTCCCCGTCGTCCGGGGCGCGCTGGCCATCGTGCCGGCGGCGGTCATCACGTTCTCGCAGGACCACTCCCCCGCGCTCGGGCTCACCGTCTTCGGCGTCTGGGCGGTCGTCTCCGGCCTCGTCACGGGGCCGCTGTCGTTGCGCCTGCTCGCCGACCGGGTCATCCGCTGGCTCGCCGCCGCGCAGGCGGTCGCGACCGTCGCCGCCGGGATCACGGCCCTCATCGTGCCGCCGGGCCTGCCGGCCCTCGTTGTGCTGCTCATCGCGTGGGCCGCCGTGTCGGGGCTGCTCGAGCTGTTCGCCGGCCTCCGCGCCCGTGGCCGCAGCGCCGTCGCACGCGACTGGCTCACCGTCGGCGGGGCGACCGCGCTCGCCGCGATCCTCTTCCTCGTCTTCCCCTTCGATCCGGTGAGCATCGTGGGCCTGCTCGGCGCCTACCTCGTCATCGTCGGCGTGCTGCTCGTCATCGGGGGGCTCTCGCTCAAGTGGGCCGGCGCCGCGCGTCCGGCCGCCGCACCCCAGGCATCCCGATCGGAGCAGTCGTGACCCAGCCCGGCCAGCACCCCGGCCAGTACGAGCCGAGCCGTCGCGAGGTGCTCCGTCCCGCGGAGTACGTCGGCGGCGCGGCGATCGCGGCGATCTTCGTCGGCGCCATCACGCTGATGGTCACCCGCGACTGGACCCTCACGCTCATCGGCACGGGCGCCGTGTTCATCATCGTGCTCGTCGTGCTCGCCCTGCTGCAGATGGCGGTGAAGCCCGACGCCACGGAGCGCGCCGAGATCGCCGAGACGGATGCCTCCGCCTCCGGCGACGCGGCTCCCGGCGAGGCGGGCGGCGGGGCGGAGCCGAAGGGTCCCGCGCACTAGCGCGAGCCCCTCCGACCGGCGCTCCGGCGCGCGGTCAGCCCCGCCCGGGCGCGCCCCGCCGGTGAGGCCGGATCAGAGCGCGTCGACGAGCTCGTCGGCGAGGCCGACGTACGAGGCGGGCGTGAGCGCGAGCAGACGCTGCTTCGCGGCATCCCCGATCTCGAGGCCCTCGACGAAGGCCGCGAGCTCCTCCGCACCGACTCGCTTGCCGCGCGTGAGCTCCTTCAGCAGCGCGTACGGGTCGGAGATGGTCGAGCGACCGGCCACCACCTCGGCTCGGATGACCGTCTGGATGGCCTCGCCGAGCACCTCCCAGTTGTGGTCGAGGTCGTCGAGCAGCAGCGCCCGGTCGAGGTCGATCTCGCCGAGGCCGCGCTGGATGTTGTCGAGCGCGAGCAGCGAGTGCCCGAAGCCGACCCCGATGTTGCGCTGCGCGCTCGAGTCGGTGAGGTCGCGCTGCAGCCGGGAGGTGACGAGCGTGGCGGCGAGGGAGTCGAGCACGGCCGAGCTGAGCTCGAGATTCGCCTCGGCGTTCTCGAACCGGATCGGGTTGACCTTGTGCGGCATCGTCGAGGAGCCCGTCGCCCCGGCTGCGGGGATCTGGCGGAAGTAGCCGAGGGAGATGTAGGTCCAGATGTCGGTCGCGAGGTTGTGCAGCACCCGGTTCGCGTGCGAGACCTTGCCGTAGAGCTCGGCCTGCCAGTCGTGCGACTCGATCTGCGTGGTGAGCGGATTCCACGTCAGGCCGAGCGACTCGACGAATTCGCGCGAGACCTCGGGCCACGAGACATCCGGCGCCGCGACGACGTGCGCCGAGAACGTGCCGGTCGCACCGGAGAACTTGCCGAGGTACTCGGTCTGCTCGATCTGGCGCTCGATGCGGCGGAGCCGGTGGGCGAACACCGCGAGCTCCTTGCCCATCGTCGACGGGGTGGCCGGCTGCCCGTGCGTGCGGCTCAGCATCGCGGCATCCCGGTGCTCGCGGGCGAGGGCGGCCAGCGCTTCGACGACCTCGCGCAGCTTCGGCAGCCACACCTGCTCGACCGCGTCGCGCACCGTGATCGCGTAGGAGAGGTTGTTGATGTCCTCGCTGGTGCAGGCGAAATGGGTGAGCTCGGCGATGGCGTCGAGGCCGAGTGCCGAGAGGCGGCGGCGCACGTAGTACTCGACGGCCTTCACGTCGTGGCGGGTGGTGGCCTCGAGGGTGGCGAGCTCGTCGATCGCGTCCTGGCCGAAGTCGGCGACGATCCCGCGGAGTGCCTCCTTCTGCGCGGCGTCGAGGGGCGACGTGCCGAAGAACCCGCGGTCGGTCTGGGCGATGAGCCACTCGACCTCGACGTGCACGCGTGCCCGGTTCAGGCCGGCCTCCGAGAGGTGCTCGCCGAGCCCGCCGACCGCTGCGCGGTAACGTCCGTCGAGGGGGCTGAGCGGCTGGGGAGGCAGCGACATCATCGGATTCCTTGTCTGAGTGCGGGGGCGAGTTGCCGGAAGAGCGACTGAGTCGACCGCTCTATCATCCCAAGAACTCGATCGAAGGTTTCCGCGTCGGAGTAGTAGGGGTCGGGCACGTCCTGCACGTGGGCGAGCTCGGGGTCGAACTCGAGCAGCAGCCGCACCTTGTGCTGGTCGACGGCTGAGCGCGCCCAGTTGCGGAGGATGCGCGCCTGCCCGCGGTCGAATGCGACGACGAGGTCGAGCTCGGGGAACGTCGTCGGGTCGAACTGCCTCGCCCGGTGCCGTGACCCGTCGTAGCCCGCGCGTTCGAGTGCGTCGATGGTCCGGCGGTCGGCCTGCTCGCCGACGTGCCAGTCGCCGGTCGCGGCAGATTCGATCGCGAGGGCGCCGTCGAGGCCCGCGCGTTCGGCGAGGGAGCGCAGCACCACCTCGGCCATCGGCGACCGGCAGATGTTGCCGGTGCACACGAAGGACACTCGGAAGGGCTGCGCGGCGGCCCCCGCGGGATCCGCTCGCGTCATGGGTCTCATTCTGGACGAGATCGGCCGGTTCCACACCCGCCAGTTCGGGCGGCGGCGCTAGGCTGGCGGCTCGCGACGGGAGGGACGACGATGACGGATGCCCCCGCCCCCGACGTCGAGGTCGACGAGGCGCTCGTCGCGCGGCTCGTGCGCGAGCAGCATCCCGATCTCGCGGGAGACGTGCGGCTGGTCGCGAACGGCTGGGACAACGCGATCTTCCGGCTGGGCGAGCGGTGGGCGGTGCGGATGCCGCGACGCGAGCTCGGCGCTCGCCTCGTGGCGGGCGAGCAGCTGTGGCTGCCGGAGCTGGCGCGGATGCTGCCTGTCGCCGTGCCGGCACCCGTTCGGGCGGGAGTCCCGGCCGCCGGCTACCCGTACGCGTGGAGCATCGTGCCGTGGTTCGACGGGGTCGACGCGGCATCCGTCACCCCTGCCGAGCGCACCGGCGCCGCGGCGGATCTCGCGGCGACGGTGAGCGCCCTCGCGGTCCCGGCGCCGCGTGAGGCTCCGTTCAATCCGTACCGCGGGATCCCGCTGGCGGAGCGCGATGCGGGGATGCGGGAGCGGTTCGCCTCCCCCGCGCTCGCCGCGGCGGTGGCGGGCACGGACGTCGCACGCCTCGAACACGTCTGGCACGTCGCGCTGGCGGCGCCCGCATACGCCGGCCCCCCGGTCTGGGTGCACGGCGACCTGCATCCCGCGAACCTGCTGCTGCGACCCGACGGCGCCCTCGCCGCGGTGCTCGACTTCGGCGACGTCACCGCGGGCGATCCGGCGACGGACCTCGCGACGGCGTGGCTGACGTTCGATGCGGCCGGACGGGACGTCTTCCGCCGCGAGCTCGACGCGGCGGGCGTGACGGATGCCTCCGCCTGGGCGCGCGCCCGCGGGTGGGCGCTCGTGCTGGCGACGGGGATCGTGACGAGCGTCGGGGTCGAGGGGCGTCTCGGCACGATGGCGCTGCATGCGCTCGGCCAGGTGCTGTCCGACCCGGCGGACTGACCACTTCGCCTCCACAGGCGCATGGTGGCGGCTCCCGGGCACGGCGGGCGGTGCCGGGCGCCGGCAGGCGCGGGCGCTCGATGGAGGATCGGGCCATGCACGATTCCCGACCCGTCACGGTGCTCACCGCGGATCCACGTACGGCTGAGCGGTTGGAGGTCGCCGAGCGGCAGCTGGCGAGGCTCGAGTCGCTCGCCGACGATCTCGGCGCGCGTGCGAGGGCGCTCGCGCCCGCCGCGGGCCGGCTCGCGTGGCGAGGCGAGGCCATGGAGCACTACGACGTCGTCCTCGACGGACTGCGAGCCCGCCTGCGCCTCGCGAGCGACCTCGTCGGCGACGCGCGGACGGACCTGCGCGCGAAGGTCGCGCACCTCCGTGAGGTGCTCGAGGCGGATGCGGCGCGGGCCGCGAACGGGGCGGGCGCGTGGCCGACGACCTGATCGTCTCCTCGGGCGGCGGCACCCGTGTCGCCGTCGACGAGCTCTTCGCCGAGGCGGCCCTGCTCGGCGCGGCCTCGGCCAGTTGCCACGACTGGGAGGGCCGCGTGCGCGTGGCGCTCGTGGAGCTGCAGCACGCGGGCGTCGGCGACGGGGCGGGCTCCTGGGGCCGCTCGGGCCCGGCGGGGTCGCTCGCGCACGCGCGGATGCTGCTCCGCGACGCCGCAGACCACGCCGAGCGGCTCCGGCGCGCGCTCGAGGAGTCGGCCGAGCGGTACGGCGCGACCGAACGCCAGGTCGCGATGATGTGGGACCTCGGTCTGCGGCTCGGCGCGGCCCACGCCGGTGCGGTCGGCCTCCCCCTCCTCGCGGCCGGCGCGATCGTCGGCGCGGTGGCACTCGCGCCGGCCGCCGCCGCGGCCTGGGCGGGCGACGCGCTCGGCTGGTGGAGCCTCGAGGCGGGTGCCAGGCGCGTGCTCGCCGACCCCGCCTTCGTGCGGCTGGTGCGCGGCGCCGGTGAGAGCCTCGACGAGGGTCTCCTCGGACTGGCGGGTGTGCCGCTGCCCCTCGCGCTCCTGCTCGGTGCGAGGCAGGGCGCCCCCGAGAACGCGGCGACCCTGGTGGGTCTCGCCTCCGCGCTCGGCGTGCTCGGCAACCGCGCATTCGTCGAAGGTCCGGTCACCGTGAAGCCCGGGCGAACGGATGCCGCGGGCGCCCCGGCCGTCGTCCGCGTGCCGCCCCCGGCGGGCGTCGGGGAGCTGGCTCGCCGCGTGCCGAGCCCGGAGCACGGCGACCCTCAGGTCCGGGTCGAGCGGTACGACGTCGACAAGGAGCGCCGCTTCGTCGTCTACATCGCCGGCACCGTCGAGTGGTCGCCCATCGCCGGGCCCGAGCCGGTCGACCTCACGAGCGACGTGCACGGCGTCGCCGACGACGCGGAGCCGAACGCGATCGTCGATGTTCCGGAGCTCAGCGCGGGCGCCGAACGCGCCGCGCGGCTCGCGCTCGAGCAGGCCGGCGCCCGTCCCGGAGACCCGGTGCTGCCGGTCGGCTACTCCGCCGGCGGCATCGTCGCGACCGACCTCGCCCGCGCCGACGACGTCGACGTGCCGTTCGCGGTCACCTTCGGCGCCCCGAGCGCGGCGGCCGACACCGGACACGTCCCCGTGCTGGCGGTGGGGCACGAGGGTGACGTCGTGCTCGCGACGGGGGGCGCGGCGCACGACGCGCCGGGGCTCGTGAGCGTCACCAGGCGGCCGTTCGACGACCCCGGCGGCGAGAAGCCGTTCGCCGCGCACAGCCTGGCGATCTACCGAGAGACCGCCGCACGGATCGACCACTCCGAGGCGCCGCAGGTGCTGGAGTTCGAAGAACGGATCCGCGCGTTCACGACCGACTCCTCCGGAGACCGCGTGCCGGGCGAGCGCACCGAGTGGATCGCGACGCGCGAGCCCGCCGGAGAGAGGGCGCCGGTCGGTCCTTCAGCGGTCAGCCCTTCGCCGGTCAGTCCTTCGCCGGGCGCACGATGAGCCCGATCAGCCAGCTGATGAGCCCGAGCACGAGCGCACCGAGCACGCCCCACCAGAACCCGTCGACCTGCAGTCCGAAGCCCATGAGGTCGGAGATCCAGTCCACGAGCAGCAGCAGCAGGCCGTTGACGATGAACGAGATGAGGCCGAGTGTGATCACGTAGATCGGGAAGGCCACGATGCGGATGAAGCCGCCGACGATGGCGTTCACCAGGCCGAAGATCAGCGCGATGAGCAGGTACGTGAGCACGGTGGCGACCGTCGTGTCCTCCCACGGCACGACCTTGACGCCCGAGACGATGAGCGTGGTGAGCCACAGCGCGAAGGCGACGACGATGAGCTTGACGATGAAGCGCATGCCCCAACTCTGTCAGAGCGGCCGTCGGCACGACAGGTCCGGCCCGGCGCGCCCGCGAGCCGAACGAGTACGGTGGAACCCGTGACCGCACCGGAGCCCGCCCCCGCCGCTGTGCGCCTTCGCGCCGAGATCGCCGCCCTGCCGCCGTACCGGCAGGGCCGTCCCGCCCCGGCCGACGGTTTCAAGCTGTCGAGCAACGAGAACCCGTTCGAGCCGCTGCCGTCGGTGCGCGACGCCGTCGCGGCGACCGCCGCGACCATCAACCGCTACCCCGACGCCACCGCCCTCGCACTCCGTGAGCGGCTGGCCGAGCGATTCGGCGTCTCGGCCGACGAGGTGCTCGTCGGCGCCGGCTCCGTCTCGCTGCTCGCGGCGTTCATCCAGGCCGCCGCGGGCGCGGGCGACGAGGTCGTCTACTCGTGGCGCTCCTTCGAGGCCTACCCGGGGCTCGTCACCGTGTCCGGGGCGACCAGCGTGCAGGTGCCGAACCGCGCCGACCACGGCCACGAGCTCGACGCGATGGCGGCCGCGATCACCGAGCGCACGAGGGTCGCGATCGTCTGCTCCCCCAACAACCCCACGGGCGTCGTGGTCACCGCCGCGGAGTTCGAGTCCTTCATGCGGCAGGTGCCGAGCGACCTGCTCGTCCTCCTCGACGAGGCGTACGTCGAGTTCGTCCGCGACGAGGCATCCGTCGACGGGCGCACGCTCATCGGGCGCTACCCGAACCTCGTGATCCTCCGCACGTTCTCGAAGGCCTACGGCCTCGCCGGTCTCCGCGTCGGCTACGCGATCGGGCCGGTCGCGGTGCTCGACGCGGCCCGCGCCACCCTCATCCCGCTCAGCGTCACCGCCGCCTCCACGGCGGCCGCGCTCGCCTCGCTCGAGCCCGCCGCCGAGCCCGAGCTGCTCGCGCGCGTCGACGAGATCGCGGGCCGCCGCGATCGGCTCGTGGCGGCGCTCCGCGCCGACGGCTGGCCGGTGCCGGCCGCCCAGGGCAACTTCGTGTGGCTGCCGACGGGCGAGGCGACCGATCAGGTCGCCGAGGCGCTCTGGAACGCGGGCGTCGTGGCGCGTCCCTTCGCGGGTGACGGCATCCGCGTGAGCGTCGGCGAGCCCGACTCCCTCGACACCCTCGTGGCGGCCATCAAGCCGCTGGCACCAGGCTCGTCGCTGTAGCCTTCCGCGAACCGTTGAGGCTGAGGTTGTCGGAGACTCACAAGTAGGGCACTGGAACGACCGAGTACCGTGGAACGGTGGCCGCGCTTGATCGAGACTTCTCCGTGCCGACGCTCCAACTCCTGAACCACGAGGGCGAGCTGCGGCCGACGCCGGAGGCCGAGCAGTTCCTGCCGGTCGTCGAGGCGCTCGCCGACGGGGAACTCGAGCAGTTCTACCGCGACATGGTGATCTCCCGCCGCCTCGACGTCGCCGGCGCGAACCTGCAACGCCAGGGCCAGCTCGCGCTCTGGGTGCCGAGCCACGGCCAGGAGGCCGCCCAGGTCGGCTCGGCCCGTGCGGCGCGCCCCCAGGACCACATCTTCCCGTCGTACCGCGAGCACATCGTCGGCATCATCCGCGGGCTCGACCCGGTGAAGATCCTCACCCTGCTTCGCGGCACGACCCTCGGCGGCTGGGACCCGGCGGAGAACGGCAACTTCCACCTGTACACGCTGGTGCTCGCCTCGCAGACCCTCCACGCGACCGGTTACGCGATGGGGCTCGGGTTCGACGGCGCGAGCGGCACGGGCGACCCCGAGACCGATGCCGCGGTGCTCGTCTACTACGGCGACGGCGCCACATCGCAGGGCGACGCCAGCGAGGCGATGGTCTTCGCGTCGAGCTACGAAGCCCCGCAGGTCTTCTTCGTGCAGAACAACCAGTGGGCGATCTCGGTGCCGGTCTCGCGGCAGTCGCGCAGCCCGATCTCGCTCCGCGGCACCGGGTTCGGCATGCCGGGCATCCGCATCGACGGCAACGACGTGCTCGTGAGCTATGCGGTCACCCGTACCGCGCTCGAGGAGGCGCGGAGCGGGCAGGGCCCGAGCTTCATCGAGGCGGTGACGTACCGCATGGGCGCGCACACGACCGCCGACGACCCCACGAAGTACCGCACGCAGGACGAGGTCGACTACTGGACCCTCCGCGACCCGATCACCCGCTATCGCACCTGGCTCGAGCAGCGGGGCGCGTCGGCCGCCTTCTTCGACGGCGTCGACGCCGACGCGGCCGACCTTGCGGCCGACGTGAGGCGTCGCACACTCGAGGTCACGGCGCCCACGCGAGAGGTCATCTTCGAACACGTCTACTCCGAGCCGCACCCGCTGATGCGCGAGCAGTACGCCTGGCTCGACGCGTTCGAGCGCAGCCTCGACGTGGGCGACGCATGAGCGGCGCGGGCACGTATGCCGAACTGGGCATGGACACGGAAACGGAGGCCGGCGTGACGGACCAGGCGGTGAACGGCACGGAGGCGAGGGGCGCCGCCGAGGCGGCGAGCGGCACGGATGCTGCGACGACGGATGCCGCGACGAGCGGCGTGCGCGGCGTGCAGACCCTCTCCATGGCCAAGGCGATCACCGCGGGCCTCCGCGAGGCACTGCGCACCGACGACAAGGTGCTGCTCATGGGCGAGGACATCGGCTCGCTCGGTGGCGTCTTCCGGGTCACCGAAGGCCTGAAGGCGGAGTTCGGCGAACGCCGCGTGCTCGACACGCCGCTCGCGGAGTCGGGCATCGTGGGCACGGCGATCGGGCTCGCGATGCGCGGGTACCGGCCGGTGCTGGAGATCCAGTTCGACGGGTTCATCTTCCCAGCGTTCGACCAGATCACCACCCAGCTGGCGCGTCAGACGCTGCGGCATGACGGCACGGTCTCGATGCCGATCGTCATCCGGGTGCCGTACGGCGGCCACATCGGCTCGATCGAGCACCACCAGGAGAGCCCCGAGGCCTATTTCGCGCACACGCCCGGGCTGCGCCTGGTGAGCCCGTCGAACCCGCACGACGCGTACTGGATGATCCAGGAGGCGATCGCCTCGAACGACCCGGTGCTGTTCTTCGAGCCGAAGAGCCGGTACTGGCCGAAGGGCCCGGTCGACCTCGACCACTCCGGTCTCCCGCTGCACGCGAGCCGGGTCGTCCGCCAGGGCACCGATGTGACGGTCGTCGGGCACGGCGCGATGGTCGCGACCCTGCTCCAGGCGGCGGACATCGCGGCTGAGGAGGGCACGAGCCTCGAGGTCGTCGACCTTCGCAGCCTCTCCCCCATCGACTACGGCCCGCTGCTCGACTCCGTCCAGCGCACCGGCCGGCTCGTGGTCGCGCAGGAGGCCTACGGCAACGTCTCGGTCGGGTCCGAGATCGCTGCGACGGTCGCGGAGCGGGCGTTCTACACGCTCGAGGCGCCGGTGCTCCGGGTCTCCGGCTTCGACACGCCGTTCCCGCCTGCCGCGCTCGAGACCGAGTTCCTGCCGAGCCCCGACCGCGTGCTCGAGGCCGTCGACCGGGCGCTGGCGTACTGACCGACCTCCGGCTGTCGCGGAACCGCGACGTATGCAGGCCGGGCGATACACGTGGTGAAAGGGTGAAGGCATGAGCGAGATCCGGTTCCCCCTGCCCGACGTCGGCGAGGGGCTGACGGAGGCCGAGATCGTGCAGTGGCGGGTCTCTCCCGGTGATCGCATCGCGCTCGACCAGGTCTTCGTCGAGATCGAGACCGCGAAGTCGCTCGTGGAGCTTCCGAGCGCATTCGAGGGCGTGGTCTCCGAGCTGCTGGTCGAGGAGGGCACGACGGTCGACGTCGGGACGCCGATCCTGGTGATCCAGACGGATGCCTCCGCCCCGGTCTCGCCGGCGGATCACGCGCCGACCACCGGCCAGACGGCCCCGGACCCGGCCGCTGCGCCCGCGGCCGCCGCGCAGGTGGCGGCACCTGCTGCTCCGGCCCCGGTGTCGCCCGCGGCGACCGCCCCGGCATCGGCCGCGACCGAGGAGTCCGGTGGCGCCGTGCTCGTCGGCCACGGCAGCCAGGGCCCGTCGCGGAGCCGCCGCCGGCGGCACCCGTCGCCTGGCGGCGCGCACGAGAAGCTCGCCGCTTCGGTGCCGTCGACGCCGCCCGTCGTCGAGCAGGTCGTGCCGGAGGCCGCGCCGGCACCCGCCGGCACGGCGGCCGCCCGGCCGCTGCAGGGAGCCGCGCCGCACCACGTGCCGGTGATCGCGAAGCCGCCGATCCGGAAGCTCGCGAAGGACCTCGGCGTCGACCTGTCGAAGGTCATGCCGACCGGGCCGATCGGCGATGTGACGCGCGAAGACGTGATCCGCGAGGCGACGCAGGCCAGTGTGTTCCGAAACATCCAGACCCCCGAGACGCCCGCCGATCGCGAGAGCCGTATCCCGGTGAAGGGCGTGCGGAAGGCCATCGCCAACGCGATGGTCCAGAGTGCATACTCCGCGCCACATGTATCCGTCTTCGTCGACGTGGATGCCACGCGCACGATGGAGTACGTGAAGCGCCTGAAGGCGTCGCCCGACTACGCGGGTGTGAAGGTGTCGCCGCTGCTCATCATGGCGAAGGCGATCATCTGGGCGGTTCGCCGCAACCCGACGGTCAACGCGC
The DNA here is from genome assembly GCF_040267705.1 of Agromyces sp. G08B096. Taxonomy (NCBI): domain Bacteria; kingdom Bacillati; phylum Actinomycetota; class Actinomycetes; order Micrococcales; family Microbacteriaceae; genus Agromyces; species Agromyces sp. G08B096. The sequence continues at coordinate 56,323 of NZ_CP158374.1, forward strand.
AGTGGACCGACGAGGAGATCGTCGTGAAGCACTTCGTGAACCTCGGCATCGCCGCAGCGACGCCCCGTGGGCTCATCGTGCCGAACGTCAAGGAAGCGCAGGCCATGACGATGGTCGAGCTCGCCACCGCCCTCGAGCAGCTGACGCTGACCGCCCGCGAGGGCAAGACCCAGCCGGCCGAGATGCAGGGTGGGACGATCACCATCACGAACATCGGGGTGTTCGGCATGGACACGGGCACGCCGATCCTGAACCCGGGCGAGGTCGCCATCGTGGCGCTCGGCACGATCAAGCAGAAGCCCTGGGTGGTCGACGGCGAGGTACGACCCCGCTACGTGACCACGATCGGCGGGTCGTTCGATCACCGCGTGGTCGATGGGGACGTCGCGAGCCGGTTCCTCGCGGACGTGGCCTCGATCATCGAGGAGCCGGCGCTCCTGCTGGAATAGCGCTGCCGGCGCAGCTGAGGGGCGCTGCCGACCCCTCAGAGGCGGCACTCGTAGACGATGGCGTCGCCCGACCGGGCGACCTCCGACAGGCCGGCGGCCTCGAGCGCGCGCCGCGCGGGTACGTTCGCGATCTCGGCCTCGGCGCGGGCGAGCACTCCCCCGGCGTTCCGGATCAGCGCGAGCGCTTCGAGGACGGCGTGCACCGCGAGCCCCTGGCCCCTCACGGCCGGGACCAGCCCGAAGGCGAACTCGACCGCACCGTCGTCGCCGACCGGGCCGAAGATGTTGACGCCGCCGATGGCCGCGCCGTCGGCGCCCCGCCGCACGAGGTAGGGCCCGAAGGGCGCGGGATCGCCGCCTTCGCGTACGGCGGCCACGTACTGGTCGATGAGCTCGGGCTCGTCGATGAAGGAGTACCCCCCTTCCCAGCCGTCATGCGGATCGACCTCGCCGGAGCGGATGCGCTCGGCGTCGGCGAGGGTGAACGGATGCAACGTGAGGGGGGACGTCGTCGTATCCACGTGCCTCACCTTCTCACCTCCCTCCGACGTACGCCAGCGCTGTCCACAGCATGACGGCGCGCGACGTCATGTTTGCTGGTTTTGACAATCATTATCAATAAACCTACGCTGAATGCATGCGCCGAACCCGCCGACCCGTCCCCATGCCCGCCCGCGCCGGTCTCGCGACCGCTGCCGTCGCCGCCGCGGCGCTCGGCCTGGCGGGATGCGCCGGGGGAGAGGCATCCGCTCAGGGCGACGGGCCGCAGATCGTCGCCACCACGACGCAGGTGGGCGACTTCACGCGCACCCTCGTGGGGGAGCAGGGCGAGGTGACGCAGCTGCTGCAGGCCGGACAGAGCGCGCACTCGTTCGATCCGTCGGCGGCGCAGCTCCGTGCGCTGGCCGACGCCGACGCGCTCGTCGTCAACGGCGCGGGGCTCGAGTCCTGGGTCGAGGACGCGGTCGAGGCCTCGGGCTTCGACGGGGTGCTCGTCGACGCGAGCGAGGGCATCGAGCTCGCCGCCACCGAGGAGCACGACCACGACCACGCCGGTGCGGACGATGCGACCGACGAGCACGAGGGCGAGAGCGCCGAGGAGCACGCCGAACACGCCGACGAGCACGGCCACGACCATGGTGCCGGCAACCCGCACATCTGGACCGACCCCGCCCTGGCGGAGACGATGGTCGAGAACATCGCGCACGGCCTCGCCGAGGTGCCCGGCCTCGACGCAGACGAGCTCGAGGCGAACGAGGCCGACTACCTCGCCCAGCTCGAGGCGCTCGACGCCTGGATCGCGGAGAACGTCGAGCAGGTGCCCGTCGCCGAGCGTCTGCTCGTGACCAACCACGACGCGTTCACCTACTTCCTCGACGCGTACGACATCACCTTCGTCGGCAGCGTCATCCCGAGCTTCGACGACAACGCCGAGCCGAGCGCCGCCGAGATCGACGAACTCGTCGAGCGCATCCGCTCGACGGGCGTCGCGGCCGTGTTCTCCGAGGCATCCATCTCGCCGAAGGCGGCGGAGACGATCGCCCGCGAGGCGGACGTGACCGTCTACTCCGGCGAGGACGCCCTCTACGGCGACTCGCTGGGCGTCGCCGGCAGCGAGGGCGAGACCTACATCGGCAGCCAGCTGCACAACGTGCGGCTGATCCTCGAGTCGTGGGGCGTCGAGCCTTCCGCGGTGCCCTCGGCACTGCAAGGATGACCCGCATGAGTCGTGCCGCTCCAGTCCTTCGCCTGCGGGGTGCCGCCTACACGCACCCGGGCGGCGCGGGCGTGCGCGGGCTCGACTTCGACATCCTCCCCGGTGAGGCCGTCGCCCTGATCGGCCCGAACGGCGCCGGCAAGTCGACGCTGCTCGGCGGGCTGCTCGGCCTCGTGCCGCGCACGGCGGGTGTCGTGGAATACGGCGGCGCGTCGCATGCCTCGATCGGCATGATCGGGTTCCTGCCGCAGTCGGCCGAGCTCGACCCCGACTTCCCGATCAGCCTCGAGCAGGTCGTGATGCAGGGTCGATACCGGCGGCTCGGGCTGTTCCGCTGGCCGGGTCGCGCCGATCGCGAGGCCGTGCGCGCCGCCCTCGACGCCGTCGGCCTCACCGAGCTGGCGCCGCGGAGGTTCGGCGATCTGTCGGGCGGGCAGCGCCAGCGCGGACTCCTCGCCCGGGCGCTCGCCTCCGAGCCCAGCCTGCTGCTGCTCGACGAGCCCTTCAACGGCCTCGACCAGCAGAACCGCGACGCGCTCATCGAGACCCTCCGCGGCCTCAAGGCTCGCGGGGTCGCGGTGCTCGTGTCGACGCACGACCTCGAGCTCGCGCGCGTGGTGTGCGACACGGTCGTGCTCGTCAACGGCGAGCAGCTCGCGCACGGACCGGTCGACGAGGTGCTGACGCTCGGCAACCTCCAGGAGTGCTTCGAGGGCACCGAGATCGAGATCGACGAGCACACGCTCGTCGTGCCCGGTCACGAGGGGTACTGATGGGCGGTCCCCTCGCGGGTCTGTGGGACTCGCTGTTCGGCGCCTTCGAGCTCGCCTTCATGGCCAGGGCCCTCGGCGTCATGCTCGTGCTCGCCGTCGTCGCGGGCGTCGTCGGGGTGCTGGTGAACCTCCGCGGACTCGAGTTCATCAGCGACGGCCTCACGCATGCCGTCTTCCCCGGCCTCGCCATCGGCCTCGCGGTCGGCGGCACGTCGGGCCTGCTGCCGGGAGCCGCGGTCGCCGCGCTCGCCGGCGCCCTCATCCTCACCTGGCTCGCGCGATCGGGCGTGGCATCCGATGCGGCGATCGCGATCGTGCTGACCGCGACCTTCAGTGTCGGCGTCATCGTCGTCTCCCGCAGCGACGACTACGCGGGCGAGCTCGAGGCGCTGCTCTTCGGCCGGGTGCTGACCATCCCGCCCGCGGAGGTCGTGCCGCTCGTCGCCGTCAGCGTGCTCGCGCTGCTCGGCGTGGGGCTCACCCTCAAGCAGCAGCTGTTCCGCGCGTTCGACGCCCGCGGCAGCCGCGCCTCGGGCGACTCGGGCCTCGCGCTCGACCTGGTGCTGAACTGCGCGGTGGCCCTCGTGGTCGTGGCGGCGGCTTCGACCGTCGGCACGCTGCTCGTGCTGGCGCTCCTCATCGTGCCCGGCGCGGTCGCCCGGCTCGCCACCGATCGGCTGTGGCTGCTGTTCCCGGTGGCTGCGGCGTTCGCGGCGGTCGGCGCGTGGCTCGGCCTCGCGGCCGGATACGGGGCATCCGTCGGCGGGGGAGTGGACCTGCCCGCCGGCGCCACCATCGTCGCCGTGTTCGTGATCGGCTACGCGCTCGCGCTGGTCATCGCGTGGGCGGCGGGCCGCACCGCGACGGTGAGGACGCGCTGATGGGCTACTTCGAGCGTGCGCTGCTCGCCGCCGTCGTCATCGGGGTCGGCGCCGGCTACGTCGGCGCGCTCGTGGTGCTGCGCCGGCGGACCTTCTTCGCCCAGGCGCTCACCCACGCGACCTACCCCGGCGCCGTGGCGGCGGCCGCCCTCGGCGTCAGCGTGCCGCTCGGCGCCGCCGTCGCCTCCGTGCTCATCGTCGCGATCATGACCGGCATCGCGCGCATTCGTCGGCAGGGGGCGCAGGTCGCGGCGGGCGTCGTGCTCACGGGCGGCTTCGCGGCCGGCGCACTGCTCCAAGCCGCGATCCCCGGGCTGCCCGTGCAGCCCGAGTCGCTGCTCGTCGGGTCGATCCTCACCGTCACCGACGCCGACATCCTCCTCGCCGCCGGCGTGGCGGTCGCGGCGATGCTCCTCGTCGCGGCCTTCGGCCGGCGCATCGTGTTCTCCACGTTCGACCCGGCCGGGTTCCGCGCCGCGGGCTTCCGCGAATGGCCGGTCGAGCTGCTCGTGCTCGCGCTCATCGCCGCCTCGGTCGTGAGCTCCCTGCCCGCGGTCGGGGCCATCCTCGCGATCGCCCTCATCGCCGCGCCGGCCGCGGCGGCCCGGCTCGTTGTCCGCTCCTACCGGGGCGTGCTCGTCGCGGCACCCGTCATCGGCGCGGCATCCGGCATCGTGGGCGTGCTCGCCTCGCGAGCGCTCGACGTCGCGGCCGGTCCCGCCATCGCGCTCGCCGCGACCGGATGCTTCGCCATCGCGCTGGTCGTCTCCCAGCTGCGGCGGCTACCGTGGAGGGGACGGGCCATCCCCGTCGAGACCGCGGAGGAAGCGCGCATCGCATGAAACGCAACACCTGGCAGCGCGAGGCCGTTCGAGAGGCCCTCGACGGCACCGAGGGCTTCATCAGCGCGCAGGCGCTGCACTCGGCCCTGCACGCGAGCGGGTCCCCCATCGGCCTGGCCACCGTGTACCGCGCGCTCGGCGACCTCGCGTCGACCGGCGAGGCGGACTCGCTGCAGTCGCCCGAGGGTGAGGCGCTCTACCGCGCGTGCAGCACGACCGGCCACCACCACCACCTCATCTGCCGCAACTGCGGCCTCACCGTCGAGATCGGCGCCGACGAGGTCGAGGCCTGGGCGAAGCGCGTCGCCGCGGAGCACGGATTCACCGGCGCCGCACACGTCGTCGACGTCTTCGGGCTGTGCGCCAACTGCACGAGACTGCAGGCCGGCGACGCGGCCGACGCCTGACTTCACCCGAACAGGGTGATTCCCGGCGGCGCCCGACGGGACTAGCGTCGGCACCGGATGCCTCCGCGACCCGCTCACGCCCATCGCGTGCCCGGACGCCGGTCGCGGTCGGCACGGTGAAGGGGGATCACCATGAACGAAGACACCGAGCTCGAGCCCACGTTCACGCGCATCGGCGAGGCGACGACCGCGCGCTACACCCGGCTGCCGGACGAGTCGATGCTGCCGCAGACGGCGTACCGGGTCGTGCACGACGAGTCGATGCTGGACGGCAACGCGAGACTGAACCTCGCCACCTTCGTCGGCACGTGGATGGACGAGTACGCGGACCGCCTCTATCGCGACGCGTTCGACAAGAACATGATCGACAAGGACGAGTACCCGGCGACGGCCGCCATCGAGGAGTACTGCTGGCGCATCCTCGGCGACCTCTGGAACGCGCCCGTCGCCGACGACGTCATCGGCACCTCGACGATCGGGTCGTCGGAGGCGTGCATGCTCGGCGGCCTCGCGCTGAAGCGGCGCTGGCAGCACGCCCGCCGGGCGGCCGGCGCGTCGACCGAGAAGCCGAACCTCATCATGAGCTCGGCCGTGCAGGTGTGCTGGGAGAAGTTCTGCAACTACTTCGACGTGGAGATGCGATTCATCCCCACGACCGACGAGCATCCGCTGATGGACGGCACCGGCCTCGAGGACGTCGTCGACGAGAACACGATCGGCGTCGTCGCGCTCATGGGCGTCACCTACACGGGTGCGTACGAGCCGGTCGCGAAGATCGCGGCGAAGCTCGACGAGATCCAGGCGAAGACAGGGCTCGACATCCCCATCCACGTCGACGGCGCCTCGGGGGCCATGGTGGCGCCGTTCCTGCAGCCCGACCTGGAGTGGGACTTCCGCGTGGAGCGGGTGCAATCGATCAACACCTCCGGCCACAAGTACGGGCTCGTCTACCCGGGCGTGGGCTGGGTGGTGTGGCGCTCGATCGCGGCGCTGCCCGACGACCTGGTGTTCCGCGTGAGCTATCTGGGCGGGTCGATGCCGACGTTCGCCCTGAACTTCTCGAGGCCCGGCGCGCAGGTGCTGCTGCAGTACTACCGGTTCATCCGTCTCGGCCGGCCCGGGTACACCGCGATCCAGCAGGCGTGCCAGGACGTGGCGACCTACCTCTCGAGCGGGATCGGCGCGCTCGACGCGTACGAACTGCTGACCGACGGCACCGACATCCCGGTCTTCGCCTGGCGGCTGAAGGCGGGCCACACCGACAAGTGGACGCTGTACCACCTCTCGGAGCGGCTGCGCATCAAAGGATGGCTCGTGCCTGCGTATCCGCTCTCCGGCGACCAGTCCGACCAGACGGTGATGCGCATCGTCTGCCGCAACGGCCTCAGCCGTGACCTGGCCGAAGACCTGCTGCGCGACGTGCGCGAGGAGACGGAGTTCCTCGACTCGCTCGAGAGTCCGATGCCGCATCCGGGGCTCGGCCCGACGTTCCACCACTGAACCGTGCCGTCGAGCGCATCGAGCACGCGGGGTGCCGCGGGCGCCCCGGGTCGCCGCGCCCGTCGGCTGCGCCGGGAGGCGTGGGGGTTCATGGCCGGCTCCGCGTGCTTCTTCGTCGGCGCACTGCCCTGGTACGCCGCCTGGGCCGGCGCGGTCTGGACGAACGTGACCTTCTTCGCCGGGTCGCTGCTGTTCACCGCGGCCGCGTTCGTGCAGCTGAGCCTCAGCGGGCGCCGCCCGCCGCGCGGAGGCACCAACCGCGCCGATCGCGCGGACTGGTGGGCGGCCGCGATCCAGTTCGCCGGCACGCTGCTGTTCAACGTGTCGACGGCGGCGGCGCTCGCCGCGGCGATGACCCGGCCGGACGCCGTGGGCGCAGGGTGGCGGCCGGACGCCTGGGGCTCGGCCGCCTTCCTCGTCTCGAGCGGCCTCGCGGTCGCGGCGACCCGCGACCGCGGCCGGCTCTGGGATCGCGACGCACGCACCTGGCACGGCACCGGCCTCAACCTGATCGGCTCGATCGCGTTCGGCGTCTCCGCGATCGGCGCGTACGTCCGGCCGGCGACGGATGCCCTGCTCAGCGAGCCCTGGGCGAACGGCGGCACCGCGATCGGCGCCCTCTGCTTCCTCGTCGCCGCTGCACTGTCGCGACGCCCGATCGAACCGGATGCCACGGAGGATGCAGGCTCGGGCAGCCGACCTGGCAGCATCTGACGGGTGGATGCACTCGTCTGGATCTCGGAGTGGGAGTTCGCGTGCTGCGGCGAGCCCTTCGAGCTCGGTGGGCGCGTGGAGTGGACGGTTGCCCCGGCTCGCGCCGGGTTCCCGGGGCTGGAAGAGGTACTGGGGCCTGAGCTCGCCCGCGAGGTGACGCACCTCGAAACGCACCACGAGGTCGAACCGCTCCCCGACCGGCGGATCACCGGCCGCGTCGAGCGTCGAGGACCCGGTGACGTTCCACATCGTCGCCGACACGCTGCGGTTGCGCGAGCTCGACCGGCTCGACCGGGAGCACGCGGCCGAGATCGGGGCGGAGCATCCCATGACGCTGCTCGACGGCTCGCCGTTGCCCGAGGTGCGGCCCGAGGCATACGAACTGATCAGCAGCACCTTCGTCGGCGGAGGCTGGTACGCCGCCATCCGGCGTGGACCGCATCCACCCCGCCGCGTCCGCGGCGTCGCAGGATTCCTCGTCGACCTCGCACTCGATTCCGCCCGCCACCGGCCGGTCTGATAGACTCGACGTTTGGCTGGGCACTTCCACTGCCCAGACCGTGGACGAATCCCTCGTATCTAACCGGCCAGCCGGTGGGATGCGTCTGCAGACAAGAGACCTTGGGAGGGGCATCCGCCCCTCGGTACTGGAGGAAAGAACCAATGGCAGCAGTGTGCCAGGTGACCGGAGCCGTTCCCGGCTTCGGCCACAACATCTCGCACTCGCACCGCCGGACGAAGCGCCGCTTCGACCCGAACGTGCAGAAGAAGACGTACTACGTGCCGTCGCTTCGTCGTAACGTCACCCTGAACGTGTCCGCCAAGGGCATCAAGGTGATCGACGCGCGTGGCATCGAGGCCGTCGTCAAGGACATCCTGGCTCGGGGGGTCAAGCTCTAATGGCCAAGCAGCAGGACATCCGTCCCATCATCAAGCTTCGTTCGACGGCCGGCACCGGGTACACCTACGTGACCCGCAAGAACCGTCGCAACAACCCCGACCGTCTCGTGCTCAAGAAGTACGACCCCGTGGTGCGCAAGCACGTCGACTTCCGAGAGGAGCGTTAGTCCATGGCCAAGAAGAGCAAGATCGCGCGCAACAACCAGCGCCAGGAGGTCGTGGACCGCTACGCGGCGAAGCGCGCCGAGCTGAAGAAGACACTGGTCGACCCGAACGCGACCGACGAGGCCCGTGAGGCCGCCCGCGTCGGCCTGCAGAAGCTGCCCCGCAACGCCTCGCCGGTGCGCCTGCGCTCGCGCGACGCCATCGACGGCCGCCCCCGCGGCGTGCTGTCGAAGTTCGGCATCTCGCGTGTCCGCTTCCGCGACATGGCCCACCGTGGCGAGCTGCCCGGCATCACCAAGTCGAGCTGGTAAGCACGAACTCCTGAAGAGGGGCGTCCCGTACGGGGCGCCCCTCTTCTGCGTCCCGGTTGCGACACGCCGTCGCGGGAATGCCCGAACGGCCCGGAAATCCGCGTGATTCCGGGGAACTCTGCTACATTCAAGGCGGCCTGATCGGCCGCGGGGGCGGTTGGACGATCGTTCCCGAGTTCTTCAACAAAGTGCTGTGTGATGCAGCGAACGTCCGAGGAGGACATTCAATGGCTGACAAGTCGCTGAACAAGACCGAGCTCGTCGCGAAGATCGCCGCGTCGACCGGGCAGAGCCAGGCCACCGTCGACTCCGTGCTCGGCGGGCTCTTCGAGGCGCTCGCGGAGGCCGTCGGCTCGGACACCAAGGTCTCGATCCCGGGTTGGCTCGCCGTCGAGCGCACCTCGCGCGCCGCGCGCACGGGCCGCAACCCGCAGACCGGTGCCACCATCGAGATCCCCGCCGGTCACTCGGTCAAGGTCTCGGCCGGCTCGAAGCTCAAGGCTGCCGCGAAGTAGTCTTCGACTCGCGAGAGGGCGGGCGGCTTCGGCCGCCCGCCCTTCGTCGTCCCCGGCCGCGCTTCGCCGCCCGCCACCCGCGGACCGGGCTCCCAGCCCGCTCGCCTAGGCTGGTGCGGTGCCCCGCTCCGTCCGCGTGCTCGGCCCTGCCGTGCTGCTCGCCGTCGCCGTTCTGGCGACCGTCGCGGGCCTCGTCGTCGGCGGCGGCGCCGCCCCGTTCCAGCTCCAGGACCCGGGACCCGTGGCCAGGTGGGGACTGCCGATCGCCAAGCTGATCGTCAACCTCGGCGCGGCCGGCATGATCGGCGCGCTCGTGCTCGCCGTCTGGGCGCTCACCCCGAAGAAGCCCGAGTTCGACGCGGCGCTCGACGTCGCCGCGGCATCCGCTGCCGTCATGACGGTCGCAAGCGCCGCGACCGGGCTCTTCACTTTCCTCGTCGTCACGGGGGAGTCCGTCGACCTCGGCGACGCGTTCGGGCAGAAGCTCGGCCAGTTCCTCACCTCCATCCCGCTCGGCCAGGCCTGGCTCGCGACGACGCTCATCGCCGCGGCGGTCACCGTGCTCTGCTTCGCGGTGCGCAACCACACGGCGCTCGTCTTCGTGACCGTGCTCGCGGCCGCGAGCCTCGTGCCGCTCGCGCAGCAGGGGCACGCGGCCGGTGCCGCCGGCCACAACGCTGCGATCACCGCGCTCGGCCTCCATCTCGTGTTCGCCGCCGCCTGGCTCGGCGGACTGCTGACCCTCGTGCTGCTGCAGGGCAGGCTCGCCGATCGGCTGCCGGTCGTGCTGGCGCGGTACTCGACGGTGGCGCTGATCTCGTTCATCGTCGTCGCTGTCTCGGGGTACGCGAGTGCCGCCCTCCGGATCGGGGACTGGCCGCAGCTCGCCACGCCGTACGGACTGCTCGTGGTCGGCAAGGTGGGCGCGCTGATCGCGCTCGGCCTGTTCGGTGCGCTCCAGCGGCGCTGGCTGATCGCGCGGATCTCCCGTGCGACCGCGGCCTCCGCCGGTTCGGATGCCTCGACCGGCGGACGCGGCACGTTCTGGCTGCTCGTGGTGATCGAGCTCGGCTTCATGGGCCTCGCATCCGGGCTCGCCGCCGCGCTCGCACGGACGGCGACGCCCGTCCCCGAGGATGCCGCGGGCTCGCTCGCCCGCACCCCCGCGGAGATCCTCACCGGCGAGCCGCTGCCGCCCGCTCCCGACTGGTTCCGGTACGTCACGGAGTGGAACCCCGACCTGATCTGGCTGCTCGCCGCGGGCTTCGGCATCTTCTTCTACCTCGCGGGTGTGCGCCGGCTCCGCCGCCGCGGGGACGCGTGGCCCGTATACCGCTCCGTGCTCTGGGTCGCCGGCCTCCTGCTGCTCGCCTACGTCACCTGCGGCGGCATCAACGTGTACGAGCAGTCGCTGTTCTCGGCGCACATGCTCGGGCACATGCTGCTCACGATGGCGATCCCGGTGCTCCTCGTGCCCGGTGCGCCGGTGACGCTCGCGGCGCGAGCCATCCACGCCCGCAAGGACGGCAGCCGCGGCGGTCGCGAGTGGATCCTGCTGGCGGTGCACTCGCGGTTCGCGCAGATCATCGCGAACCCGATCGTCGCGGCGGTGCTGTTCGCCGGCTCGCTCTGGGTCTTCTACTACTCGCCGCTGTTCCGCTGGACGATGCTCGACCACATCGGCCACGAGTGGATGGTCGCGCACTTCCTCATCACCGGGTATCTGTTCGTCCAGTCGCTGATCGGCATCGACCCGGTGCCCTACCGGCTGCCGTACGCCTTCCGGCTCGTGCTGCTGCTCGGCACGATGGCGTTCCACGCCTTCTTCGGCCTCTCGATCATGATGAGCGAGAGCCTGCTGCTCGCCGACTGGTACGGCGCGATGGGGTGGGGCACGGATGCGCTCGCCGACCAGCAGGTCGGCGGCGGCATCGCCTGGTCGATCGGCGAGATCCCGACGGTCGCGCTCGCGATCACGGTGGCGATCCAGTGGTCGCGCAGCGACGAGAAGGAGTCGAAGCGGCGCGACCGCCACGCCGATCGCACGGGCGATGCCGAACTCGAGGAGTACAACGCCAGGCTGCAGGCGCTCGCCGACCGCGATCAAGCCTGACCGGCGGCAGCGCCGACGCCGCTTACTTCAGCTGCACCGAGATGGAGCCGTCGGCGCGGATCCGGGCGTCGAGCGAGACCGTGAAGGTCTGGTCCTCTTCGAGGGTGAAATAGTCGCCGTCGAAGAGCGACTGCAGCTCGACTGAGATGTGGGCGACGCCGGCGGTCGGCGGCATCTCGAACGCCGTCTCACCGGGGATGAGGGTGACGACCGGGTACGCCGAGATCGACCAGGCGGGGTCTTCGACGACGCGTTCGTCGATCTCCATGCCGAACGGGCAGTCGGTGGGGAAGAGCGTGGGCTGTGTCGCGCACTGGTCGAGGAACTGATCGAGCTGAGCCTGCACGCGTTCGACGAACGCGGGCGTCGCCTGCGCGTCGACCGTCACGCCCGCCCGCGTGGAGGGCTCGACGGCGAGGTCGACGGGCTGCGCCGTGAGCAGGGTGTCGTCGTAGTCGAACTCGTAGACCGCCGGGGCGATCGCGAGGTACGGCGCGGTCTGGGTGAACGCGGCGAGCTCGTCGCCGGTCTTGCGCGCCCTCGTGTCGAGGGTCAGCGAACCGACGGTGAAGAACGGGTTGTGCGCCGCGGTCACGTCGACGACGGCGAGCGGGCTGGTGGCGAACTCCCATCGGTTGAGCACCCCGTAGAGCGGGGCGATCGGCTGCACTTCGAACGTCGTCGACACGATCGCGGCTTCGAGCCGGTAGTTGGCGGTGACGCTGTGGCTGCCGTTCTCGTGCGCGACGTCGTCGGTGATCGTGATGTCCTCGGGGCCGGCCTTGACCACGCCGGAGCGGAGCATCGCGGTCGAGACGTCGGCGGGGAGGCCGAGCTCCTCGAGTGCGGCGGCGTCGAGCGCGACGCCGGGCGTCGTGGCGGCGATGGTGATCTCGTCGTCCGCGACGGCGTGCAGGTAGCGCTCGACGAAGGCGGGGGCGCCGTACAGCGACTGGTTCAGCGCGCCCAAGGCCGCGAGGAAGGCGCCGACGACCAGGACGCCGAGTCCGCTCCAGCCGAGGACGGCGAGCCACGACACCCGTCCCGCGCGCTGGCTCCGGCTCCCCACCCGCCCAGTCTATGTCGGCGCCGACGCCCGAAGCGGACGATGGCCCCCGTCTCCGGGCGGCGGTCGATCCGGCTCCGGCTCCCTCCCCAGGTCGGCTTCGCGCCCGGGCCGCCACCGGGTGACGGGGTTACAGTTGACCGTGCCCGACGTGACCCTCACCCCCGAGCAGGCGGCGGTCTTCCACGCCATCGAGCACACCCGGGAACACGTCTTCGTCACCGGCCGTGCCGGCACCGGCAAATCGACGCTGCTCACCCACCTCAACTGGCACACGCAGAAGCAGATCGTCATCTGCGCGCCGACGGGCGTGGCCGCGCTGAACGTCGGCGGCCAGACCATCCACTCGCTGTTCCGGCTGCCGATCGGGGTCATCGCCGACCACGAGATCGAGCAGAACGACACCGTCCGGAAGATCCTGAACGCAATGGACACGCTCGTCGTCGACGAGGTGTCGATGGTGAACGCCGACCTCATGGACGCGATGGACCGCTCCCTCCGGCAGGCGAGGCAGCGCCCCGCCGAACCATTCGGCGGCGCCCAGGTCGTGCTCTTCGGAGACCCGTACCAGCTCGCACCCGTGCCTGGCGATGGCGACGAGCGCCGCTACTTCCAAGACACCTACCGCTCGCTCTGGTTCTTCGACGCGAAGGTGTGGGACGAGGCATCCCTTCGCATCTACGAGCTGGGCGAGGTGCACCGCCAGCACGACGACGCGTTCAAGCACATGCTGAACGCGGTGCGGCACGGCATGGTCACCGCCGAGATCGCCGGCGTGCTGAACTCCACGGGCGCGCGTCGTCCGCTGCCCGAGCACGGCGCGATCACGCTGGCCACCCGGAACCACGCGGTGACCCGGATCAATCGCACCCAGCTGCACCGCCTGCCGGGTCAGTCCCTCGCGAACGAGGCCGAGGTCAACGGCGACTTCGGCGGCCGCGCCTTCCCCGCTGACGAGCGGCTCGAGCTGAAGGTCGGCGCGCAGGTGATGTTCCTCCGCAACGACACCATGGTGCGCGGCGACGGTCCGCGCTGGGTGAACGGCACGATCGGCACGGTGACCTCGCTGAATCGCGAAGTCCGGGTCGAGATCGGCGGCGTCGAGCACGAGGTCGAGCCTGCGGTCTGGGAGAAGTACCGCTACACCTGGGACCCGACTCGGAAGAAGCTCGAGAAGCAGATCGTCGCCGAGTTCAGCCAGTTCCCGTTGCGGCTCGCCTGGGCCGTCACGATCCACAAGTCGCAGGGCGCGAGTTACGACACCGCGATCGTCGACCTCGGTTCACGGGTCTTCAGCCCGGGCCAGACGTACGTCGCCCTCAGCCGGCTCACGAGTCTCGAGGGGCTGTACCTCGCCCGGCCGTTGAAGCCGAGCGACATCATCGTCGACCCGAACGTCGAACGGTTCATGTCGGGCGCGGTGCGCGACATCGGTCGCCCGCCGGTCGCAGCGGGCTCCGCGGGGCCCCCGGGGTAGAATCGCACCGGACACACGGCTAGGGGGGCTTGGTGGACCGTTTGGGGGAGCGACGCCGCCGCGGGATCGCGACGGCGATCGCCGGCGCCGTGGTCGCGGCGGTCGGGTTCACCGGCTGCACCGGCGGCACGGTCGATCCGGCCGTGCAATTCGATGCGGTGGATGCCTCGATCCCGGGCGATTCCGCGACCGCCCTGCAGCAGGTGCTCGACGAGGCGGTCGCGCTCAGCGGCTCGAGCGGCGGCCTCGCGACGGTGCTCGCGCCGTGGGCGGGCGACTGGACGGGCGTCTCGGGCACCGATCGTTTCGGCGACGACGCCGAGCCGGTCTCGCCAGACGGCACCTTCCACCTCGCGGGGGTGACGACGGAGATGACCTGCCTCGTGCTGCTCCGCCTCGCCGACGCCGGGGTGGTCGAGCTCGACGACCGCGTGTCGACCTACGTCGACGACATGCCCGGTCTCGACGGCATCACCCTCGAGCAGCTGTGCCGGCACACGTCGGGCCTCGCCGACTACTACCCGAACCTGCGGCCGCACTTCATCCAGAACCCCGAGCGACCGTGGGCGACGATGGAGCTCATCTCGGCCGGGTTGGCGATGTCGCGGACGGCCGCACCGGGCGAGGCCTACTCGTATTCCCGTACCGGCATCCTGCTGCTCGCCGTCGCGCTCGAGCGCGCGACGCACCGCGGCTTCGGCGACCTGCTGCGCGAGCAGGTGATCGGCCCGCTCGGCCTCGACGACACCGGCATCCCCGACCCGAAGGACGTCGCGCACGAGGGCGCGCTCGGGGCCTTCGCCGCGGGGACCGCGCCCGATGGCAGCCCGGACTGCGCGGCGCGGTACGACGACTCCCGCCAGTCGAGCTCCATGGGCGGCGCGGCCGCGGGCGCGATCTCGTCGCTCGACGACGCCGCGAGGCTGAGCCTGGCGTTCGCGACGGGGTCACTCGTCAGCGAGGGCACGCTGCGCGCGCAATGGACGACTGCGCCGGTGCCCGGTGCGGAGCCATGGGTCGGTCAGGGTCTCGGCGGCGTGCAGTACGGCGCGCTTCGCGGCACCGCGAGCGAGACCGCGGGCGCGCTCACCGCCGCGTTCACCGATCCGGACAGCGGCCTGACCGTCGTCGTCGCGCTGAACAACTCCAGCTCCGGCCAGGACTTCGTGCGCGAGGTCGCCTTCGCGCTCGCGTCGCTGGCCTCGAAGCTGCCGCCTGCCGCAGACTCCGCGCAGCCGCTGATCGAGCTGCCCTGGTCGTTCGAGCAGGCGAAGGAACGGATGGCGCAGCTCGCCCGCTGCTCCACCACGCAGTAGTCCGCCGGGACGGCCGGCGGCATCCGATGGAGGAGGCCGATCATGTGCCGATGGCTCGCATACACGGGGGAGCCGATCCACCCGGCCGTACTGATCCTGGAACCGCGGCATTCGCTGGTCGCGCAATCGCTGAACTCGCCGCTCGGGGCCGAGACGGTGAACGGCGACGGGTTCGGCGTGGGCTGGTATCCCGACACGGAGGTGCTCGAGGTGCAGCCGGCGCTGTTCCACAGCATCGAGCCGGCGTGGCATGACGAGAACCTGCGGGAGCTCACCTGGGCCATCGACTCGCCGCTGTTCTTCGCGCATGTGCGCGCGGCCGCGGGCCCGCCGATCCAGCAGACGAACTGCCACCCGTTCCGTCATGGGCGGTGGCTGTTCATGCACAACGGCGCGATCGCCGAGTTCTCCCGGATGCGGCGGGAGCTGATGCTGGCACTCGATCCGGAGCTGTTCCCGCTGGTGCACGGCACCACGGACTCCGAGGTGGTCTTCTACCTGGCCGTCACGTTCGGGCTCGAGCAGGACCCGATCCGCGGCCTCGCGCGTGCGTTGCGCCAGATCGAGCAGGTCGCCGAGCGGCTCGGCATCCGGGATGTGGTGCAGGGCACCTTCGCCGTGTCCGATGGCGAGACGACGTGGGCGTTCCGGTACTCGACGGCGCACCGGAGCCGCACGCTGTTCTACTCGGTCGACATGCCGACGCTGCAGGAGATGTACCCCGACGTCGAGCGGCTTCGCCTGTTCGGGGCGAAGGCGCGGGTGGTCGTGTCGGAGCCGCTCACCGACCTGCCCGGGGCGTTCGTCGAGGTCGACGAGTCGACGGTCGTCATCCTCGACGCGGAGGGCTTCCGGGAGGAGCCGTTCCTCAGGGATGCGGCGTGACGGACGACGCGGTGTGAATCGATCAGGAACGAAGAAGCGGACGCCGGATGCCTCGCCGTAGCCTGACGTCAGGCGCCGCGAGGGGCGCCGGAACCGCTTCGGGAAAGGAATGCGCATCATGGCCGAGACCAAGACCTCCGACGGGCTGAGCAAGGAAGAGCGCGACGCCGTCAAGCAGCGCGCCAAGGAGCTGCGCGAGCAGGAGAAGGCGGGCAAGAACCGCGAGGCGGGGCTGAAGTCGGTGCTGGAGGCGATCGCGCAGCTCGAGCCCGAGGACAAGCCGCTGGCCGAGGGCCTGCATCGCGTGGTCTCCGAGGTCGCGCCGCAGCTGGTGCCGAAGACCTACTACGGCATGCCGGGCTACGCGAATGCCGAGGGCAAGATGGTGGTCTTCATCCAGCCGGCGAAGAAGTTCAAGACCCGGTACGCGACGATCGGCTTCGAGGACCGCGCGAACCTCGACGACGGCGACTTCTGGCCGGTCGGCTTCGCCGTCCGGACGTGGTCGCCGTCGGTCGAGGAGCGCGTCAGCGAGCTCGTCCGCCGCGCGGTCGGCTGAGCGCTGCGCTCCCGCGACGTCGCGCCGCCATCACGAGCAGCAGCGCCCCGGCCGCGGTGAGGGCGGCCGCGGCGGTCACCGCGGCATCCCCCTCGACGCCGGTCTCGGCGAGCGTCGGGCTCGCGCCGCCCGTCGCGCGCATGGACGCGCCGGAGACGGAGGCCGTCTGCGCCGCAGGTGCAGGAGCGGGTGCCGGTGCGGGTGCCGGGCCCGGCTCAGGGTCGGGGTCGGGATCCGGGAAGATCGGCCTCGAGGCGACCGCGAGGCGCTGGCAGGAGGCCTACCGGTCGAACGTCCTCTCCGCGGTGCTCGTCACCGAAGCGCTCCTGCCGTTCATCTCGCGACCCGGCGGCCGGATCGTCGCCGTGAGCTCCGTCTCCGGACGGAAGGGGGCCGGCTCCTACGGCGCCGCGAAGGCGGCGCTGAACTGCTGGGTCGTGGACCTGGCCGGTGAGCTGGCCACGCAGGGGATCACCGTCAACGCCGTCGCGCCGGGATACATCCCCGAGACCGGCTTCTGGGAGGGCCGGCGCGATCCCGACGAGGTCGCGTACCGCCTCGCCAAGGTCGCGATGGGCAGGCCGGGAACCCTCCCGGAGGTCGCCGCGGCGATCGCCTACTTCGCATCCCCGGACGCCGGGTTCACCACCTGCCAGATCCTGGGAGTCGACGGCGGCACGCTGCTCGCGCTGTGAGTGCGGGTCGAACCCGTGCGGCACGAACGATGCGGGGATGGGATGGAGCCGATGACGGGAATCGAACCCGCGCTGTCTGCTTGGGAAGCAGAAGTTCTACCATTGAACTACATCGGCGTGCGGCATCCGTGGATGCAGCGGTGACCATCGTAGCAAGTCACGCCGGGTCACGAGGGCCGCGGGCGAGGGCCTGGAGATCGACCGCTCCGAAGGGCCCGACCGGGAAGCCGCCGATCACCGGACCCGGGATCGCGCCGGTCCACGCGGTGGGTACGGCGAACCAGTCGACCACCGCCTCGAGCACGGACCGTCGAGCTGCCCGCGGTGGACGGCCCCGGCCCTCCGTGCGCCGGCCCGCGGCGGCCGAAGCCGCCGCGAACCGGAGCCACAGGAGGTCGAGCTGCTCGGGGCTGAGGCGCTCGAACGCCGCGAGCTCGGCCTCGGCGGCGTCCGCCGCACCCCGCTGACGCGTCCGGAGCATCCCCTCGTACTCCTCCACCGCGCGGAGGTCGCGCCGTGCCGCGCGGCGGCGCCGCAGCCCCGCCCGCATCAGCGGGCCCCGAAGAGGGCGACCCCGGCCCACAGGCCGCAGTGATGGTCGGCCGCGAAGCGCGGCTCGACCTCGGGCGCCGGCGTCTCGAGCGAGAGCACGCGGGGATGCCGCAGCTCGAACTCCGGCCAGGCGACGGCATCCGTCGCGGGCGACCCGGTGCGGGCGAACTGCACCCACGCCTCCCGCATCGCCGACGCGAGCTGCTGCTGCTCCGCGGAGAGCTCACCCGGGATCGGCGCAATCGGCAGGTCGAAGAGGTACTGCAACTCCGACTGGTGCGTCGCGGCCGTCGGCGCGCCGAGCGTGTCGGGCACGAACCGCTCGGGCGCCGCGGCGTCGTTGAACTCGTACGCGAACGTCGGCACGTAGCGGGATGCCGCCGCGTCGAGCACGATCGCCGGGCAGGAGAAGTTCGCGTCGGAGTTCAGCACGCTGAACGCCTGCGCCGCCGAGGGGTACTTCTTCAGCGGGTAGGCCGACGCGATCCGTGCGGCCGTCTTCTGGTCGACGCCGAAGTTCGCCGCGATCGTCGCCTCGTAGTTCGACGCGTCGATCGGGCCGGGCAGGACGGTCGTCGCCCCCTTCGTGACGCTCAGGCCGAGGTTGGTGAAGATGCGCTCCTCCTGCGTGTTGACGCCGTTCACGATCGGCACCCGGTTGAATCGGCCCGTCGCGATGGCGGTGCCGACCGACTCGCGCAGGACGGTGCCGTCGACGTAGCCGGGGGTGATCGAGAGCGGCTGGTTCGCGACGAGGGACTCGACCGGCACGCTGCGAAGGCACTCGGCGGACTGGTCGTCGCAGCCCAGCGCGGTCGCGCTCGCCTGGCCGTCGCGCTCCGCGTCGGCGAGCGACTTCTGCACGAGGGCGAACGCCCCGCTCTGGATCACCGCGCGGTGGAACAGCCCCTTCGCGGTGGGCGAGGCGAGGTGGGCGAGCACGGAGAGCCCACCGGCCGACTGACCGGCGATGGCCACGTTGCCGGGGTTGCCGCCGAAGGCCGCGATCTCGGACTGTACCCAGCGCAGCGCCGCCTGCTGGTCCATGAGGCCGTAGTTGCCGTTCGCGCCGCCGGGCTGGTTGGCGAGGGCCGGGTGCGCGAGGAAGCCGAGCAGGCCGAGCCGGTAGTCGACCGTGACGACCACGGCACCCGCGTCGGCGAGCTTCGCCGGGTCGTAGTCGGCGCCCTCCCCGATCTCGAAGCCGCCGCCGTGGAACCAGACGATGACCGGCAGCGGCCCGTCCGCGAGGCCGGCCGGGACGGTGACGTTCAGGTAGAGGCAGTCCTCGCTCGACCCGCTCGGACTCGGCGGCGCCTGGGGGCAGACCGGCGGGAACGTGTCGGCGGCGCGCGTTCCGGTCCACGACTCGACGGGCTGCGGCGGCCGCCAGCGGAGTTCGCCGGTGGGTGGGGCAGCGTACGGGATGCCGCGGAACTCGGCGCCGGTCGCCGTTGCGACGCCCTCCAGCGCTCCGGCCGACGTGGTGACGAGGGTCGGTGCCGCGGCGCCGGCCGTCGACGCGGCCTGCACGGTCACCGCCTGCGCCCGGGCGGGCTGGGCGACGGAGGCCCAGCAGGCGAGGAGGACCGCGATGGCGCCGATGACGGCGGCGATCGGCACGGCGGATCGACGGACGCTGCCGTCGGTGCTCGCGATCGCGCGTGGGGCTCGATTTCGATGGATGGTGTGCATGCCGTCCACGCTGCCGCCGGAGGCCCGTCCGAAGCGCCCGTGACCGTCACCGGTGGTCACCCGGGGTGTACCCGGGGCGGACCCCGGGGATGGCGCGACGGGCGCGGCCGCTTAGCCGGCGACCGGTGCGCGGACGCCGAGCGCTCGCGCGAGCTGACGTCTCGACGTGACCCCGAGCTTCACGAACACCTTCCGCAGATGCCACTCCACCGTCCGCGGGCTGAGGAAGAGCTGCTCGCCGATCTCGGGATTCGTGCTGCCGCCGGCCGCGAGCACGGCGATCTGCCGCTCCTGCGCGGTGAGCTCGTCGACCGGCCCCGCGGACGGGCGGTGGACGACCTCGCCCGTGGCGGCGAGCTCTCGGCGCGCCCGCTCCGCGAGCCCCTCCGCCCCCATCGCCGCGAACAGCTCGTGCGCGAGCCGCAGCTGCTCCCTCGACTCGACGCGGCGGTTGCGCCGGCGGAGCCACTCGCCGTAGAGGAGGTGGGCCCGGCCGAGCGCCGTGCGCACCCGGGTGCGGGCGAGCCGCTCGATCGCCTCGAGGTAGTGCGGTTCGGCGGTGTCGTCGTCGGCGAGCAGGGCCGTCGAGCGGGCGGCCAGGCCGAGGGCCCAGTCGGTGCCCGAGGCGGCGGCCTGCTCCACGAGTCGCACGAGCGCCTCGGTCGCCCGCTCCGGCGACCCGGATCGCACGGCCGCCTCGATGCGCTCGGGCAGCGCCCATCCCGACAGCCCGAGATCGAACGGATGTCCCGCCGCCGGCTCCATCGCGGCGAGGGCCTCGGGATACCGTCCGAGGGCGTTGTAGAGCAGCGCGTCCTGCCAGGCCACGGTGATGAACCACTGCCCTTCGCCGCGCGCGACGATCTCGGGCCGGAGCTCCTCGGTGACCGCCCGCTTCGTCTCCTCGTCGCCGCTGAACGCGGCGAGCCAGCCGCGCCGGGTCATCGAGGCCGGCGTGCCGGTCGCCTCGATGATCGGCTGCAGCTCGGCCGCGAGGGCAACGGCCTCCGGGGTCCGGCCGGCCAGCAGGAGCGCCGAGGTGCGCTCGGCCATCGCGAGCGGCAGCAGCCAGAACGCCCCCTCGCTGCGCCCGAGGTGCACGGCGCGCGCGGAGAGCCGCTCGAACGCGTCGTCGTCGAGCAGGGCGCGGGCGACGACGTTCGCGAGCGGGAGCCAGCGGAGGACGGTGTCGGATGGGCCGGCGTCCTCGCCGAGGCCACGGCGCGGGTTCGGCTCGTACTCGGCCGGCGCCGCATCCGACTCCGCCGCGGCGACGAGCCGGCCCAGCGCCGCGCGGAGCACGGGTGCCGCGGCGGGGTAGCCGTCGGTGACGAGGATGGCGAGGCCGCGCAGTGCCGAGGCCGCGGCGCGGGGCGGCTCGGCGGTGAGGCCGGCGGGCTCCGCGCGGAGGATCGCCGCCGCGACCTCGCCGAGCCCGTCGCCCTGCGCGAGGGGCCCGGAGGCGAGCGCCGCGATGAACGCATCGGCGTAGGTCGCGAGGGCCGTCTCGCCGTCGTGCGGCTCGAGCAGCCGCGCGGCCTCCAGCAGCAGTGCGGCGGCGTCGCGGCCCCGCGTCGTGTTCGAGGCGACGTGTGCGCGCACCAGCACGATGCGGGCGCGCTGGTGCTCGTCGAGGAGTGCGGGGTCCGCCTGTTCGAGCAGACGCAGCGCTTCGGGCATGGCTCCCGCGCGGAAGGTGTCCTCCGCGGCCATGAGCGAACGGCGCGATCGCATCTGCGGGTCGGGGGTGAGCTCGGCGCCCCGGGCGTGGAACTTCGCCCCCGCGGCGAGTCCGCCCCTGGCCTGGGCGCGCCGCGCGGATCTGACGAGTTCGGCCGCGATCTCCTCGTCGAACCCGAGCGCCGCCTCGGCGAGGTGCCAGACCCGCCGGTCCGGGTCGGCGGCCCCGTCTGTCGCGCCGGCCAGCGCGCGGTGGGCGGTGCGGCGCTCCTCGACGGTGCTCGAGCGCACGACCGCGGAGCGCACGAGCGGATGCCGGAACCGGATGCGCGCCCCGACCTCGATGAGCTGGTCCTGCAGGGCGGGGGTGAGGCGCTCCGCGTCGAGGCCGAGCGCTTCGGCGGCCTCGAAGACGAGCGCCGGATCGCCGATCGGCTCGAGCGCGGCGACGACGAGCATCGAGCGGGTCTCGGGCGGCAGCGCCAGCACGCGCGCGACGAAGCTCTCCTCGATGCGGCCGGTGAGCGCCGCGGGCGCGGCGAGCCCGTATCCGCCGGCGATGTCGGCGGCGTGCAGACCCCGGGGCAGCTCGATCAGGGCGAGCGGATTGCCCCGGGTCTCGGCGATCAGGCGGTCGCGTACCTCCGCGTCGAGCGGGCCGGCGATCACCGCGTCGAGCAGCTGCCTCGCGTCGGCATCCTCCAGGCCGCTCACGACGAGATCCTCGATGCCGGCGAACGCGTCGCCGACGGGTTCGCGCACCGCGAAGACGAGGCCCACGGACTCGGCCACGAGACGGCGGGCGACGAAGGCGAGCACCTGCGCCGAGGCGTGGTCGAGCCACTGGCCGTCGTCGATCAGCCCGATCACCGGCTGCTCGGTCGCGGCCTGCGAGAGCAGTCCGAGCACCGCGAGCCCCACGAGGAAGCGGTCGGGTGCGTCGCCTGCCGTGAGGCCGAACGCGACGCCGAGGGCGGCCGCCTGGGGAGCGGGCAGGCCGTCGATGCCGTCGATGACGGGCGCGCACAGCTGGTGCAGCCCGGCGTAGGCGAGTTCCATCTCGGACTCGATTCCGGTGGCGCGCAGCACGCGCAGCCCGGTCGCGCGCTCGGCGGTGTCGTCGAGCAGCGCCGTCTTGCCGACGCCGGCCTCGGCGCGGATCACGAGCGCCCGGCTCTGCCCGCCGCGCAGGCTCGCGATCAGCCGGTCGAGCGCCTCGCGCTCTCGCCGTCGTCCGAGCAGGGTCGTGGCGGGCGAGAGGCGCTCCATGGAGGCCGATCCTACGCGGTCGGCGGGCCCGGGACGCGCCCGGGCCCGCACCGCGTCGACTCATCCATCTTCCAGCTCGAGCTGGACGTCGACGGCCCGCACCAGCCACCGGTCGAGCGTCCGCTCGTAGGTCTGGTGCAGCGTGGCGTGACCGCGGCCCCGCCGCGCCCGCGCCGGCCGCCGCACGACGTACTCGACCGACCACACGCCCTCCGCCCGGTCGTCCGAACGGATCGTGAACTCCGCGCCCCCGGTGTGGACGACGAGCGTCGCGTCGCCCAGCAGCTCGTCGAGCGCGGAGCCGACCTGCGGGCTGGTGGCGAAGCACGCCAGACCGCCGTCCTCCCGGTAGACCCGCAGCTGGCCCGAGACGGTGAAGCACCGGTCGAGGGCGTCCCGGTCGCGATCGGTCACGGCGCGGCACATCCGCGCCTGCAGCGACCGCAGCTCCTCGATCGCGATCAGTCGGGCCAGCTCCGCGGACGGGTCGGTCACGCCGGAAGGTCCTTCCCGGCGGCCGCGCGGACGAGGTACTCGGCGTACCACTCGGGCCAGTCGGGGTCCTCGTGGCCGATCGCGGCCTCGTGGCGGCCGTGCGCCTCTGCCGCGGCGCGGAGCGCGGTGGCGAGCTCGGCGGGCGAGTCGTAGCGGGTCTGCACGATCCGTCCGGGGATGCGCTGGGTGACCTCCTGGACGATCCACTCGTTGCCGTCGGGGTCGTGGAAGGAGACGAACGAGCCGTAGGAGCGCCGCTCCGGCGCGTGGCCCTCGACGCGCGCGGTCGATCCGCCGTGGTGGAAGACGCCGGTGGCGTCGTGGAACACGGGGCTCGGGTCGGCACCGGCTGCGGCGAGCGTGTCGCGCGCCGCGTCGATGTCGGTGACGACGAGCTGCAGCCCGCGGACCGAGCCCGGCTCGGCGTCGGTCACGCCGGTGCCGAAGATGATCGACGTGGGCGAGCCGGTCGGGGTGAACTCGACGACGCGGTAGTCGGGCGCGACCGGCAGGTCGACGTCGAGCGTCCACCCGAGGCCGGCGTAGAACGACTTGGCGCGCTCGACGTCGGAGACGGGGAGCACGACGACCTCGAGCTTCATGGCGGGGGCGGTGCCGCGTGCCGTGGGTTCGGTGCGAGCGGACGCGGTGTCGGTGGTGGTCATCTCGGTGTTTTCCTTTCCTCGTTCCGGCGGAGGTCCGCCGGGGTGATGCCTCGACGATGCCTCCGGGGCCGGGCACACCGCGCCAGTGGATCCCCCTGGCGCAGGCACGGGATCGCCGCGTGCCCGCAGCCGCCTCGGGCACCCGGGGGTCGACCCGGGTGCCGCACGGGCGCCGCGCGGCGCCCATGCGCGGAGCATGGCTGTCGAGGGCGCCACTGAACCGGGGGCGCCGGAAAGGGAAGCGGATGTCTCACACGGAAGGGTCGCCCGCCTCGCGGGTCTGGTTCGTCACCGGCGGCTCGCGCGGGCTCGGGCGCGAGCTCGTCGTCGCGGCGCTCGAGCACGGCGATCGGGTGGTCGCCACGGCGCGGGATGTCGCGGCGTTCGACGCGCTCGCCGCGCAGGCCGGCCCGGAGCGGCTGCTGGCGGTGCAGCTCGACGTCACCGATCCCGCGGCGGCCCGCGCCGCGGTGGCCCGGGCGGTGGACCGGTTCGGCCGGATCGACGTCGTGGCGAACAACGCGGGCTACGCGACAGCGCGCCCATCGAGGAGATGGCCGAGGCCGACTTCCGGGCGCAGATTGAGACGGACCTCTTCGGCGTCGTGCACGTCACGCGTGCGGCCCTGCCGGTGCTGCGCGAGCAGCGCTCCGGCCTGTTCCTGCAGTTCTCGTCGGTGGGCGGCCGCGTCGGCGGGACGCCGGGCATGGGCGCCTACCAGGCGGCGAAGTTCGCGGTCGAGGGCTTCTCGGAAGTGCTCGCCGCAGAGGTCGCTCCGTTCGGCGTCCACGTGGTGATCGTCGAGCCGGGGGCGTTCCGCACGGAGTGGCAGGGCAGCTCGATGCGGATGCACTCCGTGGGAGCGGAGTACGAGTCGACGGTCGGGGCTGTGCACGGCTTCCGCGTCGACAGCCAGGGTCGGCAGCCGGGCGATCCGGTGCGGGCCGCGAGACTGCTCGTCGAACTGGCCGACGGCACGCACCTGCCGCGCCGGCTGCCGCTCGGCGCGGCGGCGGTGGAGCAGATCATCGCGAGCGAACGGCGCCGCCTCGACGAGACGGTGGCGTGGGCGGAGGTGAGCCGCGCCGCGGACTACCCCGAGCCCGAGCCCGAGGCCTGAGATGAGCGGCGACGAGACGGGACGGGCAGTGCCCCGACGAGTCATCCGCGCGGGCGACCGGGTGACGATGTTCGAGATCTTCTTCGACCTCGTCTTCGTGTTCGCGCTGATGCGGGTCATCGCACTCGTCGAGGCGGATCCGGGCCCCTCGTCGCTCGGCCGGGGGCTGCTTCTGCTGCTCCTGCTCTGGTGGGCGTGGTGCGCGTTCATCTGGCTCGGCAACCGGGTGCGACTCGATCGCGGGCCGGTGGCCGGGGCGAGCCTGCTTGCGATGGCGGCGCTGTTCGTCGCCGCGGTCGTCATCCCGTCGGCGTGGGATGCCCCGGCTGACGGGCTCGCCCCGTCGGTGGTGCTCGCCGTGGCCGTGGTCGTGGTGCGAGCGAGCTATCTCGGGACGTTCCTCGGCTCCTCCCGTGAGGACACCCGGCTGCGGACGCAGATCCTCATCGACGCGGTGCCGCAGAGCGTGTCGGCCGTGCTGCTCGTCACGGGCGCGATCGTGGGCGGCGACGGCCAGACCGTGCTCTGGGCGATCGCGTTCGCCGTGGACTTCGGAGTCGGCTGGCTCGCGTCGCGGTACAACGGATGGCGCGTGGGCAGCCCGCGGCACTTCGCCGAGCGGCACGAGCTCGTCCTCATCATCGCGCTCGGCGAGACCGTCCTGTCGGCAGGCGTCGGCCCGGCCGCGGGGGAGACGACCTGGCTCGCGCTCGCCGCTGCCCTCATCGGCTTCCTCGTCGTGGTCGCGCTCTGGTGGAGCTACTTCCGCGGGCCGGCGGCGGCCGCACGGGCGGCGATGGCGGCGGCGCCGGTGCCGCGGCGACCGGCGATCGCGCGGGACGCGTACACGCTCGGCCACCTCCCGCTCGTGCTGGGCGTGATCGTCGTGGCGGTCGGCCTGCGTCTCCTCCTCGAAGCGCTCGTCCACGCACCCGCGGAACCGGTGGGCCGGACGGCGGTGCTGGCCGTGTTCGGCGGCCTCGCGACGTACTTCGGCGGGCTCGGCGTGTTCGCCCGGGTCGCCACGGGCAGGGGGCGCCGCCTCCCGTTCGTCGCCGCGGCGGTGCTGCTCGGTGCCGCCTGGCCGACGGCCTCGCTCCCCGCGCCCGCGCTGCTCGCCCTCACCGCGCTGATCGCGCTCGCGGCGGCGATCGCGATCGCGGCGGAGGAGCGGCGTCATCATGCGGTGATGCGCGGTGGCGCATCGCCCGCCGATGGCATGCTTGGCGCATGCGGCTGGATGTCTCGCGCCCGGTCTTCACGGCCTCGCCACGGGTGACCACGTTCGAGTTGTTCTTCGACCTCGTCTACGTCTTCGCGTTCACCCAGGTGAGCCGGCTGATGGCCGAGACGCACAGTGCGCTCGGGATCCTCCAGGCGCTGATCGTGCTGGCCCTGCTGTGGTGGACGTGGTGCTCGTACGCGTGGCTCGGCAATCACGCGGCGGCCGACCAGCCGCTCGTCCGGGTGGGGATGACCGTGGCGATGGTCGCGGTCTTCATCGCGGCGCTCACGATCCTGGAGGCCTTCCACGATCTGCCGGGCGGGTGGGACGGTCCGCTGGTGCTCGCGCTCGCGTACGTGCTGGTGCGTGTGCTGCACATCGGCCTCTATCTCGTCGTCGCGGGTGACGACCGCAGGCTCCGCCGCCAGGTGCTCCGCACCCAGTCGGTCGCGATGTTGCCGGCCGCCGCGGCGATCGTCGCGGGCGCTCTCGTGGGCGGGGCGGCCCAGACCTGGATCTGGCTGGCCGGGTTCGCCTGGGACTTCGCCTTCACCTGGCTGAGCTCGCGCGGCGGCGGCGACTGGCGGATCCGGTCCGTCGGCCACTGGGCGGAGCGGCACGGCCTCATCGTCATCCTCGCGCTCGGCGAGTCGATCGTGGCGGTCGGCGTCGGCGTCGCGCGCGAGCCGATCGACGGGTCCATCATCGCCGGCACGGTCCTCGCGGTGGTCATCTCGGTGCTGCTGTGGCAGGCGTACTTCGCGCGGCTGGCCGCGGCCGGCGAGGCGGCGCTCGAGCACCGGCCCGAGGAGACGCGCGCCGGGCTCGCGGTGAACGCGTACACGTACGGGCACCTGCCGATCGTCGCGGGCGTGATCCTCGCCGCGCTGGGTGTGGAGGACGCGATGGCGCACATCCACGACGTCGAGCCGTTCGGCTGGTTCGGGGCCTCCGCACTGGGCGGCGGGCTCGCGCTGTACCTCGCTGCGACGGTGCTCGTGGGCCGGCTCGTCGGCCTGCCCGTGCTCGGGTGGCGCATCGTGGCGGTCGTCGTGCTCGTGGCATCCGTCCCGCTCATCGCCGTGCTGCCGCCGCTCGCCGCGCTCGCCGTGGTACTCGTCGTGCTCGCGGCGGCAGCGCTCGTCGAGGCGTTCGCGGCCCGCCGCGCCGTGGCCGCCGCTCGCTAGGCTGATCGGGTGCTGCTCTCCGACCGCGACATCCGTTCCGAACTGGGCCGCGAGCGCATCCGGCTCGACCCCTACGACCCGGCGATGGTGCAGCCGTCGTCGATCGACGTCCGGCTCGACCGGTACTTCCGGCTGTTCGACAACCACAAGTACCCGTTCATCGATCCCGCAGAGGACCAGCCCGAGCTGACGCACCTCATCGAGGTGCGACCCGACGAGGCGTTCGTGCTCCATCCCGGCGAGTTCGTGCTCGCCTCCACGTTCGAGGCGGTCACCCTGCCCGACGACGTGGCGGCACGGCTCGAGGGCAAGAGCTCGCTCGGCCGACTCGGGCTGCTCACGCATTCGACGGCGGGATTCATCGACCCGGGCTTCACCGGGCACGTGACCCTCGAGCTCAGCAACGTCGCGACGCTGCCGATCAAATTGTGGCCGGGCATGAAGATCGGGCAGATGTGCTTCTTCCGGCTGTCCTCGCCGGCGGAGAAGCCCTACGGGTCCGCCGACTACTCGAGCCGGTATCAAGGCCAGCGGGGGCCCACGGCGTCGCGCTCGTTCCAGAACTTCCACCGCACCGATGTCGGCGTGACCGAGGCGGGCGCCGCGGGCCGTTGAGCCCGGCCGTACGATTCATCCATGAGCGAAGACGTGCGGAACGTCCGCGATGCCCTGGCGACGATCTCCGAGCACTGGCAGCCGCACCGGCTGACGAGCATCAACGACTACGACGTCAAGCTGGTGAAGCTGCAGGGCGAGTTCGTCTGGCACAGTCACCCAGAGACCGACGAACTGTTCCTGGTGCTGAGCGGTGAGCTCACGATCCAGCTGCGGGATCGCGACGTCGTGCTCGGTCCGGACGACGTGTTCGTGGTGCCGCGGGGCGTGGAGCACTGCCCGAAGGCGGCCGGCGAGGTGCACGCGTTGCTGGTCGAGCCGAAGGGCACCGTCAACACCGGCGACGCCGGCGGCGCGATGACCTCCGAGCTCCGGGAGCTCGCCGACTGACGCTGGCGCACGAGCCGATCCAGGGCATACGGTGGCGGTACCGGCGTCCAGCCGGCCTTCGGGGGGAGGAGCCATCATGGGAGAACGTCCGGTCGGCGTCACCATCGTCGCCGTCATCGCCTGGATCTCGGGCGCACTGCAGATCATCGGCGGCATCATCCAGGTGCTGCCCGGCGGCGACAACTTCTGGGCCGGCGTCTGGGCGATCGTGCTCGGCGCCGTCACCATCATCGTGAGCCTCGGACTGTTCCGCGGTTCGAACACGGCGCGCATCGTCGTGACGATCGTATTCGCGCTCAACCTGCTGTCGGCGTTCTTCCTGCTGTTCTCGCCGTTCACGTTCTGGTCGGCGCTGTTCTCCGGCATCCTCGCGCTGGTCGGCATCCTGCTGCTCTACACGCGGCCCGCGAACGCCTTCTTCCGCTGAGTCCTACCCGGTCGAGGCGGCGGTGACCGTGTCGCGCGCCTCGGCGACCGCGACCGCGACCGTGCCGTCGTGGTCCACCGCGACAGCCGCGAGGGCCTCGAGCTGGGCGAGCGCGTCGTGCGCAGCCTGCGGCTCGTCGAGGCGGACGAGCAGTTCGACGAGGTAGCCGAGCGCTGCGGCGCGATCCGCGTCCGGGATGTCGCCCGCTCGGCGGAGCGCGCCGGCGAGCACCTTGCGCGCCTGGGCCGCGTCGCCGTGGGAGTCGCCGATGACGACGGCGTTCTCGAGCGCCTTCGCGACGGGTGAGCCCGCCGTGCTCGTCCAGCTGGTGGTCGTGCCGTCGGAGGCCGGCGGCTCCTGTTCGGCGCTCCGGGTGACTCGGATCCAGTTGCCGGCCGGGTCGATGAGGCTGAATCCGCTGAGGCCGCCGTTGTTCGCCCGCTCCCGCGCCCGCGTGATGCGGGGCGCTCCGGAGACGGGCACGGTGCCGTAGAGCGCACGGAGCCCGGCCCGGAACCGGTCGTTCAGCGGGCGCGGGTCGGGAACCGCGATGGCGCACGTCGAGTGGCTCCCGTCGGGGTCCCAGTCGGGCAGGCCGTAGTAGTGCAGGTCGATCGCGCCGGCGCCGAGCGCCACGTACGGGTTCGGGCGGATCTGCCGGTACCGGATGGAGAGGCCGAGTGCGCTCCAGAACGCGGCGAGCTGGTCGATGTCGCCGCACGGCAGCACGGCGACCATCTTCGCCCGCTCGACGGCCGAGTCGAACGGATCCACGTCGATCGTCCCCACAGCGTCAGGGTACGCCGGAGTGACGACCGCGCGCCGCGCGGCCCGCGGGTGGTCACGCCCGGGGGCGCCCCGCGCCGTACTCAGACCCGTGACTGGTGCGCGGCGCGCCCGAGCCCGGCCGCGTCGACCGCGGCGAGGCCGCCGGTCGCGAACGCGGTGACGGCGTCGAGCGCGGCATCCGACCCGATGACCCGGGTGTGACCTGAGCCGCTGGTGAGCACGAGCCGGGAGCGCTCGCCGTGGGCGGCGTGCACGCGCTCGGCCTCGGCGACGGCGACCTCGCGGTCGCCGCGGTCGTGCACCACGAGCAGCGGCACGTCGGCGGGGAGCGGGTGCGCGGCGGCGTCGAAGCGATCCCAGACGTCCGCTTCGGGCAGGCCCGGCATGACGCGGGCGACGAAGGCAGAGCCGAGTGCGTCGGCCGTCCGGCCGCCGAGCTGCAGGCCTCCGGCGAACGCGTCGACGAGGTGTCGCGCGCTCGACATGCCGGCGATCGCGACGACGCCGCCGGCGGCGGTGCCCTCGCGGACGGCGGTCAGCGCGGCCAGCGAGCCGAACGAGTGCCCGACGATCGCGTGGAACCGGCCGTGCCGCGACTGCAGCGCCTCGATGGCGGCGAGCCAGTCGCGGATATCGGTGCGCCGGCCGGGGGAGTCGCCGTTGGCGGGCGCGTCGAAGGCGACGAGCCGGAACCCCTCGGCGCGGAGCTCGCGGATGACGGGTGCGAACTGCGAGGCTCGCCCCCGCCAGCCGTGCGCGAGGAGGATGGTGTCGGCCCCCGAGCCCCACTCGTAGGCGGCGAGGTCGCGGCCGCGGACCCGGATGGTGGACCGGCGCGCCTGGTCGTGCACGCCGGCGTCGTGGGCGCGGACGGTCTGGGTGGGCAGCGACCTGGTGAACAGGGGCAGCGCGATGCGCGCGGCGAGGGCTGGCGAGCGTCGCTCGGCGGCGCGGGCGGCGGCGATGCGGGCGGTGACGGCGGGATGCATGGGGCCTCCGATCGGCGCGGGTGCGGGGCATCCGGACCCGTGGGAATGAATACGAACGGTCGTACGTGAACTCCAGCGCCCACTATACGCACGATCGTGCGTAAAATCGAGGGATGACGCAGACGGATGCCTCGACCGACGGCCGGCGGGTCCGCGGCGATGCCTCACGGCGCGCGGTGCTCGCCCACGCCGTCGACCTGGCATCGATCGACGGCCTCGACCAGATCTCGATCGGCCGCATCGCGAGCGCCGCGAACGTCAGCAAGTCGAGCGTCGCGACCCTCTTCGGCAGCAAGGAGCAGCTCCAGCTGGCCGCCGTCGCCACGGCCGGCCAGCGGTACCTCGAGACGGTGACGGAGCCCGCGCGTGTGCAGCCGCACGGTGTGCGCCGGGTCGTCGCCCTGCTCGACCGGGTCGTCGCCTACTCGCAGGACCGGGTCTTCCCCGGCGGCTGCTTCTTCTCGGCGTCGGCCGCCGACTTCCACGCCAAGCCGGGCGCGGTGCGCGACGCCATCGCCGCGCAGCTCGAGGGCTGGCTCGCCTACTTGGCGCACCAGATGCGCCTCGCGATGCAGCAGGGCGAGCTGCCCGGCATGACCGACCCCGACGGGCCCGAGCAGCTCGCGTTCGAGTTGCAGGGCACCTTCGAGTGGATGAACCTCATGGCGGTCATCCACGACGACGATCTGCCGTACCGTCGTGCCCGCCGCGCGTACCGCGACCGGCTGCTCGCGCTCGGCGCCGACCCGGCCGTCGCCGAGCTCGTGCTCACCCCGGGCGCGGCGCTGCGCGCCTGACCCGGGGGCCCTGCGGCCGCCGGCCGTCCCGGCCGCGGACCCCACGACCCTCGGCCGGCCTCCGGCTCACGCCTCCAGCACGAGCGCGAGCGACGTGTCGCCGCACGGCACCACCGTCTCGCCGCCCGGCAGGCGGGCGGCCTCCGACGGCACGCCCTCGCGCTCCCGGAGCGGCGCGAGCGCGGCCGCGAGCCCGTCGAGCCTGAGGAGGGCGCCGGTCGCGCGCCGGGAGTCGGTCGAGGCGGCGATACGCCCCGACGCGTTCACCAGTGTGCACGGATGCCCCGACTCCCGCAGCACAGGCAGCAGCACCTGCTCGAGCCTCGCGACGTACAGGTCGACGCCGACGACGCCGACGAGTTCACCGCCGACCATGACGGGGGTCGTGATCGTGACCGTGTAGTCGTCGGTGCAGAGGTAGTCGACGTACGGCCCGGTGAGGTGCCGGGTGCCGGTGCGCACGGGCACCCGCCACCATTCGAGCGTCGTGTAGTCGCGGAACTGCTCGGCGTCGGGGTCGCTCTCGGCCTCCAGCCGGCGCACGCCCGTGCCCTGGCCGAACGTGTTCGCGACGCCGAGCCACCAGGCGAGATGCCAGGGCCGGTCGGCGAGGAACCCGGGGGCGGCCACGAAGCCCGCGCCCGTGATGAGCCCGCCCGGCTCCTCGAGGGCCCCGCGCACGAGGGCGTCGACGACCGGGTCGAGGGTCGCGGCGAGCGGCGGCGCCGGCCCGTCGAGGACGGCGGCGAGCCGGTCGCGCCAGCCGTCGACCATGGCGAAGACGGGGTCGATGGTCGAGGCGATGCGCGCCGCGACCTGCCAGGCGGCGACGTCGACGGTGACGGTCATGGCCTCGCTCCTTCGGGTTCCGGGTGGCCGCCGTGGGTGTCGGCGGATGCCTCGAGCCTGGCCTTCTCCTCCACGAGCCAGTCGACCGCGTGCTGGATGTGCGCGGTGGTCGACCGCCTCGCCGCCTCGGGATCGACGGCGCGGATCGCCTCGATCACCTCGAGCCGGGCTCGCCTGCTGCGGTCACGGTACTCCTGTTCGCGCAGGCACAGCCAGAGCAGGGGTCCGGCCTCGGCCTGGAGCCGGAGCTCCTCGCGCACGAGCCGGGGCGATTGGCTGACCGCCGCGATCTCGAGCTGGAACCGGCCGACCGCTCGGCGCGCCCCGCCCGCGGTGGCGAGGTCGGCGCGCGCGTCGAGGTCGACGAGGCTCTGCAGGTCGTCGTCGCTGGCGCGGTCGGCGGCGACCTCCGCGGCCATGCCGGCGATCGCGGCCGAGTGGAGGGCGAGGTCGCGCAGTTCGATGCGGCTGGCGGCCCGCAGTCGCTCGTCGATCATCCGGAGCGACGTCTCGCGGTCGTAGGTCACGAAGCTGCCGCCGTCGCGGCCGCGCCGGGTGCGCACGAGACCGTGCTCGCGGAGGGCTTCGAGCGCCTCGCGCGCGGTGACGACGGCGACGCCGAGGCTGCGGGCGAGCTCGGACTCGCTCGGCAGTCGTTCGCCGTCGCGGAGGACCCCGGCGACGATCGCATCGGTGAGGCGCTGCTCGACGAGCGCGGCGCGTCCGGCGCCGTCGAGCGGCGAGAAGACGACCGCGCGGGTGGCGTCGGCGCGGCCCGTGGCCTGCGGCATCCGGCCCTCCAACGACGCTGGGGAATCTGTGACACGACCGTAACACGAGGGTCTGGACAAAGACATATGGATCCATATGATTACTTGACATCTGGAACCGAATGTTTCGGATGCTTCACCGTCGAAGGCCCCCGAAGGAGCAGGCATGCCCGACCAGTCCCCGGCGATCCGGCTGACCGGACTCACCAAGGAATTCGGCGCCGTCACCGCGGTCGACCACGTCGACCTCGAGATCGCGGCGGGCGAGTTCTTCTCGATGCTCGGGCCCTCCGGCTCGGGCAAGACGACCGTGCTGCGCCTCATCGCCGGCTTCGAGCAGCCGACCGGCGGCACCATCGAGCTGTTCGGGCAGGACGTCACCCGACGCGCCCCGTTCGAGCGCGACGTGAACACCGTCTTCCAGGACTACGCACTCTTCCCCCACATGAACGTGCTCGACAACGTCGCCTACGGCCTGCGCGTCCGGGGCATCGGCAAACGCGAACGGAACGAGCGGGCCATGAAGGCGCTCGCGAGCGTCCGACTCGAGCAGATGGCCGGCCGGAAGCCCTCGCAGCTGTCGGGCGGCCAGCGCCAGCGGGTCGCCCTCGCCCGCGCCACCGTCGTCGAGC
The DNA here is from genome assembly GCF_040267705.1 of Agromyces sp. G08B096. NCBI lineage: Bacteria > Bacillati > Actinomycetota > Actinomycetes > Micrococcales > Microbacteriaceae > Agromyces > Agromyces sp. G08B096. The sequence goes on from NZ_CP158374.1 coordinate 89,754, forward strand.
CGAAGGCGCTGCTCCTCGACGAGCCCCTCGGCGCGCTCGACCTGAAGCTCCGCGAGCAGATGCAGGTCGAGCTGAAGCAGATCCAGCGCGAGCTCGGCATCACCTTCATCTTCGTCACGCACGACCAGGAGGAGGCGCTCACGCTGTCCGACCGCATCGCCGTGTTCAACGCCGGCCGCATCGAGCAGCTCGGCACGCCGGCCGAGCTCTACGAACGACCCGCCTCCCGGTTCGTCGCCGACTTCGTCGGCACCTCGAACCTCTTCGACGACGCCCGCTCCCTGGCTCTGCTCGGCCGCGAGGGCCACCACTCCGTCCGCCCCGAGAAGATGACCGTCACCGCCGCCGGCCTCACCGGCGACGGGGTGCGCAACGCCCCCGGCACCGTCGTCGAGGCGATCTACCTCGGCAGCGGCATCCGCCTCGTCGTCGACCTCGACGACGGCACCCGGGTGAGCGTGCTCGAGCAGAACGACCGGGGCCGCGTGCACGACGACGAACGCGGCGACCGCGTCGTCGTCTCCTGGCACGACGACGACGTCGTGCCGCTGGGCCGCGACCGCGAGCGGGCGCTGCTGCCCGGCATCGCGGGCTGACCCGCGCAGCGGGCCGACCCGCGAGACCACCCATGCACCACCCACAGAACAGGAGAGAACCATGATGCGAATGCGAACCGTGCGCCGCGGCGCGACGGTGGGCCTCGCCCTCGCCTCGGTCGCCGTGCTCACCGCGTGCGGCACCGCCGGCAGCGGCGGCGGCGACGGGGGCGGGGAAGCGGCCGCCGAGCTCGGCGAGATGGAGGGCCAGGTCTCGATCCTCGCCTGGCCGGGCTACGTCGAGGACGGCTCGAACGACCCCGCCGTCGACTGGGTCACGCCCTTCGAGGAGGAGACCGGCTGCACCGTCACGTCGAAGACGTACGGCACCTCCGACGAGGCGTTCAACCTCATGAAGACGGGCGAGTACGACGTCGTCGCCGCCTCCGGCGACGCATCGCTGCGGCTCGTCGCCGCGGGCGACGTGGCCCCCGTCAACACCGACCTCATCCCGAATTACGAGGGCATCTACGACTTCCTCAAGATGCAGTCGTGGAACTCGGTCGACGGCGAGGCGTACGGCGTGCCGCACGGATACGGCGCGAACCTGCTGATGTACAACACCGAGGTCTTCCCCGAGGCACCGACGTCCTGGTCCGTCGTCTTCGACGGGGCATCCGCCAACTCCGGCAAGGTGACCGCCTACGACTCGCCGATCTACATCGCCGACGCGGCCGTCTACCTCATGGCCCACAACCCCGAGCTCGGCATCGAGAACCCGTACGCGCTCGACGAGGAGCAGCTCGCGGCCGCCGTCGACCTGCTGAAGCAGCAGCGTCAGCACGTCGGCGAGTACTGGTCGGACTACCTCAAGGAGATCCAGGCCTTCACGACCGGCGACACCGTCGTCGGCACGAGCTGGCAGGTCATCCAGAACGTGCTCGAGGGCGAGGGTGCGCCGACCGCCGTCGTGCTGCCCGAGGAGGGCGCCACGGGCTGGTCGGACACCTGGATGATCGCCTCGAAGGCGAAGAACCCGAACTGCGCGTACGCATGGCTGAACTACATCGCGAGCCCCGAGGCGAACGCCGCGGCGACCGAGTACTTCGGCGAGGCGCCGTCGAACGAGGCCGCGTGCGAGTTCCGGTCCGAGGGCTCGTGCGAGGCGTTCCACGCCGGCGACGAGGAGTACGCCTCGCAGATCTGGTACTGGTCGACGCCGATCGAGGAGTGCCTCGACGGGCGCACCGACGTGAAGTGCACCGACTACGCGGCCTGGACCCAGGCCTGGCAGGAGATCAAGGGCTGATGTCCACCGCCCGAGTGGAGCTCGACCCCCGCCGCACGACGCCCAGGCGCCGTGGGGCGGGGGCGGGCTCCGCCTTCCTCGCGACGCATCCGCGGGCGCGCCTCGCACTGCTGCTGACGGCGCCCCTGTTCTGGCTGGGGCTCGTCTACATCGTCGCGCTCGTGCTGCTGCTGGTCACCGCGTTCTGGTCGGTCAACAGTTTCACGGGCGAGATCACGACCGAGTTCACCCTCGACAACATCGTCGAGGTCGTCACCGGTTCCCTCTACCAGACGGTCACGCTCCGCACGGTCGGAGTGGCGCTCGCGGTGACCCTCATCGACGTGGCGCTCGCCTTGCCGATCGCGTTCTTCATGGCGAAGGTCGCGTCGCCCCGCATGCAGCGAGTGCTGCTCATCATGGTGCTCACCCCGCTCTGGGCGAGCTACCTCGTGAAGGCGTACGCGTGGCGGTCGGTGCTCTCGCAGGACGGCATCCTCGACTGGCTCGTCTCGCCGTTCGGCGGGCAGACGCCCGGCTACGGCCTGCCCGCCACGATCGTGACGCTCAGCTACCTGTGGCTGCCGTACGTGATCCTGCCGATCTACGCCGGACTCGAACGCGTGCCCGACTCGTTGCTCGAGGCATCCGGCGATCTCGGCGGCCGCACCTGGCGGACGCTCCGGCACGTCGTGTTCCCGCTCGCCCTGCCGGCGATCATCGCGGGCACGATCTTCAGCTTCTCGCTCTCGCTCGGCGACTACATCACGGTGAACATCGTCGGCGGCACGAGCCAGATGCTCGGCAACCTCGTGTACACGAACGTCGGCGCCGCCAACAACCTGCCGCTCGCCGCCGCGATCGCGCTCATCCCGATCGTGATCATCTTCGGCTACCTCTTCCTCGTGCGCCGCACCGGCGCACTCGACAACCTCTAGGGGCATCCGGATGCGTCTCAGCTCGGCCTCCCGCGTCACCCTCGGCGTCGTGACGGCTCTCATCCTCGTCATCGTCTACGTGCCCCTGTTCGTGGTGCTCGTGAACTCGTTCTCGACCTCGACCTCGCTCTCGTGGCCGCCCCCCGGCTTCACGCTGGAGTGGTGGGGGCGCGCGTTCCAGAGCCAGGGCGCGCTCGACGCGATCTGGACGAGCGTGGGGGTCGCCGTGTGCGCGACCGCGATCTCGCTCGTGCTCGGCACGCTCATCTCGCTGGCCCTGCAGCGGTTCTCGTTCTTCGGCCGCGACGCGATCAGCCTGCTCGTGATCCTGCCGATCGCGCTGCCCGGCATCATCACCGGCATCGCGCTGAACAACTTCTTCCGCACGATCATGGGGGTGCCGCTGTCGATCTGGACCGTCGTGATCGCCCACGCGACGTTCTGCATCGTGACCGTGTTCAACAACGTCATAGCGCGGCTGCGGCGGCTCGGCACGAGCCTCGAGGAGGCGTCGTCCGACCTCGGGGCGGGGGTCTGGACGACGTTCCGGCTGGTGACCTTCCCGCAGCTGCGCTCGGCGCTGCTCGCGGGCGGCCTGCTCGCCTTCGCGCTGAGTTTCGACGAGATCATCGTGACGACCTTCACCGCGGGATCGGGCGTGACGACGTTGCCGATCTTCATCCTGAACAACATGTTCCGGCCGAACCAGGCGCCGATCGTCGCGGTCATCGCGGTGGTGCTCGTCGTCGTGTCGATCATCCCGATCGCGATCGCGCAGCGGCTGTCGCGGGCCGAGGACGTGCGCCGATAGGGGGAACGCGGCGTGCGAGTGCGCAGATGTGCGGGGTGGGATGCCACTGCCGCACATCTGCGCACGTTCACCCGCTCTTCGTCCGGCGGCTCTTCCGCGTCGCGGATCGCTCGCCTAGCCTGACCCGAGACAGGGGGTCGCTGGGACCCGTGTCCGAGCCTCGGGAGAGCGCATGCACCGTTCCGTCCGTCGTGTCAGCGTGGCCGTCGCTGCCGCCTCACTCCTCGCCGCCGGGGTCGTCGCCACGACGCCGGCGGTCGCCGCCGAAGGGGGCGGTCTGATCATCAGCGAGGTGATCGAGGGCAGTTCGAACAACAAGGCCGTCGAGCTCGCGAACCTCACGGGCGAGGCGGTCGACCTCGCCGCCGACGGGTATTCGCTGGCTCTGTACTTCAACGGGGCGGCGACGGCCGGGCTCACCATCCCGCTCACGGGCACCGTCCAGGCGGGCGGCACGCACGTCGTCGCCCACGCGTCCGCGAGCGCGGCGATCCTCGCGGCCGCGGCGCAGACCAACGGCTCCGGCTGGTTCAACGGCGACGACGCCATCGTGCTGCGCGCCGGAGACGCGGTGGTCGACTCGTTCGGGCAGGTCGGCGTCGACCCGGGCACCGAATGGGGCACCGGCCTCGTCTCCACGGCGGACAACACGCTCCGTCGTGCCGCGAGCGTCTGCGCCGGCGATCCCGTCGTCGACGACGCGTTCGACCCGGCGACCCAGTGGACCGGCTTCGCCGTCGACACCTTCGACGGCCTCGGCGCGCACGAGGCCGACTGCGACGGCACGACGCCCGAACCGGTCGCGCCCGTCATCAACGAGTTCTCCGCCAGCACCACGGGCGATGACGAGGAGTACCTCGAGATCCTCGGCGAGCCCGGGGCCGACCTCACCGGCTACACGGTGCTCGAGGTCGAGGGCGACACCGCCACGACCTCGCCCGTCGGCCTCGTCGACGGCGTCTTCCCGCTCGGCGTCTCCGACGGCGACGGCCGCCAGCTCATCGACCTCGCCAACGGCGACCTCGAGAACGGCACCGTGTCGCTGCTGCTCGTGACCGGCTTCACCGGTGCGGCCGGCGACGACCTCGACGTCGAGAACGACGGCGTCCTCGACGTCGGCCTCGCCTTCGAGGTCGTCGACGCTGTCGCCGTCACCGACGGCGGCGCGGGCGATGTCACCTACGGCGGGGTCGTGCTCGGCGTCGCCTACGACGGCCTGCCGTTCGCGCCCGGCGGCGCCTCGCGGATCCCCGACGGAACCGACACCGACACGGCCGCCGACTGGGTGCGCAACGACTTCGACCTCGCCGGCATCCCCGGCCGGGCCGGCACGCTCATCGACGGTGAAGCGGCCAACACCCCCGGCGCCGAGAACGCCACCGAGGTCGTCGTCGAGCCCGAGCCCGGAGCCGACGCCTCCTGCGAGGCGCCGTTCGTGACGATCGGCTCCGTCCAGGGCTCGGGCGACGTCTCGCCCGCCGTGGGCGACGTCGTCGAGCTCGAAGGCGTCGTCGTCGGCGACTTCCAGGACGGCGGCTTCGAGGGCTACTACATCCAGGACGCCGGTGACGGGGATGCCTCGACCTCCGACGGCATCTTCGTGCACGTGCCCGCCGGCCCCGGCGTCGCCGCGGGCGGCATCCCCGTCGCCCCGGGCGACACGGTGCACGTCGTCGGCACGGTGAGCGAGTTCTACGGCCTCACCGAGGTCACCGCGACCGGTCCGCTCGCCGTCGAGGTGTGCGGCACCGGCGCGGAGCTGCCCGCCCCCGTCGAGCTCGCCCTGCCCCTCGCTCCGGCCGACCGCGAGCCGTACGAGGGCATGCGGGTCACCCTGCCGCAGACGCTCTCGATCCTCGAGACGTTCGAGTACGGCCAGTTCGGCCTGATCACGATGGGCACCGAGCGGCACAACCAGCCGACCGCGGTGTTCGAGCCCGGCTCGCCCGAGGCCGTCGCGCTCGCCGAGGCCAACGTCAACGACTCCATCGGGCTCGACGACGGCCGCAGCATCCAGAACCCCGACCCGGCGATCCACCCGAACGGCGACGTGTTCACCCTCGAGAACTCGTTCCGCGCCGGCGACCACGTCACCGGTGCGACGGGTGTGCTCGACTACCGGTTCGACCAGTGGTCGGTGCAGCCGACGCAGGGCGCCCAGTTCGAGTCGGTGCTGCCGCGCGAGAGCCTGCCCGACGTGGGCGGCGACCTGAAGGTCGCGAGCTTCAACGTGCTGAACTACTTCACGACGCTGAACTCGCGCGGCGCCAACACGGCCGAGGAGTTCGAGCGGCAGCAGGCGAAGATCGTCGCAGCGATCTCCGAGATCGACGCCGACGTCGTCGGCCTCATCGAGATCGAGAACAACGGCGGCGTCGCGGCGAACGCGCTCGCCGAGGCGCTGAACGACGTGATGGGAGCCGGGACGTACGACGTCATCGAGACGGGGGTCCTCGGCACCGACGTCATCACCACGGCGCTCATCTACAAGCCCGCCGTCGTCCAGCCGCTCGGCGCGCACGCCGTGCTCGATACGAGCGTCGACCCGCGGTTCCTCGACGACTTCAACCGTCCGGCGCTCGCGCAGACGTTCGCGTCGATCGAGACCGGCGACGAGGTCACCGTCGTGGTGAACCACCTGAAGTCGAAGGGCTCCGACTGCAACGACGTCGGCGACCCCACAGACCCGAACGGGCAGGGCAATTGCAACGGCGTCCGCACGGCGGCGGCCGAGGCGATGGTCGACTGGCTCGCCGGCGACCCGACCGGCCAGGGCGCCGGCCGCGAGCTCATCATCGGCGACCTGAACTCCTACGACCACGAGGACCCGATCCAGGTGCTCACCGACGCGGGGTACACCGACCTCGAGAAGCGGTTCAACGGCGAGGAGGCGTACTCGTACGTCTTCGACGGGCAGCTCGGCTACCTCGACTACGCGCTGGCGGGCACCGGCCTCGTCGACGATGTGACGGGGGCGACCGCCTGGCACATCAACTCCGACGAGCCGAGCATCATCGACTACGACATGACGTACAAGCAGCCCGCCCAGGACGCGCTGTTCGCGCCCGACCCGTACCGGTCGAGCGATCACGACCCCGTCATCGTCGGCATCGAGCTGACCCCGCCCGACACGACGGCGCCGACGCTCGACGTCGACGCCGACCCGAACCGGATCTGGATCCCGAACAACAAGTGGCGCACGGTGACCGTCGACGTGGATGCCGCGGACGACTCGGGCGACGTGACCGTCGAGCTGGTGGCGGCCGAGGCGCGCGGTTCGCGGAAGGCCGCGATCGAGCAGATCTCCGACACCGAGTTCCGGGTGAAGGCGGTGCTCGGCGCCTCATACACCTTCGAGTACCGCGCGACGGATGCCTCGGGCAACGTCACGACCGACACCACGCGCGTGAACGTCGGACTGAAGGGCATCTGGCCGTTCGACTTCTGACCGGAGTCGGGTGATGCGCTGACGAGGGCCGCGGGAGACCGCGGCCCTTCGTCGTGCGACGGTCCGCGGTCAGACGAGGAAGCACCAGACCAGCACGGCGACGCAGAGCACGAGCATGCCCGTCGCGTTGAGGAACAGGTTGCGACCGAAGTCGCGCGCCCGGATGTGCATGGCGATCGCCACCACGAAGTAGGCCACGAGGGCTGCGGCGGTGAGCGCTCCGAGCCACGGCACCCAGACGCCGAGCACGAGCCCGGCCGCTGCGGCGAACTTCAGCGGCGGCATCACCCACCACCAGCGTTCGGGCCAGCCCACGTCGCGGAAGCACTGGGCGATGAACGCCACGGGCTTCGAGCAGAGGATGCCGTCGCCGAGCTGGATCACGGCGAGCACGAGCACGGGCCAGACGGGGTCGGGCAGCGCGGTCATCGGTGCGTCTCCTTCGCGTCGAGGCGGGCGTCGGCCCGCGGGCTCTGACCATACCATACCGTATGGTACGGTGAAGCTATGTCCACGAAAGACGACTGGCTCGACGAAGGCCTCCGCGTGCTTGCGGCCGAGGGGGCGCCCGGCGTGCGGACCGACCGCATCGCGGCACGGCTCGGCCTCACGAAGGGGTCGTTCCACCACCACTTCCGGGGGGCCGCCGACTATCGCAGGGCCCTGCTCGACCGCTACGCCGTGCGAACGCTCGAGGCGCTCGAAGACGCCGTGGGCGAGGCATCCGCGCTGCCGCCGCTGGAGGCGTTCGCCGCGCTGCGGGACCGAGCCGGCGCTGTGCTCGACCAGCCGCTCGAAACGGCGGTGCGTGCCTGGGCCTTCCAAGACGACGATGCCCGAGCGACGCAGGCGCGCGTCGACACGGCGCGACTGGAGGCGCTCACGGAACTCTGGAGCCGACTGGTCGATGATCCGGAGTCGGCTCGAACCGCCGCGCTGCTACCCCACCTCGTGATCGTCGGCGCCGCGATGACGCTGCCGAGCGTGGGTCGCGAGGAGCTCTCGAAGGTGCTCGACCTGCTCGTCGGCCTCGTGCCGCACACCGCAGCCGACCTCTGACGACGACGAGCCTCCCCGGCGGTGGGGCCGGGGAGGCTCGGTCGGGTTCGGACAGGCCCGCTCCCAGGAGACGGGAGAGTCAGTCGTGGTGAGGACGGTTGGCGTCGTGGGGTCCGTGCCCGTCGTGGAGGTGGACGTGGACGTGCACGTCCTGGCGGCCGGCGCCGTGGCGGTGGCCGGGGCGGCCGTCGAAGCCGTGGCCCCCTCCGTGATGCGGCCGACCGTGCTCGTCGCCGTGGCCACGCTCGTGGCCGTGGCCGTGCTCGCCGCGGTGGCCCCAGCCGGCGTGGCCCTGCGCGCGCTCGCCGAACCCGTGCCCGAATCCTCCGCGGAAGCGCCGGCCGCCGCGGCGGCCGCGCGGCAGGGGCTGGGACTCGTCCCAGCCGAGCTCGCGGGCGATGGTCTCGAGGGTCGCGACCGTGGTCTCGAAGTCCTCGGGGCTGACGGCGCCGACGACGCGCTCGCGCAGCGCGCGGACGTCGCCGAGCAGGCGCTCGCGGGCCTCCTCGCCGTCCGGCGTCAGCCGGGCGGGGATGCCCCGGACCCAGCCGCGCTCGACGAGGCGGTGCAGCTTCTCGGGGTGGTCGCGGAGCCGTGCGGCGAGGTGCGCGTCGTCGGCTCGGCCGGCGAGCAGGTTGAGGGCCCGCCAGTCGCGGCGGGTGAGGCCTTCGGCGGCGAAGAGGTCGGCCATCGCCTCTGAGAGGCGGCGGTCGACGACCTTCAGCCAGAAGCCGAACGGGCGGCGGGCGTCGGAGTCATCCGAGTCGTGGCTCAGGCCGTCGTGGTGGTCATGGTTCTCGGGGATCTGCTGATCGGTGGTCATGGCGTGGTTCCTTCCTCGGTGCGCCCGTCGGGCGCCCGGCGCGCGATGCGCGGTGAGCAATTGCATGTCTTATGACATATATATGTACAATGACATGCATGTCCGACCCGAGTCAAGCGGCACCCGGCGAATCCTCAGCTTCAGGCCCGGTCGCTGCCGTCGAGGCGGCACTCGGAGCACTCCGCGGCGCCGGACGTCGGGGCCCCGGCGGTCCGTTCGCAGGTGCGCCGTTCGGGCCGCCCGCGTTCGGAGCGGGGACCTGGGCCGGCCGGCCGGGCGGCCCGCGTGCGAGCAGCCACGATGCACGCGATCCCCACGACCAGCACCACGGTCATCACCCGCCCCATCACGGGCATCGCGGCCCAGGCGCACGCGGCGGTCATGCCGCGATGCGCCTGCTCGGCGCCCTCGTCGCGCAGGGTCCGGGGTCGATCAGCGAGCTCGCCGCGAGGATCGGCGTCGATCAGCCGCGGACGAGCCGCCTCGCGCAGGCCGCGATCGCCGCAGGCCAGGTGCGGCGCGAGGCGGATCCCGCAGACGCAAGGCGGAGCATCCTCGTCATCACCGACGCCGGACGCGCCGTGCTCGACGCCACCCTGACCCAGCGCCGCGCCGCGGTGGAAACCGCCCTGTCAGGTTTCACCGACGGCGAGCGTGCCGAGTTCGCCCGGCTGCTCACCCGCTTCGTCGAGGCCTGGCCGCGCGAGCCCTGACCGGGCGCGTCCCGCCCAGCATCCGGCCGAGGCTGCCCTGGACCGAGACCGAGACCGGTCGCGCTAGCGCGCGAGCTCGCCCGGCACCTCGCGCGGCTCGAACCCTGCGGCCGCGACGCGTTCGGGCTCGTGGCGGAGGCAGGCGACCCGTCGACGCGGGTCGTCGTCGGCGATGTGCGGCGGGGTGAGCTGCGGGTCGAGGGTCGCGCACGGGTCCCACGCGAACGCGCAGCGATCGCGGAACGGGCAGCCGCCGCCGAGCTTCGCCAGGTCGGGCGGCGAGCCGGGGATGCCCTGCAGCTCGCGCCGCGGACCGCGGAGCGGCGGGAACGAGTGCAGCAGCGCCGACGAGTACGGATGCCTCGGCCGCCGGTAGACGTCGAGCGACGCGGCATCCTCGACGATCTCGCCCGCGTACATGATCGCGATGCGGTCGGCGATCTCGATCAGCAGCGACACGTCGTGCGTGATGAAGATCACGGAGAAGCCGAGGCGGTCGCGGAGCTCGGCGATCTGCTCGACGATCTGGCGCTGCATGACGACGTCGAGGGCGGTCGTCGGCTCGTCCATGATGAGCACCTGCGGTTCGAGCGCGAGCGCCATCGCGATCATCACGCGCTGGCGCATGCCGCCCGACAGCTGGTGCGGGTACGAGCGCAGGCGGTCGGGCGAGATGCCGACGAGCTCGAGCAGCTCGGCCGCGCGGTCGAGCGCCTCCGCCTTCGACGTTCCCGGTCGGTGGGCGAGGATGCCGTCGGCGATCTGCCGCCCGATGCGGAACACCGGGTTCAGCGAGTTCATCGCGCCCTGGAACACGATCGCGAGGTCCTGCCAGCGGGACGCGCGGAGCGCGGCGTCGTCGAGGGCGAGGATGTCGGTGCGCCGGCCGTCGCGGTCGGTGAACAGCACCTCGCCGCCGGTGATGAGACCGGGCGGCGGCAGCAGGCGCGTCGCGGCGTAGGCGAGCGTCGACTTGCCGCACCCGGACTCGCCGGCGAGGCCGAGCACCTCGCCGCGGCCGAGGGTGAGCGACACGTCGCGCAGCACGTGGACGGGATCGCCGTCGTAGCCGTAGTCGACGGACAGGTTGCGGATCTCGAGCACGGGGTCGGCGACGGGCGCGGCGGACGGCGTCCCGGCGGGGGTGAGGAGCGTCATGCGCGGGCTCCGTTCGAGGACGAGGTGGACGAGGACGACGACGGGGAACCCGCTCGGCGCGAGGCATCCGCCTCATGCACGACCGGGGTGAACCCGATCCGCGGGCGGATGCCGCGCCGCCGCAGCGACCTCGCGTTCAGGCCCGTCGAGCGCAGCCGCGGGTTGACGAACTCGTCGATGCCGAAGTTGATGAGGGTGAGCGCCATCCCGAGCAGCGCGATGCAGAGCCCGGCGGGGACGAACCACCACCAGGCGCCCCGCTGCAGCGCGAGCTGCGCCTGCGCCTGGTAGAGCACGGTGCCCCAGTTCCACTCGCCGGTGTTGCCGATGCCGATGAACGACAGGGTGATGAGCGAGAGCACCGCGAAGCTCACCGTGCCGACGAAGCCGGAGGCGATGATCGCGGTCAGGTTCGGCAGGATCTCGGCGGTGATGATGCGCCAGGTGCGCTCGCCGTTCGCCCGGGCGGCCTCGACGAAGTCGCGCCGTCGGAGCGACAGCGTCTGGGCGCGGAGCACCCGGGCGCCCCACGCCCAGCCCGTGATCGCGATGACGAGGGCGACGGTCACGCCGCCGACCGAGGGCAGCTGCCCCGCGATGATGATGATGAGCGGCAGCTGCGGGATGACGAGGAAGACGTTCGCGAGCACCGACAACGACTCGTCGCCCAGCCCGCCGACGTACCCCGCCGTGACGCCGATGATCACGCCGATCGCGGTGGCGACGATGCCCGCGACGAAGCCGACCACGATGACCCCGCGCGTGCCGACGACGATCTGCGAGAAGACGTCCTGACCGAGGTGCGTGGTGCCGAACAGGTGCTCCCACGACGGCGGCTGCAGCACGTCGCTGCTCCGCGCGCTCGGGTCGTACGGCGCGATCCACGGGCCGATGACGGCGATGACCAGGAAGAACGTGAGGATCGCGAGCCCGGTGAGCGCTTTCGCGTTCCGCACGAAGAGGAACTTGCGGGATGCCCCGGGCACCCCGCGCCCCCGCCCGCGCGAGCGCGCCGCGGCGACCGCGCCGGTCATCGGCGTCTGCGAGGGGGTTTCGAGCTCCCGGCCCTCCTCGACGATGCTGGTATCGATCGTCATGTCAGCCCTCCTGCCTGGTGCGCGGATCGAGGATCCCGTAGACGACGTCGGCCACGATGTTGGCGAGCAGCACCGCGATCGTGATGACGAGGAAGATGCCCTGCATGAGGGGGTAGTCCTTCGCCGCGACGGCCGTGAACAGGTAGTAGCCGATGCCCTGGTACGAGAAGACGATCTCCATCACGAGGGTGCCGCCGACGATGAAGCCGAGCGAGAGCGCGAAGCTCGACACCTGCGGCAGGATCGCGTTGCGCGCCGCGTAGCCGAACATCACGCGGCGCTCGGAGAGCCCCTTGGCCTGGGCGACGGTGACGTAGTCCTCGCTGGAGACGGTGACCATCATGTTCCGCATGCCGAGGATCCAGCCCGAGATGGAGGCGATGACGACCGTCGTCGCGGGCAGGATCGCGTACCAGATGACCGAGCCCACGAACTCCCAGCTGAACGCCGGCACGAGCGACCGGTCGTAGCTGCCGGAGGCGGGGAACCACCCGAGGGTGACCGAGAAGATCGAGATCGCGATGAGCGCGAGCCAGAAGTACGGCACCGCGGAGAAGAACGTGGAGATGGGCAGCAGCGAGTCGGCCCAGGTGCCCCGGCGCCAGCCGATGCCCGTGCCGATGAGGGTGCCGATCGTGAAGCTCAGGATGGTCGCGACGCCGACGAGGCCGATGGTCCACGGCAGCGCCTGCGCGATGACCTGCGCCACCGGGGTCGGGAAGTAGGTGAACGAGATGCCGAGCTCGCCGCGGAAGAGCAGGCCCCAGTAGTCGAGGTACTGCTGCCAGAGCGTGGTGTCCTGGTCGAGCCCGAACAGGGTGCGGAGCGACGCGATCGCATCGGTGGAGATGCGGCCCTGGTTCTTCGCGATGAGCGCGCTCACCGGGTCGCCCGGCATGATCCGCGGGATGAAGAAGTTGATGGTGACCGCTGCCCAGAAGGTGATCACGTAGAAGATCGCGCGGCGGATGAAGAACCTCATGCGGATGCCTCCACGCCCGTCGCCGTCTCGCCGATGAGCGCCGCGCGATCGCCGTAGGCCTCGAGCACCGAGCCGAGGTCGGGCCGGTCGGGCCGGTCGGAGTAGCCCCAGCAGGCCGCCTGGCGGCCGTCGCCGACGGCGAGGAGCGGCGGCGTCTCGGTGCGGCAGAGCTCGACCGCGAACGGGCAGCGCGGGTGGAAGCGGCATCCGCTCGGCGGCTTCACGAGGCTCGGCGCCTCGCCGCGGGCGCCGTGGGCGCGCGCCTCGAGGTCGTCGGGGTCGGGCGCCGAGCGCACGAGCAGCTGCGTGTACGGATGCTTCGGATCCTGGGTGACCGACTCGGAGTCGCCGGTCTCGACGATGCGGCCGGCGTACATGACCATCGTGCGGTCGGCGAAGTAGCGGGCCGAGGCGATGTCGTGCGTGATGTAGAGGATCGCGATGCGGAGCCGGTCGCGGAGGTCTTGGAGGAGGTTCAGGATGCCGAGGCGGATCGAGACGTCGAGCATCGAGATCGGCTCGTCGGCGAGCAGCACCTCGGGGTCGGCGGCGAGGGCCCGGGCGATGGCGACGCGCTGGCGCTGGCCGCCGGAGAGCTCGTGGGGGAACTTGTCGAGGTAGCGTTGGGCGGGCTTCAGCTGCACGCGGTCGAGGAGATCGACGAGGGCCTGCTCGAGCTCGGCGCCCCGGAGCCGCCCGCGGTGGATGCGCAGGCTCCGGGTGAGCACGTACCGCACGGTGTGCACGGGGTTCAGCGACCCGAACGGGTCCTGGAAGATCATCTGCACGCGGCCGACGTAGCGGCGGAAGGCGCGGCGCCCGCGTGCGGTGGCGTCCTCGCCGTGCAGGAGCAGCCGGCCGCCGGTCAGCGGCATGAGCTGGGCGAGCAGCCGGGCGATGGTCGACTTGCCCGAGCCCGACTCGCCCACGAGGGCGAGCACGCTGCCGCGGCGGAGCTCGAAGCTCACGTCGTCGACGGCGTGCACGACGTCGCGCGAGCCGACGCCGCGCAGCTTGAAGTGCTTCCGCAGCTCGACCGCCTGGAGGACGGGGATGTCGTCGTCAGTCATGCCTCACCTGTGGGGATGCTCGGGGGTGGTGCGGCGGGCGCTGCGCGCCCGCCGCACCGGGTGGATCGGTGCCGGGCCGACGTTACTTCGTCGGCTCGAGCTTGGAGAGGATGAGCGCCGCCTGCGGCCCGGTGGGCTGCGGGTTGGCGTAGGGGTCCTCGGCGGTCGGGAAGCCCGTGTAGTTCACCGTGGAGTACTGGGCGACGGCGGGGCGGGACCAGATGATGATGCCCGGGACATCCTCGACGAAGTGCTTCTGCACGACGTCGAGCGCGGCCTGGCGCTCCTCGTCGGTCGTCGCGGCCTTGTAGGTCGCGAGCGCCTGGGTGACCTCGTCGTTCTTGTAGCGGCCGAAGTTCCAGTTCGCGGTCTCGCCGAGCGGCACGTAGGAGGCGCCGTCCATGATGTTCGCGTACATGTTCCACGGCGTGGAGCCGCCGTCGGTCCAGTGCAGCGACGCCTGGAAGTTGCCGAACGGGATGGTGTCGTTGAACCAGGTGTCCTGGACGATGGGCTCGACCGTGGCCTCGGCGCCGAGCTCGGCGGCGCCCTCGGCGATGATGCCGAGCGCGTCGAGGTAGTCGGTCCAGCCGCTCGGGTTGGTGAGCGTGAACGAGACGGGTTCGCCGTCCGGGTCGACGAGCTGCTCGCCCTGCCAGGTGTAGCCGGCGTCGGTCAGCACCTGCTTGGCGCCCTCGACGTCGACCTCGAGCTCCTGGCCCTGGTACTCGTCGGAGATGAAGGCGTCGCCAGACGGCTGCGGCAGGCCGGTGACGCTCGTGATCTCGGGCCACACGCCGTAGCCGGCGGTCTCCGAGATGTCGCCGCGGTCGACGACCATGTTGAGCGCCTTGCGGAACGCGACGTCGTTGAACGGCTTCGTCTCGGTGTTGAGGTACAGCACGTCGACGCCGAACCCGCCGCCCGCGACCTGGGCGTAGTGCTCGGGGTTCTTCGCGATGAACGTCTCCTCGTAGTCGGGGATGAACGTCCAGCCCCACTGCGCCTCGCCGGTGGTGAGGGCGGTCGTGAGCCCCGCGTTGTCGTTGAAGGCGTCGTAGCGGAGCTGCGCGACCTTCGGCTTCTCGCCCCAGTAGTCGGGGTTCGGCTCGAGCGTCACGGCCTGCGGGGTGAAGGTCTTCAGCTTGAACGGGCCGGTGCCGATCATCTCGTCGTCGGTCCAGTTCACCGCGTCCTGGTCGGCCCAGAGGTGCTCGGGCACGATCAGCAGCTTGTAGAGCTTCACCTGGTTGACGTACTGCCCCGTGGTGAAGTTCACCGTGATCTGGTTGCCGTCGACGGTGATGTCGCCGTACTGGTCGGGGAAGTCGATGTTCAGCTCGGGGTTGTCCTTACGGAGCTGGATGGAGAACGCGATGTCCTCTGCGGTGAAGTCCTCGCCGTCGGACCACTTCACGCCCTCGCGGGCGGTGATGACCGCCTGGGTGGAGTCGGCGTTCCACTCGACCGACTCGGCGAGCCACGGCGTGGGCGGCGCGGTCGGGTCGATCTCGTTGACCTGCATGAGCGACTCGTAGACCGCGAAGGCGTAGCCGAGCGAGAGCGAGGCCGAGCCGGTGGCCAGCGGGTTGTGGTTGGGCTGCTGCGGTCCGTTGGGCATGCCGACGGTGAGCACCTTGGTGCCCGTGTCGCCACCGCCGCCGGCGTCTCCGCTGCAGCCCGTGAACACCAGGCCGGCCGCGACCAGGACGGCCCCGGTGGCCAGGATGCGCTTTCGCATGTCAATGCCTCCTTGCATTCGATCCATTGTGAGTGAGCAGGACGCTCGGTATTACTGGGATGCCCCGTCCTCGACCGGCACCGGGGCTGCGAGTCGCAGGTCCCGGCTGGAGCGGCCGATGCGGAGGCGGTACTCCCCGGGCGGCAGGTGCCACTCGGAGCGGTCGACGTCCCACACCTCGAAGGCGCGGCGCGCGATCTCGATGCGGACGGTGGCCTCGGCGCCGGGGTCGGCGTCGACGACGGCGAAGCCGGCGAGCCAGCGAAGGGGGCGGGCGTAGCCGACCTCCTCGGCCGGCGCCGCGGGAGCCTCGAGGTACGCCTGCACGACCTCGCGGCCCGGGCGAGCGCCGGTGTTGGCGATCACCGCTTCGGCGATGACGAAGGGGGATGCCCCGTCCGCGGCTTCCTCGATGCGCACCGAGCGGTACTCCCAGTCGGCGTATCCGAGGCCGAAGCCGAACTCGCGTGCGGGGGTGCGGTCGAGGCGGTCCCAGCCGCGGTGGCCGACGTGCACGCCCTCGGTGTAGTCGATGACGCCGTCGACGGGGATGCCGTCGGGCACGGGCACGTCGGCCTCGCGGGCCGGCAGGGTCCACGGGAGTCGGCCGCTCGGCTCGATGGCGCCGGTGAGGACGGCGGCGAGCGAGGCGCCCGCCTCCTGGCCGGGCAGCCACCACCAGAGCGCGGCGGGCACCTCGTCGAGCCAGGGGAGGATGACGGGCGCGCCGGCGTTCACGACGACGACGGTGCTCGGGTTCGCGGCGGCGACGCGGCGGACGAGCTCGTCCTGCCGGCCGGGCAGCGCGAGCGTGGGGCGATCCCAGCCCTCCGACTCGGTCTCGGGGTTGGTGCCGATGACGACGACCGCGAGGTCCGCGGCGGACGCTGCAGCGACCGCGAGGTCGAGCTCCTCGTCGATCGACGGCCCGGGGGCCCGGTAGCGGAAGTGCAGGCGGACGAACCGCCCGTACGACTCGCCGTCGACGACCTGGAGGTCGGCCTCGACCCGGACCCGTCGGGGCTCGCCGAGCTCGACCGGCGTCTCGACGTGCGCCGGGTTGCTGTAGCTGGAGTCGAGGATGACCTCGGCGCCGACCTCGCGGTCGGAGCGGCTCCGTTCGACGCCGTCGACGACGATGCGGTGCGCGCCGACCGGACCGAGGTCGACCACGTGCACACCGGGCTCCTCGAGCGCGAGGTCGACGGTGAGGCGCACGCGGGCGGTGCCTGCGCGGGTCACCGGGAACCAGAGGGCCTCGGCGTCGGGGAGCACGAGCCGGCCGAGCACGTCGCCCTCGTCGCCGAGCTCCTCGATGAGGATCCCGGGCTCGCCCTCCGGCGTGCGGAGGAGGCCGGCGGGCACGAGCGGCGCCTTCACGGTGGTGGGGCCCCCGCGGTGCCGGGTGATCTCGGCGCCGGGGTACGCCTCGCGGAGCGCCGCGAGCGGGTCGGACACGTGCGGCGGCGTGACGAACGCGCTGCCGCCGCCCTGGGTGAACGGCTCGACGGCGTTGTGGCCGATGAGGGCGATGCGGCGCGGGGCATCCGTACCGGTCGGCGCGACCGGCAGCAGGCCGCGGTCGTTGCGCAGCACGACGGTCGATCGGGCCGCCGCCTCGCGGAGCAGCGCGACGGTCTCCTCGCCGGCGGGGTCCTCCGTGGCGCCGTGCGCGTCGTACGGCTCCACGGTGCCGGGGATGCCGCTGAGCGCCCCGACTCGCTCGGCGAGGCGCAGGATCCGCGCGACCTTGTCGTCGATGACCGCCTCGGGCACTCGCCCGGCGCGGACCTCGGCGAGCAGGGCGTCGCCCCAGGGCCCGCCGGGGCCGGGCATCACGAGGTCGAGCCCGGCGAGCGCGGACTCGGCGGTGTGCTTGGTGGCGAGCCAGTCGCTCACGACGACGCCGTCGAAGCCCCACTCGCCCTTGAGGAGTCCGTCGAGCAGCGGGCGGTGCGCGGTCGCGGTGGCGCCGACGCCGTCGCGTTCGATGCCGTTGTAGGCGGCCATGATCGTCCAGACGCCGGCCTCGACGACGGCCTGGAACGGGGCGAGGTAGACCTCGCGGAGGGTCTGCTCGTCGATGCGCGCGAGGTACTCGGTGCGATCGGTCTCGGTCTCGTTGCCGACGAAGTGCTTCACCGAGGTGCCGATGCCCTCGGCCTGGATGGCCTGCACGAACGCGACGGCCAGCCGCGCGGTGAGCAGCGGATCCTCGGAGAGGCACTCGAAGTGACGACCGCCGACCGGGCTGCGCTGCAGGTTCACGACGGGAGCGAGCACGATGTCGATGCCCTTGCGCCTCGCCTCGGCGGCCATGAGCGCGCCGAGCTCGGCCTGGAGCCGTTCGTCCCATGTGGCGGCCGTAGCGCTCGGCGAGGGCAGCTGCGCCGACGGCAGGCCGTCTTCGCCGGTGCCGCGCACCCCGATCGGGCCGTCGGAGACGGTGATGGTCCGAAGCCCGACCTGCGGCAGTTCGGGGAGGGTCCAGGTGGCCGCGCCGGTGAGGAGCCGGACCTTGTCCTCCAGCGGGAGGGTGGCCGCGAGGGCGGCCGGGTCGGGTGCCCGGTCGGGGGCGATCGTCTCGCCGGGGGCGGTCGTGGTCGAGCTCACAGCACTCCGTTCAGGCTCGTCGTTGAGGTGACGCCGAACATCGTGACACACTTACTGACTTGTAAGTAAGTCTGCGCATTACGGTTCGGTAACGCCGACGGTTGGCAGCATCCGGCGAACGCGTGGAATGCTGCACTCGACGCGCGGGTCGGAGCGGCGCGCACGGGAGGGAACGGCGAATTGGTCGACACGACGCAGGGCGAACCCCGCGGCAAGGCCGCCGCGGAGCGCGTCCAGCGACCGCAGGCGCGCACGCTCGAACGACGCGAGGCAGTGCTGAAAGCCGCCATGAAGGTCTTCGGCGCGCACGGTTACCACAAGGGCGCGCTCGTCGAGGTGGCCGAAGAGGCCGGGATGACCCACGCCGGGGTCCTGCACCACTTCGGCTCGAAGGAGGGCCTGCTGATCGCGATGCTGAAGTACCGCGACGGCGAGGAGGCCGCCGGTGTGCCCGCCCGCGCCCAGACCGAAGGGCCCGCGTTCCTCCAGCACCTCGTCGACACCGTCGACGAGAACACCCGCCGCCGCGGTGTCGTGCAGGCCTACACCGTGCTCTCCGGCGAGTCGGTCGCAGATGGGCACCCCGCGCACGACTACTTCCACGAACGCACGCACATCCTCCGCGAGAAGATCGCGGGCGTCTTCGGCGAGGTCACCGGCAGCACCGACGAGCAGGCGCTCGCCGACGCGGCATCCACCCTCATCGCCGTCATGGACGGCCTGCAGCTGCAGTGGCTGCTCGAACCCGAGGCCGTCGAGATGCCGCGCCTCGTCGGCACCGTCATCGACGAGCTCATCGCCCGGCTCAGCCGGGCCGAGTGACCTCGGCGGCCGCTCGAACCTGCCTCAGCTGCGTCGGCGACCGGGCCCTGCGGCGATCAGGTCCCTCCCGTGCACCGTGATCGCATAGATCACGAGGATGTCGAGGCTGAGCACGATGAGCGACCACCAGGGTTGCACGGGCAGGAGGGCGAGCTGGCCGATGGCGTTGAACGTCACGAGGATGACGGCCGCGACCCTCGCCCACGCCGCCCCCGAGAACAGCGCAGCGCCGACCAGCACGAGCAGCGCACCGCTGATGACATGCCACCAGCCCCAGCCCGCCACGTCGAACAGCAACAGCGCACCCGTCGGCGCCTGCAGATAGGCGCTGTCGGGCAGAGCCAGTGCGATGAAGCCGTACAACATGTCGAAGCTTCCGGCGAGGATCAGCATGATCGCTGCGAACACTCCCCATCCGGCCCAGCCGGACACCTTGACATCGCTCATTCGGATTCGCTCCTTCATCGTGAAACGGTCGCCTGCCGGCTACTCGAGGTACCGGCCGGTGGGCTGGGTCGGGGCGTATGCCTCGATCCTCGCCTGGATGCGGTCGATGGCGTCCTGCGGGAGGTCGGCGTCCCCCGAGACGGAGCGCCAGCCGTCGACATAGACATCGCCGTAGTTGTGGCCATGGCTTGCCGGAACGTGGTCGCTCGCGAACTTGTCGATCACGAGCTGCACCGCAGTGACCAGCGGGATCCAGACCATCGAATCGCTCACATCGGGCGCCCGTTGCCCGGGTTCCAGCCATTCGGGGCTCGCCCAGATCAGCTCCGGCCCCAGCCAGGTGACGGGATCGGTGCCGTGCTGGAGGTACGCGACCCGCGGTTCGTCCCACCGGCCTTCGATCGCGTCGAAATCGCCGTGCTCCGACAGCCACCGCACTTCGCGGCCGTCGTCGACCACCGGCTTCCAGGCAGGGCTCCCGACGTCTCGGCGGGCGGTGAGCTCGCGCCACATCGCCGAGTGGTTCGGGCTGCCGGCGAACAGCGCGCCCGACGTGCCGGCGCGAAGCGCCGAGAGATCACTGAACGTCGCCTGCGCCCCGTGAGCCCCGAGGCTCAGTCCGTACAGGTACAGCCCGGGGCGATCCGAGGGAGGCAGTGAGATCCATCGCTCGTGGACGGCCCGATACAACTCCCTCGACGACGCCACCGGTGCGTCGGGGTCCAGCAGGAACGACACGAAGCTCGGTTGGTGCGAAAACTGGATGGCGGCGATCGCCGTGTCACCGCCGTGAAGGTACTCGACGGCATCCACGGCTTGCGGCTCCAACCACCCCGACCCGGTCGTCGTCGCGACGACGAGCACCTCACGATCGAACCCGCCGGTTCGTTCGAGTTCTCGAACGGCCATCGCGGCACGCTCCTCGACGGTGGGCGCATTGGCGACGCCGACGTACACCCTGACCGGCTCGACGGCGGCGGCGCCCGTCATCGCCCGGATGTCGTCGGCGGTCGGCCCGCCGGCGAGGAAACTGCTGCCGTGCCGACCGACCTGGTCCCAGCGCACTTCCGACTCCGGGCCGGCCGATCGGAATCCGCTGTCGGGCTCGACGACGCCGTCAGCCACCTGACCATTCGTGGCGAGATACACGCGATCCAGGGCGAGGAACGCCAGAGCGAGCGCCCCGATGGTCACGGCCAGGAGGCCGACCACGGTGACGGCGGCGCCCCAGCCTCGGCCAAGGCGTCGCGCCAGGACCCGGAAGAGACGACGGATGCCGCGGCCGATGGCGATGCCGACGATGACGACCGGCACGAAGCCTGCCAGGAACAGCACGACGTCGAAGGCATCGACGACGGGCACCTCCACCGCACGACGCACGTCGTTCTGCCAGTGCAGCGACGCCGCGGCGAAGGCGATCAGCAGCCCGCCGAGGATCACGCCCGCGATGCTTCGGAGAACGACCCGGGCTCGACGACTCGGCGACCACGGCCGAAGCCGCGCGATCACGCTCGAGCATGCCGCCCCGACCGAGTACCCGGCCAGAAACGCGACCCCCGAGACGATGCCCTGGGCGAGGTCGGTGCGGGGCATGAGCGAGGGAGTCATCGCGACCGCCGCGAGGATCAGCCCGCCGATGAGGCCGCCGAAGTCGAGGTGCCACCATCTCCGGGCGCGATTCGCCCGTGGATCCTGGGCATCGCTTCGCGCTGCCCGCTCGCGGACTCCGACCGTCGTCGACGCGTCAGGAGCGGACGTGGCGGTCACCTCCTGGTCGACCATGGCGGTCAGTAGTCGACGGGCTCGCGGATGATCGGGCAGGTCATGCAGTGCCCGCCGCCTCGACCGCGGCCGAGTTCGCCGCCGACGATGGTGATGACCTCCACGCCCGCCTTCCGGAGCAAGTCGTTGGTCTGCGTGTTGCGATCGTAGGTGTAGACCACTCCGGGCCTCAGGGCGACGGCGTTGTTCCCGCTGTCCCACTGCTGACGCTCCGACGCGTAGACATCGCCGCCGGTCTCGATGACGTGGAGCTTGGGCAGCCCGAGTCCGTCGGCCACGACCTCGACGAAGGGAGTGGTGCCCTCATCGGTGAGATGGATGGGGCTGCCCTTGCCGCCCGGCCGAAGCGAGAACGAGTGGATGCTGTCCACGATGTTCGGGAAGAGGGTGACGATATCGCGATCCGCGAACGTGAACACGGTGTCGAGGTGCATCGCCGCGCGGAGCTTCGGCATGCCCGCGACGATCACCCGCTCGGCCGCACCCTGTTCGAACAGGGCCGCTGCGACCTGGGTGATCGCCTGGCGGGAGGTGCGCTCGCTCATACCCATGAGCACCACGCCGTTCCCGACGGGCATGATGTCTCCGCCTTCGAAGGTGGCCTGCCCCCAGTCCTGCTCGGGGTCGCCCCACCAGACGACCGAGCCGGTGAAGTCGGGATGGAACCGGTAGATCGCCTTCATGAGCAGCGTCTCGTCGTGCCGTGCCGGCCAGTAGAGCGGGTTGAGGGTCACGCCGCCGTACAGCCAGCAGGTGGTGTCCCTGGTGTAGAGCGTGTTCGGCAGTGGCGGCATCAGGTACTCCCGCGCGCCCGTCGATTCGCGTGCGAGTGCCGCGTAGTCCGTGCGGTACTCGTCGGGCACGTCGGAGGTCGCCAGGCCGCCGATCAGGAATTCGGCCAGCTCCGCCGGCGAGAGGGTCTCGAGGAAGGCACGCGTCGCGTCGACCAGGCCGAGCCCGACCTCGTTCGCGGTGATCTTCCGGTCGAGCAGCCACTCGCGCGCATCGGCGATCGCCATCGTCTCCGCCAGGAGCTCGTGCAGCTCCACGACGTCGACTCCGTTCGCCCGGAGGCTCGCGACGAAGTCGGCGTGGTCGCGCTGCGCGTTCTCGACCCACAGCACGTCGTCGAAGAGCAGCGAGTCCGCATTGGTCGGAGTGAGGCGTCGGTGCGCGAGCCCGGGAGCGCAGACCAGCACCTTGCGGAGCGCCCCGACTTCGGAGTGGACGCCGTACGCGGAGGACGGAGTGTTCATTGGGATGCCTTTCTGAGCTAGATGTCGACGAATCCGGTGACGAGGCCGACGATGCAGGCGACGGCGCCGATGAGCACGACGACGAAGACCACCCACCCGGGCGCGGTGAACAGGCGCTGCCGTTGCTCGCGTCGCGCGAACCCGTACAGGAGGGTGGCCGGCGCGAGGAGCAGGCAGGCGAGCAGCAGGAACTGCAGCCCCGCCGCGAAGACCAGGAACAGCGTGTAGACCACGGCGATCGCGGCGACGACGAGCTCGCGGGTGCGCAGGGACCGCGGCAGACCCTCGTATCCGTCGCGAGTGATCGCGATCTTCAGCGCGTACCCGGCCGCGAGGGCGAACGGCATGAGGGCCAGGGACGCCGTGAGGTCGAGCATGAAGTCCAGGGCGCCGTCGACGAAGAGCACCACGACGAGGAGCAGCTGGATGAAGAGCGTCGAGACGAGCAGCGCGTTGCCCGGGACGCCCTTCGGCGTCCAGTTGGCGAGGAAGGCCGGCATGTCCTTGTCCCGGGCGGCCGCGAAGAGCACCTCCGCCGCCATGAGGCTCCACGCGAGGTACGCGCCGAGGACCGAGATGATGAGGCCCGCGCTGATGAACCAGGCGCCCCACGGGCCCACCGCGGCTTCGAGCACGCTGCCGACCGACGGCTGACGGACTTCGGCGAGCTCGGCCTGCGGGAGGACGCCGTAGGAGATGATCGAGATCGTCGCGAACAGGGCCAGCACCGACAGGAAGCCGAGGACCGTGGCCTTGCCGACATCCTCCCGCTTCTTCGCGTATCTCGAGTAGACGCTCGCGCCCTCGATGCCGAGGAACACGAAGACCGTGACGAGCATGGTGCCCTGCACCTGGCCGAACAGGCTCTCGCCGCCGATGTCGTACCCGCCGGTGAGGTTGCCGATGAACACCTCGGCGTCGAACGCGAAGACGACCACGACGACGAACAGCACGAGCGGGATGATCTTCGCCGCGGTGACGATCGCGTTGATCCCCGCGGCCTCCTTCACACCTCGCATGATGAGCAGATAGAAGCCCCAGACGAACACCGACGAGACCGCGACCGCCCAGATGGTGTCGCCGTCGCCGAACGCCGGGATCAGCGGTTTGAGCGTCGAGGTGATCAGCACCCAGTAGAAGGTGTTCCCCGCGCAGGAGCTCGCCCAGAACCCGAATGCCGAGAGGAAGCCGGGGTACACGCCGAACCCGGTCCGGGCGTAGACGTACACGCCGTTGTCGAGATCTGGTTTCCGCACGGCGAGGCTCTGGAACACGAACGCCAGCATCAGCATGCCGGCGCCGGCGATCAGCCACGCGATGACGGCGCCGTAGACGCCGGTCTGGCTCGCGAACCGCTGCGGAAGGGTGAAGACGCCAGCGCCGACCATCGACCCCACGACCATCGCGGTCAGGGCCGGGAGGCTGAGCTTGTCCTGCGCGGTGGTCCTCGTCGGCGTTGCGCTCATCCGTCGTTCTCCTCGCTGGTCAGTCCGCCGCCGGTTCTCGATGCCGGCGGTCGATCGGTCCGTTCGATCCTGAAACCGGTGAAGCCGTAGACGACGCTCAGGATCGGGCTGGCGATGTTGAAGAAGCAGTAGGGCAGGTACGCGAGCGTGGGGACGCCGAGGACGGCGGCCATGAATGCGCCGCACGAGTTCCATGGCACCAACGGCGAGGTGACGGTGCCGCTGTCGGCGGTCAAGCGCGAGAGCATCGTCGGCGCGAGCCCGCGGGCCTCGAACTCGGCGCGGAACACGCGCGTCGGCAGCACCAGCGCGATGTACTGGTCACCGGCGACCAGGTTGAGGCCGAAGGCGCAACCGAAGACCGTCAGGAACAGTCGGCCGGTGGTCTTGGCGCGATGGATGAGCGGGTCGATGAGGCGGGAGATCAAGCCGAATCTCTCGAGGACGGCCCCGAACGTCACGGCTCCGAGGATCAGCCACAGGGTCGGCAGCATGCTGTCCATGCCGCCCCGTGAGACGAGCTGGTCGATCTCCGGGATGCCGGTATCGATGGAGAACCCGTTGGCCATCGCCATCCACGCGGCGCGGATCGCATCGACGACGGCCGTCCCTGAGTCGCCGGCGAATGCTCGGACGACCTCCGGCTGCAGGAACGGGGCGAGCAGGCCCGCGAAGAGCGCCGAGAATGCCAGCGCGAGCGACGCCGGAACCTTGCGGATCGACAGCACGATCAGCAGGGCCAACGGCAGGAGATTCCACGGAGTGATCTGGTAGATCGAACTCAGGCTGCTCAGCTCGGTGTCGATGCCGACCGGATTCTCGACGTCGGGCGCGCCGACGAGACCCAGCACGAGGAATCCGGTCACCGCGATCACGAACGCCGGGACCGAGGTCCATGCCTGACGCTTGATGTGCTCGTAGATATCGGCCTTCACGAGCTGCGAGGCGAGCACCGACGTCTCGGACAGCGGCGAGAGCTTGTCGCCGAGGTACGCACCCGAGATCACCGCGCCGGCCGTGATCGCGGGCGATACCCCCAGCATCAGCGCGATGCCGACCAGACCCACGCCGATCGTCCCGGTCGTCGTCCACGAGCTTCCGATGCTCAACGCGATGAGCCCACAGATCACCGCGGCGGCGGCGTAGTACCAGGAGGGCTGGAGCACCTGGATGCCGTAGTAGACGAGCGTCGGAATCGTCCCCGAGAGGTTCCACGTCCCGATGAGCGCGCCCACCGCCAGCAGGATGAAGATCGCACTCGTGATCGAGGAGAGCGCCTCCTGGCCGGCCTCCTGCACCGACGACCACGGGTGCCCGTTCTTCACCGCGACGAGGGCGGCGATCATCGCGCAGAGGATCAAGGCCACCTGGATGGGGCCGTCGAGCGCGTCGAGACCGAAGACGGCCAGTGACCCGGCCAGCAGCACGCCCAACGCGAGCAGCGGAATGAGGGCGTCGACGAGCGATGGCGCACGGATCGCGCGCCGTGTGGCTCGTGCCTTCGCCAAACCGACCCCCGGGAGCCGGACAGTCCCCACCGGTCCGGCGCTTAGTGGCGAATCTACGCAGGTCGAGGCGAATTTGTCGAGAGCGGCCGGACCCTCGCTGGTGCGCGGCCGAGCAGCAGCCCTCGGCTCAGCGACCTCGGCTCAGCGCACCCCGGCTCAGCGCACGCGCTCGACCGTGAACTGCAGGCGCGGGTGCGCGAACGCCTCCTGCGCCTCGATGAGCTGCAGCTCGCGCTCGCCGGAGTCGAGCGTCGCCTGCAGCAGGTCGAACACGCTCGACGCGGTCGCCGCGAGGGCCTCGGCGCTCGACCCCGTGCGGAACCGGTGCGCGGTGAACAGCGCGGCCGTGACATCCCCCGAGCCGTTCGCCTTCAGCGGCAGGCGCGGCGTCTGCACGATCCACGCGCCCTCGTCGTCGACGGCCATCATCTCGATGGTGTCCTCGGGGGCGTCCGGGCGCTCGACGCTCGTCACGAGCACCGTGCGGGGGCCCATCGAGCGGGCGAGGTCGGCCGAGACGAGCGTCTCCTCGAGCGTGTGGGGCTCGGTCCCGGTGAGGAAGCCGAGCTCGAACTGGTTCGGCGTGATGAGATCGGCCGCCGGGACGACGCGCTCGCGCAGCAGCGGCGGGATCGCCGGGTTCACGAAGCATCCCGACTTCGCGTTGCCCATCACGGGGTCGCAGGTGTACGTCGCGGCAGGGTTCGCGGCCTTCACGCGGGCGACGGCGTCGAGGATGACGTCGCCGATGTCCTCGCCGCCCTGGTAGCCCGACAGCACCGCGTCGACCTGGCCGAGCACGCCGCGCTCCTCGATGCCCGTGATGACGTCGCGGACGTCGTCGGCCGAGAGCAGCGGGCCGCGCCACGCGCCGTAGCCCGTGTGGTTGGAGAAGTGCACCGTGTACACCGGCCACACCTCGACGCCGATGCGCTGCAGCGGGAACACCGCGGCCGAGTTGCCGACGTGGCCGTACGCGACCGAGGACTGGATGCTGAGGACCTTCACGTCCGGCATCCTCGCACGGGTTCGCGGCCGCCGCGGCATCCGATCACGGGATCCGCTCCGCCAGCTTCGCGCGTCGCGCCCGTCACCGGGTGAGGATGCCGGCGCGCGAGCGCGCGACCTGCTCCTCCCGCGGCACGACCTTCACGCGCTCGCGCGGGTGGGCGTCGGCGGCGCCGAGGGCGCGCTCGTGCGCGTCGAGGGCGAGCCAGCCGTCCCACGTCGTGACCTCGACCTCGCGGTCGGCGAGCAGCTCGAGGACGGCGTCGCGGTCGGCGACGGCGGGTGCGGTGAGGCGGCCCGAGACGGCGTCGGCGACGAGGTGCTCGATGGTCTCCATCGCGTCGGACTTCGTGTGGCCGATGAGGCCGACGGGTCCGCGCTTGATCCAGCCGGTGGCGTAGAGCCCGGGCACCGCCTCGCCTCGCTCGTCGAGCACGCGCCCGCCGGCGTTCGGCACGACCCCGCGCCGCTCGTCGAACGGCGCCCCGATCACAGGCGAGCCGAAGTAGCCGACGGCGCGGTACACGGCCTGCACGGGGTAGTCGCGGAACTCGCCGGTGCCTCGCACGGCACCCGGGGTGCCGCCGTCGGCGGCGGGCACCGGCTCGGTGCGCTCGAACCGCATGCCCTCGACGCGCCCGTCGCCGAGCACCTCGACCGGCGAGTGGAAGAAGTGCAGGTGCAGCCGCCGCGGGGCGCCCGTGCGCTCGCGCGTCCGCCACGACTCCATGGTGCGCAGCATGATCTTCACCTGGTTGTTCGGCGCCAGCGACGCGTCGACCGCGGCGAAGTCCTCGTCGGAGACGATGAGGTCGACGTTCGGCACCTCGCCGAGCTCCCGCAGTTCGATGGGCGTGAACTTCACCTCGGCCGGGCCGCGGCGGCCGAACACGTGCACGTCGGTCACGGGCGACGCCTCGAGGCCCGCGAGCACGTTGGCCGGGGCATCCGTCGAGCGCAGGTCGGCCGGATGCTTCGCGAGCACGCGCGCGACGTCGAGCGCGACGTTGCCGTTGCCGATGACCGCGATCTGCTCGGCTTCGAGCGGCCAGGTGCGCGGCACGTCGGGGTGGCCGTCGTACCAGGAGACGAAGTCGGCGGCGCCGTAGCTGCCGGGCAGGTCGATGCCGGGGAGGTCGAGGGTCGCGTCGCGCACCGCTCCCGTCGCGAGGATGACGGCGTCGTAATGGTCGTGCAGTTCGTCGATCGAGAGGTCGCGGCCGATCTCGACGTTGGCGATGAGCCGGATGACGCCGGCGTCGAGCATCTCGTGCAGCGAGTTCACGATGCCCTTGATGCGAGGGTGGTCGGGCGCCACGCCGTAGCGGATGAGGCCGTACGGCGCGGGCAGCGACTCGAACAGGTCGATGTCGACCTCGCCGCCGCGGTCGCGGACGGCCGAGGTGAGGATATTGCCGGCGTAGATGCCGGCAGGGCCGGCGCCGACGATGGCGACGCGGAGGGAGAGGGTCACGGGCTGGGGGCCTTTCGTGCTCGATCGGGCGCGGCCGAGGCGAGCTCGGCCGGCGCGTAGGGGCTGAGGGCGACGACGTCGCCGACCACGACGACGGCGGGCGAGCGGATGCCTCGTCGCGCGGCCTGCACCGCGATGGTGTCGAGGGTGCCGATGGTGACGCGCTGCCTCGGGCCGTAGCCGTCTTCGACGATCGCGACCGGGCAGTCGCCGCCGCGCGGCCCGCGGGCGAGCGTGAGGGCCGAGTTCGCGAGGGTGCCGATGCCCATGAGGAGGACCACGGTGTGGTCGCGCCCGCCGCCGAGCTCGGCGATCTGGTCGTGCGCCGTGACGACCGTGAAGGCCGTCGCCACGGCGCGGTGGGTGAGCGGGATGCCCGCGATCGCCGGGACGGAGACCGCGCTCGTGATGCCGGGCACGACCTCGCAGGCGACCCCGGCGTCGCGGCAGTGCGCGAGTTCTTCGCCGCCGCGGCCGAAGACGTACGGGTCGCCGCCCTTCAGCCGCACCACCCGCTTGCCCTCGCGGGCGAGCGTGACGAGGAGGTCGTTGATCGCGTCCTGCGGGACCGCGTGGTGGCCGGGCAGCTTGCCGACATCGATGACCTCGGCCGTGAGCGCGACCCCGTCGGCAGCGAGGCCGTCGAGCACCGCCCCGGCGCCCAGCCGGTCGGCGACGATCACGTCGGCCGCCTCGAGCGCGCGGAGCCCGCGCAGGGTGAGCAGCCCGGGGTCGCCCGGCCCGGCGCCGACCAGCGTCACCTGTCCGCTCATCGGCCCGCCTCCACGAGCAGGCCGCGGCGGCGGAGCATCCGGCGCTCGAGCGGGGCGAACACGACCAGCTCGATGAGGATGCCGATGACGAGGATGGTGAGGATCGTGGCGAGCACCCCCGCGAGATCGGCGAGCTCGCGGCTCTGGTCGAGCATCGAGCCGAGGCCGAACCCGATCGTGCCGCCCGTCGCGATGATCTCGGCGGCCATGAGCGACCGCCACGAGAACGCCCAGCCCTGCTTCAGCCCGGCGACGTAGCCGGGCAGAGCGGCGGGCAGCACCACGAGGGTCGCGAGCCGGGCCGGGCCCGCACCGAGCACCGTGCCCACACGGCGCAGCTGCGGCGGCACCTGCTCGACGCCCGCGATGAGGCCGTTCACGATCGACGGGATCGCACCCATCAGCACGACGAAGTACACGGTCGCGTCCGACAGCTGGAACCAGATGATGGCCGCCGGCACCCACGCCACCGATGGCAGCACCTGCAGGCCGGAGATGATCGGGCCCACGGCGCGGCGGAGGGGGCGCACCTCAGCGAGCAGCAGCCCCAGCGGCGTGCCCACCGCCACCGCGATGAGGAAGCCGAGGATGCCGCGTTCGAGGCTCGTGGCGACGGCGAGCTGCAGCCGGCCCGTCTCCCAGGCGGTGCCGAGCGCGCCGGCCACGTCGAGGGGGCCCGGCGCGAGGTCGGGGCGCGGCTGCGCGAGGACGACGTACAGCTGCCAGGCCGCGAGGAGGGCGAGGACGAAGACGATCGGCGGCACGACGCTCGTCGCGAAGCGGCGCCACGGACCGGGCCGGCGCTCGGCGTCGGTCTGGAGGCGGTCGAGGCCCGCGGCGAGCGAACGCAGCTCGTCGTCGGCGCGGGCGGGCGACGCGGCCGCCGGCTCGGCGGGACGGGTGAGCAGATCCTCAGGCGGCATTGCGACGGATCTCCTTCCGCAGCTCGTCGGTGATCTCGATGGAGAGGGCGGCGACCTCGGGCGACTCGATGCGGCGCGGGCCGGAGGCATCCAGCCGCCACTCGCCCGCGACCCGGCCCGGCCGGCTCGAGAGCAGCACCACGCGCTCGCCGAGGCGGGCCGCCTCGCGGACGTTGTGCGTGACGAATACGATCGTGCGGCCCGTCTGCCGCCAGACGCGCTCCAGCTCCTCGTGCAGCAGGTCGCGGGTGATCGCGTCGAGTGCGGCGAACGGCTCGTCCATGAGCAGCACCGGGCGGTCCTGGGCGAGGGCCCGGGCCAGGGCCACCCGCTGGCGCATGCCGCCCGACAGCTCGTGCGGCCGCTTGTCGGCGGCGTCGGCCAGGTTCACGGTGTCGAGGAGCTCCAGCGCGCGCGGACGGCGCTCGCGCCGCGGCACGCCGCGCAGGCGCAGCGCGAGCTCGACGTTCCGTCCGGCGGTGAGCCACGGCATCAGCGCGGACTCCTGGAACATCACCGCCGAACCCTCGCCCGGCGTCTCGATGCGGCCGGTGGTCGCACGGTCGAGGCCCGCGATGAGGTTCAGCAGCGTGGACTTGCCGCACCCCGACGCCCCCAGGAGGCACACGAACTCGCCGGGCGCGATCTCCAGGTTCACGTCGTCGAGCACGAGCGGGCCGTCGCCGAAGCGCTTGCCGACGTGCTCGATGCGGATCGCAGCGGGGCGAGACGTCGCGACATCGCGCGCGGGCGCGCCCGCCGGCGCCGGGGTGCGGACCGCCATGGCCTACTCCTCGCCGAGCCCGCCGGCCGAGACCGGCTCGCGGCCCTCGGCCTCGAGCAGCCCGTTCAGCAGCCGCAGGTCGAAGAGGCCCTCGATCGAGCCCTCCTTCTGGGTGCCGGCCTCGAGCCCGTTCTCGACGAGCGTCTGGAAGGTCGCGGCGACCGGATCGGCCGAGAACCGCACGTGCTCGAGCGCCCGGCTGATCACCGCGTCGGCCAGCGGCTTGCCCGTCTCTGCCTCGATCGCGCCGTTGATCACGACCGGGGCCTCGGCGGGGTGCTCCCCGATCCAGTCGATCGCGGCGACGTGCCCCTCGAGCAGCGCCTCGACGGTCTCGGGGTGCTCCTCGAGGAACTCGGCGCGCACGAGCAGCACCGTCGTGGGGAACGCGCCGCCCTCCCAGAGGTCGGCCTCGTCGACGAGCACGTGCGCGCCCGCGTCGACGATGAGGCGCGAGACCCACGGCTCGGGCAGCCACGCCCCGTCGAGCTGACCCTGCTGGAAGAGGGTGAGGGTCTGGGCGTTCTCGGTCGGCGTGATGTGCACGTCGCCGCCGCCCTGCACGTCGGTCTCGAAGCCCTCGTCGGCGAGCCAGCTGCGGAGCGCGACATCCTGCGTATTGCCGAGCTGCGGGGTGGCGAGCGTCGTGCCGGCGAGGTCGGCCGGCGAGTCGATGCCCTCGCGCACCACGAGCGCGGCGCCGCCGGTCGCGGCGCCCGCGACGATGCGCGCCGACGCCCCGCCCGACTGGATGAACGTGTTGATCGACGGGTTCGGCCCGATGTACGTCGCGTCGATCGCGCCCGCCGAGAGCGCCTCGACCGCGGCGGGGCCGGCGTTGAAGACCTGGGTGGTGAGCTCGGTGTCCTCGCCGAGCGCGTCGGCGAACAGGCCCTCCTCGAGTCCGACGAGCGCGGGCGCGTGGGTGACGTTCGCGAAGTACCCGAGCCGCAGCTCCGCCGCGGGCGAGGTCTGGGCCTCGCCGCCCGCGGCATCCGCCTGCGCACCGGTGGAGGCGCAGCCGGCGAGCATCATGGCCGCCAGTCCAAGTGCGGTGATCGTCGAGGTGGTCTTGATGTTCACGGTTCGCCTCCTTCGTGAGGTGCTACGGGGATGGTGCGGAGCCTGCGGCGGGATGCCTCAGGCGTGGGTGATCCCCGCGGCGAGCGTGGCGCCGTCCGCGGGGTGGATCACGAGGAACGACCCGGCGGACCGGTTCGCCTCGTACGGCTCGAGCGGCAATTCCGCCGCGAGGCGGAGGCTCACCCGGCCGATGTCGTTGGCCTCGAGCCGGGCGGCCGGCTCGTGGGCGAGGGTGTCGAGGTCGCGGCGCGAGTCGACCGACGCGACGAGCGCCTGCACCACCTGCGTGCCGTGCTTCACGAGCACCCGGTCGCCGCCCGCGAGCGGCCGTGCGTCGAGCTGGAACAGCTCCGCGGCGAGCTCGCGGCGACCGGCGGGCAGGGTGCCGGCGCCGGCGATGACGGCGCCGCGCGCGGCATCCACCTCGTCGGCGAGCCGCAGCGTGATCGACTGCGGCGCGATCGCCTCGTCGACGGATGCCCCGGCGACGTCGATGCCCGACACCTCGGTCTCGATGCCGGAGGGGAACACGGCGACGCGGTCGCCGACCCGGACGCGGCCGCTCGCGACGCGGCCCGCGAACCCGCGGTAGTCGCGGTAGGCCTCCGCGGCGTCGGGGTCGGCCGCGAGGTCGGGCGCGAGTCCGCCCTGCGGCCGGATGACGAGCTGCACCGGCAGCCGGAAGTCGTCGACCTCCACCTCGAGCTCGTCGTGCGCCGGGAGCGTCTCGAGCAGCTCGAGGAGTGCGGGGCCGTCGTACCAGGGCGTGTTGGTCGAGCGCTCGACGACGTTGTCGCCCTCGAGCGCCGAGACGGGCAGCACGTGCACGTCGCCGAGCGCGAGCTCGGTCGTCACCCGGCGCACCTGCGCCGCGACGTCGGCGAACGCCGCCTCGTCGTAGCCGAGCAGGTCGATCTTGTTCACCGCGACGATGACGTGCGGCACCCGCAGCAGCGCGATGACGGCGAGGTGCCGCCGGGTCTGCTCGAGCACGCCCTTGCGGCCGTCGATCAGCACCACGACGGCATCGGCCGTGGTCGCGCCCGTGACCATGTTGCGCGTGTACTGCACGTGGCCGGGGCAGTCGGCGAGGATGAAGCTCCGCGAGCCGGTCGAGAAGTAGCGGTACGCGACGTCGATGGTGATGCCCTGCTCGCGCTCGGCCCTGAGACCGTCGGTCAGCAGCGCGAAGTCGAACCCGGTGCCCTGCCCGAAGCCGCGCTCGGCCGAGGTGCGCGCCACCTGCTCGAGCTGGTCGGCGAGGATCGCCTTGGAGTCGTGCAGCAGCCGGCCGACGAGGGTCGACTTGCCGTCGTCGACCGACCCGGCCGTGGCGAAGCGGAACAGCGTGCCCATCAGAAGTACCCGTCCTTCTTGCGGTCCTCCATCGCGGCCTCGCTCAGCCGGTCGTCGGCGCGGGTCGCGCCGCGCTCGGTCACCGTGGAGCGAGCCACCTCGCGGACGACGGCCGACACGTCGGCGGCATCCGACTCGACCGCGCCGGTGCAGCTCATGTCGCCGACCGTGCGGTACCGCACCAGGCGGCGTTCGACCCTCTCCCCGGGCGCCGGAGGGCTCACCGGCCCGACCGCGCGCCACATGCCGTCGCGACGGTACACGTCGCGCTCGTGCGCGAAGTACAGCGACGGCAGCGCGATGCGCTCGCGTTCGAGATAGCGCCACACGTCGAGCTCGGTCCAGTTCGAGATCGGGAAGGCGCGTACATGGCGGCCGGGGGTGTGCCGGCCGTTGTACAGACTCCAGAGCTCGGGCCGCTGGCTGCGTGGATCCCACTGGCCGAACTCGTCGCGGAGCGAGATGATGCGCTCCTTGGCGCGCGCCTTGTCCTCGTCGCGGCGGGCGCCGCCGAACACGGCATCGTGCCGGCCCGCGGCGATCGCGTCGAGGAGGGGCCGGGTCTGCAGCGGGTTGCGGGTGCCGTCGGGGCGTTCCTGCAGCCGGCCGTCGTCGAGGTAGTCCTGCACGCGGGCGACCTCGAGCCGGAGCCCCAGCCGTTCGACCGTCTCGTCGCGGAACGCGAGGACCTCGGGGAAGTTGTGGCCGGTGTCGACGTGCAGCACCGGGAACGGGACCCGGCCGGGGCGGAACGCCTTCGCGGCCAGGTGCAGCACGACGACGGAGTCCTTGCCGCCGGAGAACAGCAGCACGGGGCGCTCGAACTCCGCGACGACCTCGCGGATGATGTGGATCGCCTCGGCCTCGAGCAGGTCGAGCGCGTCGAGCCGTGAGGGCGCGCCGAGCCGGGACGGCGCGCCGAGCCGGGAGGGCGCGCCGGCGGCGGCTCGCGCCTCGGTGCTGATGGCCGTGTCGGTCATAGGTGCAGCCCGCATTCCGTCTTGGAGAGCCCGGCCCAGCGGCCGGCCCTCGGGTCTTCGCCGGGGGCGACCGGCCGCGTGCACGGCGCGCAGCCGATCGAGGGATAGCCGCGGCCCAGCAGGTCGTTCACCGGCACCCCGAAGGCGCCGGCGTGGTCGAGGAGGTCGTCGAAGCTCCACGCCGCGAGCGGGTTCACCTTGACCAGCCCGTTCCGTTCGTCCCAGGCGACGAGCGGCGTGCCCGTGCGGGTCGGCGCCTCGTCGCGGCGCACCCCGGTGAACCACACCTCGTACCCGCCGAGCGCGTCCTGCAGCGGCGCGACCTTGCGGCGTGCGCAGCAGAGGTTCGGGTCGCGTGCGAACAGCTCGGCGCCGAACTCGGCGTCCTGCTCGGCCACGCTCTGCTCGGGCCGCACGTCGACGACCCGCACGTCGAGCGTCTCCGCCACCAGGTCACGTGTCTGCACCGTCTCGGGGAAGTGGTAGCCGGTGTCGAGGAAGAGCACGTCGACGCCGGGCAGCGAATGCGCCACCAGGTGGGGCAGCACGGCGTCGGCCATCGAGCAGGCGACGGCCGCGGCATCCGTGCCGAACTCGCGGGCCACCCAGGCGACGACCTCGTAGGCGGATGCCTCGCCCTCGGCGAGGCTCCGCAGTTCGACGGCGCCGCGCTCGGCGATGGCGCGGAGCTCGTCGTGCCCGCGTTTCGTCGCTGCCCGCGGGGCCAGCGCGACGCTCATCGCAGCGCCTCCTCGTCGGCCCGGTGCGCCCATTCGGCGAAGGTCTCGTCGCGGTCGGCGGCGCGCTCCGCGAGGAAGCGCCGCACGAGGCGCTCGACGTAGTCGGCGAGCCCGTCGGCGGTGACCTTGAGGCCCCGCACGGTGCGGCCGAGGCCGGGCTCCTCGCGGTCCGCCGAGGCGAGCCCACCGCCGAGGTGGACCTGGAAGCCGGGCGTCTGCCCGCCGTCGCCGTCGGGCAGCAGCTGGCCCTTGAGGCCGATGTCGGCGGTCTGGATCCGGGCGCACGAGTTCGGGCAGCCGTTGACGTGCAGCGAGATCGGGTGGGGCAGGTCGATGCCCGCGAGGCGTTCCTCGAGAGCGAGCACCGCGTCGGTCGCGGTCTGCTTCGTCTCGACGATCGCGAGCTTGCAGAACTCGATACCCGTACAGGCGATCGTGCCGCGGCGCAGGAGCGAGGGCCGGGCCTGCAGGCCCAGCCCGTCGAGCTCGGTGATGACCTGCTCCACATGCTCGGCGTCGAGGTCGAGCAGCACCAGCTTCTGGTGCGGCGTGGTGCGCAGGCGGCTCGAGCCGTGCCGTTCGAGCAGGTCGGCGAGCGCCGTGAGGGTCGAACCCGACACCCGGCCGACGAACGGGGTGACGCCGACGTAGACGCGGCCGTCCTTCTGCCGGTGCACGCCGACGTGGTCGCCCTGCGTGCGCGGCTTCGGTGCGGCGGGGCCGTCGGGCAGCGGGGCATCCAGGTACTCGGTCTCGAGGACCTCGCGGAACTTCTCCGCACCCCAGTCGGCGACGAGGTACTTCAGCCGCGCGCGGTTCCGCAGCCGCCGGTAGCCGTAGTCGCGGAAGATCGAGACGACGCCCTCCCACACCTCGGCCACCCGCTCGGGGGCGACGAACGTGCCGGTGCGCACCGCGAGATGTGCCGCCGTCGAGAGGCCGCCGCCGACCCACAGGTCGTAGCCGATGCCGAGCTCGGGGTGCTCGACCGCGACGAACGCGACGTCGTTGATCTCGTGCACGACGTCCTGGCTCGGATGCCCCGTGATCGCGGACTTGAACTTCCGCGGCAGGTTCGCGAACTCGGGGTCGCCGATGTACTTCCGCTGGATCTCCTCGATCTGCGGCGTCGGATCGATGAGCTCGTCGGCGGCGATGCCGGCGACGGGCGAGCCGAGGATGACGCGCGGCACGTCGCCGCACGCCTCCGTCGTCGAGAGGCCCACCGACTCGAGCCGGCGCCAGATCTCGGGCACGTCCTCGACGCGAACCCAGTGCAGCTGGATGTTCTGCCGGTCGGTGAGGTCCGCCGTGTCGCGGGCGAACTCGGTCGAGATGCCGCCGATCACCCGCAACTGCTCGGTGGTGAGCTGCCCGCCGTCGATGCGGACCCGCAGCATGAAGAACTCGTCCTCGAGCTCGTGCGGCTCGAGCGTCGCGGTCTTGCCGCCGTCGATGCCGGGCTTCCGCTGCGTGTACAGCCCCCACCAGCGGAACCGGCCGTGCAGGTCGGTCGGATCGATCGAGGCGAAGCCGCCCGCGGCGTAGGTCTGCTCGATGCGCTCGCGCACGGCGAGGCCGCCGTCCTGCTGCTTCCACGCCTCGTTCGCGTTCAGCGGCTCGGTGCCGTCGACCTTCCACTGCCCGTTCGGCTTGGACGACGGCCGGCTCGGGCGCACGCGAGTGGATGCCTCGGGCCGGGCGGATGCCTCCGGCCGGGCGGATGCCTCGCTGATCGTCATGCGGCGAAGCTAGGCGACCCCCGTCGGCGCGTCATCCCGGCCGTGTCGCCTGCCGACACGTCGGGTCATACGCCGTCACACGCGGAGAGACGACGTCACAGTGTTGACGCGACGGGTCCGTCGAGGCAGTCCCGGTAGCGGTCGACGACGAGGTCGACCAGCTCCGGCGCGGGGTCGTCGGCGTCGAGGAGCGGACGGGTGATGACGTCGCCGCCTGCCTTCGCGGCGAGGTCCTGGAAGTAGCCGGGGGCGAGCAGGTAGCTCGACACGACGACCTCGTGCCCGGCGCTCCGGGCGGCCTCGACGGCGTCGTGCAAGCGCGGCTCCGCCGCCGCGAGGAAGCCGACCTCCACCGGTCGTCCGAGCTCCTCGGCGAGGAGGGCCGCCTGGCGGCGGCAGTCGTCGTTCGCCCGTTCGTCGCTGGAGCCCGCGACCGCCAGCACCACGGCGTCCGCCGCGCGCGGCCCGTCGACGTCGACCCGCCGTCGTTCGTGCAGCCGGCGGGCGAGCACACGGGCGAGGCGCGGATCCGGACCGAGGGCGCCCGCGAGCTGCACCGACGGGTGCGCCGCGGTCGCCTCGACGAGGTCGACGTGCACGTGGTAGCCCGCGGACAGCAGCAGCGGCACGACGACCACGGGCGAGCCGGCGGGGAGGGCGGCGAGGGATGCCGCGACATCCGGCTCCTGCACGTCCACGTGTCCCAGGCGGACCGTCACGTCGGGCAGCCGCGCCGCGACCGCGTCGACGAGCCGGCGCACGGCGTCCTGCCCGGCGAGCGAGGCGGTGCCGTGCGAGATCGCGAGGAGCGCCGGGGTCGTCATGCCCCTATTGTGCCGCCGTCGGTGTGTCGCGGCGGTTGCGGCGGCGTGTCAGGCCGAGGTCTGCGGCCTCGCCGGCTCGGGCGCCCGCACGAACACCATCATCACGAGGCCCGCCGCGATGACGACCACGATGCCGAGGATGCCCCAGTACGTCGCCCCGAACACGGCGATGAGCGACGACCACAGCAGCGGCGAGAGGAAGCTGGCGGCACGCCCCGTGGTGGCGTAGAGGCCGAACACCTCGCTCTCCCGGCCGGCCGGCGTGACCCGGGCGAGGAAGGAGCGCGACGCCGCCTGCGCCGGGCCGACGAAGAGGCACAGGATGAGGCCGAACACCCAGAACACGAGCGTGCCGGCGTCGTGCAGGAAGAACACCGCGAGTCCCGCCACGACGAGGCCCGCGAGCGCGAACAGGATGACCGCGCGCGGACCGAACCGGTCGTCGAACCAGCCCGCGAGGATGGTGGAGACGCCGGCGACGAGGTTCGCGGCGATGCCGAAGATCATCACCTCGTTCGAGGTGAAGTGGAACGCGACCGCCGCGATCACCGCGCCGAATGCGAAGACGCCCGCGAGCCCGTCGCGATACACGGCGCTCGCGAGCAGGAACCAGAACGTCGGCCGCGACTCTCGCCAGAGCGCGACGATGTCCTTCACGAGCACGACGTAGCTGCGGAAGAACGAGACCTGCTCGCGGCGGGGTGCCGCCGGCGCCTCGGGCACGTAGACCAGCACCGGCCACGCGAACAGGAGGCCCCACACCGCGCAGCCGACCGCGATGACCCGGAACGCCAGGCCGTTCTCGGTCGGCATGCCCCACCAGTCGAACGAGGTCGCCACCACGACGAGCACGAGCGCGACGATGCCGCCGATGTAGCCGAGGCCCCAGCCGAGCCCCGACACCTTGCCGACGGTCTTCGGCGTCGACACCTGCACGAGCATGGCGTTGTAGTTGACGCCCGCGATCTCGCTGAAGACGGTGCCCGCGGCGATGAGCGCGACGCCCAGCACGAAGTACGACGGCTCGCCCTGCACGAGGAAGAGGGCGAACATCGTGAGGATGAGCGCGGCCGTGGAGCCGCCGAGCCAGAGCTTGCGCCGACCCGAGATGTCGGCCCGCTGACCGAGCACCGGCGCCAGCACCGCGATGAGCACGCCCGCGATCGTGATCGCCCAGCCGAGGCCGCTCGCGAGGTCGGCGAGCGCCGCCTCCTTCACGGGGTCGTCGTCGGCGAGGGCCGCGACGGACGGGTCGAGGAACGTGTCGCTCGTGAGGTAGAGCGCCGTGAAGACGAACGTGAGGATGACCGAGTTGAACGGCTGCGTCGCCCAGTCCCACAGCGCCCACGACCACACCTGCTTCCGCGGGATCTCGCGGTCGGCCTGCTGCTGGAGGCCCGTGGAGGGGGCGATGTCGGTCATGTCGGCAGTCTCATTCGGTCGGGTGAACGACGGGTGACGGATGCCGCGGACGGCCGCCGATCGTCGGTGATCTGCGCCGACCTTACCCCCTCGCGGGGCGTCAGGGCATGGTCGCCGTCGCGGGATCCGAGACGTGGAGGCTGATGTCGGCCACGACCGGGAAGTGATCGGACGGGAAGACGTCGTCCACTGGATCTTCCACCGTGAACGCGGCGGCGACGTCGACGGATGCCCCGCGCCCGATGAGCACGTGATCGATGCGGCGATCGATCTCCTTCACCGCCTCGAGCGGGGCGAACGGCACCGCAGAACTGAGCGTCACGGCCTCCGGGTCGCCGCCTCCGAGCTCCCACGTGTCGTCGGCGACCTCGGCGAGCGGGGCGAACTCCGGCTGCGAGGCGTCGCAGTTCAGGTCGGCGAGCAGGAACCGCGGGACGGCGGGATCACCTGACGCGAGCAGCTCGGCGAGCCGAGCCGTCTGGGCGAGGTGGTCGTCGGCGTAGGCCGGTTCCCACTCGGTCGCGGCGACGAGCACGTCGAACGGGGCATCCGGGCGCTCGATTCTCGCCTCGAGCGCCACCGGCGCGACCTGGCGGTGGCTGACCGGCAGCACATGCTCGCGCACCTCGGCGATCGGCCACCGGCTCACGAGGCCCACGCCCATCCGCGCGCCGGCCTGGTCGGGATGCTCCGGTGGATCGGGCACGGGCGGGAGCGACGGCGCCGCGAAGGCGTGGTGGAATGCGGTGCCGAGGTGCTCTGCGATGCGGGCGGCCTGCGTCAGGCCTTCGGCGTCGTACCAGCTCTCCTGCAGCCCGACGACGTCGGGAGCGAGGTCGTCGAGCAGTCTCAGCAGGGCACGCTCGCGCGCACGCCAGTCGGGTTCGAAGCGCCACAGCACGTTCCAGGTGACCAGTCGCATGGTCGAGCACGGTACGCCCGCGGGCGGCGCCGCGCACGGGGTTGCGCGGCGCCGCCCGGGCGCTCACCAGGTGCGGATCTCGCCGATCAGCTCGCCGAACAGCTCCTCGGCGTCGCACTCCAGCCGCTGCCGGGTGAACCAGGTGCAGATGTTCACGCAGTCGCGGTGCAGCAGGTCGAAGCCGCTCGGATTGGCGATGAGGTCGACGACCTGCGGCAGGTCGATCGCGACGACCCGGCCGCCCTGCACGAGCAGGTTGTACGGCGACAGGTCGCCGTGCGTCAGCCCGGATCGCGCGAGGATGCGCATGAACTCCACGATCTGCTGGAACAGGTCGCGGAGCTCCGAGGCATCCGCCCGCACCTGCGCGAGGCGCGGCGCGGCGACCCGGCCCTCGCCGATGAACTCCATCAGGACCTCGGTCTCGTGCACCTGCACCGGATACGGCACGGATGCCCCGAGCTGCCAGAGCCGCGACAA
This sequence comes from Agromyces sp. G08B096, assembly GCF_040267705.1. Lineage (NCBI taxonomy): Bacteria > Bacillati > Actinomycetota > Actinomycetes > Micrococcales > Microbacteriaceae > Agromyces > Agromyces sp. G08B096. The sequence goes on from NZ_CP158374.1 coordinate 129,823, forward strand.
CGCCTCGAACTCCGAGCTCGCCCACTGCACGCGCGCGACGGCGCGGCCGAACGTGCTCGACTTCGCGACGGCGCGGGCGTCGCGGCTGCGGCGGGTGCCGCGGCCCTCGGTGTAGATGGCCGAGCGGTGGAAATCGCTGTGCTCGCTGCCGCGGTACCGCTTCGCGGCGAGCAGCGTGCGCTGCCCGACCGCACGCGGACCGTCGAGTGGCGAACCCGGCACGGCCCGTTCGATGAGGTGCAGGTCGGCCTCCTTGCCGGTCTTCACGACGCCGAGCTCGGTGTCGATCGCCGCGGCGGAGGTGACGACCCAGTCGGGGCGGGGCTCGGGGCCCCGCTCGGTCGGGATCGTCGCTGGCCAGGTCGACCAGCGCTGGCCCTCCTCGGGCTCGGCATCCTGGAAGACGAGGTGGGCGGTCGCGCCGAACGGCGGGGACGCGGTGTCGAAGGAGTGCGCGTCAAAGGACGCGGAATCGAACGACGGGGTGTCGCGCGACGCGGTGCGGTCGAACGACGTGTGGTGGAACGAAGACGTCTCGGAAGACGAGAGGAATGACACGGTGTGTGCTCCAAGGTTCTGGAGGCCACCGGGTGCCGGCTCGACGAGCTACAGGCTGATGGGGGCCTCACGAGGAAGAAGGTCTGCTGAGCGCGCGACCATGACGGTGTTCATCAGCTGCTCCTTCCGATGCGTGAGGCGGATGCCGCGACTGCGGCGTGCTCGCACGAGAGTACGCCTCCCGGCCATCCCTGTAAACCCCCGATCCCGCGGTCATGCCCGGCCGGCCAGGCCGAGTCGGGCGCCGGCGGGCGTCGGTCTGGGAGCGGCATCCGTGATGTGGGCGCTATTCGCCGGTGCGACGGCGGCGTGACCGGCGGATTCCGCCGTCATGCCCGGCCGGGCAGGCCGAGTCGGGCGGGCCCGGGGCTAGCATGCAGGCATGGGCGCGGTGGGGATCGCATGCCGGACGGTCGTCCTCGTCGAGGGCGCGAGCGACCGGCTGGCGCTCGCCGCGGTCGCCGCGAGGCTCGGCGCCGATCTGCCGGCCGCGGGCGTCGACGTGCGCTCGATGGACGGCATCACGAACCTCCGCCAGCACCTCGCCGTCCTGCAGGCCGGTGCGGCCGGTGAACTGCCCGTCCTCGGGCTCTACGACGCGAACGAGGTCGGATATGTGGCGCACACCGTCGGCGTCGGCGCGAGCGGTGCGTTCGCCGAACTCGAAGCCCTCGGCTTCTACGCCTGCGTCCGCGACCTCGAGGACGAGGTGATCCGCGCCGCCGGACCCGACCTCGTCGAGCAGGCTCTGCACGCGGCGGGCGACCTGTCGCGCTTCCGCGTGTTCCAGGGTCAGCCGGCGCAGCGCGCCCGTCCGATCGAGGCGCAGCTGCACCGGTTCGCGGGCACCGCGTCGGGGCGCAAGGCCCGGTTCGCAGTGGACATCATCGACCTGCTGCCGGACGACCGGATGCCGCGTCCGCTCGTCGCCCTCGTCGAGACGGCCATGCGCACATCGGCGCGGTGAGCGGCGCAACGCCGGCCCGCCCGGGTTCGGAGCTCAGCCGCACCAATCCGATCCGCCGCCCGACTGGGTGCGCACGATCGCGCCGTCGGCGAGGTCGACGACCGTGGTGAGCCGGTCGCGCATCGCGGGCGCGTTCGGGTAGCCGTCGGACTCGGCGTCGACGTCGGCCGTCTCGACGGCGGCGTACCGGCCGTTCGGGGAGACGCAGTACCCGAGCAGGCGGCTGCGCGCCCCGGTGGCGTACCGCACCGCGGTGCCCTCGGGCCCCGCGACCGCGAGCAGCGACTGCGCCTGCACCGTGCCGTCGTCCGCGGTGGTCGTGAGCAGCACGGCGAGCGCGTGCGTGCCCTCGAGGTCGAGCTGCTCGACCCTGCCTGGGTAGGCGTTGTCGGGCAGCTCGGCCGCGGGCAGCACGTTCTCGCGGGCGTCGCCGGTCTCGAGGTCGATGACGAGGCCGCGATCCGGGTCGGCGACGACGAGGTCGGTCGTGCCGGGCACGAAGCCGCGGAGCTCGCTGTGGACGCCGAGCGGGGCGGGCGGGGTGAGGCCGAGCGCGTCGACGAGGAACAGGGCGCCGTCGAAGTCCTGCACGACGAGCGAGGTCGTGCCGGGCACGAACCGCCAGTCCATGACGCGCATCGGGGCGCCGCCGAGGCCGAGCACGGGTGCCGGCGCGGCCGTCTGGCCCGAGACGTCGAGGGTGAAGAGGGCGTTGCGGTAGGCGGGCTCGACGCCGCCCGGCCGCGGGGCGCCGTCGAGCACGAACGCGACGATCGGGTTGGTGGTCGACCCGGCGATGGAGCGGATGTGCCCCGGCTCCGGCAGCCGCAGGGTCTGGGTCTCCTGGCCGACACCCGCCACGCGGAGCGTGTGCAGCTCGTCGTCCTCGATCGCGACGGCGACCACCACGTCGGCGGCCTCGGCGAACGAGAGCAGACGCGGGGCTTCGAGGACGACCTCGGGGTCGCCGCCGGAGAGCGAGCCGCGGACGACGGCGTCGGGCCGGCCCGTGTCGCTTCGCCGGACGAGGGTGTGCAGCGAGCTCTCGGCGGTCGTGAAGCGATGCTCGATCGTCGCGGGCGTGGGCTGCGTCTCGCCGACGACGCCCTCGACGGTCACGGCGACCTCGGTGTCGTACGGCAGCGGACGGGCGAACTCGACGATGAGGCGGTCGCCCTCGACGGTCAGCTCCGCCGGCTCGTCGGGCTCGACCCGGAGCGATCCGTCGACGCGGGCGATCGGCTGGTTCAGCTCCAGCACCACCCGGGACCCCGCGAGCTGCGTCACACGCTCGGCATCGACGGCGGCCGTCTGCAGGCGCGGCCCCTGCAGCGCGCCGGCCACGCCGAGCGACGCGGTGGCGGCCGCGAGCACCGCGATCGTCGCCACGACGCGATGGCGGAAGGGGCGCGCGGCCCGCTCGGCCGGCGAGGAGACTGGCCGCGAGGACGGCTCGGGCTCGCGAGGCATCCGCTCGCGGGGCACCCGATCAGAAGACATACGGCTGCTCCGGCTGCTCGGTGGGCTCGACGGACTCCGGGACGAGGGCGAGCCCGTCGCCGTCGGGGTGGGCCGCGAAGCCGCCCGAGGCCTGCACCCAGTCGTCGACGGCGAACCGGTCGCGCCATCCTGGCAGATGCACCGGGACGCCCACCGGCTGGGCGTCGACCGCGCAGCAGGTGATCGTGAACCGCGCGAGGAAGAACACGTCGTCGGGGTCGCCCGGGGCGGGCGTCACGAACCCCGTCAGCTCGACCGGCTGGTCGCCGAAGGCGGCGGGGTCGGGGGTCTGCCGGATGAGCAGCGCCCAGTCCTTCACCGTGAACGTCGACGGGTCGGCGCCCGTGAGGTCGGGGGCGTCGCCGGCGAGGTCGGCGGTCGTGCGGTCGATGTCGCGCTCGACCGCGGTCTGGGCGGTGAGCGTCGCCGGCGGGAAGGCGAGCAGCGCGATCGCGGCGATCGCGATCACCGCGAGGCTGACGGATGCCCCGGCGACGGCCCGCCCCGTGCGGGAACGGCCGCGGCGACGGGACGGGGGCGGCGCGTGCCGGTGGTCCGCCGGCTCGTGGTCCGCTCGCTCGTGGTCCGCCGGATCGTCGTCGCCCGGTGCGAGCGGCACGAGTGCGAGTGCCGCGAGCGCGAGGATGCCGCCGACGACCGCCATCGCGACGGTGAAGCCGAAGTACCTCGGATGGATGTAGAGGGCCAGCTGGCCGGTCGCGGCGAGCCAGACGGTCGCGACCACGCCGACCAGGGTGAGGGCGACGCCCCTCCAGCGGGCGACGAGCCTAGGCCACAAGGTTCACCGCCAATCCGATCGCGGCGCTCGCGAGCGCGACGATCGCGGTGAGGAGCACGAGCGTGCGTGCGGTGAACGTGGTGCGCAGCAGCGCGAGCATCTTCACGTCGATCATCGGGCCGAAGACGAGGAAGGCGACGATCGCACCCGGCATGAACGTCGAGCCGAACGACAGCACGAAGAACGCATCGACGTTGGAGCAGATCGCGATGACGAACGCGAGCAGCATGAGCGCGAAGACCGACAGCACCGGGTTCTGCCCGAGCGTCACGAGCACGTCGCGCGACACGGCCACCTGGATGAGCCCCGCCACCGCCGAGCCGACGAAGAGCGCCGGCAGCATCGCGGACGTCTCGTCGGCGAACATGCGCGCCGCCCGGCGGGGCTTCGACCCGCCCGCGCCGTGGTCGTGGGCGCAGGCCGCCTGGAACGCGGGGGTCAGCAGGCTCATGGGCTCGGGGTGGCGGCTGAACACCCAGCCGACGAGGTTCGCGATGACGAAGCCGCCCGCGATGCGCGCCGCGAGGATGCCGTCCTCCCAGCCGAACGCCTGATACGTCGTGATGATCGTCACCGGGTTGAGGATCGGCGCGGCGAGGAGGAACGTCATCGACTCGCCGACGGTGAGTCCGCGCTGGATGAGCCCTCGGGCGAGCGGGACGTTGCCGCATTCGCAGACGGGCAGGAGGACGCCGAGGAGTGAGACGACCATGCGGCGGAGCACCGCGTTGCGGGGGAGCCGGCGGACGAGGAAGTCCTCGGGCAGCCAGAGCTGCACGGCGATGGAGAGCACGATGCCGAGGAAGACGAACGGCAGGCTCTCGATGACGACGCTCGCAGAGAGCGTGAGGAAGTCCTGCACCCGGTCGGAGAGCAGGTCGCCCAGCTCGGGCGGGGCGAGCAGCCGGGTCGCGACGAGGGCGAGCACCGCGGCGATGCCGATGCCGAGGCCGACCGCCGGGCGGACCGTGCGCCGGGGCGCGCGACCGGAGGTGAGGGCCTGGGGGAGGGTCATCCCCATCAAGGGTAGGCGACGCCGACGCGCACGCGAACGCGCCCTCCCGCGAGGTCGGGCGAGGTGCGGCGCGGGGTTCAGCCCGCTTCGGCCACCGAGCTCAGGAAGTCGGCGTAGCTGACGAAGACGGTGACCCCGTCGATGTGCACGATCGAGGGCGCGTAGTTCGCGTCGTAGTCCGCCGGCGCGGTGAGCGTGCCGGGCAGCGGGGCATCCGTCTGCTGCCATCCCTCGGCGACGAGCGCCGCCTGTCGCGCCTGCCAGGCGTCGTCCGGTTCCGGCAGCCGCGCGAACCACACCGCGATGTCGCTCTGCGGCTTCGTCCACGTGCAGGCGAGTGCGCCGTCGGCGACGAGGTCCTCCATGGCCGGCCCGAGGAGGAAGCCGGGCTCGCTCGCGAGGACCAGCCCGTCGGCGGCGAGCGCATCCGCGCCGGGCGCGGTGAGCACGGTCTCGCAGGTCGGTTCGCCGGCCGGCGCATCGGTGGGCTCCGCCGCCGGCGTCTCGGTCGGGCTCGAGCTCGGGTCTGCGGACGCGACCGGCGGCGCGGTCGTCGCGGGCGTCGAGGTGCACGCGGCGAGCAGTCCGATGGCGATCGCCGCCGTTAGCGCGGCGATCGGGCGGGTGCGCGACATGGCGCCACCCTAGGCGATCCGCGGCGCTCGCGGCTCAGGGCCAGCCCCGATGCGTCAGCCCGTCGTGGCGAGCTGCCCGCAGGCGCCGTCGATCTCCTTGCCGCGCGTGTCGCGGATCGTCGTCGGGATGCCGGCTGCCTCGAGCCGGCGCACGAACTCCTGCTGCACTTCGGGCTCGGAGGAGGTCCAGATCGAGCCCGGCGTCGGGTTCAGCGGGATGGGGTTCACGTGCACCCAGCCGCGGCCGCGGGCGTTGAGCTTCTCGGCGAGGAGGTCGGCGCGCCAGCCGTGGTCGTTCATGTCCTTGATGAGGGCGTACTCGATCGAGACGCGCCGGCCCGTCTTCTCGAAGTAGTCGCGGGCGGCGTCGAGCGCCTCGTCGACCTTCCACCGCGAGTTCACGGGGATCAGCTCGTCGCGGAGGCCGTCGTCGGGCGCGTGCAGGCTCAGCGCGAAGGTCACGGGGATGCCCTCGTTCGCGAGCTTGCCGATCGCGGGCACCAGCCCGACGGTCGAGACGGTGATGTTGCGGGCCGACATGCCGAGCCCGTTGGGTGCGGGGGCCACCATCGTGCGGACGGCCTGCATGATGCGGGCGTAGTTGGCGAGCGGCTCGCCCATGCCCATGAAGACGATGTTGGAGACGCGCTCCATCGAGTGGTCGTCGCGCTTCTTGCCGCCGAGGGCGCCCGAGGCGATGACCCGGTTGGCCTGCACGATCTGGTCGATGATCTCCGCCGCCGACATGTTGCGGGTGAGGCCCTGCTGACCCGTGGCGCAGAACGGGCAGTTCATGCCGCAGCCGGCCTGGCTCGACACGCAGAGCGTGATGCGCCCGGGATAGCGCATCAGTACCGATTCGACGAGCGCGCCGTCGTGCAGGCGCCAGAGGAACTTGATGGTGTCGCCGCGGTCGGTCTCGAGACGCTTGACCTCGGTGAGCAGCGGCGGGAGCATCCCTGCGACGAGCTCCTCGCGGCCCGCGGCGGGCAGGTCGGTCATGTCGGCGGGGTCGCTCGTCCACCGGGTGTAGTAGTGCCGCGCGACCTGCTTGACGCGGAACGCGGGCAGGCCGAGCTCCTCGGCCTTGGCCGCCCACTCCTCGGGCTTCAGATCGGCGAGGTGGGCCGGCGGCTTGCCGCGCTTCGGCGAGGCGAACTGGAGCAGCGGCCGCCCGTCGGCGCCCTTCTGCTGCTGCCAGCCCTCGGTCGCGGGGCGCACCTGGCGTGCGCCGGTGCGGCTTCCGGTGCGACGGATCGCCGCGGGCGCGACGGATGCCGCGGGCGCGGTGGTCTCGATGGCGTCGGAAGGCATGAGGTCAAGGGTACGCGGGCTGGTCGGGGAGAGGCTGGGTGCGGCTCCGGTTGCGACGAGTCGCGGGGCGGGGCATCCGATCAGGTGACGAGGAAGTACACCAGCGCGGCGAGCCCGACCGCGACGATCACGACGCGGTACGCCGTCTGCGGGATGTGCCGGCCGTAGCGGCCGCCGAGCCAGCCGCCGACGAACGAGCCGATCGCGATGGCGATGGCGGCGGGCCACGCCACCTCGGCCACCGAGACGAACACGATCGCCGCGGCGAGGTTCGCGACGGCGGCCATGGCGTTCTTGTAGGCGTTCGCGCGCACGAGGGTCCCGGCCATCGTCATCGACAGGAGGGCGAGCAGCAGCACGCCCTGCGCCGCGCCGAAGTAGCCGCCGTAGACCGCGGTGAGGCCGGCGACCGCCATGGTGGCCGCCGGGTGATCACGGTGGGATGCCTCGCCGTGCAGCCGCGCCGTCCAGCGGCGGATCATCGGGCCGAAGACGACGAGCAGCAGCGCGAGCACGATGAGCACCGGCACGATGACCTCGAACGCCTCGCCCGGCAGCTGCAGCAGCAGCAGCGCGCCGGCCACCCCGCCGGCGGCGGAGAAGCAGAGGATGACCCCGAGCCGGCGCCACTGGCCCGCGAACTCCCGGCGGTTCGCCCAGGTCGCGGCGAGCGAGGCGGGCAGCACGCCGACGTTGTTGGTGACGTTCGCGAGGACCGGCGGGTACCCGAAGGCGAGCAGGGCGGGGAAGGTCACGAGCGAGCCCGAGCCGACGACGGCGTTGATGGCGCCCGCGAGCACGCCGGCGACGCCGAGGACGGCGAATTCGAGGGGAGTCATCGCGTCGATTCAAGCAGGCGCCGAGTGGTCGCGCGGGAATACCAGACCGGCGCAGGAGGTTGAGCCGAGTACACTCAAGTTTCACCTCCGCGACTTGACAGGTTCACGAGCGGTTGCGACACTTGAGCCGTCGGGACTCAAGTCTTGGCGGTCACTGACTTCGGCTGCGGGCGAGGAACGCCGGGCCGACCGCCGAACGCGGGTGCGGGGCATCCGTTCGCCGCTCTCGGCAGAAGGAGATACACACATGTCACGTGCAGTTGGAATCGACCTCGGCACCACGAACTCGGTCGTCTCGGTCCTCGAGGGCGGCGAGCCCGTCGTCATCGCGAACGCGGAGGGCTTCCGCACGACACCCTCGGTCGTCGCATTCACCAAGGACGGCGAGGTGCTCGTCGGCGAGACCGCCAAGCGCCAGGCCGTCACGAACGTCGACCGCACCATCGCGTCGGTCAAGCGCCACATGGGCACCGACTGGAAGACGCCCGAGATCGACGGCAAGCGGTACACCCCGCAGGAGATCTCGGCGCGCATCCTGCAGAAGCTCAAGCGCGACGCCGAGCAGTACCTCGGCGACACCGTCACCGACGCGGTCATCACCGTGCCGGCGTACTTCAACGACGCCGAGCGCCAGGCCACCAAGGAGGCCGGCGAGATCGCGGGCCTGAACGTCCTGCGCATCATCAACGAGCCCACCGCGGCGGCCCTCGCCTACGGCCTCGACAAGGGCAAGGAGGACGAGCTCATCCTCGTCTTCGACCTCGGCGGCGGCACGTTCGACGTCTCCCTCCTCGAGGTGGGCAAGGACGACGACTTCTCGACCATCCAGGTGCGCGCCACCTCCGGCGACAACCGCCTCGGCGGCGACGACTGGGACCAGCGCATCGTCGAGTGGCTCATCAAGCGCTTCAAGGAGTCGACCGGCGTCGACGTCGCGAACGACAAGATCGCGCTGCAGCGCCTCAAGGAGGCCGCCGAGCAGGCCAAGAAGGAGCTCAGCTCCGGCATGTCCGCGAGCATCCAGCTGCCCTACCTCTCGCTCACCGAGAACGGCCCCGCGAACCTCGACGAGACGCTCACCCGCGCCCAGTTCGAGAACATGACGAGCGACCTGCTCGACCGCACCAAGAAGCCGTTCGAGGACGTCATCAAGGAGGCCGGCATCAAGGTCTCCGACATCGCCCACGTCGTGCTCGTCGGCGGCTCGACCCGCATGCCCGCGGTGTCCGAGCTCGTCAAGAAGGAGACCGGCAAGGAGCCCAACAAGGGCGTCAACCCCGATGAGGTCGTCGCCGTCGGCGCCGCCCTCCAGGCCGGCGTGCTGAAGGGTGAGCGCAAGGACGTCCTGCTCATCGACGTCACCCCCCTGAGCCTCGGCATCGAGACCAAGGGCGGCATCATGACCAAGCTCATCGAGCGCAACACCGCCATCCCCACCAAGCGGAGCGAGACCTTCACGACCGCCGACGACAACCAGCCGTCGGTCGCGATCCAGGTCTTCCAGGGCGAGCGCGAGTTCACCCGCGACAACAAGCCGCTCGGCACCTTCGAGCTGACCGGCATCGCCCCGGCCCCGCGCGGCATCCCGCAGATCGAGGTCACCTTCGACATCGACGCGAACGGCATCGTGCACGTGTCCGCGAAGGACAAGGGCACCGGCAAGGAGCAGTCGATGACCATCTCGGGCGGCTCGGCGCTGCCCAAGGAGGACGTCGAGCGCATGGTCCGCGAGGCCGAGGAGCACGCCGCGGAGGACAAGAAGCGCCGTGAGTCCGCCGAGACCCGCAACTCCGCCGAGCAGCTCGCCTACTCGGTCGAGAAGCTCATCAAGGACAACGACGACAAGCTGCCCGCCGACGTGAAGACCGAGGTGCAGGGCGACGTCGACGCGCTGAAGTCGGCCCTCGCGGGCGACGACGACGACGCCGTGAAGTCGGCGTTCGACAAGCTGTCGCAGTCGCAGGGCAAGCTCGGCGAGGCGATCTACGCCCAGGGCCAGCAGGCGCAGGCCAACCCCGGCGAAGACGCCTCGGCGACCGGCACCGAGGGCGGCGAGTCGTCCGATGAGGACGTGGTCGACGCCGAGGTCGTCGACGACGAGGACGAGAAGAAGTAATCATGGCCGACGAAGACCGGAACCACGACGAGCCGGTGATCCGCGACAAGCGGCGCATCGACCCCGAGACCGGTGCGGTCCGCCAGCCGGCACCCGAGGCGGCGGGCGACGAGCCCGCCGCCGAGGGCGCGGCGCCGCAGCCGGAGGAGACGGATGCCCCGGCCGGGGCATCCGACGACGACGAGCTGACTGTCGAGGACATCCTGAACGCCGCCCAGGCGGAGGTGCAGGAGCCGAGCGATGAGCACCTCGCCGACCTCAAGCGGGTCACCGCGGAGTACGCGAACTACCGCAAGCGCACCGAGGCGAACCGCGAGGTCGAGCGCGAGCGCGCGGTCGGCCAGACCGTCGCGGTGCTGCTGCCCGTGCTCGACGACCTCGACCGAGCCGAGAAGCACGGCGACCTCGAGGGCGACACCCCGTTCGCGACGATCGCCGCGAAGCTGCGCAGCCAGGTCGAGAAGCTCGGGCTCACCCCGTTCGGCGAGGTGGGCGAGCCGTTCGACCCGCAGCGGCACGAGGCGATCTTCCAGCAGCCCTCGCCCGACGTCGAGGTCGACACGGTCGCCGACGTCGTCGAGACCGGGTACACCCTCGGGTCGACCCTCATCCGGGCCGCCAAGGTGGTCGTGAAGACCCCGGCGTAGCCCGCACGGCCGGCTCGGGGCATCCCGCACGGATGCCCCGGCCGGCCCCGCTCAGTTTTCCCGCACGATCACGAAAGGAGGTGCCGATTGGCCAGTCAGGACTGGTTCGACAAGGACTTCTACGCCACGCTCGGCGTCTCCAAGGACGCCAGCGACGCCGACATCAAGAAGGCGTACCGCAAGCTCGCCCGCAAGTACCACCCCGACCAGAACCCGGGCGACGCCGCCGCGGAGGCGAAGTTCAAGGAGATCAGCGAGGCGAACTCGGTGCTCTCCGACGCCGACCAGCGCAAGGAGTACGACGCGGTCCGCGCGATGGGCTCCGGCGCGCGGTTCACCGCTCCGGGCGGCGCAGGCGCGGGCGGCTTCGAGGACGTGTTCGGCGGAATGTTCGGCCAGGGCGGCGGCACGCGCTACACGTTCCAGCAGGGAGGCGGCGACTACGACGACCTCCTCGGCGGCCTCTTCGGCAGCGGCCGGTTCGGTCAGCCGAGCGGCGGCTTCCGCGGCTACGGCGGCCCGACGCCCGGCCGGGATGTCACGGCGACGACCACGCTCGACTTCGTCACGGCGACCAAGGGCGACCAGGTCACGCTGCAGACCTCCGACGGCAAGCCGCTCACGGTGCGGATCCCCGCCGGCGTCGCCGACGGGCAGAAGATCCGCCTGCGCGGCAAGGGCCAGCCCTCGCCCGACGGGGGTGCGACGGGCGACCTCATCCTCACCGTGAAGGTGCGCAAGCACCCCGTGTTCGAACGCGACGGGCTCAACCTGCGCGTGAACGTGCCGGTGACCTTCGCCGAGGCGGCGCTCGGTGCCACGATCGAGGTGCCGACCCTTGGTGGCAAGCCGGTCAAGCTGAAGGTCGCACCCGGCACTCCCAGCGGCCGCGTGCTGCGGGTCAAGGGCCGGGGCGTCGAGACGGCGAAGGGCACGGGCGACCTGCTCGCCGTCGTGCAGGTCGCGGTGCCCTCGCACCTGTCGAAGGACGCGAAGGAGCGGCTCGAGGCGTTCGTCGCCGAGCTGCCCGACGAGAACCCCCGCGCGGACCTCATCGCCAAGGCCCGGGAGTAGCCGTGAACGAGACGAGCCCCATGTTCGTCATCTCGGTCGCGGCGGAGCTCGCCGGGATGCATCCGCAGACCCTGCGCCAGTACGACCGGCTCGGCCTCGTCTCGCCGACCCGCACGGCCGGGAAGTCGCGGCGGTACTCGATGCGCGACGTCGTGCAACTGCGCGAGATCGCCCAGCTCTCGGCCGAGGGCGTGAGCCTCGAGGGAATCCGCCGGGTGCTCGGCCTCGAAGACGAGGTCGCGACGCTTCGCCGCCGCGTGCGCGAGCTCGAGGCCGCGCTCGCCGACGAGATGCTGAACCGGCCCGGCCGGCGCGTGTTCGCGGCCGGGTCGCACGGCGAGGTCGTGACGCTGAAGGCGGGCACGCGCGTGCGGCGCGAGAACGCCGTCGTCGTGTGGCGGCCGCTCGAGCACGACTGAGCCGGGCCGCCGTTTGAGCGCGGGTCTGCGTGCGCGCCGTCATGCCTCCGCGCTCAACGCCCCCACGCCGAGGCGGGCGCCTCGATGACCTCGTACGGCCGCGAGCTCCAGTGCGTGCCGTAGCCGTAGTGGCTCGACGCCCACGGGGACGCCCAGATCGCCTGCGCCGTGGCATCCGCTGAATCGCCGCGCGTGAGCGCCGCGTCGACCGCCGGGTAGCGGCCCGACTTCAGGTTCTCGGCCGCGTAGTAGGCGGCCTCGACGAGCGTCGGATAGCTGCCGAGGCCCGAGCCGCCGCCCGACCCCTGCCCGTTGTTCAGCGGGTTGTTGCGGTTCCACCAGTTGTCGGCGCCGTTCTCCTGACGCATCCATCGCATCATGAACGTGACGTTCGCCTCGGTTAGCGGCCAGCCGCCCTCGACGAGCACGAGCTTCGCCCAGTCGAGGTTGGTGCCGCCGCTGATGAGCGTCTCGGGACCGGTCGACGCGGTGTACGACTCGCGCGACGCCGCGGGCTGCGTGGCATCGCCCGCGATGTCGACGCGCTGCACCTCGTCGCGCGCGGTCGCGGCGGCGAGCGACGCCTCCGCGACGGCGAGGTCGGCGGGCGGAGCGATCGGGGCGAGCGCGAGGGTCGCGACGATGCCGAAGACCGCGGCGGTCGAGAAGAGGGCGCTCACGCGACGGATGCCGCCCCCGCGCGCCGTGCGGGGACGCCGAACGGGCGTCGCACCCCGACGGGGCGCGACGTGACCACCCCCTGCTTGCTTCGACTGCCGCATGCGCAGCCGAGGGTAGCAAAGCCTTCCGGATGACTCCAGTGAGCAGACCCTGCGTCCCCCCGTCCCGCATGCCGCTCACCGTCGACCCACGAACGACAGCAGGGCGGATGCCACGTCCGCCGGCGCCTCCTCCGCCTGGTGGTGCCCGGAGTCGATTCCGTGGCCCTCGACGTGGTCGGCCCATGCGCGCCAGATCTCCCGGGGGTCGCCGACGAGCTCCTCGAGGTCGTCGCGGAGCGACCACAGCAGCAGCAGCGGCGCCTCGATCCGTCGCCCTGCCGCGCGGTCGGCGGCCTCGTGCGCGGCGTCGATCGTGAGGCCCGCGCGGTAGTCCTCGAGCATCGCTCGCACGACCGCCGGGTCGCGCACGGCCCGCATCAGCTCGGCGTGGTTCTCAGCCCCCATCGTCTCCGGATCGGCCTTCGCCCCGTACCAGGCCTCCGGGTCGGCCGTGATGACCCGCTCGGGGATCTCGGGCTGGGCGAAGAAGAACCAGTGCCACCAGGCGGTGGCGAAGCGGGCGTCGGCCCGCGCGAGGTGCTCGGTGATGGGGATGCCGTCCATCAGCACGAGCCGGTCGACGGCCTCCGGGTGGTCGAGCGCGAGGCGCAGGGCGACATAGCTGCCGCGGTCGTGGCCGACGAGGTGGAACCGGTCGGCTCCGAGCCGGCGCGCGACCGCCAGCATGTCGCCCGCGACGGCGCGTTTCGAGTGCGGCGCGTGGTCGGCGGCCGGCGCGGGACCCGTCGACCCGCCATACCCCCGCAGGTCGGGGGCGATCACCCGGTACCCGGCCTCGACGAGCCGTGGCGCCACCCGGTGCCAGGTGGCCGAGGTGCGCGGGTGGCCGTGGAGCAGCACGATCGCGGGGCCCTCGCCGCCGTGACGGACGCGGATGGCGGCCTCGGCGAGCTCGATGCGCTCATCGGCGAATCCTTCGAACATCCCACGAGCCAAGCAGGATGCCCCATCCCAGCGCACCGGGTTGCGCTGGGACGGGGCATCCGTCGATGTGCCGCGCGGTCAGGGGCGTGGCATCCGTTCGCTCGTCGTCAGCCGACGCGCACGCCGTCGACCGTCAGCCACCACGACTCGTGCCAGAAGTCGGCCGGATCGATGACCCCGCGCTCCTGCGCCCAGTCGATCAGCAGCTGGCGGATCTCCTTCTGCTCGTCGTAGACGACGGGAGCCGTCGCGATGTGCGGGAAGCCGCCGCCGCCCGAGCGACGGTAGTTGTTCACCGCGACGACGACCTGCTGGTCGGCGGCGAGCGGCGTGCCGTCGGCCAGCGTCAGCTGCTCGATGCGCGAGCCGAGCGGCTGCGACAGGTCGATCTCGTACGTCAGCCCCGAGATGATGTCGAGGTTGTAGTCGGGCGTGTTGCCGGCGCCCGTGTGCACGGCCGGGTCGAACGTGCCGCCCGCCGGCACCTGCGCGTAGTACTTCGCCGAGGCCTCCAGGTAGTCCTTCACCTGCGCGCCCGTCAGCTGCACGGCCTGCAGCGTGTTGTCGTAGATGTAGAGGCCCGCGATGTCGCGCACCGAGACGTCGCCCTGCGGGAACACGGCCGTGCGGCTGAACGGCGCGGCGATCGACAGGACGGGCAGCCCCTCGGCCGCCGTGCCCGCGACGCCCGCGGTCACCGTGTCGGTCTGCACCTGCTGGATGAAGTCGATGATCGGCGTGTCCTGGTACCGCGACGCGGTCGCCGGCAGCTCCTCGGTCGACTGCGCGACGACCTGGTTCACGTACGCGACGGTCGTGGCGTGCTGGTCGGCCACCAGGTCGAGGATCTCGGGCGACTCCGGGTAGTCCTTGGTGCGGATCGCGGATGCCTCCGCCCCGACGACGTCCCACTGCCCGCGCACCTTCTCGAGGTCGAGGTCGACCCGCGACACCGTCGAGCCCCACCGGTAGGGCTGGGTGAGCAGAACCGGCTCGCCCGTAACCTCGTTCACGATGACCTCGCTCGGCTTGTCGAGGTGGGTGTGGCCGACGACCATGACATCGATGTCGGGCACCTCTCGGGCGATGACGTCGGACGCGTTCTCGGGCGCGGCGATCGACTCGTCGTACGACGAGGCGCCGGTGCCCGAGTGCGAGAGCACGACGACGACGTCGGCTCCGGCCGCCCGGACCTTCGGCACCCACTCCTCGGCCGTCTCGACCATGTCGCGGAACTCGAGCTTCCCCTCGACGTTCGCCTTGTCCCAGATCGCGGAGCCCGGCGTGGTGATACCGAGGATGCCGACCGTCACGGGCTTCGCGCCCTTCACCTGCTTGCGGACGAGGGTGAACGGCTCGAGCGCGGGCTCGCCCGTCGCGACGTCGATCACGTTCGCGCCGAGGAGCGGGAAGTCGACGTCGTCCTCGTAGGCGCCGAGCAGGTCGAGGCCGTAGTTGAACTCGTGGTTGCCGACGACCTGGGCGTCGTACCCGATGGCGTCGTAGGCGGCCGCCATGGGGTGGGTCTCGCCGGTCTCCTGCACCGGCTCCTGCACGGCGTAGTAGTAGCTGAGCGGCGTGCCCTGCAGCGCGTCACCGTTGTCGACGACGAGCAGGCGGTCGTCGCCGACCTCGGCGCGCACGTCGTCGACGACGGACGCGACGGCGGCGAGACCGACCTTGTCGCCGGCCCGGTCGGTGTAGGGCGCGTTGCTGAAGTAGTCCCAGTTCGCGACGCGGCCATGCAGGTCGGTCGTGGCGAGCAGGGTCAGGTCGAGCGAGTGCGCGTCGTTCGGGGCGGCGACGGCGGGCATCGCGCCGACGCCGCCGAGCACGAGGGCGGCGGCGGTCGCCGTCCCGAGCAGTCGGGTGGTTCTCACGTGGGTTCCTTCCGGAGCGCGGCGGCCCGGATGGCCCCCGCATGGGGGACACCGTATTGCTCGCGCGTTCCCGGCATGTGAACCGCCGCGCACGTCGCGGTGAACGCCGTCCCGGAGGCATCCGTTCGCACCGCGCGTGCGTGCCGCTTGTAGCCTTCCGGGGTGGACTTCAGTGCGCTCCGGCGATCGCCCGACGTCGAGGGGCCGGGCCTCGCGGCCGCAGACGCGGCCGACCGGCTCATCCTCGACGAGGCGGCGGGCCTCCTGCACGAGGCACGTGAGACGCACGGCACGGATGCCCCGGTCGCGGTCATCGGCGACACGCACGGCGCCCTCGCCGTCGGCGCGGCATCCGATCACGGGCTGACCGACGTCCGCGCGCACCAGGATGCGCTCCTCGGCGAGCGGGCGATCTCGGCGAACGCCGACCGCCTCGGCGTCGGCGGCGCCGTGCGCACGCTGCCGCTCGATGCCGAACTCGTCGACGGCGCACGGGTCGTGCTGCTCCGCCTGCCGCGCTCGCTCGACGCGCTCGACGAGCAGGCCGCCCTCATCGCCGGGCACGCGGCATCCGACGTGGTGGTCGTCGCCGGCGGGCGCCTGAAGCACATGACGGTCGCGATGAACGACGTGCTCGGCCGGTGGTTCGAACGCCTCGACGTCACGCACGCCCGGCAGAAGTCGCGCGTGCTCCTCGCGCGCCGGCCGCGACCCGACGCCGGCGCGGCCGACGCAGGCGCGTGGCCGCGGCGGGCGCGGGACGCCGCACTCGACGTCGAGGTGGTCGCGCACGGCGGCGTCTTCGCCGGCACCGCCGTCGACATCGGCACGCGGTTCCTGCTGGAGCACCTTGATGCAGCGCTCGCCGGCGCGGCGCCCGCCACCGCCGTCGACCTCGCGTGCGGGACGGGTGTCGTCGCGGTCGAGCTCGCCCGGCGCCTCCCCGCGGTGAGAGTCGTCGCGACCGACCAGTCCGCCGCGGCCGAGGCGTCCGCCCGGGCGACCGCGGCGGCCAACGGCGTGGGCGACCGCGTCGAGGTGCACCGGGCCGACGGGCTGGAGTTCGCGGCCGAGGCATCCCTCGATCTCGTCGTGCTGAACCCGCCGTTCCACGCCGGACCGGCGGTCACGACCGCGCTCGCCGAGCGGCTGTTCGCCGATGCCGGCCGCACCCTCGCACGCGGCGGCCGCCTCGTCACCGTGTGGAACTCGCACCTGCGCTACCGGCCGGCGCTCGAGCGCCACGTCGGCCCCACCCGCCAGCTCGCCCGCAACCCGAAGTTCACCGTCACGGTCTCGACCCGGCCCTGACGTCCGCGCGCCCCGCCGGCATCGAGAGCGGGTGGCCGCGAACAGTGGAGGAGCCGGGGCGAGCGTGTCAGTCTGGAAGGGTGACCGACACGCTCGAACGAACCGACGCCGACCTCACGACCGACCGGGTCGTCGAGGGGTCGTGGCGCACGATCGTGTGGGACGATCCCGTGAACCTCATGACGTACGTCACCTATGTGTTCCAGAGCTACTTCGGCTACCCGCGCGAGGAGGCCGAGCGGCTCATGCTGCTCGTCCACCACGAGGGCCGTGCCGTCGTCGCGACCGGCAACCGCGAGGCGATGGAACGCCACGTCCAGGCGATGCACGGCTATGGCCTGCAGGCGACCATCTCGAGGGCCGAGGCGTGATCGTCGCCGGCCGCGGCGGGGGCGACGGGGTGCGCCTCGTCCTCGAGGCCGAGGAGGCGATGCTCCTGTCCGAGCTCGCCGATCAGGTCGACTCCGTCCTCCTGCTCGGGGCGGAGGACGACCCCGCACTCGGCCGGCTGCTGCCGAACGCGTACCCCGACGACGTCGACGCCGCCCGCGAGTTCGCGCGCTACACGCGGGGCAGCCTCGTCGACGGCAAGCGGCAGGCCGCCCAGTCGGTCCGCGACGCCACCGCCGTGGGCGACGGCGAGCGGCTCGTCGAGATCGAGCTCGACCAGGTGCAGGCGTGGGGGTGGCTGACCTTCCTCACCGACCTGCGGCTGATCCTCGCCGAGCGGGTCGGCATCATCGAGGAGGGCGAGCCAGAGCAGGACGAGCAGCGCGACGACTACCTCCGCGCGGCGTACGAGTGGGCCGGGTTCGTGCAGGGTTCGATGCTCGAGGTGCTCGACCCGACCGAGTCCTGACTGGCAGGCTGGGTGCCGCGACCGTCGTGAGGGTCGCCGAACCAGGGGGAGACACGGATGACCCAGGCCAAGGCCGAGCCGCACGCCACCGAACGCGCCACTCCGCTGAGCAGTGTGCTGCGCCGTCCGGCTGAGAACGCCGAGTCGCTCGAGTCGGTCGCGCTCGTGGTGGGTGCGATCGGGTTCGTCGTGATCGGCCTCATCGCGCTGGCCGCGTTCTGGGGCCGGGATCTGCCGATCTCGGGCGCGGGGTCGCTGGCGGAGTTCGTCGCGCTCTCGTCGGCGTTCGTCACCATCGCCGCCTTCGTGTTCGGCCGGCTCGTGCTGCGCACGCCGTCGCCGCAGCTGCGGGCCGAGGTCGGCACGGGGCTCGACGTGCCGGGCGCGAGGCTCCACTGGTTCGACCTCACGGCCCTCGCGCTCGCGCACGCCGTGATCGTCCTGCTCGGGTGGACGGGCCTCGGCGACCTGCTCGAACGCAGTTTCATCGGCGCGGTGGTCTTCACCTTGCCCGGGGCTCTGCTCGCGGGAGTGGGCGCGGCGGTCACGATGTACGCCGTCTTCCTCTCGGCCGCCAGGCTGACCCCGATGCTCCTCTCGCTGGTGCTCGCGATCTTCCTCGTCGTCGGGGCCCTCGCGAGCATGCTCAGCTCGAGCGACCCGCTCTGGTGGCAGAAGAACCTCTCGGCCCTCGGCATCTCGGGCGACTTCTCGGCGCTCGCGTTCAACGTGACGCTCATCATCGCGGGCGCCATCGTCACCACGATCGCGCGGTACGGCACGGCCTCGCTGCCCACGTCGACGCCTCGGGAGCTGCGCAACCGCAACCTGGTGCGCCTCGGTCTCGTGCTCATCGGCGTCTTCCTCGCCTGCGTCGGCGTCTTCCCGGTGAGCGAGTTCTTCGTGCTGCACAACAGCGTCGCCACGGGGATGGCGGTGGCCTTCGCCGCGATCGTGATCGGCCTGCCGTGGCTCGTGCCGTCGATGCCCCGCGTGTTCGTGATCCTCGGGTACGTCTATGTCGGGGTGATCGTGGTGCTGGGCGTCTTCTTCGCGACGGGCTACTACAACCTCACTGCGGTCGAGCTGGTCGCGGCGGTGCTCATCTTCAGCTGGATCATCGTCTTCCTCCGGAACGCCGGCGCGATGCGCAGCGAGCACCCGGCGCCGCCGACGCCGGTCCGACAGGCCGAGGCGGTGCCCATCAGCGGCTGACGAGCGCGGGGCAGGTCGGATGCCCCGTGGCAAGGGGTTCCGCTGAGCTCGCCCCGCCCGATACGGTCCAGCCATGCGAGTCGTCTTCAGTACCTGGCTGGCCGGGATCATCATCGGGTTGGTGTACATGCTCGTCATCGGGTTCTCGGGGCGGTGAGGGGGATGCGGATCAGGCAGCACTTCCTCAGCCTCTTCTTCGGCGCGATCTTCCTGCTCGCGCTCGCCGGGCAGTCGATCGCGGGGCTCTTCGCCTTCAACGAGGAGCAGGAGGCGCACGGGGCGGCGACGGTGTCGTGGCTGGAGTTCGTGACCTCGTCGGACTTCGTCGTCGACGTGGCCGAGAACTGGCAGTCGGAGTACCTGCAGTTCTTCCTCTTCATCCTCGCGACGATCTGGCTCGTGCAGGCGGGTTCGCCCGAGTCGAAGAAGCCGGGCGACGAGGGTATCGGCAGCGACGAGCAGCAGCTGGTCGGGCCGCACGCGAAGCCGGGTTCGCCGAAGTGGGCGAAGGCCGGCGGCTGGCGGCAGACGATCTACTCGAACTCGCTGCTGCTCGTCATGGGAGGCATCTTCCTCGTGTCGTGGTTCGCGCAGGGCCTCGCGGGCACCACCGTCTACAACCAGGAGCAGGCCGAGCACGGGCTGCCCGAGATCACGCTCGGCGAGTACCTCCTCTCGGCGGACTTCTGGAACCGCACGCTGCAGAACTGGCAGTCGGAGTTCCTCGCCGTGGGCAGCATGGTCGCGCTCTCGATCGTGCTGCGCCAGCGCGGCAGCGCGGAGTCGAAGCCGGTCGGCACGCCGCACGAGGAGGGTGCGGTCAGCGCGGAGTGACCGGACGGAGCCGGCGCCACGGCGTCGGGCCCCGGAACGCGGAGACGGGGCGGGCGCATCGCGCCCGCCCCGTCTCGTGTCGAACGTTGAGCGTCAGACCGTCTGCGACGGGTGCGCGAGGGCCTTGGCCTTCAGCAGGTCGTACTCCTGCTGGCTGATGGTGCCGCTGTCGAGCAGTGCCTTCGCCTTGGCGATCTCGTCGGACGGGCTGGCGGCGGTGCCGGCGGTCTGACGGATGTAGTCGTCGGTCGCCTGCTGATACTGCTTCGCCTCCTTCTGGGCGCGCTCGGCCATGCCGTTACCGCGGGCGATCAGGTAGATGAGCGCGGTGATGAACGGGAAGAAGATGAGGAAGATGATCCACACCGCCTTCCACCACCCGTTCAGCTTCTGGTCGCGGAACAGATCCGTGATGATCGCGATGACGGCCCACAGGTAGGCGATGAACGCGAAGATCCAGATCGTCCACCAGATGACGTCCCAGAAACTCTCCCAGAAACTCATACACGAGCCTTTCTTCGGTTGTGAGATGCCGGCCGCTGGGGGCGGTCGGCGGGTCGCCACTCCGACCATCGGGAGATGCCCCTGGTAAGCGGATCCATCCCCCCGGATCCTCGTGTTCCCCGGTTGCACCATAGCGCGCGGGAGTCGGCCGTGTCATCGTGTTCCCCGGATGACGCGCATCGCGGGTGCGTGTCGCTGTACGGGGGCGACGGCGCCCGGTAGCCTCGCGCTCAGGGGGAGGTCGGGATGAGCGACTGGTGGACGACGCTCGACATCGACGCATGGAGCATCGTGGCGGTCGTGGCGACGCTCCTCGCGACCTGGCTGCTCGCCCGGCTCGCGGCGAAGGGTGCGCGCAGGGTCGTCGCGCGCGTGCCGAGCCTCGAGGCGCCGGTCGGGGTCCTCGCCGCCCGCATCACGGGGTACGCCGTCTGGCTCGTCGGGGTCGGCGTCGCGCTCACCTTCCTCGGCGCCTCGGTGCAGCCGATCCTCGCCATCGCGCTCATCGTGGCGGTCGTGCTCGCGCTGGTGCTGCGCGGCATCGCCGACAACTTCGCGTCGGGCGTGGTGCTGCAGACGAGGCATCCCATCAACGTCGGCGACGAGATCGCGAGCGGCGACGTCGTCGGCGAGGTGGTCGAGCTCAACGGTCGCTCCGTCGTGGTGCGCACCGTCGACGGCCGCACGGTCCACCTGCCGAACTCGCTGGTACTGCAGGAGCCGCTCACGAACCACTCCGCGCACGGCGCGCGCCGGAGCGAGGTGCAGGTGCGTGTGACGGATGCCTCGACCGGAGACGCCGCCGACCTGCGTGCCCGCCTCGCCGAGGCCACCGCCGCCGCACCGGGTGTGCATCATCGGGAGACGGTCGCCGTGCTGCCCGTCAGCCGCGGCGGCGGGCGCGAGGTGCTGCGGGTGCAGTTCTGGCACCATCCGACGCACGGTGCCGCCGTCTCCGCGGCGGTCGTCGACGCGCTGGCCGACGCGCTCGCCGCGCGCGGCGTCGACGCCGTCGTGACGAGCGATCCGCCTCCGCCCGCGCTCGCCGAACCGACGGGGGTCTGACGATGGCGGGCGCAGCCGCACCGGCACCGGCCGAGCGGGAGCTCACGCCGAAGCTCCTGCTCGTCCTCTCGGTGCCTGCCGTGGTGGTGGGCGTGGTGACCGCGCTCGTGCTGTGGCTGCTGGACGCCGCGGCTGACGGCCTCGAGGGCGTGATCTGGACCACTGTGCCCGACGCGCTCGGCATCGCGGAGGGAACTCCGTGGTGGACGGTCCTCGTGCTCACAGCCACGGGGGTCGCGGTCGGCCTGGTGATCTGGCTCGTGCCCGGGCATGCGGGCCCCGATTCGGCGACGACCGATCTGCTCGGCCCGCCGCTCCGGCCGTCGGTGCTGCCCGGGCTCGCCCTCGCCGCGATCCTCGGGCTCGCGGGCGGCGTGAGCCTCGGGCCTGAGAACCCGATCATCGCGATCAACGCCACGCTCGTCGCCGCAGCGCTGGCGCGGCTCATGCCGGCGGTGCCGACGCAGCTCGCGGTGGGCCTCGCCGCCGCCGGCACCATCGGCGCCCTGTTCGGCACGCCCGTGGCGGCGGCGCTGGTGTTCACGAGCGCGCTCGCGGCGCAGCCCGGCGGCGGCCAGTTGTGGGACCGCATCTTCCTGCCGCTCGTCTCCGCGGGCGCGGGCGCGACGACGATGCACCTGCTCGGCGCTCCGCCACTCGGATTCCAGCTGCCGGCGTACGGCGGACCGACCCCCCTCGACGTCCTGACCGGGGCGGTGATCGCCTGCGGCACCATCGTCATCGGGTTGGCAGCGCTCGCGGTGTTCCCCTGGGTGCACCGCGCGTTCCACGCGTTGCGGCATCCGTTCCTCATCCCCGTCGCCGGCGGCATCGCGCTCGGGCTGCTCGGCGCGCTCGGCGGCCCGATCACCCTGTTCAAGGGGCTCGATCAGACGGCCGAGCTGTTGGAGAATCCCGATGGATACTCCGCGGGGGAGCTGGCCACCTTCGCGCTGGTCAAGCTGCTCGCCCTCGTGATCGCGGCATCTGCGGCGTTCCGCGGTGGCCGCGTGTTCCCCGCGGTGTTCATCGGCACAGCGCTCGGACTGCTCGGCCATGCGCTGATCCCGGCGGCGCCGTTGGCGCTCGCCGTGGCGTGCGGCGCGCTGGGCATGGTGCTCGTCGTCGCGCGCGACGGCTGGATCGCCCTCTTCCTCGGGGTGGCGCTCGTCGGCGACGTGTCGGTGCTGCCCGTGCTCTGCCTCGTGATCCTGCCCGCGTGGCTGCTCGTGTCCCGCGTGCCGGAGTTCCGCATCGAACCGGACCCGCTGGAAACGCCCCCTGCGCCGCTCTCGCCTCCCGGCGCACCGCGCCGCTAGGGTCGTGCCTGGGGAGGGGGATCCATGCAGAAGCCGCTCGCGGGGCTCGGCCGGCGCAATCTCGTGCGGGAGCTCACCGCGGGGGTGACGCTGCTCGCGATCGCCATCCCGCTGAACATCGGCTACGCCCAGATCGCGGGACTTCCCGCCACCGCCGGCCTGTACGCGCTCATCGTCCCGACCGTGGTCTACGCGCTCACCGTGTCGAGCCGGCAGCTCGTCGCCTCGCCCGACGCCGCGGCGGCGGCCCTCGTCGCCAGCTCCATCGGCGGGCTCGCGGCGGCCGGATCGGCCGACTACGCCACGCTGGCGCTCGCGCAGGCGATCCTCTGCGGGGCCATGTTCCTGCTGCTGGCCGTCTTCAAGCTCGGCTTCCTCGCGAACTTCCTCTCGAAGCCGATCCTGGTGGGTTTCGTCGGCGGCCTGGCGCTCGACATCCTCGTCAGCCAGATCGCGAAGATGCTCGGCGTGAAGATCGACTCGGGCGGCGAGTTCGTCGACAAGGTCGTCGGCCTCGTCACGGGGCTCGGGACCGCGAACCTGCTGTCGATCGCGATCTCGGTCGCGGCGGTGGCGGTGCTGCTCGGCGGGCGCCGGCTGCTGCCCGTGGTGCCGTGGGCGCTCGTGGTGCTCGTCGTCGCGACCATCGTCGTCGTGCTCGCCGACCTCGACGACGCGGGCGTCGACGTGCTCGGCGAGGTGCCCGCGGGGCCGCCCGCGCTGACGTGGCCGATCATCGACTGGTCGATGTGGCTGGCGCTCATCCCCTCGGCGATCGCGCTCACGCTGGTGACCACCGCGGAGGGCCTGCTCGTCTCCCGCTCGTACGGCGAGAAGCGCGGCTACCGCACGAATCCCAACCGGGACCTGTTCGCCTTCGGCCTCGGCAACCTGGCGGCGGGCGCGAGCGGCAGCTTCGCGGTCGGCTCCTCGACCTCGCGCACCGCCGCGATGGACCAGGCCGGCTCGCGTACGCAGCTCCCCTCGCTCGTGCTCGCCGTCGGCACGCTGCTGCTCCTGCTCTTCGGCACCGCGTTGCTGGCCGACATCCCCTCGCCCGCGATCGGCGCCATCGTGGGCGTCGCGATCCTGCCGCTCCTCGGCATCCGCGACTTCGCCAGGCTCTGGCGTCAGGACCGGTTCGAGTTCGTCGTCGGCGCCGCCTGCTTCCTCGTCACGCTCTTCATCGGCGCCATCCCCGGCATCCTCGTCGCCTTCGTCCTCGCGCTGATCAACCTCGCGAAACGCGCCGCCAACCCCGCGATCGACGTGCTGGCCGCCGGCGGCGAGCCGACCGACTCCCTGCTCGACGAGGCCCCGCGCGGGGCGCTCACCGCGCCGGGTGTCATCGTGGTGCGCCTGGCCGCACCGCTGTTCTTCGCCAACGGCAGCGTGTTCGACGACGCCGTGAAGCGCGCGGTGCGCAGCGCCGGCGAGCGGGCGGTCCGGCACGTCGTCATCGACATGGAAGCCGTCACCGACGTCGACGTCACCGGCGCCGAGAGCTTCGAGGCGCTGCTCGCCTGGCTCGACGGCGAAGGCATCGAGCTGTCGTTCAGTCGCGTGCGACCGGACGCTCGGGCCCGGCTCACCGAGCTCGGACTGCTCGGCGACCGCCGGGTGTTCGACACCAACCGCGCGGCGCTCGCCGCGCTGGCCGGCACGGCGGCGCCTCCGGCGACGCGGAAGGAGGACTGAGCATGGGCTCCGTCATCGGGGACATCCTGCCCCTCGCGCTCGGCATCACGATCAGCCCGGTGCCCATCATCGCGGCCATCCTGATGCTGCTCTCGCCGAAGGCGAAGGGCACGAGCGTCGGGTTCCTCCTCGGCTGGGTGCTCGGCATCGTCGTGGCGGTCGTGCTGTTCACGCTGCTCGCCTCGATCATCCCCGAGCAGGATCCGGATGCCTCCAAGCCCATCGCCGGCACGATCAAGATCGTCCTCGGGCTGCTCCTCCTCCTGCTCGCGCTGAAGCAGTGGCGCGGCCGGCCGAAGGCCGGCGAGGAGCCGGCGATGCCGAAGTGGATGGGCGCCATCGACCAGATGACGGCGGTGCGCGGCCTCCTGCTCGGCTTCGCGCTCTCCGCGGTCAACCCGAAGAACCTGCTCATGGCGGTCGCCGCGGGCGTGGCGATCGGCACAGGCGGCCTCGACGCGGGCGCGGCGACGCTGGCGATCGTCGTGTTCACGGTCGTGGCCGCGGCCTCCGTGGCGGTGCCGGTGATCGCGTACCTCGTGGCATCCGATCGGATGTCGCGCCCGCTCGAGTCCCTCCGCGGCTGGCTCGTCCACAACAACGCCACGGTGATGGCGGTGCTGCTGCTCGTGATCGGCGTCGTCGTGATCGGCAAGGGGATCGGGAGCTTCTGACATGACGGGGTCGACCGAGCGCGCCGGGCTCGCGCACGGCACCCGGGTGCTGCTCACCGTGGCGGCTGCGATCGTCGTCTTCGTGGGCGTGTGGCTCGCGCGCGACGTGCTCGCGCCGGCGGCGGTGGCCGCCGTGGTGGTGATCGTCGCGCACCCCGTGCGGCATCCGCTCGAGCGCGCCGGCTGGCCGCGCTGGGCGGCGACGACCGCCGTCATCGTCGTGGCCTACCTGATCCTCGCGGCGCTCGCCGCCCTCCTCGTGTTCGCGTCGGCGCAGTTCGTGCGGATGCTGCCCGACTACGCCGACGAGCTGCGGGACACCGCGGAGGCCATCGGGTCGCTCCTCGGCGGGCTCGGGGTCTCCGACGAGGCGGCCGAGGCCGGAGCGAGCCTGCTGCATCCCGACACGCTCGTCGGCGTGGCCACCGCGGTCGCCGACGCCGTGCTCGGCTTCGCCACCGCCTTCTTCTTCGTGCTCGCCTACGTCATCTTCATGGCCGCCGACGCCGCACGTTTCGCCCGCGGCGGCACGGTCTTCGGCGGACGGGACGGGGCCGGCGACGCGATCGGGCGCCGGTACTTCACCGGCGTGCGCCGGTACTACATCGTGAACGCGACCTTCGGCGCGATCGTCGCCGTCGTCGACGGGCTCGCCCTCTGGGCGCTCGGCGTGCCGATCCCCGCGGTCTGGGCGATCCTCGCGTTCGTCACGAACTTCATCCCGAACATCGGGTTCGTGCTCGGGGTCATCCCGCCCGCCGTCCTCGCGCTCGTGATCGGCGGCTGGCCGCTCGCGCTCGCGGTCATCGCGATCTACTCCGTCGTGAACGTGGTCCTGCAGGTGCTCGTGCAGCCGAAGTTCGTCAGCGACGCGGTGAGCCTCAGCCTCACGCTGACGTTCTTCTCCGTGGTGTTCTGGGCGCTCGTCATCGGCCCGATCGGGGCGCTGCTGTCGATCCCCCTCACGTTGCTCGTGCGCGCGCTGCTGCTGGAGCCCGACGAGCGGGCGGTCGTGCTCAGGCGCCTGTCGGGGGATCCGCAGGCGCCGCCGGAGGCGGTCCCGCCGCCGACTCCGCCCCCGGTCGGGCCCGCGGCCGGCGACCCGGAAGGTTCCGCGTCGACGGCAGCGCCAGGAGCGTGACGGCCGCGCAGACGAGGATGCCCGTCTTGACGCCCGTCAGCTGCGCCGTCGCGTAGGCGTCGACCAGGTCGTCGACCTGATCGGGGGCGACGACCTCCCCGAGGGCGGCCTCGAGCTCGCCGGGCGGTACGTACTCGATCCCCTCCGAGAGCCGGGTGCCGGCCTGCTCGGCGACCGACGCCTCGACGTCGGGGTCCTCGCCGATGAGGCTCAGGGTGGCACTGCCGAGCGCGGCCACCATGACCGCGCCGACGAGCGCGGTGCCGAGCGAGGAGCCGAGGTTCTGGGCCGTGTACTGCAGCCCGCCCGCCTCGCTCCGGGCCTCCGGCGGCACGGCCGACTGCACCACGTTGCCGAGCTGCGATGCGAGCAGGCCGGCACCGAGGCCGAGGAGCGCCATGCCGATCGCGAACGGGACGCCCGAGAGCTCGGGGTCGATCGTGGCGAGCAGGACGAGGCAGGCGAGCGCCACCGTGACGAGGCCCGCGCGCGTCATGGCGCGCGCGCCCAGCCGCCCGCCGAGGCGGGCCCCGAGGGCGGCGGCGACGAGCATCGCCACCGAGGTGGGCAAGAGGCGGATCCCGGTCTCGAGGGCGTCGAACCCCTGGACGACCTGGAGGTACAGCGGGATCGCGAAGAAGAGGCCGAGCAGCACGAAGTTCTGCGTGAGCAGCCCTGCGAGGCCGGCCCGCAGCGCCGGGATGCGAAGGTTCCCGAGGTCGAGCAGCGGCGTCCGGCCGGCGCGCACGACGTGCCGTTCCCACGCGGCGAACACCCACAGCACGCCGAGGCCGGCGGCGATGACGAACGGGGTGAGCGCGAAGCCGAACGGCGTCACCGGCGAGTCAAGCGGACGGATCCAACCCCAGGTACCGCTCTGCAGCACGCCGATGACCACGAGCGCGAGGCCGAGTGCCGACAGGACGGCGCCGGTCACGTCGAGCCGGCTGGTCGCCCGGTCGCCCGCGCGTTCGAGGATCCACCCGCTGACGGCGAGCACCACGACCACGATGACGACCTCGCCGGCGAACACCCACCGCCACGAGTACGCCGTGGTGAGCCATCCGCCGAGCAGCGGGCCGATCGCGATGCCGGCGCCCGCGACGCCGCCGATGAGTCCGTACGCCCGGGCGCGGGCGGGCCCCTCGTAGTTGCCTGCCACGAGCGCGGCGAGGGCCGGCAGCACCAGCGCGGCGCCCGCTCCTTCGATGACCGACCAGCCGACGATGAGCACGCCGACCGTCGGGGCCAGGGCGGTGAGGGCCGAGCCGACCGCGTAGATCACGAGACCGATGCGGAAGGCGCGCAGCCGCCCCATCAGGTCGCCGATCTTCCCGCCGGTGAGCATGAGCGCCGCCATCACGAGCGCGTAGAGCGTGATCGCGAGCTGGATCATCGAGACGGTGGTGTCGAACTCCTCGACGAGCTGGCTGATCGACACGCTCATCACGGAGCTGTCGAGCACCATGATGAACTGCGCGAGGGCGAGCGGCACGACCGCGCGGGAGCCCGCCCCCACCTCGGGTGCCGCCGTGGGCCCGGCCCCTGTGGTCATCGGGATGCCTCCGCTCGATCGGTGTCGCCGCGGTGGTCGGGCCCCGGCAGGTCGGACGCCGCCACCCGGCCCGACGCGATCGCGGCGAGGAGCGCCGCGTGGTCGGCCGCGGTCCGCGTCGCGTAAGCGTCGGCGAAGTCGGCGAGGGCGTCGGCGAACTCCCGGCCGTCGCCGAGATAGCCGGAGATTACCGCGGCATCGCCGCCGCGGGCATGGGCCCGGGCGAGCACGAGGCCGCAGGTCTCGGCGTAGAGCCCGAGTGCGACCGGGTCCATGCGCTCGGGCGTGAAGGAGGCCTTCATGTCGCGGAACTGGCGGACGAAGAAGTCGTGGGGGAGGCCGTCGGCGCCGAGCCCTTCGGTCCAGCCGAGCAGCACGTCGCTCAGCGCCTGCATCACGTGCTGACCGTCGACGACGCGTCTCCCCTGGTGCGCGTACGCGCTCGGGCCGTCTACGGGTTCGATCACCGACCGCTGCGCCTCCTTGGCCTGCAGCACGAGGACGTCGCGGCGACCGTTGCCTCGGAGGAGCACGACCCACGCGCGGGTGCCGACGCTGCCGACCCCGACGACCTTCAGGGCGGCGTCGACGACCCGGTACTTCGCGACGATGCGCCGGCGGTTCGGCGGGAGAGACGCCTCGTACCCGGCGAGGAGCGCGTGCAAACGGTCGTGTGCATCGGCCTCGGAGATCGCGCCCCGTTCGACGAGGGTGTCGAGCGGCGTCAGGATCGGCGGATCGACCCGGAACCTCACGGCGCCGTCGAGGCGTTCGGTGAGGGCGCGCGCCGCCTGCCGGCTCGTCCTCGTGCGCGCCTTGACCACGCCGCGGTGCGCACGCTCGACCGCCTCCGCCGGCAGACGCCCGGCAAGATCGGCGAGGACGCGCTCGAACTCGAGATGGCCCGAGAAGGTCGCGAGCACCGACATCCGGGATGCCTCGCGCACCGCGTCGCGGTAGGCGAGGGCGAACCGGCGGGTGAGGCCGCTCCGCTCGGCATCGGGCAGGCCGTTTGCGCGCGCGGCGACCTCGAAGCTCGCCGCCATCCGCTTGACATCCCATTCGAACGGGCCCTCCGCGGTCTCGTCGAAGTCGTTGAGGTCGAGCACGAGGCGGCGCTCGGGCGAGGCGTAGAGGCCCACGTTGCCGAGATGCGCATCACCGCAGAGCTGCACGCGGATGCCGCTGTCGCCGAGCGCCTGCAGATCGAGGGCCATGATCGCGGCGGCGCCGCGGAAGAACGCGAACGGCGACGCCGCCATGCGCGCGTGCCGGAGGGCGATGAGCTCCGGCAGCCTCGTCGCCGCCTGCGCCTCGAGCACCGCGACGGGATCCCGCACGCCCGGGCCGAGCGTCGCGTTCGCCGAGAGCGGCAGGATGTCACGCGCCGCCCGCCCCTGCGCGCGCCGCAGCTTCCGGGGTGCCAGGCCGGGATGTCCCAGGCGCGGCGATGCGGCGACGGACGGCGGGCGCCCCCGCGTGCGGCCGTCGCGGACGACCTCCCCCTGCCCGGCGTCCACGATGCGCTCAGGATAGGGCGTTCGCTCGGCCGCCGACACCCCCGCTCCAGGTGACCCTATGCACCGCCGCGGTCGGCCGGTAGCGTCGGGAACGTGACCGGCAGGTCGCCGGTCCATGCGCAGGGGGGAATCCGCGTGAACGAGGACTTCAACGGCAGGATCGAGCTGGACGTGCGGGACTCGGTGCCCGACTGGTCTCCGTACGAGCTGAAGCGGGCGCCCGAGGGGGCGCCGAACGTGCTGGTCGTGCTCTACGACGACACGGGCCTCGCGTCATGGTCGCCGTACGGCGGACGCATCCAGATGCCGACGATGGACCGGCTCGCGGCGAACGGTCTCACCTACACGCAGTGGCACACCACCGCACTGTGCTCGCCGACCCGGTCGACGTTCCTCACCGGGCGCAACCACAACGTCAACGGCATGGGCTCGATCATGGAGGGCACGAACGGGTTCCCCGGCTACGCCGGACGCATCCCCGACGACTGCGCCACCATCGGGCACATCCTGCAGGACCACGGCTACTCGACGTTCTGGCTCGGCAAGAACCACAACGTTCCGGAGGAGGACGTCGCCTCCGGCGGGAGCCGGTCGCAGTGGCCGCTCGCGATGGGCTTCGACCGCTTCTACGGGTTCCTCGGCGGCGAGACGAACAACTGGTACCCCGACCTCGTCGAGGATAACCACTTCATCGAGCAGCCGTACTCGCCGGAGGAGGGGTACCACCTCTCGAAGGATCTCGCCGACCAGGCCCTGAAGATCCTCCGCGACCAGCAGTCCTCGAACCCGTCGAAGCCCTGGTACCTGTGGTTCTGCCCCGGTGCGAACCATGCGCCGCACCACGCGCCCGAGGAGTACATCGAGAAGTACCGGGGCAAGTTCGACGACGGGTACGAGGCGTACCGCGAGTGGGTGCTCGAGCGCATGATCGAGCGCGGCATCATGCCCGAAGGCACCGAGCTGACGCCGTTCAACCCACTGCCCGACGACGTGGCCAACGCCGCCGACTACGTGAAGCCGTGGGACTCGCTGAGCGACGACGAGAAGCGGCTGTTCGCACGCTTCGCCGAGGTGTTCGCGGGGTTCTCGGAGTACACCGACGCACAGGTCGGCCGCATCATCGACTACCTCGACGAGACCGGGCAGCTCGAGAACACCATCGTGTTCTACTGCGCCGACAACGGGGCCTCCGGCGAGGGCAGCCCCGACGGCTCCGTGAACGAGAACAAGTTCTTCAACGGCTACCCCGACGACCTCGCCGAGAACCTCGCGATGATCGACCGGCTGGGCTCGCCCGACACGTACAACCACTACCCCACGGGCTGGGCGGCGGCCTTCTCCACCCCGTTCCAGATGTTCAAGCGCTACTCGCAGTTCTCGGGCGGCACCTGCGACCCGATGGTGATCTCCTGGCCGAAGGGCATCGCCGCCAAGGGCGAGCTGCGCCACCAGTACCACCACTCGACCGATGTGGTCGCGACCGTCCTCGACGTCGTCGGCATCGAGATGCCGACCGAGGTCCGCGGCCGCGCGCAGCGTCCGCTCGACGGCGTCTCGATGCGGTACAGCTTCGACGCCGCGCCCGACGGGCCGACCCGGAAGCACGCTCAGTACTACGCCATGCTCGGCACGCGCGGCATCTGGCAGGACGGCTGGAAGGCGGCGGCCATCCACGCGCCCATCAGCGGCACGGGCCGCTTCGAGGACGACGTGTGGGAGCTCTACCACGTCGACGAGGACCGCTCGGAGTCGAGGGACCTCGCTGCGGAGCATCCCGAGAAGCTGCAGGAACTCATCGACGCCTGGTTCCGCGAGGCGAAGGCGAACCGTGCGCTGCCGCTCGACGACCGGAGCGCCCGCGAGCAGCTGACCGTGGAGCGGCCGCAGGCCGAGCCGCCGCGCACCCGGTACGTCTACTACCCGGATACCGCGGCGATCCCCGAGAGCGTCGCCGTCAACGTGCGGGGCCGGTCGTTCAAGATCATCGCGGACGTGCGGTTGGAGGCAGACGCCGAGGGCGTGATCTTCGCCCACGGTTCGCGGTTCGGCGGGCACGCCCTGTTCATCAAGGATCACCGCCTGCACTACGTCTACAACTTCCTCGGCATCCCGCCGGAGCAGACCTTCACCTCGGAAGCGCTCGAGGTCGGGCCGCACGCGCTCGGCATGGAGTTCGTCCGCGAGGGCGCGGGCGAGCACGGTGAGTCGGTCGGCACGTGCCGGCTCTACGTCGACGACCGGGTCGTCGCCGAAGGGCCCATGCGCGCGCAGATCGGCAAGTTCACCCTCTGCGGCGACGGGCTGTGCGTCGGCTACGACAGCGCCGACACGGTGAGCCGGCAGTACACGAACCCGTTCCCGTTCCGCGGCGGCACGCTGCTCGGCGTCGCCGTCGACGTGAGCGAGGAGCAGTACCTCGACCTCGAGCTCGAGGCGGCCGCGATGCTCTCGCGGGAGTGACCGGTGGGGCGACGGGTCAGCCGCGCCCGTCGCCCGCCGTCTCCCCGGCGACCGCGTCGTCGACGGTGCGGAACACGCGCTGCTCGGCGACGAGTCCGCGGAACCAGCGCGTCCGACCGAGCACCTCCGCGACGGCGGGCTCGAGCCCCGCGAGCCGCAGGCTGACGCCCGCCTCGGCGAGCTCCCGGTCGAGGTCCTGGAACGTCTCGATGACGGTCACGGACACGTCGTTCAGCACGGCGGCGTCCAGCACGACCACCCGGATCCCCTCCTCCTCGCGCAGCCGGTCGAGCGCGGCGCGCTCGGTCGCCTCGGCGTTGGCGGTGAACAGCCCGCCGCCGAGCGTCACGACGGCCGTGTCGGGGGTGCGCCGATCCACCTGCAGCCGCACCTTCGACAGGGCGAGGAGCACCAGGAGGAGGGTGATCAGCACGCCGGCGGCGACCGCGACGAGGAGGCCGGCGACCAGCCCGATGACCGCGGTCGTGAGCGCGATCCAGAAGTCGCGCTTGGAGATGCGCCAGACGAGCACGATCGCGCGGACGTCGATGAGCCCGATGACCGCGACGAAGACGAGCGAGGCGAGGGTCGCCTGAGGCAGCAGCGAGAGCACCGGGCCGAGGAACAGCCCGACGAGCACGGCGAGCGCCACGGTCACCAGCGCCGCGACCTGGGATCTCGCTCCCGCGTTCTGGTTCACCGCGCTCTGCGAGAAGCCGCCCGCAGCCGGGAGCGTCGAGAACGCCGAGCCGACGATGTTCGCCGCGGCCGTCGCGAACAGCTCCCGGTTGCTGTCGACGGGCGGCTCGCCGGGTTTGCGGATGCCTCGCGCCACGGCGGCGGACTCGAGGAAGGCCATCACGGCGATCGCGAGCGCGCCGGGCAGCAGCGCCCCGATGTGCTCGAGGCTCGGCAGCGCCGGCACCGGCAGCCCCTGGGGCACCGGCGCGATGAGCTCGACGCCGGCGGGCTGCAGCACTCCGGCGGCGGCCAGCACGATGCCCCCGGCCACGACGATGAGGGGCGCGGGGACGCGCGGGAGGAACCGCTTCATCAGGAGCAGCACGGCGATGCTCGCCGCCGACAGCATGATGGTCGCCGGGTTGGCCTGCGGCAGCGCGACGACGGCCGCCTCGACCCCGGCGAAGAAGCCCTCGCCCGTCGGGTCGCCGCGCTCGCCGAGGAGTTTCGGCAGCTGACCCACGGCGACCGTGGCGCCGACGCCGATCTGGATGCCGATGATCGTCGGCCGGTTGATCACCTCCACCAGCCCGCCCAGACGGAGGAGGCGGGCGATGAGCAGGATGAGGCCGACCAGCAGCGTCAGCGTGATGAGGTCGCGCGGGATGTCGTCGGATCCGGCCGTCACCCCCGCGGAGACCAGCGTCGTGGCCGTCAGGGTCGCGATGGTCGAGGTCGTCGAGACGCTCATCGCGCGCGAGCCGCCGAGCGCCGCGTAGACGAGCATGGGCACCATGCAGGTGTAGAGGCCCGCCTGCACCGGGAGGTCGGCGATCGTCGCGTACGCCATCGCCTGCGGGATGACGACTGCGCCGGCGGTGGCACCGGCCAGCAGATCGCGTCGAAGCCACTCGCGGCGGTACCCCGCGAGCGTCGGGAACAGCGCCGCGCGGAACGCGCGCACTGCCGGCCGGGTCGACGGATCGGACATGCTTCCTCCTGCGGCGGATCGCGGCACGTCGCCGGACGTCCCACGAGCATGCTCCCAACCGGCGACGGTTCGCACAACGCACCGCGCGGCCCCGCGGCGGATGGATGCGCCCGCCTGGCTTCCGGCGGTACGCTCGCGGCAGACGACCGCGGGGGGCGCGATGTGGTGGAACCGGAGCAAGCGGACGGAGACCGGCGATCGAGCGAGCCGTGACGGCACCCCCGGACCCCCGACCGCTGACGGCCCCGCATCGGCGACAGCGGTCGCAGCGAACGCCCATCGCGGCGCGTTCATCGCGATGGGACTCGGCGGGGCGACCGTCGCGGCCTTCGGCCTGTCGGCCATCGGGTCGATCTTCGTGCCGACGTTCTTCGCGCTGGTCCTCACGATCTGCGCACAGCCGATCCGCCGAGGACTCGAGCGACGAGGCATCCCACGCGGGCTCGCGACGGGCTCGGTGATCCTCGCGACGACGCTGCTGCTGCTCGGGTTCGGTGCGGCGCTGTCGATCGCGGTGGCGCAGTTCGCCACGCTGCTGCCGCAGTACGCCCCGGAACTGCAGGACTGGGTCGCCGGCATCGGCGACTGGCTCTCCTCGCTCGGCATCGGCGAGGAGCAGGTGCAGCACATCCTGTCGGGCTTCGACCCGACGGCCCTCGTCGGCTTCCTGAGCGGGCTGCTCGGCAACGCCACGAGCCTGCTCGCGGCCTTCGTGGTGCTGCTCACCATGCTGATTCTGATGGCGATGGACTCGGGCTACGGGCCGACTCTCCTCGGCCAGCTCCGGCCGCGGAAGCCGGCGCTCGTCGCGGCGGTCACCCGCTTCACCTCCGGGGTGCGCCGGTACATGGTCGTCACGACGCTGCTCGGCGTCGCCCAGGGGCTCGTCAACTGGATCGCCCTCGTCATCCTGGGCGTTCCCGGCGCGCTGCTCTGGGGCCTCCTGGCGTTCCTCTGCAGCTTCATCCCGAACATCGGGTACTTCATCGCGCTCATCCCGCCGCTCATCTTCGGCGGACTCGTCGGCGGCTGGCCGACGGTCATCGCGGTCATCGTCGTCTACGGCATCATCAACGCCGTCATCCAGTCGATCATCCAGCCGAAGGTCGTGGGCAACGCCGTCGCGCTGAGCCAGACGCTCACGTTCTTCTCGGTGCTCTTCTGGGCGGTCGTGCTCGGGCCCATGGGCGCGATCCTCGCCATCCCGCTGAGCCTGCTCGTGCGCATGCTCTTCGTCGACTCGAACCCGCAGGTCGCCTGGATGCTGCCCGCGATCGGCGAACTCGACGAGACGAAACGCATCATGGACGACGAGGATGCCGCGGCGAAAGAGGAGCGGCAGCGCCGGAGGCATCCGTCGCCCTGACGGGGCTCTGGTGCCGAGCGGTTCCCGAGGGCTAGTCTCGGACCGATCGCGGGGAACGATCGAAGGGGGAGACGATGGCGGACTTCGAGTACGGACCGGTCGAGCTGTTCCTGGTGGGATTCGAGGGCGACCGCCTCGATCCGGGCACCGTCGAGGCGCTCGCCGACCTGGTGGAGGCCGGCGACATCCGGCTGATCGACCTCGTCATCGTGTCGCGCGAGCCCGACGGCCGGGTGCAGCTCGTCGAGGTCGACGACCTCGGCGACGAGATCGACGTGACGGCGCTCTCGCTCGACGCCAGCGGCCTGGTCGGCGAGGAGGACGTCGCGGAGCTCGCCGGCGCCATCCCGCCGGGCACGTCGGCGGCCCTGCTCGCGATCGAGCTCGTGTGGGCCAAGCAGCTCGCGTCGCGGTTCAACCGTGCGGGCGGCGTCGTCCTGCATTCGGAACGGATCCCGGCGCCGGTCGTGAACGCGGTCCTCGCCGAGGCGGAGGGGGAGTAGTCATGCCGGTCTTCAGGAGAGTCGGACGCCCGGGCCTGATCGGCATGGCCGCGCGCACCGCGGTGGTCGCGGGCACGGCGACGGCGGTGTCGGGCGGGATCGCCCGGCATCAGCAGGCCAAGGCCGAGCAGCAGTACGAGGCTCAGCAGTACGAGGCGCAGCAGCAGCAGGCCGCGATGCAGCAGGCGGCGCAGCAGGCCGCGGCCCAGCAGGCGGCGTACTCGCAGCCCGCCGCTCCCGCAGCCGCACCCGCCGCCGGCGGCGTCGATGTCGTCGCCGAGCTGACGAAGCTCGGCGACCTGCGAGCGCAGGGGCTGCTGAGCGACGACGAGTTCGCCGCCGCGAAGGCGAAGCTGCTCGGCTGACCGCAGTGTGCGTCCTGCGGGCCGCCGTGTCGACCCCTTGTTCCGGACTCGTTCCGCGGGTCAGGCTTCACGCATGACGATCGCGCTGCGAGGACTGTCCACCGTCGTTCCCTCCACCGTGCTGGTGCAGGAGGAGGTCCGCGACGTCTTCGGCGCGCAACCGGGCCTGAACCGCCTCGCCCAGCGGATCATCTCCACCTCGTTCGACGTCTCCGGCATCGAACGCCGGCACACCGTGCTCTCCGAACTCACGTGGGACGAGCACGAGGGCGAGGCGGTCTTCTTCGACCAGGCGAGCGGCGAGCTGCTGTTCCCCGGCACGAAGGCGCGCAACGAGCTCTACGCGACCGAGGCGACCGCGCTGTACGTGCAGGCCGGCGGCGCCGCCCTCGAGGCGACGCCGGGCATCGACGCCGCCGACGTCACCCACGTCATCACCGTCTCGTGCACCGGCTTCTACGCGCCGGGCCCCGATTTCGCCATCGCGCGCGACCTCGGCCTGCCCGCGGGCGTCGAGCGCTACCACCTCGGCTTCATGGGCTGCTACGCCTCCATCCCCGCGCTGCGGCTCGCGCGGCAGATCTGCGAAGCGGATGCCTCGGCCGTGGTGCTCGTCGTGAGCGTCGAGCTCTGCACGCTGCACCTGCGCTCGTCGAACGACCCCGACACGATCGTCGCCTCGTCGCTGTTCTCCGACGGGGCCGGCGCCGCGATCGTCACGGGGCGTCCGGCGGAACCGGGCGAGCGCTGGTTCGAGCTGGAGCGGTTCGCCACGCGCATCACGCCCGACGGCGAGGGCGACATGGCGTGGAAGATCGGCGACCACGGGTTCGAGATGGTGCTCTCCAACGCGGTGCCCGCCATCATCGGCGAGCACATCACGGGAGCGCTCGAGCCGCTCTTCGCGGCCGAGCCCGAGCTGACCGAGGCGCTCGCGGCCGACACGTCGGGTGAGGCCATCGAGCACTGGGCGATCCACCCCGGCGGGCGGAGCATCCTCGACAAGGTCGAGGCGCGGCTCGCGCTGAGCGAGGCGCAGCTGGTGCCGGCGCGCGAGACCCTCCGCGACTTCGGCAACATGTCGAGCGCGACGGTGCTGTTCGTGCTGCGACGCATCCTCGACGACCAGGCCGCGCGCGACGGCGACCGGGTGGCGTCGATGGCCTTCGGCCCCGGCCTCACCGTCGAGTCGGCGCTGCTCAGGGTGCGGGGCTGACCGGGTGCCGCTGCGGGTGCGCGACGTCGACGCGCGCGAACTGATGGACGATCCCGCGGCCGATCCCGCGATGCTCGAACGCACGTACGCCCGCTTCGGGCTGGTGAACGCGATCGTGTCGGGGCACCGGGAGACGTACCGGCGGTGGATCAGGCCGCGGTTGTCCGCCGACCGGGTCGCGCGGGTGCTCGACGTCGGCACGGGCGGCGGCGACCTGCCCCGGCGGCTCATCCACTGGGCCGCCGCCGACGGGCTGCGACTCGAGATCGTCGGCATCGACCCCGATGCCCGCGCCATCTCGTTCGCCCGACGCGCGCAGGCCGAGCGGCCGCTGCCCGGGCTCGAGCTGCGGCAGGCCTCGACGGCGGACCTCGCCGACGCCGGCGAGCGGTTCGCGGCCGTGCTGTCGAACCACGTGCTGCATCATCTCGACGGGCACGAGCTCGGGCGGCTGCTCGCCGACTCCGAACGGCTCGTCGACGACGGCGGCGTCGCCGTGCACGGCGACATCGCCCGCACCAGGTGGGGGTACGCCGGGTTCGCGGCGGTCACCTGGCCGTTCCAGGCGGGACTGCTGCGCGGGTCGTTCATCCGCCCCGACGGGCTCACGTCGATCCGCCGGAGCTTCACACCCGAGGAGCTTCAGGCGGTGCTGCCTGGTCGCTGGCGGGTGCGCCGGGCGTTCCCGTCGCGGCTCGAGGCGGTGTGGTCGGCTAGCCTGCTGGCAGGTGCGGGGAGGTGACCGGGTGACGGAGGCAGGCGGGGCGACTCGCCACGACGTGGTGATCGTCGGTGCCGGAGCCGTGGGCCTGCTGCTCGCCTGCCTGCTTGCGATGCGCGGCCTCGACGTCGTCGTGCTCGAGCGACGCGACACTCCGGGCCGGCGCACCCGCGCCATCGGCATCCACCCCCCTGGGCTGCGAGCCCTCGACGCGGCGGGCGTCGGTGCTGCCGTGCGCGCGGCCGCCGCGCCGATCCGAACGGGCGTGGTCTCCTGCCGGTCGCGGGTGCTCGGCCGGATGACGTTCCGGGGCGAGCCGATCCGCTCGCTCCCGCAGCACGAGACCGAACGACTGCTCGAGGCGCGACTGCACGAGCTTGCACCCGACGCGCTGCGACGCGGCGTCGAGGTGACCGGCGTCCGCGACCGCGGGACCGGCGTCGAGGTCGTCGCCGCCGACGGCCGGACCGTCGCTGCGGCCTACGCGATCGCGGCCGACGGGGTGCGCAGCACGATGCGCGACCTGAGCGGGTTCGGCTGGCGCGACCGGCGCGGTGCCGGCGAATACGTCATGACCGACACCGTCGACACGACCGGGGAGCCCGAGACCGCCCTGCTGCACTTCGAGCCGGCTGGCGTCGTCGAGTCGTTCCCGCTCCCGGGCGGGCGCCGGCGGTGGGTCGCCCGCGTCCGGAGACGCCCGGCCTCCGTGACGCCCGACACACTCGTCACCATCGTGCAGGCGCGGCTCGAGGCATCCCTCGACCCGGCCGCGATGGACCCGCCGACTGCGTTCACCGCCCGCCAACGGCTCGCCGACCGGTTCGCCGACGGCCGGATCGCGCTCGCCGGAGACGCGGCGCACGAGGTGAGCCCCATCGGCG
Source organism: Agromyces sp. G08B096 (assembly GCF_040267705.1). Lineage (NCBI taxonomy): Bacteria > Bacillati > Actinomycetota > Actinomycetes > Micrococcales > Microbacteriaceae > Agromyces > Agromyces sp. G08B096. The sequence continues at coordinate 168,195 of NZ_CP158374.1, forward strand.
GCCAGGGCATGAACCTCGGCTGGCTCGACGCGATCCATCTCGACCGCGCGCTCGCGGCCGCCCTCTCGCGCGGAGCGGGCGCATCACCGCACGAGGCGTTCGGCGCGTACGCCGTCGCTCGCCGCCGGGCCGCCTCGCGCGCGATGCGGCAGGCGGCGTTCAACATGAGGATGGGCGCGCCCGTGGCGGGCGTCCGGCTGCGACTCCGGAACGCCGCCGTGCGCACCCTCGCGGTGCCGCCGCTCCGGCGGGTGCTCGCCGACGCGTTCACGATGCGCCGGCTCTGAGCCCGCGGGGAACCGGCCGGCCGTCGGAGTCGGAGGCGGTCAGGCGACGGCCGCGAGCGCTTCCGGCAGCATCGTGACGCCGTCGGAGGCCAGGAAGTGGCCAGCGCCCGGCACGACCTGCGCCGACGTGCCGAGGAGCCCAGCCAGCCGATCCGTGTGCTCGGCGGGCACGATCAGGTCGTCGTCCGATCGCAGCACCGTGATCGACTCGACGCGATCCCGGATCGCGGAGACGTCGACGCCGTCGCCGATGAAGCCGTCGAGGGACGGCAGCGCCGGCAGCGGGTCGACGAACCCCGAGACGAGCACGAGCGCGCCCAAGCGCCAGGGCTCGCGGAGCGAGGCGAGGTGTCGCAGCGCGGCGAGGCATCCGAGGCTGTGCGCGATCACGGTCAGGTCGGGCCCCGGTACCCCGAGTGCCTCGGCGGTGGCGGCCGCCCAGCGCTCACGGGAGGGCGATCCGGGGTCGGGAAGGGCGGGGACCGTTGTGGGCGTGCCCGCGCGGGTGAGTCGGTCGGCGAGCCATCCGAACCAGTGGTCATCGGGCGTCGCCCCATAGCCGTGGACGATCACGGCTCGTCTGCCGGTGCTGGTGGTCATGGCACTGGAGGATAGACCTTGACACCAGTGTGAAGGTCAAATCGGCCGAGACGTCGCGCTCGGTCAGCCGTCGGCCTCGGCGTCGGCGTCGGCAGTCGAGTTCAGCCGTCGGTGCGCGTGAGCAGGAACAGCGGGATGAGCCGGTCGGTCTTCGTCTGGTAGTTCGCGTAGTCGGGCCAAGCGTCGACCGCACGCGCCCACCAGGTCTCGCGCTCGGCGCCCTCGAGTTCGCGGGCCACATAGTCGTGCTTCTCGGCACCGTCCTGGAGCTCGACGTGCGGGTTCGCGATGAGGTTCCAGTACCACTTCGGGTGCTCGGGCGCGCCGCCCTGCGAGGCGACCACGACGTACTCGCCGTCGTGCTCGACGCGCATGAGCGGCGTCTTCCGGAGCTTGCCCGACGTCGCGCCGACGCTCGTCAGCACGATGATCGGCTTGCCACGCAGCGTGTTCGCCTTCGCGCCATCGGATGCCTCGTACGACTCGGCCTGCTTCCGCGCCCAGTCGGATGTGCTCGGTGCGTACTCGCCCTGCAGCGGCATGTGGGCCCCCTCCGTCGTGATGTCCTTCCAGGCTAATCCGGCGTGAGGCGGCTCCGGACCGCGAGCGCCGCGCACCCGATCACCGCGAGTCCGCCGACGACCGTGGCCCAGCCGACGGACTCGTGCAGGATGAGCGCGGCCCACAGGATGTTCATGACGGGTTGCACGAGTTGCACCTGGCTGACCTGCGCCATCGGCCCGATCGCGAGGCCGTGGTACCAGGCGAAGAACCCGAGGAACATGCTGACGACGCCGAGGTAGGCGAACGCGAGCCACTCGGCGGGCGTGGCGGTCGGGGGCTCCTGCGCGAGGGCGACCGCCGTGCACGCGACCATGACGGGAGCGGCGACCACCAGCGCCCACGACACGGTCTGCCACGCTCCGAGCTCTCGCGCGAGCAGCCCGCCCTCGGCGTAGCCGATGGCGGCCGCGAGGACGGCGGCGAAGAGCAGCAGGTCCGACCAGTGCCACGCGCCCAGCCCGCCGTTCTGCAGGGCGGCGAACACCGTGACGGCGAGTGCCCCGAGTCCGGCGAAGATCCAGAAGCTCCGCAGCGGTCGCTCCTTTGCGCGCAGCACGGCCATGGCGGCCGTCGCCGCGGGCAGCAGGCCGACCACCACGGCGCCGTGACTCGCCGGCGCCGTGGTGAGCGCGAAGGAGGTGAGCAGCGGGAATCCGGCGACGACGCCGCCTGCCACGACGGCGAGGCGCACCCATTGGCGCCCGCTGGGCAGCCGCTGGCGGGTGAGCGCGAGTGCGGCCGCGGCGAGCACGGCGGCGACGACCGCCCGTCCGGAGCCGATGAACAGCGGCGAGAGCCCTCCGACGGCGAGCCGCGTGAACGGCAGCGTGAACGAGAAGGCGGTGACGCCGAGCAGGCCCCACCAGAGGCCGGCGCGACTGGATAGCAGTGTCGATCGCGTGGCAGTAGCGCTACTCTGTCCTGTCATGGATCAGAGTAGCACCGGGCGCATCGTCCGAGGCCTGCGCGAGTGGCTCGCCTCCGCGTCGCCCGGTCAGCAGCTGCCGTCGACCCGCGCGCTCGCCGCCGAGTATCGCGCCGGCCCGGTCACCGTGCAGAAGGCCGTCCAGCAACTGATCTCCCTCGGCCTCGTCGAGAGCCGTCCCGGCGTCGGCACCTTCGTGCGCGGCAGGGCCGCGGCGACGCCCGTCGACTACAGCTGGCAGACTGCGGCGCTCGGCGCCCAGCCGGCCAGGAGCGCCGCGCTCTCCGCGACCCAGCGCGGCGCGGCGCCTGACGCCATCGCGCTGCACTCCGGCTATCCCGCACGCGAGCTCCTGCCGGAGCGCGCCGCCCGGCAGGCGCTGGCCCGGGCGGCGCGGACGGACGTCGCGGTGACCAGGGCTCCTGCGGCCGGGCTGCCCGACCTGCGGGCCTGGTTCGCGGGCGAACTGGCTCGGGCGACCCCCGCCGGCATCGCTCCCGTCAGCGCACGCGACGTCATCGTCATCGCCGGCAGCCAGGGCGGGCTCAGCTCGATCTTCCGAGCGGTCGCGGGGCGGAGCCGCCCCGTGCTCATCGAATCGCCCAGCTACTGGGGCGCGATCCTCGCGGCGGAGCAGGTCGGGGTGACGCTCGTGCCGGTGGCCAGCGGACCCGACGGGCCCGATCCGGCTGAGGTGGAACGCGCGCTCGTGCAGACGGGCGCTCGGGCGTTCTATGCGCAGCCCGCGTTCGCCAATCCGACCGGGGCGAGCTGGCCGGCGGCCACCGCGGCGGGCATCCTCGAGGTCGTCCGCCGGTACGGGGCGTTCCTCGTCGAGGACGACTGGGCGCACGACCTCGCCATCGACGCCGACCCCAGGCCGATCGCCGCCCTCGACGCGGGAGGGCACGTCATCTACCTCCGCTCGCTCACCAAGAGCGTCTCGCCCGCGGTGCGGGTCGCCGCCGTCATCGCGCGCGGACCCGTCAGGGAGCGGCTCCTCGCCGACCGCGCCGCCGAGTCGATGTACGTGAGCGGGCTGCTGCAGGCCGCCGCCCTCGACGTGGTCACGCAGCCCGGATGGGCGGGCCACCTTCGTCGGCTCCGCGAGGAGCTGCGCGGCCGGCGCGACCTCCTCCTGCAGAGCCTTCGCGAGCTCGCGCCGTCCGCCCACATCGAGCGCGTGCCCGCCGGAGGGCTGAACCTCTGGGTGCGGCTGCCCGATGCGACCGACGTCGACCGGCTGGTCGCGGAGTGCGCTGCGGCGGGCCTCGTCATCGCTCCGGGCCGGGAGTGGTTCCCCGCCGAGGAGCCCGCGCCGTACGTGCGGCTGAACTACGCGGCCGAAGACCCGGGGCGCTTCCCCGAGGCAGCGCGGATCCTCGAGGAGTGTCTCGGTCGAAGCCCGCGGTGGTGAGACGCGTCTACGCCCGCGTCAGCTCGAGCGAGAACTCGACGAACCCGTCGGGCTCGACCGACACGAAGCCCAGGTTCGGCGCTTCGACGCCGTAGTCGGCGAACGTGATGGGGATGCTCCCCGCCACCTGCCCGGTCTCGCCGTTCAGCACCGCCTGCAGCTCGACCGTGACCGGCTTCGTCACGCCCGCGAGCGTGAGGTCGCCCGTGGCCTGCACCGTCTGCACGGCCCCGACAGTCGGCGCGGCATCGACGGTGATCGGCTCGGTCAGCACGAAGCTCGCCGTCGGGAACTCGGCGACCCGCATCGCGGTCGACCGGAAGTACTCGTCGCGGTTGCCCGAATCCGTCTCGATCGAGGCGACGTCGACCTCGAACGCCGCGGACGTGAGCGTCAGGCCCTCGACCTCGAGGTCGCCCGTCACCTGCGAGGTGCGCCCGGTCACGGTGACATCCGTGCCGTTCAGCACCTCGTCGACCCGGTAGCCGGCGAACGATCCGTCGGTCGCGGTCCACGCACCGCTGAGATCGGATGCCTCGGCCGAGGCATCCGCGCCGTTCGACGGCCGCGCCGTGACGCTCGGCGCCGCGTCGGCTTCGCCGACGATGAGGTCGCGGTAGACGATGGGGCCCGCGATGGCGGCGGTGGCGCCGAGCACGAGGACTCCGGCGACGATCGAGGCGGTGATGATCTTGGTGCGCTTCTGCATGGTCGGCTTCCCCCGTGGTGTCGGCGTGCGCGGCGTGTGGTCGGACTTCGACCATGGCGGTCGAAGATATGAGAACGCATGGAATCGGCCCGGACGCCGCCGACATGACGCATCATGACGTCATGAGCCATGCGCCGGAGCCCGCCGATGACCCGCACGTGCTCGGCCCGGGTCTGCTGCCGACGCCGTTCACCGCGGACGAGATCCGCGCGGCGACGGGGCGCGGCAAGACCATCCGGATCCTCGTCGAGGCGCCGGGCGGCGTGCGGTTCGAGCGCATCAACCGGTTCACCGACTGCGACGGCGACGGGGCGACCCTCGCGCGATGGCGCCTCACGGCCGTCGGGGCGGCCGCGGACGCCGTCGACGGCGAGATCGCGCGCGGCCGGGTCGCCTGGCGCGAACTGCAGGGTCACGCGGCCTTCCCGGCCGATCGCACGACCGTCGTGGAGGAGACTGTGGAGCTGCCGCTCGGCCGGCTCGCGTGCCTCCGGTACGACACTCGCGACCGGCCCGACGACCCCGTCGAGACCTTCTGGGTCGCGCGCGAGCACCCCGGCATGCCCGTGCGCTACGAGGTGCCGACGCCGGGCGGCGTCGAGCGGAGCACGGTCGTCTCGATCGAGCGCGCGGGCTGACGCAGCTCAGGCGGTGCGCGTCGCGACGACGATCGCCTGCGGGCGGGATCCTGGCCCGGGCGCCACCCCGGGATCGAAGCGGACGTGGACCGCGTCGATCGTGAACCCCGCCGATTCGATCCGCCCGGCGAGCTGCTTCGCGGGCCAGTAGTACGCCGTCACCACCGCATGCTCGAACGGCTCGAGCCTCGCCCCCGTGAAGAACCCGACCAGGAGCGAGCCGCCCGGCGCGAGCGCCCGTGCGAACTCCGCGAGCGGGGGGTCGATCGCCTCGGGGTCGGTGTGGATGAGCGAATACCACGCGAGGATGCCGCCGAGGCTCGCGTCCGGGGCATCCAGTCGCTCGGCGCGGCCCTCGTGGTACCGCGAGTCCGGGTACAGGCGCCTCGCCTGCGCGACGAACTCGGGCACCGGTTCGACCCCCTCGATGTCGACGCCGGCCCGGCGCAGGAGATCGGTCCACTGTCCGGGCCCCGAGCCGACGTCGAGCACGGGCCCCGTGACACCGGTCGCCCACTCGAGGATCCGCCGTCGGTCGTCGTCGGGCACATGCTCGACCTCGCCCACCGCCTCGACGTACTCGGCGACTCGGGAGCCGTAGGCCGCCCGGACCGCGTCGAACGTCACGGCTCGACCGGCCAGGTGCGGCCGAACCGGGCGACATGGTGCCACACGTACTTCACGAGCTGCGGGTCGAGGCGGCGTTCGGCGCGCGCCCGGCCGACGATCGTCGGCGTGAGCACCCCGTCGACCGCGATCTCCCTGGCTGCCTCGACGGCCTCGGGGCCGCGGTACTCCGGATTCGCCTCGACGACGGCCAGGTCGAGGCGGTAACCGGGGTGTCGTTCGATGAGGAGGCCGGCTGCCTCCGCGAGAGCCAGCGTCTCCTCGTCGTCGAAGTCGGGGTCGACGACCAGTGCCTCCACGTCCGCCGGAACCTCGACGCCCCCGTGCACCTGCGCCTCGATGTAGCGGTTGAGCGGCTCGTCCACCCGATCCGCCCGATACGCCTCGAGGAGACGCATGCGCTCGGCGACGCCGAACAGCCGCGGCTGGAACGCGCTGTCGGGGTAGACGAAGGTCGCGCGGCCGACGACCGCCGGGCGCAGGCGCAAGTAGGCGGAGCCGAAGCGGGGTGCCGCTCCGTACGGGTCGCGGTCGAGATGCAGGGCGCCGTACGCCGGCCGGTGTTCCGGCCCGTGCTCGTCATATGCGCCCCCGAACAGCCGGCTCTCCCACTCCCAGCGGTCGCCGCCGGGCCGCGCGGTCAGTCCGCCGTTGCTCGTTCCCGTCACGAACTGCGACGCGTACCGGCCCTGCTCCAGGATGCGCCGGAGCACCGGCTCGCCGCGGAGGTCGGCCTCGGGGTGGAAGTGCAGCACGATCCGCGCCTCCGCCGGCATCGCCACGCCCGGCTCCGCACGTTCGGCGATGGCTCGGACGGCGGTGCGCCACGGGCTGGGCGCCGTCTCCATCCGCCCGGTCTCCATCCCCCCAGTCTGGCAGCGGGCCGGCGCGTGTGACGTCGGGTTCACTCCGCCGGGGGGAGGGTCGGATGCGTCATGGGGTAGAGGCCGATCGCGAAGCCGTAGGTGGTCTCGCCCGACCTCGGCGTCCGGTCGAACTCCTCGACGAGCTCGGCCATCCGATCCCAGAACTCGGACGCCTGCGCTTCGGAGATGCGCGCATGCCGGATGAAGCCCCAGAGCCGCCCGTCGTCGAACGCCGCCGCCGATTCGCGGGCGGCGACCTCGAAGTCGTTGAAATCGCGGGGCATCGCCTCGCCGGCGGGCGACCGCTCCGCCGCCACGAAGAACAGTCGCGCCGTGCGCCCGTAGAAGCGCTCCTCGATGGCCCGCACTTTCCGAGTCCGCACGACCCGGACCAGGCCGGCGCGGGCGAGCACGTCGACATGGTGGGCGACGGTGCTCTTCGGGCGCTCGAGGGCCGTCGCGAGCTCGGTGACCGTCGCCGCCCGCTCGTGCAGCAACTGCAGGATCGTGGTGCGCAGGGCGTGGCCGATCGCCTGGACCTGGGCGGGCTCGGTGAGGGCGATCCGATCGGCGAGGTCGTAGTCCGGGGGGTTGTCGGCCATGATGCATCAGACTAACATTCCCGAATGTTCGAAGAATGTCGATCAATGAGCGAGAGGGGCCGCTGACATGGCCGAGGTGCTGCTCTACCACCACATCCAGGGCCTGACCGATGGCGTACGCGCATTCGCGGACGAGCTACGGAACGCCGGTCACACCGTGCACGCGCCCGACCTGTTCGAGGGGCGCACGTTCGCCGGCATCGAGGAGGGGTTCGCGTTCGTTCGCGAGACGGGATTCGACGCGATCCGCGACCGCGGCACCGCCGCGGCCGATGAGCTCGGATCCGACCTCGTCTACGCGGGCTTCTCGTTCGGCGTGACGATCGCGCAGGGACTCGCGCAGACGAGACCCGGCGCCCGCGGCGCCCTCCTCCTCTTCTCCTGCCTCCCGGTCTCGGAGTTCGGGGAGTCGTGGCCCGACGGCATGCCGGTGCAGATCCACGGCAAGGAGGACGACGAGTACTTCGCCGAAGACCTGCCGGCCGCGCGCGAGCTCGCGGCGTCCACGCCCGACGCCGAGCTGTTCATCTACCCGGGAGGGCAGCACCTGTTCGCCGACTCCTCGCTCGGCGACTTCGACCCAGAGGCATCCGCGTTGCTCATGGAGCGGGTGAAGGCATTCCTCGGCGCGCTCTGACCGGCGTCACCCGGGCGCCAGGAGCCGCGTGGCGACCGCGATCAGGCGGTCGTCGGCTCCCAGCCGAGGCTCGGCGCGACGTGCTCGGCGAACGCGGCGACGAGGCGCAGGTTGAACTCCACGCCCAGCTGGCTCGGGATGGTCAGCATCAGCGTGTCGGCCGACCGGATCGCGGCATCCCGCTGCAGTTGCTCGACCAGTTTGTCCGGCGTCGCCGCGTAGGTCTTGCCGAACGTCGAGCGGATGCCGTCGATCATGCCGACGCCGTCGCCGTCCTGGCGCCCGCCGAAGTACAGCTCGTCCTCCGCGGTCGTGATGGGGAAGATCGAGCGGCTCACCGACACCCGCGGCTCGCCCGGGGGGCCGGCCTCGCGCCAGGCTGCGCGGAAGGCCTCGATCTGCTGCGCCTGCAGCTCGTCGAACGGGAGGCCCCGGTCCTCGGTGAGCAGCGTCGAGGACATCAGATTCACCCCGACGCGGCCCGCCCACTCGGCGGAATCGCGGTTGCCCGCACCCCACCAGATCCGCGAGCGAAGCCCGGGCGAGTACGGCTCGATGCGCTGCATCCCGTGGCCGCCGCCGAACTGCGACGACGGGTCGCGCTCGGCGAGGCCCTCGCCCTCGATCGCCTGCAGGAAGCGCGCGAAGTGATCGCGCGCGAGGTCCGCGCCCCGCGGGTCGGTCGACCCCGTGTAGCCGAACGCCTCGTAGCCCCGGATCACGGTCTCGGGTGACCCCCGGCTGACGCCGAGCGCCAGCCGCCCGCCCGAGATGAGGTCGACGGCCGCCGCCTCCTCGGCGAGGTGCAGCGGGTTCTCGTAGCGCATGTCGACGACGCCCGTGCCCATCTCGATGCGCTCGGTGCGGGCCGCGATCGCCGCGAGCAGCGGCATCGGCGACGCCTGCTGGCGCGCGAAGTGGTGCACGCGGAAGTAGACGCCGTTCACGCCCAGGTCGTCCATGCCCTGGGCGAGGTCGATGGCCTGCAGCATCGAGTCGGCCGCGGAGAGCTCGCGCCCACCGCCCAGGGGACCGTAATGGCCGAACGAGAGGGTTCCGAAGCTCCGCATGCCTGTTCCAACGCCGGCCCCGCGCGGCGCATTCCAGGCAGCCCTGGTGGGGGCGGGGCATCCGGTCTAGCGTGAATCGCGGGGGAGATTCCGCGGGGGATGCGGAATACCAGCCGTTCTCGCAAAGTTGAGTTGACTAGACTCAAGTCTTGAACGAAGGGATCACCGCGTGGCCAACATGCAGGGGGCGCCGAACTCGCAGGAGGAGCAGCAGTCGGCGCTCGAACAGTTCGGCGTCAACCTCACCGACCTCGCCAAGGCGGGCAAGCTCGACCCGGTCATCGGCCGTGACGCCGAGATCCGCCGCGTCAGCCAGGTGCTCACCCGGCGCACCAAGAACAACCCCGTGCTCATCGGCGAGCCGGGCGTCGGCAAGACCGCCGTGGTCGAGGGCCTCGCGCAGCGCATCGTCGCGGGCGACGTGGCCGAGTCGCTGAAAGACAAGCAGCTCATCTCGCTCGACATCTCCGCCCTCGTCGCAGGCGCCATGTACCGCGGCCAGTTCGAGGAGCGCCTGAAGAGCGTGCTCAAGGAGATCACCGAGGCGGAGGGCGAGATCATCACCTTCGTCGACGAGCTGCACCTGCTCATGGGCGCGGGGGGCGGCGAGGGCTCGGTCGCGGCATCCAACATGCTGAAGCCGATGCTCGCGCGCGGCGAGCTGCACCTCATCGGCGCGACCACGCTCGACGAATACCGCGAGTACATCGAGAAGGATGCCGCGCTCGAGCGCCGCTTCCAGCAGGTCTACGTCGGCGAGCCGTCGGTCGAAGACACCGTCGCGATCCTCCGCGGGCTGAAGGGCCGCTACGAGGCCCACCACGGCGTCACGATCACGGATGCCGCGCTCGTGGCCGCCGCCGCCCTCTCCAACCGGTACATCACCGCCCGCCAGCTGCCCGACAAGGCGATCGACCTCATCGATGAGGCCATGTCGCGGCTGAAGATGGAGATCGACTCCAGCCCGGTCGAGATCGACCAGCTGAAGCGCGCCGTCGACCGGCTGCGGCTCGAAGAGCTCGCGCTGAAGAAGGAGAAGGACGACGCCTCGCGCGAGCGGCTCGACAAGCTCCGCGAGACCCTCCTCGAGAAGGAGCGCGAGCTCGCCGGACTCGAGGAGCGCTGGGCGCGCGAGCGCCAGGGGCTGAATCGTGTCGGCGACCTGAAGAAGCGCCTCGACGAGGCCGTCACGCAGCGCGACCTCGCGCTCCGGCAGGGCGACTACCCGAAGGCGTCGAAGCTCGAGTACGAGACGATCGCGCAGCTGCAGCGCGACCTCGCCGCGGCCGAGCAGGCGGATGCCGCCGGCGACGCCGGTGAGCCCCGCATGGTCAACGAGCAGGTCACCGAGGAGGACATCGCCGCGGTCATCTCGGCGTGGACGGGCATCCCGGTCGGCAAGCTCATGCAGGGCGAGACCGAGAAGCTGCTGCATCTCGAAGCCGAGCTCGGCAAGCGCCTCATCGGGCAGAAGCCGGCCGTCGCGGCCGTGGCCGACGCGGTGCGGCGTTCCCGCGCCGGGTTGAGCGACCCGAACCGGCCCACGGGCTCCTTCCTCTTCCTCGGCCCGACCGGCGTCGGCAAGACCGAGCTCGCGAAGGCGCTCGCCGAGTTCCTCTTCGACGACGAGCACGCCATGGTGCGCATCGACATGTCGGAGTACGGCGAGAAGTTCTCGGTCTCGCGGCTCGTCGGGGCGCCTCCCGGGTACGTCGGCTACGAGCAGGGCGGGCAGCTCACCGAGGCCGTGCGTCGTCGCCCGTACTCGGTGATCCTGCTCGACGAGGTCGAGAAGGCGCACCCCGAGGTGTTCGACGTGCTGCTGCAGGTGCTCGACGACGGCCGCCTCACCGACGGGCAGGGCCGCACGGTCGACTTCCGGAACGTCATCCTCATCCTCACCTCGAACCTCGGGTCGCAGTACCTCATCGACCCGTCGCTGAACTGGAGCGAGAAGGAGCAGGCCGTCCTGCAGACCGTCCGGCAGGCGTTCAAGCCCGAGTTCGTGAACCGGCTCGACGACATCGTCGTGTTCTCCGCGCTCAGCGAAGGAGAGCTCGCCGAGATCGTGAACCTCTACATCGACCGGCTGTCGGCGCGGTTGCACGAGCGCCGCCTCGAGCTCGGCGTCACGCCCGACGCGCGCGCCTGGCTCGCCGAGCGCGGGTACGACCCGCTGTACGGCGCGCGGCCGCTCCGCCGGCTCATGCAGAAGGAGATCGACGACCGGCTGGCGCGGGCGCTGCTCTCGGGCGAGATCCGCGACGGCGACCGCGTGGTCGTGGGGCTCGCGCCAGACGGCGACGCGCTCGCCGTGAGCCGAGGCGAGGGCGTCGCGCACCGCGGGTCGGATGCGTCGTCGGCGGATGCCGCGCCGGGCGGCCCCGACGACATCGTCGACGCGGAGATCATCGAGTAGGTCGGTGCGCGAGCCGGGCCCGCCCGCCGGTCAGTCGCGGGCGGGCTCGGGCTCGGCGGTGATGCCGTTGGCGTGGGCCGGGAGCCGGCGCTCGAGGGCGAACGCGAGGGCGCAGATGCCGACGCAGCTCAGCACCATGATCGCGATGTACCAGGCGTCGAGGTCGTGGTCGAGGAGGAGCCCGGCGACGACCGGCCCCGTGATGGTGCCCGCCTGGAACGCCGCGGAGTTGATGGCGTTGTAACGGCCGCGGTTCCGGTCGGAGGCGAGGTCGTTGTAGACCGCGGGCACGGTCGGCTGCATGAGGGTCTCGCCGAAGGCGAAGACGCCCATGAACGCGAGCACGCCGACGGCCGCCGCGATACTGCCCGGCAGCAGCCCGGCGGCGCCGAGGACGAGCCACGAGGCCGCCCACACCAGAGCCATGACCCACATGACGCGGGTGCGCCGCTTGCCCGTGATGTGCTTCAACACCGTGAACTGGAGCAGCACGATGACGGCCGTGTTGACGGCGAACGCGAACCCGATGGTCTGCGTCGACACCTCGGCGACCTGGCGGGCGAAGGCCGGGAAGCCGGCCTCCATCTGCCCGTAGCCCATGAACACCGCGAGGAAGGACAGCAGGGTCATCCACCGGATCGCGGGCTGGCGCAGGATCTCGCGGTACCCGACGGTGGGCGCCGCCTCGGCATCGTCGTCGGGGTCGACGTGGCTGCGGACGTGGCGGAGCGGCCCGAGCAGCAGCGCCACGGGGATGAGGCAGCTGATCGCGTCGGCGAGGAAGATCGCGGTGAACGTCTCTGGGGCGTCGACGTCGACGAAGAACCCGCCGAGGATGCCGCCGACCCCGATGCCGAGGTTCACGAGGGCGAAGTTCACGCCGAAGTACTGCTGCCGGAGGTCGCCCTCGACGACCGTGGCGATGAGCGCGTTGAAGCCCGGCCAGGAGACGCCGAAGTTCACCCCGATGAGGACGAGGGCCACGGCGGCCACGGCGGGGTGGGTGGCGAAGGCGAGCAGGGTGCAGCCGGCGATCATCGCGGCGAGGCCGACGAGCAGCACCCGGCGTGCGCCGTACCGGTCGATGAGCGTGCCGCCCGGGCCGGTGACGACGAGGCCGACGACGGCGATGACGCTCATCAGCGCGCCGGACAGCCCGAGGTCGAACCCGCGCACCTCGTGCAGGTAGATGATCGTGAACGGCAGGGTGAGCCCGCGGCCCAGGGTCTGGATCGCGACGGTGGACAGGAGCCAGCGCCCCTCGGTGGGGAGGGCGCGCCAGAAGGAACCGATGCCGAGCACCAATGCAGTCTGCCGCACGCCGCCGACATCGGCACATCGCCGGCCGGGCCGCCAGGCACGGCCCGTTCACCCGCGGCGTCTACGCTGCCGGCATGCGGGTTCGGGGCAGCGGTGCGGGCGATCGCCCCGTCGCCGAGACGTCGGCCGGAGCGGTCCGCGGCCTCCGGCGCGACGGGGTGCGCGTGTGGCGGGGCATCCCGTACGCGGACTCGACGGCGGGCCCGCACCGGTTCCGCGGCCCGCGACCGGCGCCCGCGTGGCCGGGCATCCGCGACGCGTCGAGGTTCGGACCGGTGGCCCCCCAGCTGCGTCGCGGCCAGTTCATCGGCGCCGCGGCGCACCTGCCGAGAAGCGAGGACTGCCTGAGCGTCAACGTCGTCGCCCCCGACGGCGCGCCGCCCGCGAACGGATGGCCCGTCATGGTGTTCCTCCACGGCGGCGGCTACAGCGTCGGCTCGTCGGGCGAGTACCCGCGGCAGGGCGAGCGGCTGGCCCGGCGCCACGGGATCGTCTACGTCAGCTGCAACTACCGCCTGGGCGCGCTCGGATGGCTCGACCTGCGGGCGTACTCGACGCCGGGGCATCCCATCGAGGCGAATCTCGGCCTCCGCGACCAGGTGGCCGCGCTCGAGTGGGTGCGCCGCGAGATCCGCGGCTTCGGCGGCGACCCCGAGCGCGTCACCCTGTTCGGCGAGTCCGCCGGGGGCAACTCGGTGACGACCCTGCTCACGGTGCCGGCCGCCGAGGGACTGTTCGCGCGGGCCATCGCGCAGAGCGCACCCGCGAACGCCGTCTATGCGACCGACGTCGCGCAGGGCTGGGCGGGGGAGTACGTGCGGCTGCTCAGCCGGATCGTCGACGACGACGACCTCGACAGCGAATCGCGATCGGATGCCGCGGCCATGCTCCGTTCGGCGCATCCGATGCAGCTCGCCGAGGCGACGACGGCGCTCACGATCCGCACCCCCGACGAGCAGCCGGGAACGATCGCGCTCGCGCCCGTCATCGACGGCGAGTTCCTGCCGATGCGGCCGCTCGACGCGTTCCGCGACGGGGTCGCGCACCGGGTGCCGCTCATCATCGGCACGAACGACCGCGAGGGGTCGCTGTTCGAGGGGCGCATCGACATCCTCCCGACGACGAAGCCGCGCATCCGGGCGATCTTCGCCAACACCGGCAAGCGCGCGCGGAAGGAGATCAAGCGCCAGTACCCGGGGCTGCCCGCCCGGCGCCCGGCGGCGGATTTCGCGGGCGATTTCACGTTCTGGTTCCCGAGCGTGAAGGTCGCCGAGCGGCACTCGCGGTTCGCGCCGACGTGGTGCTACCGGTTCGACGCGGCGCCGCGGACGGCGCGGCTGCTCGGCCTCGACGCCACCCACGGACTCGAGCTGTTCGCGCTCTTCGAGAAGTTCGACACCCCCGTGGGCGTCGGGCTCACGCTCCTCGGGGGCCGGCGGATGTTCCGCACGGTCGGCCGTCGCATGCAGGCGCACTGGGCGGCACTCGCCGCGACCGGCGAGCCCGGCCCCGGCTGGCCGCGGTACGACGAGCTCGACCGCCGCACGCTCGTCTTCGATCGGAGCGACCGGGTCGAGCCCGACCCGCGGCGCGGGCGACGGCTCGCCTGGCAGGCGTTCGTGCCCCACGTGTGAGGGCAGGCGCGCGGCTCCCGGGCTCAGACCCGGCGGCGCCGGCGGGCGAGCCCGGTCGCCGCGAGCCCCGCGCCCGTCGCCGCGAGCATGACCGCGGCCGCGAGCGCGAGCCACGGCTCGACCCCCGTGCCGGCGAGCCCGCCCGAGCCGCCGCCGGAGTCGCCGTCGGACCCGCCGTCCGACCCGCCGCCACCTGGCGGCCCGACGGGCGGGGTCGGCTGCGGGGCATCCTCGTGCGTGTTCGTGATCGTGCACGTCACCGAGACGTCCTCGGCGACGAGCATGACGAGGTCGGGCGCCTCGAACTCGCCGCCGTCGCACGACCACTCGGATGCCGCGTACTCGTCGGCGCCCGCCGCATCCGACGCCTCGGCGAGGCGGAAGGTGCCGTCCTCGACGGGGTAGGCCGTCACCGCGGGATCGCCGGTGACGCCCGAGCCGGTGCGGGCGGGGTCGTCGACCTCGGTCCATGAGAGCGTCCAGTCCTCGGCGCTCAGCTCGCCGCCGACGACCTCCTTCACCAGCGTGAGCCGGGGCGGGTCGAAGACGTTCGTGACGGTGCAGGTGACGTCGTCGCCCGCCTCGAGGGCGAGGATGTCGCCGTCGAGGTCGGCCGCGTCGAACCCGGTGCCCGTGCACGTCCACTCCGTCGCGGCGTAGTCGATCGACGGGGGCGGGGCATCCGGATTCACGGCCTCACCGAGCAGGTACGACCCGGCGGTGACCGGCTGCGCGACGATGTCGGGGCTCCCGCCCGCGCCGGAGACGTCCGTGCCGCCGGCCTCGCCCTGCCCCTCGGCGGAGACCACCCAGTTCGACGGCACCCCGCCGGGTCCGTCGGGCCCGTCGTCCACGACCTTGACGAGGGTGAGCACCGGCGGGGTGTACACGTTCGTCGCGGCGCAGGTGACGTCGACGCCGAGCGGCAGTTCGATCGCGGGCACCGAGCCGACGGGCACGACGACCGGGTCGAAGCCCTCGCCGGTGCAGACCCACGCGCCGAGCAGGTAATCGGCCGTGCCGGGCCCGGTCGGCGTCTCGGCGAGCACGTGGACGCCCGCGTCGACCTCGGTGGCGGGCACGCCGCCCGCGCCGGCGATGGTGCCCGAGGTGCCGGTGGCCGAGAGCGTCCAGTCGGCGGCCGTGGCCGTGCCGCCCTGCACGACCTTCTGCAGCGCGAGCGTCGGCGGGATGGGCGTGTTCGTGGCGGTGCAGATCGCGACGTCGCCGTAGCGGAGGGTCGCGGTCTCGGTCGCGGGGTCGAAGCTCGTGCCGGTGCAGTCCCACGACACGTCGTACCCCTGCGGTCCGTCCTCGCTGAAGACGTACTCCCCGGTCGGGGTGACGAGGTTCGTGACGCCGGGCGTGGCAGAGAGGCCGGCGAAGGCGGCGTTGCCCGGGCCGCGCGTCTTCAGGGTGAAGTCGGCCACCGTCGCCGTGCTGCCCGGCGCGTCGACGAGCTCCTTCACGAGCGTGATCCTCGGCGCGATCGCGGCATTGGTCACCTGACACATCGCGTCGACGCCGCCGGTGACCGTGAAGGTGTCGTCGTCGACGCGGGTCGTGCCGCTGCAGGTCCAGCCGAGCGACTCATATCCGGCGGGGCCGTCCTCCGAGAGGGTCCAGGTCGAGCCCGCGGGGACGGGCACCCGGGTGACCGACGGCTCGTCCATGGCTCCCGAGAAGCTCGACGCGTCGGAGGTCGCGGTGAGCGTCCAGTCGGTCGGCGCGTCGGGGAAGCCGAACTCGGCGAGCAGCTGCTTGCGGAGCGTGAGCGTGGACTGGGTCCACCGATTCACGACCGTGCAGGTGACGGACTCGTCGCCGGGCGGAACCTCGACGACGTCGCCCGTCGAGACGATCTCGCCGGTGTCGTCGAGGACGCACTGCCACTCGCCGGCCGAGTAGAGGGCGGCGTCGGCCGCGGCGCTCGACTCCGAGAGCGTGTACGCACCGGGGTCCACCGCCACGAAGGTCACTGCGTCGGAACCGCCCGCGCCGCTGACGGCCGTGGGGCCGGCGGCCGACAGCGTCCAGTCGCCGGGGACGAGCGTGCCGCCGCCGCCGTTCACGACCTGCTTCACGAGGCTGAGGTGCGGCTGCACCGCGTCGTTCTCGATCCGGCAGACGACCTCTTCGCCGGCCGCCACGGTCGCGGCGGTCACGAAGCCGTCGCTGTTCGAGCAGTCCCAGCCGGCGGTCGTGTAGCCGAGGGTCGGGCCCGACTCCGCGAGCGCGAACTCGCCCGCGGCCACCGGGGTGCGCGTGACCTCGGGTGTTCCGGTGACCCCCGCGATCGAGTCATCCGTGCTCGTGGCGCTCAGCGTCCACGCGGTGGGCGGCTGGGCGCCGACGACGACCTTCTCGAGCGTCAGCCATCCGCCGGTGAAGTCGTTCACGATGGTGCAGACCACATCGACGGCGCCCGCGACCTCGACGGCGCCCGCGGTGACCGGCACGGGCTGCCCCGACACGTGATCGACGCACGTCCACTCGCCGGCCGCGTACCCGGCCGGACCGTCCTCGGCGAGTTCGTACGTGCCGGGAGCGACGCCCACGTGACTCACCTCGTGCGACCCGCTCGCGCCGCTGATGCCGGCGGTGGGGCCATCGGCCGTGAGGGTCCACGCGGCCGGATCGTCGAGCGGAGCGCCGGCAGGCCCGGTGACCTCTTTCACGAGCGTGAGCTGCGGCAGCTGGGCCGAGTTCACGACGGTGCAGGTGATCTGCTGATCGAGGCCGACCTCGATCACGTCACCGTCGGCGACCGGCACGTCCTCGCCGCTCGTGGCATCCACGCAGGTCCAGCCGAGCGACGTGTATCCGGAGCCGCCGTTCGACTCGCTCAGCCGGTACTCGCCGATGCGGACGTCCGCCTGCACGCCGGTGGTGCCGACGACGTTCGTCGGTCCCTGCGCGTGCAACGTCCACCTCGAAGCGGGCGCCGTGCCGCCGCGCACCTCTTTCACCAGGGTGAGTGTGGACTGGACGGCCACGTTCTCGACGGTGCAGGTGACCTGGGCGTCCTCGGCGAGGGTGACGGTGGGCGTCGGGTCGGTGAAGACGCCGAGGCTGCCGCAGTCCCAGTTGACGAACCGGTACCCGGGCGGGGTCAGCTCGGTCTCGATCTCGGAGATGACGTAGGTGCCGGCCGGCACGACCTCGCTCTGGATGCCGTTCAGCCCCTGCCCGCGGAACGTCTCGCCCGTCTCGACGTTCACGGCCTGCACGTCCCATGCGCCACGGTCGCCGAAGCTCGCGCCGGTGTCGAGGTTCTCGATGCGTTTGAAGAGCGAGAGCCGCGCCTCACCGGCCGCGGCGGCCGGCGACGAGGCGGCGAGGATTCCTCCGCCCACGAGGGCGACTGCGATCGCGGCGGCTGCCGCGCGCATCGTGCGTCGTCGGGCGTGCATCGAACCTCCCCCTGATGCCGGGGCGGTTCGGTCCCGGCACCTCCACCGTACGCGGAGCGCGGCGGGACGTCACGTGCGATCTCGGCGACGCCCTGCGGCGCCGCACGCCCGCGGTCCGGGCCTCCCGGGCGGGGTGACACCGTTCTAGGCTCATCCCATGCTCGCCACCGTCATCCACGCCGCCCGCGACATCCGCGTCGATCACGTTCCCGACCCCGTCCTCTCCACCGGTCGCGACGCGATCGTGAAGGTCGTCGCGGCGTGCGTGTGCGGATCCGACCTCTGGCCGTACCGGGGCATCACGCCCACGCGTGAGCCGCACCGCATCGGCCACGAGTTCGTCGGCGTCGTCGAGGCCGTCGGCGACGAGGTCGAGCGTGTGAACGTCGGCGACTTCGTGATCGCCCCGTTCTACGTGTGCGACAACACGTGCGTGAACTGCCGAAACGGCGTCTCGACGTCGTGCCTGCACGGCGGCTGGTGGGGCGGCGACGACCGCGACGGCGGGTTCGCCGACGGCGGGCAGGGTGAGCGCGTGCGGGTGCCGCTCGCCGACGGGACGCTCGTCGTCGTCCCCGGCCCGGTGGCCGACGAGGAGGTGCCCGGCCTCCTGACCCTCGCCGACGTCATGGGCACCGGCCACCACGCGGCGGTGTCGGCCGGCGTCCGCGAGGGCAGCACGGTCGCGGTCGTCGGCGACGGCGCGGTCGGACTCTGCGCGGTCATCGCGGCGCGCCGGCTCGGGGCATCCGTCGTCATCGCGATGTCGCGGCACCGCGAGCGGCAGGACCTCGCACGCGAGTTCGGCGCGACCCACATCGTCGCCGAGCGCGGCACCGCAGGGGTGACCGCGGTCCGCGAGCTCACGGGCGGCATCGGCGCCGACTGCGTGCTCGAGTGCGTCGGGACGAAGGAGTCGATGGACCAGGCGATCCGGTCGGCGCGTCCGGGCGGGATGGTCGGCTACGTCGGCGTGCCGAATGGCGGCCCAGAGCTGCCGGTGCGCCGGCTGTTCGACACCAATGTCGGCGTCAACGGCGGGGTGGCGCCGGTGCGCGGCTACATCGAGGAGCTGCTGCCCGACGTGCGGTCCGGCGCGATCCGGCCGGGTCGGGTCTTCGACCTCGAGCTGCCGCTCGCCGACGCCGCCGAGGCGTACGCCGCCATGGACGAGCGCCGCGCGATCAAGGTGCTGCTGCGGCCGTGACCGGAACGGCTGAGCGGATGCCTCCCATGCGGGCGCTGTCCGGGCGCGTCGCCGATCGGCTCGAGCGCGAGACGGTGATGTGGTTCACGACGGTGAACGGACGCGGCACACCGGTGCCGACGCCCGTCTGGTTCGTGCGGACCGGCGACGAGTTGCTGCTGCTGTCGCAGCCGGGCACGCCGAAGCTCGCGAACCTCGCCCGCAATCCGCGCGTCGCCTGCACTTCAACACCGGTGACGACGGCAACGACGTGGCGGTGTTCACCGGCACGGCCCGGGTCGGCGAGGAGCCGCTCGACGATGCGGACTGGCGGGTCTACGCGGAGAAGTACGCGGCGGAGTTCGCGCCCATCGGGATGACGCCGGAGGAGTACCGGGCGAGCTACTCGGTGCCGGTCCGGGTCTCGGTGGAGCGCGTCCGCTCCTGGTGACGGCTGGGGCGGCGGGTGCCGCCCCAGCCGCGTCGATCAGCCGCCGAAGTCGGCTCGGTGATCGGCGGCCCACTGGGCGTAGGTCCGCGCGGGGTGCCCGGTGATCTGCTCGATGACGTCGTTGACCGGCGCGGGCTTGCCGACTGCCTGTGCCATGAGCGCGAACAGTGCGGCCAGGAACTCGGGGTCCATGAACTGGCTCATCTGCTCCAGCACGGGCTCCGGGTCGAGGTCCTCGACGGTGAGCGTGCGCCCGAGCGTCGTGCCGAGGAGGTGGACCTGTTGGGTCTGGGTCAGCGATTCGGGTCCGGTCAGGTCGTAGGCCCGCTCCGCGTGCCCGCCGCCGATCAGGATGCGGGCGGCCACCTCGGCGACGTCGCGCTCGTGCACGGCACTGAAGGCCGCTTCGGTGTACGGCGCGCGGATGACGTCACCGCCCTGGAGCTGCATCGCGAATGTCAACGAGTTGATGGCGGGGAACAGCAGCCGCAGGAACGTCCACTCGATTCCGGATGCCTCGATGGCCTGCTCGACCTCGCGGTGGTACCGGGCGATCACGTCGGGCTGCCGCTCGGCGCCCGGGACGACCGCGCCCGAGGACAGGAGTACCAGCCGCTTCACCCCGGCCTGGCCCGCGGCCGCCAGCAGCGGGGCGACATCCATCCCGTACTGCAGAACCAGGAAGGCGGCCTCGACGCCGGCCAACGCCGCCGGCAGCGTCTCGGGCTTGGTCAGATCGGCCCGGACGACGTCGACGCCCTTCGGGAGCCCGGCCCGCTGCGGAGTGCGGGTCAGGGCCCGCACCGGGGCACCCGCGGCGACCAACTCATCCACCGCCTGACGTCCGAAGTGAGCGGTGGCACCGATGACGAGATACATGGGGTTTCCTTTCGTGGGAACTGAGGGGGTCCGAGGTGGGTCCGCCGGCAGCCGGCAGCTGATCAGCGGACGTCGCCGACGGAGGCGAAGAAGGTGGTGATGTCGTCGGCGGTCTGCTGCGGCTCGAGGTGGGCGGCGTAGTGGCCGCCGCGCTCGTAGGTGGTCCACCGCCGGATGTTCGCGTGGTCGCGCTCGGCGAACCGGCGGATGGTGGCGAAGTCTCCCTTCGCCTGGGCGAGCGCGGTCGGCACCGTCGTGGGCCCGGGGCGCTCGCCCGCCTCCTGCGCCCGCTTCTGCGCGAGGGCGTTCTCCCGGTACAGCCGCAGCGCCGAGCCCTGCGTCCCGGTGAACCAGTAGACGGCGGCGTTGGCGACCGTGAACGCCGGGTCGAGGTCACCCATGAGCTGGACGTTCCAGCCGAGCAGCCCGGCGGGCGAGTCGGCGAGCGAGTGCGCGAGCGTCTGCGGCTGCTGGGACTGCAGGACGTTGAACGCACCGATGTTCTCCCAGAACCAGCCGAGGTGGGCGAGCGCGGCCTGCTCGTGCTCGTCGAGGTCGACCAGCTCGGCCGGGTCTCCCGAGGGGAACGAATAGAGCTGCGTCACGTGCACGCCGACGACGTGGTCGGGGTCGAGCCGGCCGACCTCGGGCGAGATCATCGAGCCCCCGTCGTTGCCCACCGCACCGTACCGCTCGTAGCCGAGCCGGTGCATGAGCTCGACCCAGGCACGTGCGATGCGCGCGTTGTCCCAGCCGCGTTCGGTGGTGGGGCCGGAGAACCCGAAGCCCGGGATCGACGGCAGGACGACGTCATAGCCCGCGGCGGTGAGGGGCTCGATGAGGTCGAGGTGCTCGACGACGGAGCCCGGCCAGCCGTGCGTGAGGATGAGGCCGATGGCGTCCGGGCGCCCGGAGCGGACGTGGATCGCGTGCACCCGCTGACCGTCGATGACGGTCTCGATCTGCGGGTACGCGTTGATCCGTGCCTCCAGGGCGCGCCAGTCGAAGTCCTCGAGCCAGTACCGCACGAGCTCCCGGACGCTGCCCACGCTCGTGCCGTCCTCGCCGTCCTCCCCGATCTGGTCGGTGAACCGGGTGCGGGCGAGGCGCTCACGCGCGTCGTCGATCTCGGCCTGCGGGATGTCGATCCGGGTGGGCGTGACCTGGGCGTTCATGGTGCCTCCGTTGATCCTGAGTTCGGAACGGAACGTAACGTTCCGCTGAAATGACAGTAGCGGAACGTTCTGTTCCGCACAAGTGATATCGTCGAGACGTTCCTGACGACCCCCGACCATCGGAGTGGACGATGAGCACCCCGAGTACGGAAGCCCCGCTGAGCGGCCGGCGCGCCCAGGCGGCCCGCAACGACACCGCGATCCTCGACGCCGCCCGCGAGGTCTTCATGGCGGCGCCCGACGCCCCCGTCGCGGCGGTCGCCAAGGCCGCCGGCGTGGGCATCAGCGCCCTGTACCGCCGGTACCCCGGCAAGGAGGAGCTGCTTGCGACGCTCTGCCTCGACGGGCTGCGGCGCTTCGTCGACGTCGCACGGTCCGCCCTGGACGTCGCCGACCCGTGGGACGCGTTCCAGGCGTTCCTGCGCGGCATCGTCGACGCGGACGTGCACTCCCTCACCGTCCACCTGGCGGGGCGCTTCACGCCGACGCCGGAGCACGGCGCGCTGGCCGAGGAGTCCGGGCGGCTCGCGGGGGAGATCCTGCACCGGGCGCAGGAGGCCGGGGCAGTGCGGTCCGACGTCGTCGACGCCGACCTGCCGATGATCTACGAGCAGCTCGCCGCGATCCGCCTCGGAGACGCCGAGCGGGTCGCCGAGCTGCGACGCCGGTACCTCGAGCTCCACCTGGCCGGGCTGCGCGCGGACGCCGCGCCGCACGAGGCGCTGCCCGGCTCTGCGCCGTCGCAGGCCGAGCTCGGCGCCCGCTGGCGCCGGGACGTCACGGGAACCGCGGGCTAGCACTCTGGCCTCGCGCGCCATCCGCGCGCCCTCGGCCGCGGCTCAGGCGTCGATGTCGTCGAGCCGGGCGATCACGACCTCGAGCAGGCGGGCGAGCTCGCCGCGCTCGTCGTCGCTGAGGTCTTGCAGCACATCGGACTCGACGACGTCGGAGCCGCGGATCGCGAGGCTGAACAGCTCCCACCCCTCGTCGGTGAGGCTCACCAGGATCCGCGTGCGGTTGCCCGGGTCGGCCGCACGCTCGACGAGCCCGCGCTCGGCGAGCTTGTCGAGCCGGTGCGTCATCGAGGAGGGCGCGACGTTCGAGAGATCGGCGAGCTGGCTCGGGGTGAGTGCCTCGCCGGCCTTCGCGAGCGAGGTGACGACGGCCCACTCGCCCGCCGTGACGTCGAGGTCGGCGAGCTGTCGCGCGTACCACTGGTCGAGCTTCTTGGTGAGGCTCTGCACGGCGGTGATCACCCGTTGCACCGACTCCTCGCCGCCCGCGGCGACGTAGGTCGTGACGGCGCGACGGTGCAGCTCGGGTGCGGTCGGGCGTCGCTTGGGCATGCGGGAATTCTCGCATGCGAACTTCGGTTGCTAATATTTCGATATCGAAGACTTCGGATTCGAACTCGATGGATGCCTCGGGCCCCATGCCCGGGGCATCCGTTCGTCTGCTCACCCGGGAAGGAGACCGCCGTGCGCGCCAAACTGCTCATCCTCGCCTCGGCCATCGGCATGCTGGGCT
This sequence comes from Agromyces sp. G08B096, assembly GCF_040267705.1. Lineage (NCBI taxonomy): Bacteria > Bacillati > Actinomycetota > Actinomycetes > Micrococcales > Microbacteriaceae > Agromyces > Agromyces sp. G08B096. The sequence continues at coordinate 191,141 of NZ_CP158374.1, forward strand.
GGGGCGCCGTGCTGCCCTACCAGTACGCCTACGCCGCCGACACCCGCGGCTGGGGCGCGTTCGTCGCCGCCGCGGCCTCCTCCCTGTTCTCCGTGGGTGCGCTCGTGGCGGCGCCGCTCGCGGGGCGCCTCGCCGACCGGTTCAACCCCGTGCACGTCGCCGTCGTGGCACAGCTCATCGGAGCGGCGGGCGTCGCCGCTCTCGTCTTCGTCGACCACCCTGCGGCGTTCCTCGGCGGCATGCTCGTCTTCGGGCTCGGCCTCTCGGCCGCGGTGCCCGCGAAGCAGGTCCTCGCGCTGCAGTGGTCCTCCTCGGACGACCGCCGCCGCGTCTTCGCGTACAAGTTCACCGGCGAATCGCTCGGCATGGCCGCCGGCGCCTTCCTCGCCGGGCAGATCGTCGATCTCGACCGGCCCGACGGACTCGACATCGGCTTCGCCATGGCCGCGGCCGGCTTCGTCCTCTCCTCAGGCCTCATCGCCCTCGCCGGACGCGGCGCGGTCGCCCACCCCGAGTTCCCGACGTCCACCTCGTCGCTGCCCGCCGTCGGAGACGCCCGGCCCGACGCGCGCACCGGGGTGCTCCGGGCGATCGCGACGACGCCGGCGCTCCGCTGGACGGCGGTCGTCACGGTCGCCCTCGCGCTCGGGTTCTACGCCCAGTTCGAGTCCGGCCTGCCCGCGTACGGCATCACCGTGCTGGGCGTCGACCCGTCCGCGATCGGCATCGCGGCCGCCGTCAACTGCATCGTCATCGTGGCCCTGCAGGTCGTGATGGTGCGCCTCACGGCCAAGCGGAGCGCGCCCGCCCTGCTCATGGCCGTCGGCGGCATCTGGGTGCTGTCCTGGCTCGTGCTCTCCGCCGCGCAGTTCGCCCCGGGAGTGGCATCCGCCCTGTTCGTCATGACGTACGGCATCTTCGCCGTCGGCGAGACGATCTACAGCCCGGTGCTGAACCCGCTCACCGCGTCGCTCGCGCCCAGGGGCATGGTCGGCCAGACCCTCGGTACGATCTCAGCCCTGCAGACCTCGTTCTCGGCCGCCGGCCCCCTCATCGCGGGGGTGCTGCTCGGCGCCGGCCTCGCCGACGCGTTCCTCGGCATGCACCTCGTGGTGAGCGCGATCGCGGTGTTCGCCGCCTGGCGGGTGCACCGCGCGCTCGCCGCGACGAGCCCGGACGGCGACGGCGACGCCATCGGGCGCCGTCGGTCGGCGGATCACGCGCGACGCACGCCCACCAGGCGAGGCCCGCTCGCCGCGACCGGGCGTCCGGCTGAGGCGGATTCGGGATCGGCCGCGACCCGGAGTCCGGCGTAGATCCGTGGCGCGCCGTCGAGCACGATCTCGGCGGTGCGCCCGGCGACCGGGAGCGAACGACGGCGTCCGATCGCATCGATCTCGACGAGCGAGTCGCCGACGGTGGTCACGGCCAGCGGAACCTTGGTCGGCCAGGGGTCGACCCAGACCTCGGGGGCGGGGAAGGAGTCGGTGCCCGTCTCGTGCTCGGCGTTCAGCACGTAGCCGTCCGCCCGGCTCCACAGCACGACCAGATCCCCGTCGGCACGCCGGAAGTGCAGGCCCTTGAGGTCGGCCTGGCCGAGGTCGAGCCATCCGCCGAACTCCGCCTCGTCGAGCAGGCGAGCCGCGTTCGCGTAGGCGAGCAGCGACGGCTTCGCGCTGAGATCGCGGTTCATGAGCCCGAAGTGGTACTCGACGTTGTCGGGGTTCGCGACCTGGGGCATCCCGAGCACGCTGTCGTGGAACTGGTACCAGAGCACGCCGCGGATGCCCTCCGCCTTCGCGAGCGCGAGCGTGAGGAAGACATTCTCGGCGGCGTGCCGGTAGGTGTCGTTCCACCATGCGTTCGGACGGGTGCAGGCATAGGCCTCGGTGAGCCAGATCTCCTTCTCGCCGTACTGCTGCATGAGCGCCTTCAGCTTCTTCAGGCCGCCGAAGAAGTTCCAGTACCCGCCGTTCGCCGACGCGTCGTCGTCGTCCTCGGGGTCGTAGTCGGGCGTGAAGTTGCCGCGACCGGGGTGGAACGCGAACGCGTCGATGAGGTCCCACCCGCCGGCGGCGTGGAACGCCTTCACCCACGGCTCGTCCATGCCCGCGAGGCCGTTGTTCATGATCTTCATCGTCGAGCCGATCGCCGCCGCGCGATCGACCACGGGCCGCAGCGCGAGATCGACGTACGCCTGCGCCGCGACCCCCGTGTTGAAGGGGCGGTTCAGCTCGTTGCCGACCTCGAAGTACTCGGCGCCCGCCGCGATCGCCACGTCGAGGTTCGCCGCGGCCCAGGCCGCCGCTTCCGCGGAGGTCGCGGTCAGCGACGGCTGCAGCTCGATGTTGTGCGACATCCCTCTCGCGTCGAACGCCGAGGGCGGCAGGCCGGGGCCGCCCTCGTACGAGATGCGCACTCGGCTGACGCCCGCCCGCTGCCAGAGGTCGAGGAGCGCGTCGGCCGAGGGGCGCAGCAGCCAGGGGTAGTTCGCGATGCCGAACATGCTCGCGGCCGACGGCCCGGCCGCCGGCTCGGCAGGCATCACCGCGAGGTTCGTCCGCGCGAAGGCCTCGTCCGCGCCGGCGCGGACGGTCACCTCCGTGACGTAGACGCCCTCGGCGGGCGGCGCGAACGTGAAGGTCGGCGCCGCGGTGGTGCGGGCGCCGACGTCGACGAGGCGCGTCTCGTCGGCGAGCACGTCGCCGTCGTACCCGCGGACCCACCAGTGCACCTCGACCTGCTTCGCGGTCTCCGCACCGTTCGCGACGAGGGCGGTCAGCGTGATGGGCGCGTCGTTCGGCGCCAGCAGGTTGAAGTCGCGGTCGGTCCAGAGCTCGATGCCGAGCGCGTCGCCGAGCCCGATCGAGGCCGTCGCCGAGGGGCGCGTGGCGGTGAAGAAGAAGTCGGCGGTGCTGAGGTATCCCCCGCCGTCGGCGGGGACGCCGGGGGAGTGGATCCAGGTGGCGCTGGTCCAGGCCTGGCGCGAGCGTTCGAGCAGGAACATGCCGTGCTGCGCGCCCCAGGTGGAGGTGTGCGCCACGCCGACCATCTCCTCGAACGGGATGCCGCCGCCGGCATCGCGCGTCCACCTCGTCACCGCGACGTAGCCGTCGGGCTCGGTGGCGCCGGCGATCGCGCGGCTGAAGAGGAAGCCGTCGGGGATGAGGGTGGAGGCGCCGTCGACGTGCCACTCGAGGTGCACGTGTTTCGTGGAGACCGTGATGGTGCCGACGACGGTCGTCGGCCCGGCTGCGGCGCCGAAGACGTACTCCATGCGGATGGCCGGCTGCCCGTCGGCCGTGGTGACGAGGCTCGGCGTCCCGCCGGTGGAGACGTGGATGCCGCTCACGGAGTCCTTCACCTGGAACCGCGAGCCCTGCGATCGGGTGACGCCGGCGCCGTCGCGGATCGCGATGCGTCCGCCGACGCTCGCGAGCACGCTGATCCCGGATGCGGACAGGGTCACGTCTCCCGCGGCCGCCGAGGCGGTGACAGGTGAGCGCTCCGCGAGGACCACGACGCCGGCGGCGAGGCCCGCGCCCAGGAATCCACGGCGGCTGAGCCCGCGCGGGCTCTTCGGTGTCGACGACATCGTCGCTCCTCCTCCGCGTGTCGACGGTGACACGCTGCTAATACCTATTATCAACGGGGTCTTGACCATGCTCGGCCGAGCGGAGGCGACTTGTCAAGAGGAGTTGCGCATTTTGATGATGCGTATTAGCGTCACTGCTCGACGTTCCGCCAATAGGCATTATCAGTTCAGGAGTTCAGATGGCATCGAAGCCTCGTCGGATCACCCAGCGGGAGATCGCCCGCATCGCCGGGGTGAGCCAGACCACCGTGTCGATGGTGCTCAACGATCGCGACGGCTCCAACGTGCGCATCCCCGAGGAGACCCGCGCCCGGGTGAAGGCCGCCATCGAGGCATCCACCTACGTCGCCGATCCGGCGGCCCGCCGGCTCGCCGGCCTCGACAACCAGATCGTCGGCGTCTTCACCTACGAGGCGGCGCTCTCCCCCGAGAGCATGGACTTCTACGGCCCCCTGCTGAACGGCATCGAACGGGCGGCGGAACGGATCGGCTGCGACCTGCTGTTCTTCACCAGCTCCCCCGTCGAAGACGGCCGGCGGAGCCTGTTCCACCGCAAGACCCGGCTGCGCCTCGCCGACGGCTGCATCCTGCTCGGTCAGCAGATGGATGCCGCAGAACTCGAGCGCCTCGTCGACGAGCGCTTCCCGTTCGTCGCCGTCGGCCGCCGCGACGAGACCGAGGCGCGCGTGCCCTATGTCGGGCTCGACTACGTCACCCCGACCCTCGCCCTCGTCGACCGGGCCCGCGAGCTCGGCCACGAACGTGCCGTCTACCTGCGTCGCGACCGGACCAGCCCGACCGCCCGCGACCGCCTCGGCGCCGTCGAGACCGCCGACGCCGAGGCGCGGCTGGCCTTCGCGATCACCGGCGAGGGCGACCTCGACGGGCTCGCCGAGCTCGTCCGTTCGCACGCTGCGACCATCGTCTTCGCCGAGGACGTCTTCCTCGCCGAGGACGCGATCCACGCGCTCACCACGGCCGGCGCAGCCGTGCCGGGCGAGGTCTCCATCGCCGCCCTCGCCGAGGTCCGGGGTCACCGCACGGGTGAGCGGGCGCTCACGGGCTTCCGCGTCCCGCGCGAGCGCGTCGCCGCCGCCGCGCTCGAACTGCTCCAGCAGCTGATCACCGCGCCCGCCGACGAGTGGGACGAGCTCGACCTGCAGCGCGTGCTCCAGGCCGAGGTCGAAGCCGGCGAGACCCTCGTCGAACGAGCTGCGCGGTGAGGGCGCTCGAGGCCGATGTCGCCGTCATCGGCGGCGGGCTCGGCGGCGTCGCCGCGGCCCTCGCCGCGCTCGAGCGGGGCCTCCGGGTCGTGCTCACGGAGGAGCACGCGTGGCTCGGCGGCCAGCTCACCTCCCAGGCCGTGCCGCCCGACGAGCACATCTGGGTCGAGCAGTTCGGCGTCACCGCGAGATACCGCGCGCTTCGCGAGGGCATCCGCGACTACTACCGGCGCCACTACCCGCTCACCGAGGCGGCCCGCGCGGACCGCGCGCTGAACCCCGGCCGGGGCCGGGTGAGCCGGCTCTGCCACGAGCCGCGGGTGGCCGAGGCCGTGATCGGCGCGAGGCTCGCGCCGTTCGAGGCGAGCGGGCGGCTCGTCGTCGTCCGGGGCGCCGCGCCCGTCGACGCCGTCATGGACGGCGATGTCGTCCGCGAGGTCGTCGTCGCCCACCGCGACGGCGAACGCGTCACGATCCGTGCCCCGTTCGTCCTCGACGCGACCGAGACGGGCGACCTCCTGCCCCTCACCGGCACCGACTACGTCGTCGGCAGCGAGTCACGCTCCAAGACGGGCGAGCCGAGCGCCCCCGAGGTCGCGGACCCGGCCAATGTGCAGTCGATCGCCTGGTGCTTCGCCTTCGACCACGTCGACGGCGACCACACCATCGACCGACCCGACGACTACGACCACTGGCGTGCCCTCGAGCCATCGTTCTGGGGCGCGCCGATGCTCTCGTTCGTCGCCCCCAACCCCCGCACGCTCCGGCCCGAGGCGCGCACGCTCGAGGTCAACCCCGACGTCGAGCGGAACGGCGACCCGCGCATCGACGCGGGCGACCAGGACCTCTGGACGTTCCGCCGGATCGCGGCCAGGCAGACCTTCCGCGAGGGCTTCTACGACAGCGACATCGTGCTCGCCAACTGGCCCCAGCTCGACTACCTCGGCGGCTCCATCATCGACACCGACGACCGCGAGCGGCACCTCGCCGCGGCCAAGGCGCAGTCGCGGGCGTACTTCTACTGGCTGCAGACCGAGGCGCCCCGGCCCGACGGCGGAACCGGCTGGCCCGGTCTGCGGCTGCGAGGCGACGTCACCGGCACCGAGGACGGATTCGCACAGGCCCCGTACATCCGCGAGTCGCGCCGCATCCGCGCCCGTCGCACGATCGTCGAACAGGACGTCTCGGTCGCCGTCCGCGGACATGCCGGGCCCGCGACCTTCCCCGACTCCGTCGGAGTCGGCATGTACCGCATCGACCTGCACCCCTCCACCGGCGGCGACAACTACATCGACGTCGAGTGCGCGCCCTTCGAGATCCCGCTCGGCGCGCTCGTGCCCGTGCGGACGAAGAACCTCCTCCCCGCCGCCAAGAACATCGGCACCACCCACATCACCAACGGCGCCTACCGCCTGCACCCCGTGGAGTGGAACGTCGGCGAGGCGGCGGGGGAGCTCGCGGCGTTCTGCCTCGAGCACCTGATCCATCCGGGCGACGTCGTCTCGGATCCGGAACTGATCGAGCAGTTCCAGCACCGGCTCACCGCAGCGGGAGTCGAAATCCACTGGCCCGAGATCCTCGGCTACTAGGGAAGAGAACACACATGATCACAGCAACGAAGCTGGGCGGCGCGCTCGCGCTCGCCACGGCCGTCGGCCTCGCGGTCACCGGCTGCCAGAGCGGCCCGAGCGAGGCGCCGCCGACCACCGCCGCTCCCGGCAGCGTCGACCTGCGGATGACCGTCTGGACCTCGAACGAGGACCAGCTGGCGCTGTTCGACTCGATCGCCGAGTCGTACCGGGCCGACCACCCCGAGATCGGCACCATCACCTTCGAGAGCCTGCCGTTCGCCGACTACAACACGACGCTCACGACCCAGATCGCGGGCGGCAACGCACCCGACCTCGCCTGGATGGGCGACCTCTCGAAGGACCTCATCGCGTCCGACGCGCTCGTCCCGCTCACCGAGACCCTCGAAGCCACCGAGGGCTGGGAGTACGACGACCTGCTCGAGAGCGTCACGGCCGAGTTCTCGGTCGACGGCGAGCTGTACGCCTACCCGTTCTCGAACTCGCCGTTCGCGCTGTACCTCAACACCGACCTGCTCGCCCAGGCGGGGCAGACCCTCGACGACGACCCCACGTGGGAGGAGGTCTCGGCCGTCGGCGCGGCGGTCAACCAGGCGACCGGCAAGGGCGGGTTCGTCATCCGCGACTTCAACTACTCCTCGTGGAACACGCTCGGCACGGTCTGGCCCGGCTGGGGCGCCGCCGCGTGGAACGCCGACGGCACGAAGTGCACGATGGACAGCCCGGAGATGGTCGACGCGTTCCAGTTCGTGCACGACGCGATCTACGTCGACGGGTCGATGCCCGGCCCCGGGACCACCGCCGACTTCTTCGCCGGCGACTCGGCCTTCACCGTCGCCCAGGTCTCCCGAGCCTCGCTCCTCGACGGCTCCTTCGCCTACGACGTGATCCCCCTGCCCGCCGGGCCCGAGGGCGACTACTCGGTCATCGGCCAGGCCGGTGTCGGCGTGCTCTCCTCGAGCCCGCACGTGCAGGAGGCCACCGACTTCCTCGCCTACCTCACCAACCCCGAGAACGCGGCGCTGCTCGCCCAGTACTTCCCGCCGCCCCGCGAGTCGCTGCTCACCGGCGAGAAGCTGGCGGAGAACAACCCCAAGCTGACCGCCGAGCAGCTGCAGACCGTGGTCGTCGACCAGATCCCCGACGCGATCACGCTGCCGAACCACACCAACCCCGCCGAGATCGCACAGACCGGCAAGACGGCGCTCGACGCGATGTGGACGCCCGACGCCGACGTGGAAGCCGTCCTCGGCTCGATGTGCGACGCGATCCAGCCTCTGCTGGCGAAGTGACCGCGACGCAGGTGAACCCGACGACCCGGGAGGCGGCCGACACGCCGCCCCCCGGGCCGCCGGCCGTGCGCGGCATCCGTCGCCCGTTCTGGACCACCCGGAGGCGCGACGCGCTCACCGGCTACCTCTTCGTCGCGCCCCAGCTCCTCGGCGTCGGCGTGTTCGTGCTCGTGCCCGTCGTCCTCGCCGTCTGGTACAGCCTGAACGAGTGGAACATCTTCCGCGGCGAGCTGACCTTCGTCGGCGGCGCGAACTATGCCGCGCTCCTGAACGACCCGCAGCTTCCCTCGGTGCTCGCGGCGACCGCCTGGTTCTCCATCGGCGTGGTCGTGCTGAACATCTCGCTCGGGCTCGCGCTCGCGGTGATGCTGAACCGGCGCTTCCGCGGCGTGACCGTCTTCCGGACGCTGTTCTTCTCGCCCGTGGTCGTCTCCGTGGTCGCGTGGACGCTGGTCTGGGGCTTCCTCCTGCAGGACAACGGCGGGATCAACGCCGCGCTCGAGACGATCGGCCTCGATGGCACCAACTGGCTGCTCCAGGGCGACACGGCGATGATCTCGGTCATCGTCACCCAGGTCATCCGCAGCGTCGGCGTGAACATGGTGCTCTTCCTCGCCGCGCTCCAGGGGGTGCCCGGCGAGCTCTACGAGGCGGCCCGCATCGACGGCGCCCGCAACAGCACGATCTTCCTGCGGATCACGCTCCCGCTCATCTCCCCGACGCTGCTGCTCACGGCGATCCTCACCATCGTGGGCGCGCTGCAGTCGTTCGCGCAGATCGCGGTGCTCACCGAGGGCGGCCCCGGCCTCGCGACGACCGTGCTCGTCTACTACGTGTTCCAGCAGGCGTTCGAGTTCAACGACATCGGCTACGGCTCGACGCTCGCGCTGATGCTGCTGACGTTCGTCATGCTGCTCACCCTGCTGCAGTGGCAGCTCCGACGGAAGTGGGTCTTCTATGAGGACTGAGCTGCTCAGGCGCGCTGCGCTCGTCGTCGCGCTCGCCGTGCTCGCCATCCCGTTCGTCATCCCGACGGTGTGGATGATCGCGTCGTCGTTCAAACCGCTGTCGGAGATCTTCCAGTCGCCGCCGACGCTCTTCACCGGCTCGCCGACGCTCGACGCCTACGTCGAGGCCTTCACGTTCCAGCCGTTCGCGCAGCAGTACGTCAACAGCGTGTACATCGCCGTCGTCGTGACGCTGATCACGCTGGTCGTCTCGAGTCTGGCCGGGTACGCCTTCGCCCGGGTGCGCTTCCCGGGCGCGAACGCGCTCTTCCTCGTCGTCCTCGTCGGACTGCTGGTGCCGAGCGAGGTGACGATCGTGCCGCTGTTCCAGATGTTCAAGCAGGCGGGACTCGTGAACACCCACTGGCCGCTCATCCTCGTGACCGCGCTCGCCGGCCCCTGCGTGCTCGCGACGTTCATCATGCGCCAGTTCTTCATCGCCCTGCCCGGCGAGCTCGAGGAGGCGGCCCGGCTCGACGGACTCGGCCGTCCCGCCATCTGGATGCGGATCGCCCTGCCCCTCGCGAAGCCCGCACTGTCGGCGGTCGCGATCCTCACCTTCCTCGCCTCGTGGAACCTCTACCTCGAGCCGACCGTGTACCTCACCTCGCCCGAGCTGTTCACGCTGCCGCAGGCCCTCACCCGCTACACCGACGCGTACGGCGGCGAGATGTGGAACACCCAGCTCGCCGCGGCGACGATGACGGTCGTGCCGATGCTCGTGGTGTTCGTCATCGCCCAACGGCAGTTCGTCGAAGGGCTCGCCCATTCGGGGCTGAAGGGATGAGCGCCGACGAGTGGTGGCGCACCGCGGTCGTCTACGAGGTGTACCCGCGCAGCTTCCGCGACGGCGACGGAGACGGCGTCGGCGACCTCGAGGGGGTCAGGCAGGGGCTGCCGTACCTGTCGTGGCTCGGCGTCGATGCGATCTGGTTCACCCCGTGGTACCGGTCGCCGATGGTTGACGGCGGCTACGACGTCGAGGACTACCGTGCGATCGACCCGACGTTCGGCACGCTCGAGGACGCGGAGCGGCTCATCGCCGAGGCCGCGCAGCTCGGCATCCGCACCATCATCGACCTCGTCCCGAACCACGTCTCGTCGGCGCATCCCTGGTTCCAGGCGGCGCTCGCATCGGAGCCCGGGTCGGATGCCCGGCGGCGGTTCTGGTTCCACCCGGGACGCGGGCCGGAGGGCGCCGACCCGCCCACGAGGTGGAAGAACAACTTCGGCGGGCCGTCCTGGTCGCGGACGACGCTGGCCGACGGGCGGCCGGGCGAGTGGTACCTCCACCTCTTCGCCCCGGAGCAGCCCGACCTCGACTGGCGCCACCCCGACGTGGCGCGCGAGCACGAGGTGCTGCTGCGGTTCTGGTTCGACCGCGGGGTGGCCGGCGTCCGCATCGACTCGGCCGCGCACATCATGAAGGACCCCGAGCTGCCGGAGGACGACGGCAGCCATGCCCCCGGGCGCCACCCCAACCTCGATCGCGACGAGGTCCACCCCGTGTACCGGCGGTGGCGGGAGATCGCCGACGAGTACGACCCTCCTCGGGTGCTCGTGGGCGAGGTCTGGATCCCGGACCGGCAGCGGTTCGCCAGGTACCTCGACCCCGACGAGCTGCACACCGCGTTCAACTTCGACCTCATGACCCGGCCGTGGGATACCGCGTCTTACCGCGACTCGATCTCCCTCATGCTCGAGGCGCACGCACCGACCGGGGCGCCCTGCACCTGGGTGCTCTCCAATCACGACGTCACGCGCCCCGTCACCCGCTTCGGGCGCGAGCACAGCGGCTTCTCATTCGAGGAGAAGGCGTGGAACGTGCCGACCGACCTCGCACTCGGCCGCCGGCGGGCGGAGGCCGCGGCCCTGCTCGTCGGTGCCCTGCCCGGGTCGCTCTACATCTATCAGGGCGACGAGCTCGGGCTGCCGGAGGTCGAGGACCTCGACCTCGCGGAGATCCAGGACCCCATGTACTTCCGCACCGGCGGGGCGAACCCCGGCCGCGACGGGTGCCGCGTCCCGCTTCCCTGGCGCGGCCAGGAGCCGCCCTTCGGCTTCTCACCGGACGGCGTGCGCACCTGGCTGAGCCAGCCCGCGGCCTGGGCGACGCTCACGGTGGCGGCGCAGGTCGAGCGCGAGCAGTCGACGCTGAACCTGTACCGGTGGATGCTCCGCCACCGAGCCGACCTGCCCGCCGACGGGTTCGCGTGGATCGACACGGGCGCAGCCGACGTGCTGGCGTTCCGTCGCGGCGACACCGTGTGCGTCACGAACTTCGGCTCGGCCGACCAAGACTTGCCCGACGGGCTGTACGTCTACCTCGCGAGCGCTCCGTCGCGGCGCGGCGTGATCGCGGCGAACTCGACGGTGTGGGCTACTCCCCGACGATGACGAGCTCGTCGAGGGGCTTGCGCACCCGCGGGGCGACCTCGCGCTCGCGCAGGCCGTCGGGGAGCGATTCGACATGGCCGAGCACCCCGATGGCGGTGACGGAGACGACCTCGAGCGAGTCGTCGAGCTCGAACGCGTCGTGCAGTCGCTGGGCGTCGAATCCGCCCATCTGGTGGGTGTGCAGGCCCTCGTGCTGCGCCTGCACGGTGAGGTGCGCGACGGCCTGGCCGAGGTCGTAGCGGGCCCATGGGCGGGGCCGGCCCTCGGGGTCGACGGTCTCGGCGAGGTTCACGACCAGCACGGCGGCCGAGTCGGCCCAGGCCTGGTTGAAGCCCAGCAGCCCGTCGTGGATCTTGGCGAACGCGTCGGTGCCGCGCCGGGCGACGATGAACCGCCACGGCTGCACGTTGTTGGCGGAGGGAGCCCAGCGGGCGGCTTCGAACACCGTGCGGAGCGTCTCGGTCGGGACGACGGCGGTGGGGTCGTAGGCGCGGGGGCTCCAGCGCTCGACGAGGGCGGAGATGAGCGGGGCCTCGGTGTCGGCGGTCCGGTCGGTCAGTTCGGTGACGAGCGTCATGGTGGTGCAGCTTTCTCGGATGAGTTCCAGGGTGCCGGGGCCCCATCGTCCCGATTCATTCAAACGCATCGAGCCTGAGGGTATTCCGCGCGAGCCCTTCCCCCCGAACAGGGGGTATGCCAGAGTGGCCGCACCGATCCACAGAGGGAAAGGACACTTGATGCCACGGATGAGATCCATCGCGGCAGCGTCGGCGATCGCACTCGCGATCACGGCGCTGGCGGCCTCCCCGGCCACCGCCACCACCGCCACCGAGGAGGACGCGAGCGGCACGCGCGAATACGTCGTGCTGTTCGCCGAGGGAGCCTCCGCCGACGAGACCCGCGCCGCCGTCGAAGCCGCCGGCGGCACCATCGTCAGCGAGAACAGCGAAGTCGGCGTCGCCACCGTCGTGACCACCGAGGCGGGCTTCGCCGACGCGGCCGCCGCGCAGGCGGTCATCGAGGGCACCGCGCAGAACCGCGTGATCGCGGATGTGCCGGACGCCGCGCGCACGGGCAACGGCGAAGCCCGGAAGACCGACGCGGTCGAGCAGGAGACCCGGCAGTCGGCCGGCGCCCCCGCTGCGACCCAGCGCGGGCAGGGCCACGGCAACGGCAACGGCAACGGCAACGGCCACGGGCGCGGCAACCTCACCGCCGAGCCGCTCGCCGACCTGCAGTGGGACATGCAGCAGATCGGCGCCACCGTCGACGGCTCGTACAAGTGGGAGCAGGGCTCGAAGAAGGTGCGCGTGGGCATCCTCGACACCGGCGTCGACGGCACGCACCCCGACATCGCGCCGAACTTCGACGCCGAGCTCAGCCGCAACTTCACGGTCGACATCCCCTACGACGCCAACGGCGAGCCCGTCGACGGTGCGTGCGAGGAGGACCCCGACGGCTCCTGCGAGGACCCCGCCGACGTCGATGAGAACGGGCACGGCACGCACGTGGCATCCACCATCGGCTCGCCGATCAACGGCATCGGCATCGCCGGCGTCGCGCCGAACGTCGACCTGGTGAACCTCCGTGCCGGTCAGGACTCCGGGTACTTCTTCCTGCAGCCGTCGGTCGACGCGCTGACCTACGCGGGCAAGAACGGCATCGACGTGGTCAACATGAGCTACTACGTCGACCCGTGGCTGTTCAACTGTACGAGCCACCCGGCCGACTCGCCCGCCGACCAGCAGGAGCAGCAGACGATCATCCAGGCGATGCAGCGGGCGCTCGACTACGCGCGCAACCGCGGCGTCACGCTGGTCGCGGCCGCCGGGAACGAGGCATCCGACTACACGAAGGTGCTCACCGACGGCGGCAGCCCCGACTTCGCCGACGTGCCGGGCGAGGTGGCGTACACGCGCGACCTGCTCGACCCCGAGTCGTGCGTGTCGATGCCGTCCGAGGCGGAGGGCGTCGTCTCGGTCTCGAGCACCGGTATCTCCGAGCGGAAGGCGTACTACTCCAACTACGGCAACGGCTACATCGATGTCGCGGCGCCCGGTGGCGACGTCTACGACACCGCGGACGACACCCGCGACGTCACCAAGGGCATCCTCGCCGCGTACCCCGCGGCACTGGCCGAGGCCGAGGGCGCGATCGACGAGAACGGCGAGGTCGTGGTCGACTGGGCGGTGAAGAGCTGCGACGAGTCCGGCGAGACCTGCGCGTACTACCAGTACCTGCAGGGCACCTCGATGGCGTCGCCGCACGCGGCCGGCGTCGCCGCGCTCATCGTGAGCAAGTACGGTCTGCCCGACCTGCTGCGCGGCGGCAAGTACCTGCCCGCGCAGGTGGTCGAGGCGAAGCTCGCCCACAGCGCCGTCGACACGGCGTGCCCGGTTCCCGCCGAGTTCACCTACACCCGACACCTGCCGAATGGCACGACGGCGACCGCCACGCACGTCTGCGAGGGCGGCGCGACGGACAACGGGTTCTACGGCGAGGGCATCATCAGCGCGACCCGCGCGATCGGCCGCTGACGCGGCCAGGTGGGCGGATGCCGCGACTCGGCGGCATCCGCCCACCGTCGTGTCCGGACGGGCCCGTGACGCTCAGGCGCCCCGGCGGTCCCAGCCCGGCATGTTGTCGTCGAGCCACCGGCGGTGGTGGCTCCGCATGGGCAGGCCGTCGCGGCGACGCGCCCGGTCGATCCACTCCCTGAGCACGCGGTCGGCGTGCGCCCGCGCCTCCGGCGCCAGTCCGACGCCCGGCCACGGGGCGGCCGCCCGCGTCCGCGACCCGGGCGGGCGGATCCGCCCGGACCATCCCGGCAGGTGCGCGTCCAGCCACGCGATCCGGTTCGGCTGCAGCTCGCCGCGACGGCGGGCCGTCCGCTGGGCGTCGAGCCACGTGCCGAGCGCCCGGGCCCGCGGGCTGGTCGACCGCGGAGACGGCAGGCGACCCGCGGCGGACGTGAACCGTTCGACCTCGATGGCCTGGGCGAGCCAGGCGGCGAGGCGGCTGTCGCGCCACTCGGGCACGTGCTCGTCGAGCCACGCGCAGCGGTCGGCGGCGAGGCGCCCGGTGCGCTGCGCGGCCCGCTGGTTCGCGAGCCACACACCGAGCTCGCGTTCGAGCTCGGACGTGCCCGCGGCGCGGGTCGGCAGGCGCCCGTGCTCGGCGCGGAAGTCGAGCAGGCGCTCGGCGGTGGCCCGCCACGTCGCGAGGTGGTGGTCGTGCCAGCCCGGCAGATGGCGCGAGAGCCAGGTGCGCCGGCTCTCGGGCAGCAGGCCCGCGGCCTCGAGGGAACGCTGCCGGCCGAGCCAGACCGCGAGCGTGCGGGCACCCGGCTCGGGGCTGCGCACCGTGGGCGGGTGGCCGTGCCGGATGATGAACGCGGCGGCGGCGCGGGCGCGCGAGCGCCAGGCGTCCTCCTCAGTGCTGGCCCAGCCGGGAAGCAGGCGGTCGAGGTCGGCGCGGCGGTTCGGCAGGAGCCGGCCGGCTCGGGCTGCGCTGCGCTGTCCCGCGAGCCACACGGCGAGCCGGCGTTCGCCCTCGGCCGCGGCGGCCGAGCGCGCCGGGAGCCGGCCGTGGGCCTGCAGGAACGCCGCGGTCTCCTCGAGCCGGTCGCGCCACCGCTCCTCGGCCGGGCCGCTCGGGTCCAGCCAGCCCGGGACCCGCTCGTCGAGGGCCGCGTGCGACGCCTGCGACAACGTGCCGCGCGCCGCTGCGGCGCGCTGGGCTGCGAGCCAGCGGGCGAGCCGCTGCTCGCCGGGACCGCCGTCGCGCGCCGGCAGGCGGCCCCAGCTGCGCGCGAAGCCGGCGACGGCGTCGGCCAGCTCCATCCACGCCGCGAGGCGGGCGTCGGCCCAGCCCGGGATGGCCTGCTCGAGCCACGCCGACTGCTCGGCCTCGAGCCGGCCGGCCGCCGCCGCAGCCCGCTGATCGCGCAGCCAGCGGGCGAGCCGTCGCTCGGACGCATCGCCGCTCGAGCGCGGCAGTCGGCGCTGCTCGGTCCGGAAGCGGGCGAGCGACTCGGCGACGAGGTACCAGGACTCGGCGGACGGCGAGCGCCAGTACGGCAGGTTCAGATCGAGCCAGGTCCGCCGGTCGTCCGACAGGCGGCCGGCGTCGTGCGCGCGGCGCTGCGTGCGCAGCCACGTGCCGAGCCGGCGCACCTCGACATCGGCCGAGGTGGACGAGGGGTACGCGCCGTGCTCGGCCACGTACAGCCCCACGCGGACGGCGGCTGCGCGCCACGCGTGGTCGGCCGGCCGGCGCCAGCTCGGCACCTCCGCGTCGAGCCACTCGGCGCGGGCTCGCGGCAGGCGGCCGCGGTGCGCGGCCTCCCGCTGGTACTTCACCCAGCGCGCGAGCCGGCGTTCCTCGGCGTCGGCTCCGGCGCCCGTGCCGGGCAGCCGGCCGTGCTCGCGGGCGAAGGCGGCGAACGCGTCGGCGCGGGCGAACCAGTCGGCCTCGGTCTCGACGGCGTACAGGCCGGCCCCCCAGGCGCCGGCGCCCTCGGGCACCCGCCACTCAGCATTCGCCACGCGCGTCACCGCGCCGACCTCCTCCACCGAGCCTGCACCGGTCATTCCGTCCCCCATCGGTCGCCTCGCCGCAACCCGTCGCGGCCGCCGGCCGCGACTTGGGCGGAGATCCGCCCCCCGACGGATCTCCGCACGACCGCCGGCAACCCCCCGGAGAAGAGGCGATTCCCCGCTTGCGCGACAGCTGTCGTGATTCTCACAGCGTTGATTCAGGAAGCACAACAGGCCCGAGAAGGGGGGTGACGGATCCGCATCGCGTTCCGCGCGCGACGGGGCCGACTTCCGCGGAATCACGCGGATCGCCGGGGGATGCCGGGTGGATGTCATCGCATCAAAACACCCCCGAAAGGGGGGTCGTCCCGATCGCGGCGTGTCGCCGTGGCGGGGCGTCGGACGGCCCTCGAGCGGTCGGCCCCGGCTCGCTCCGCCGCGTCGCCCGGAGACCCGCCGGGCATCGCGCGAACGCTCGATCAGTCGTGCCAGACGTCCGGCCAGGCGAGCGCGAGACGCCAGCTCAGCTCGCTCTCCGGCCAGCGCCGGACGAACGCGGCGACGCGCCGGTGGTCGCCCGCAGCCATCCACGGCTCCTCGAGCCGGGCCGGCCCGCCGCGGCGCCGCGCGAGCCGCCCCGACGCCTCCGCCCGCGAGCGCAGCTCGAGCCGTTCGAGCACCTCGGCAGGCGACGCGGCCTCCACGCCATGCTCGAACCAGCGGGAACGCTCGGGCTGCGAGGCATCCTCGATCGCCGGGCCGTCGACCCGGTGCAGCCGTGGCCCCGTCGCCGACTCCTCGTAGTGGCGCCGCTCGCCGGTGCCGAGCACCCGCAGGCGCTGGTAGCCGCCGCAGGCGTGCCGCTCCGGGCGGCCGCGCCCGTCGAGCAGGCGGGTCTCCTCCACACCGCCCGACGTGACCCACTGCTCCGCCCGGACCCGGCCGTCGGCGTCGAGCCATCGGAGGCAGCCGGCCGCATCCTGACCGTCGAAGACGAGCGGCACCGTCGGATCGTGCTCGGGCGACGGGATGCGGCGGCCGAACAGCCACGCCTCGCGGACGCTCAGGCGCTCGACCGCCCATCCGCGGGCACGATGGCGTTCGCCGCGGCGCCAGTACGAGACGCCGTCCGGATGCCGGTGTCGTTCGGTCCAGCCCTCGACGGGATGCGGACGGAGGGGGGTGGTCGGGTTCACGGGCGGGGGCTCCTCGGGTGGGCGCCGTCGGGGGAGGACGGACGCAGGGCGACCGGCGATCGGGCGGCCGCGCGCGGGGGTTCGCGGGCGGCCGGCCGAAGGCGCCGGGGGGTGCGTGATCGGGTGTTCGGGGGCGGGGCCGGTGCGTCCCCCGTTCGGCGGACCGAGCGGGGCGCACTCACACCATGCGCGGACACGTTCCGGCGCTTACCACCGGGCCGTCGACGACCGATGGTGAACACCGGCGGGACGAGCCCGCCGCACGAGCGCGGAAGGAGCCGGGATGGGCCTGCACGAGCTGTCCGCCGTCCTGTGGCGCGAACGCGAGCTGCTCGACGTGCTGCTCTACAAGCTCGACGTCGAACGGCTGCTCCTCGCGACCGACCGGCACCGGTGGCTCGGACGAGCGGCGCACGAGATCGCCTACGTCACCGACCGGCTGAAGGAGGTCGGCCTGGCGCGGGCGGTGGAGTCCGGCGAGGCTGCCGAGGAGCTCGGCGTCGGTGCCGACGCCACGCTCCGGGAACTCGCCGAGGCCACCGAGGATCCCGTATGGCGGGACATCCTCGAAGCCCACCTCGCGGCGCTCCGCGACGTGACCGCCGAGATCGCGGCCCTCCGCGACGCCAACGAGCTGCTGCTGCGCCGCACCGCGACGACCGCGCCGCCCGGTGGCCGGCCGGCCGGCCACGACACCTACGACGCATCCGGCCGGACCCGCGTCGCCCACGCCGCCACGCTCGTCGACGAGGAGACCTGACCATGAGCACCTTCGCCGGACTCACCACGAGCTACACCGGCCTCTCCGCCGCCCGGGCGGCCATCGAGCTCGCCGGCCAGAACATCACCAACGTGCACACGCCGGGCTACACCCGGCAGCGGGTCGACCTGTCGGCCAACCCCGCGCTCGGCACCGTCGGCGTGCTCGCGCTGCCCCGGAGTGGCGCGGGCCAGGGGGTCACCGTCACGGGGATCAGCCGGCTCGCCGACGACCTGCTCACCGCGTCGGTGCGCACCGCGTCGGCGGCCGCCGGCTACCACGCGAGCCGCTCGGACCTGCTCGCCCAGCTCGAGGACGGACTGCACGAGCCCGGCGCGAACGGGCTCTCGGCGCAGCTGCAGGAGTTCTGGGCGTCCTGGCAGGACCTGGGCAACGCCGCGGGCGACGGGGCCGCCGCCGCCGTCGTCATCGAGGAGGCCACCGCTCTCGCCTCCCGCATCGGCGAGGGCTACCGTGCCGTCGCCGACCAGTGGAAGGCGGCACGCGCCGATGCCGCCGCGATGGTCGAGGACGTGAACCAGGCCGCCGCGCGCGTGGCCGAGCTGAACGACGTCATCCGCCGCACCTCGCTCGGCGGCGGCTCGGTCAACGAGCTCCTCGACGAGCGCGACCGGGTCGCGGGCGACCTCGCCGCGCTCGCCGGCGGCGTGGTGCACGACCGCGGCGACGGCACGGTCGACGTCCTCGTGGCGGGCAACCCCGTCGTCGCGGGAACCGTCGCTCACCGTGTCGCCCTCGCCGGGCCGACGACCCCCGGCGGCGGTCCGGTGCAGCTCGAGTGGGAGCGCCGACCCGGTACGCCGATCGCCCTCGACGGCGGAGCGCTCGCCGGCACCGTCTCGATGCTCGCGCCCGCCTCCGGCGGATCGGGCGGCCCGCTCGCCGAGGCGCTCGCCTCGTACGACGCGTTCGCCACGACCCTCGCCGCGCAGGTCAACGCCGTGCACCGCCAAGGCGTCACCACGACCGGCGCGACCGGGCTCGACTTCTTCGCCACCGACCCCGCGCTGCCGCCCGCCCTCGGCCTGCGGGTGGTGCCGACGGGCGCCGACGGCATCGCCGCCGCCGCCCCGGGCGCCGGAGCCCTCGACGGCTCCAACGCCGACCGCATCGCCCAGCTCGCGAAGGGCGCCGGGTCGCCCGACGCCGTCTGGTCGGCGTTCGTCGCCCGCGTCGGCGTCACCGCCGGCGCCGAGCACGACCGCGCCGCGGTCACCGAACTGGGCCGGGCGAGCGCCCTCGCCCGGCAGCTGTCGACCTCGTCGGTCGACCTCGACGAGGAGAACCTCAACCTCGTCGCCGCCCAGACCGCGTACCAGGGAGCGGCACGGGTGTTCACCGCGATCGACGAGATGCTCGACGTCCTCGTCAACCGCACCGGCCTGGTCGGGAGGTAGGAGCCCATGATCCAGCGAGTCACCAGCACCACGATGATGCAGGCGTCGATGCGCAACCTGCAGTCGGCCACCGCCCAGCTGGCGCGCGCGCAGGAGCGCGCCTCCGGGTTCCAGGCGATCACGCGGCCCTCCGACGATCCGGCAGCCACCGCCGCCGCGATCGGCGTGCGCGGAGCGCAGCGGGCGAACGCCCAGTACGCCCGCAACATCCAGGATGGGAACGGCTGGTTGAGCACGATCGATTCCGCCCTCGACAGCACCACCAAGCTGCTGCAGCGGGCGCGCGACCTCACCCTGCAGGGCGCGAACGACGGCGCGATGTCGCCCACGCAGAAGGAGGCGATCGCGGCCGAGATCGAGTCGATCCGCGACCTGCTGCTCGCCCAGTCGAACACGAGCTACCTCGGCCGCTCGGTCTTCGCGGGCACCTCCGACGCCGGGCACGCGTTCGCCGCCGACTACTCCTTCACCGGCGGGCTCGGATCGGTCGAGCGCCGCATCGACGACGGCACCACGGTCCGCGTCGACGTCGACGGGTCGGAGGTGTTCGGCACGGGCGCCGCGTCGGCGTTCGCGACGCTCGACCGCATCGCGGCCGACCTCCGCGGCGGCGGCGACGTCCGCGCCAACCTCGCCGCCCTCGACGGCCACCGGGAGGCCGTGCTCCGCGTCCACGCGGGCGTCGGCGCCCGGCACGGCACCGTGCTCGCCGCCGTCGACCGCAACCTCGGCGACAAGATCGGGCTCGAGGCCGCCCGGTCGAGCCTCGAGGACCTCGACGTGGCCGAGGTCGCCATCGAGCTGTCGATGCGCGAGGTCGGGCACCAGGCGGCGCTCGCCGCGACGGCCCGCGCGGTGCGGCCGACGCTCATGGACTACCTGGCATGACCCGCCTCGACTTCCTGGCGCCGCCGTACGGGTTCACCTCGACGGCGTTCGAGCTCGTCGCGGTCGGCGGCTCCGACGGGCTCGCCGCCCTCCGCGAGGCGGCGGGCAGTGCGCGGCTGTTCGTGCTCGAGGCGGCCCGGCACCTGCCGTCGTACCGCCCCGAGCTGCCCGCGATCGACGTCGAGGAGCTCGGCGGCCGGGAAGGCCTCGCGCTCTACCTCGTGGTGAACCCGTCGGGCGAGGCGATCACGGTGAACCTCGCCGCCCCGATCCTGGTCGCCGCCGACGGGCGAGCGCGCCAGGTCATCCTCGACCGCGGCGGCTGGCCGATGCGGATGCCCCTCGCCGAGGTGCTCGCGGCCGCGTAGCCGGCCGGACGGGTCAGTTCCCGGGTCTCGCGAGCAAGCGCGCGAGCGCGGCGGCCGCCTCGGGCGAGGCATCCACGGCGGCCTCGCGATTGGCGGAGGCGACGTCGACGACGATCTCCTCGCGCTGGATGCGGCGATCCCGCGGGGCGTGGATGCCGAGGCGCACCGAGTTGTCGCCCCGCACCTCCAGCACCGTGACGACGATGTCGTCGCCGATGAGCACGCGTTCGTTCGACTTCCGTGTCAGTACCAGCATCCCTGCATCTCCTCCCGGCCGCAGACTCCCCGGCGGCCGTCACCCAGGTCATGCGCGGCGCGGCACCGGCTCTACCCAGCCGACGCGGAGTCCGAGCCCGCCGACCCACGACGGATCGCGGGTGAGCCCGACGCCGACGACGCCGATCGCGTGGAGGCCGACCTGCTGCGCGAGTCGTCGCAACCACTGCGCCGAGTCATCGGCCGTCCGGCCGGCATCGACCGCCGCCCACACCTCGTCGGGCCGGAGCTCCGCGAGCCAGCCGAAGTCGTCGTCGAGGGCCGCGGCCGAGCCGGTGACGAGCACCGCCCGGTCGGACTCGACGGCCGCCATCCGCGCCTCCAGTGCGCGACGCCGCGCGGCGGCCGGGTCGCCGCCGACGGGTGAGCGGCGAGACGCGGCACCGGATGCCTCGTCCACGACGTCTCCCGAGGCGCCGGCCCCGCCCGGGCCGTCGAGGCGCAGGTAGCGCCGCTGGGCGGTCGCGGTGAGCCCGCGGACGAGCCGCTCGGCGTCGTCGCCGAGTCCGACCACGGCCACGAGGTCGCCCGCGGCGGGGGCGAGCGCGATGAGGCCCGCGGCATCCGCCGGAGGGACGCCCGCGCCCGCGCGCGAGGGGGAGGCGGGCAGGGGGATGGCGGACGGCGCGGGCGGCGGGACATCCCCCAGCGCGTGCTGCAGACGCGCGAGCAGGTCGCCGAAGTCGTCGCCCGCCGACGCGCCGGTCTGCCCGCCCGCCGCCGGGCCGGCATGCGCGGCCGCCGACGCTCCGGGCGACCCGGACGCTCCGGCAGGTCCGCGTCCATCGCCCTGGTCGGCCTCTGCGAGGAGCGAGAGGATGCCGCCGCGATCGAGCCGCTCGGGCGCCACGCCGCCGGCGGGGGCCGCGTCGTCGGGGACCACGACGGTCGCCTCGATCTCCTCGCTCGCGAGGAAACGGCCGACGCCGCGGCGGGTCACCCGGGTCGCCTCGACGATGCGCGCCTCGGGCCCGAAACCGAGCAGCACCTCCTCGCGCAGCTGCTCGAGGGTCTTCGCCCTACGCCGGAAGCTCGGCATCGGCTCGGATCACCCCCACCGTCTCGATCGCGGCTCCGCCGGCCGTGGCCTGCTGGTACGAGAGCACGGGCGTGCCCGGCAGCTGCGCCTCGACGAGCCGGTGGATCGCGGGCCGCAGCGCCGGCGCGCACACCAGCACGGCGCGTCCGCCGTCGGCGTCGCCCGCGGCGACCTGCCGGCGGATGCCGCCGAGCACCTGCTCGATGGCGTCGGGCGGCAGCAGGATCTGGCTGCCCTGCTCGCTCGGCCGGAGCCCCTCGAGCATGCGCTGCTCGAGCAGCGGGTCGATCATGAGCACGCGCAGCGACCCGCCCTCGGCGTAGGCGGCCGGGATCACCGCGCCGAGCGCGTCGCGGGCGGCCTCGACGAGCTGCTCGGGGTCGGTGGTGGTCTTCGCCTTGAGCGATACCGCCTCGAAGATGCGCCCGAGGTCGTTGATCGGCACGCGTTCGGCGAGGAGCCCCTGCAGCACTCGCTGCACCTCGGCGAGCGAGAGGGGTGAGGGGGTGAGCTCGTCGACGGCGGCGGGGTTCTCCGCCCGGACCCCCTCCGTGAGCACGCGCACGTCCTCGCGGGAGAGCAGGCGCGCGGCGTGCTCCGTGACGAGGCTGGAGAGGTGCGTGACGATCACCGACACGCGGTCGACGACGGTCGCACCCGCGAGCTCGGCGGTGCGTCGGGCCTCGACGGGGATCCACTTGCCCGGCAGGCCCCACACCGGCTCGACGGTCGCGTCGCCCGGCAGCGCCTCCAGGCCGTCGCCGAGCGCGAGCGCTCGGCCGGGCGGGGCGGTGCCGCGCCCCGCCTCGACGCCCGCGACGCGGATCGAGTACGTCGAGGGCGGCAGCTCCACGCTGTCGCGGGTCCGCACCGGCGGGATCACGAAGCCGAGCTCGAGCGCGATCTTCCGCCGGAGACCCTTCACGCGGGCCAGGAGGTCGTCGGCGGACCCGTTCACGAGGTCGACGAGGTCGGGCGCGAGGCCGATCTCGAGGGCGTGCACGCGGGCCTGTCCGAGCAGGTCCTCTGGGGTCTCGGCCTTCGGGGCGGAGGCATCCAGCTCCTCCATCCGCACGGCCCGCTCGGCCTCGCGCTCGCGCGTCCGCACACGCTGCGCGAGCACGAGCAGCGCCGCCGCGGCGATGAGGAACGGGATGATCGGCATGCCGGGGATGAGCCCCATGAGCCCCGCCGCGGCCGCGGCGATGAGCAGCGCCGTGCGCGACTGGGTGAGCTGGGCGGAGGCGTTGCCGCCCATGTCGGCGTCGGTGTTCGACCGGGTGACGACCATGCCGGTCGAGACCGCCATCAGCAGCGCCGGGATCTGCGTGACCAGGCCGTCGCCGATGGTGAGCAGCGTGTACGTGTCGAGCGCGTCGCCGATGTCCATGCCGCGCTGCAGCATCCCCATCGCGATGCCGCCGACGATGTTGATCAGGATGATGACGATGCCCGCGATCGCGTCGCCCTTCACGAACTTCGACGCGCCGTCCATCGCGCCGTAGAAGTCCGCCTCCGCGGAGACCTCCGCGCGGCGGCGCCTCGCCTCCGACTCGGTGATGAGTCCGGCGTTCAGGTCGGCGTCGATCGCCATCTGCTTGCCGGGCATCGCGTCGAGCGTGAAGCGCGCCCCGACCTCGGCGACGCGCTCGGCGCCCTTCGTCACGACGACGAACTGGATGACGACGAGGATGAGGAACACGACCGCGCCGATGACGATCGAACCGCCCACGGCGACGTGCCCGAAGGCCTGGATCACCTGCCCCGCGTAGCCTTCGCCCAGCACGAGCCGGGTCGACGCGACGTTCAGGCCCAGACGGAACAGCGTCGCCACGAGCAGCAGCGATGGGAAGACCGAGAAGTCCAGCGGCTTCTTCACGAACATCGTCGTCAGCAGGATCACGAGGGCGAACAGGATGTTCACCACGATCAGCCCGTCGAGCAGCCACGCCGGCACGGGCACGATGAGCAGCAGCAGGATGCCCACCACGCCGAGCGGGACGGCGATCATCGAGACGTTCCGGTTCATGGGCGACCTCCGGTGGGTTGCATGGTGGAGAGCGAGTGGATGCCGCGGAGCGCGGCGCGTCCGCGCCGCCTCAGCACCGCGACGAAGGCGAGCAGCACGGCGACCGCCTGGTACAGGTCGACGGGGATCTCGTGGCCGACCGCGCAGCCGGCGTGGAGGGCGCGGGCGAGCGGGATGTCGCGCACCATCGGCACGCCCGTGCGCTCGGCCTCCTCGCGGATGCGGGTCGCGACGTGGCCTTTGCCCTTCGCGACGAGCCGGGGCGCGCTCTTGCCCGGCTCGTAGCGGAGGGCGACGGCGACATGGGTCGGGTTCACCACGACGACGTCGGCGTCGGCGATGGCGGCGATCATCCGATTCCGGCTCATCGCGAGCTGCCTGGCCCGGCGCTGGGACTTGATCAGCGGGTCGCCGTCGGTGTGCTTGTGCTCGTCCTGCAGCTCGCGCTTGGTCATCATCGTGTGCTTGCGGTTGCGGCGGGCGACGACGAGGACGTCGGCCGCGGCGAGCCCGAGCCCGGCCGCGACGGCGGCGAGCACGAGCCAGGTCGTGCCGTCGGCGGCGGCCTGGAGCACGGCGTTCAGCGGCAGGCCGCCCGCACCGAGCAGCACGGGCATGAGACCCTGCACGACGAGGAGCAGCACGCCCGCGACGACGGCGGACTTCACGAGCGCCTTCACGCCCTGCCAGACGGCCTGCATGCCGAATATGCGCTTCAGCCCGCCGACCGGCTCGAGGTGCTCGAACCGCACGAACTTCTTCCGCAGGTGCACGCCGCCCTGCAGGGCGGCCGCGGCGAGGACCGCGCCCGCGACGACGGCGAGCATCCAGCCGACGCTCGGCAGCACCGACGCGAAGCCGACGTCGAGCGCGTGCACCGCCGCGAGCGGGTCGGGGTCGGCGGCGGCATCCGCGACGGCGGCGAACTGGGCGACGGCGGCGTCGGTGGCGGCGCTGATGGTCGCTGGGATCATCAGGGCGGCCGCGCCGATGCCGACCCACGCCGTGAGGTCCTGCGAGCGCTGCAGCTTGCCCTGCTCGTAGACCTCGCGCAGCCGCTTCTCGGTCGCGCGTTCGGTGCGTTCGCCGCTGTCGGACATGCTCACCCCGCCTCCCGCATGGCGGCCATCGCGTCGGAGGCGAGCGCCTCGACGACGGCGGGCAGCGCGACGAACACGGTGCCGGCGAGGGCGAGGGTGAGCAGGATCTTCAGCGGGAAGCCGAGCGAGAAGGCGTTGAGGGCCGGAGCCACGCGGGTGAGGAGGCCGAGGCCGAGGTCGGCGAGGAAGAGCACCACGATGAGCGGCGCCGCGATCTGCGCCGCCGCGACGAGCATGCCGGTCACGGCGTGGATCGCCTGCTCCGCGGATGCGGCGAGGTCGATGGCGCTGCCGACGGGGATCGCGTCGAACGAGGCGAACACCCCGCTGAAGACCACGAGGTACGCCCCCGACGAGACCAGCAGCGCGATGCCGGCGAGATGGAACAGGCGGGCGAACTGCGCGCCCTGCACCATGGACTGCGGGTCGTACCCCATGGCCAGCTGGAACCCGCCGAAAAGGTCGAGCAGGCTCCCGGCCGACTGGATCGCCGAGAAGATCACGAGGACGAGGAATCCGAGGGCCGCCCCGGTGACGAGCTCGGCGACGATCGCGCCGAAGAACGCCCCGCCCTCGGCCGGCACGTACCCCGCCGCGACGCGCGGCGACACCGCGAGACCCAGCCCGACCGCGAGCGCCGCCTTCACTCGCCCAGGCACCGCGCCGTACGAGAACGGCGGCGCGATCACCACGAACGCGGCCATCCGCACGCTCGCGAGCATCACCGCCTCGAGCCAGCCCGCATCGATCGTGAACCCCATCAGCCGCCCCCGACGAGCGACGGGATGCGCGCGAACAGGTCGAGCGTGAACGCCACGATCTCGCTGATCATCCAGTGCCCGCACACCACGAGCGCGATGCCGACGGCGACCGCCTTCGGCACGAACGAGAGCGTGACCTCCTGGATCTGGGTGATCGACTGCACGAGCGAGACGGCGAACCCGACGACGAGGGCCGTCACGAGCACGGGCGCACCGAGCTTCGCCGCCACGATGAGGCCCTGCAGCCCGATGTCGAGCACGGCCGCGCTGTCCATCAGCCGCCTCCCCGGTAGCTGGAGACGAGGGTCGTGGCGAGCAGTCCCCACCCGTCGACGAGGATGAACAGCAGGATCTTGAACGGCAGCGAGATCATCACCGGCGGCAGCATCATCATGCCCATCGACATGAGCGCCGCGGAGACGACGAGGTCGATCACGAGGAACGGCACGAAGACGACGAAACCGATGATGAACGCCGACCGGAGCTCGGAGATGAGGAAGGCGGGGATGAGGGTCGCGAAGTCGACGGCCGCGGCATCCTCGGGGTTCGGCAGCCCGGCGGCCCGCGTCATCAGGGCGAGGTCCTCCTCGCGGGTGAACGAGAGCATCCACTCGCGCAGCGGCGCGCTGCCGGCCTCGACGGCCTGCCCGAAGTCGAGCGTGCCGTCGAGGTAGGGCTGCACGCCGAGCTCGTTCACCTGGGTGAGCACGGGCTGCATCACGAAGATCGACAGGAACAGCGCGAGGCCCGCGAGCACCTGGTTCGGCGGTACGGCGGGCAGCGACAGGGCATTCCGCGCCATCGCGAGCACCACGAAGATCTTCGTGAACGAGGTCATCATGATCAGCAGCGACGGGGCGACCGCGAGCAGCGTGATCGAGATCAGCGTGACGATCGCCGACGACGGGGTGCCGTCGGGGCCGTTGATCTCCACGCCGTAGCCGCCGCCGTTGTCCGCCGGCGGGGCCGGCTCCGCAGGCGGCGCGGGGTCGATGGGTTCGGCGAAGCCCGGCAGGGTCTGCGTCGCCACGAGGAGCAGCGCGATGACGGTGGAAGCGGCCGCGATCGCGGCGACCCGTGCGGGCTTGCCCGACCGGCGGCTGCCGGTCGAGGCGGGCGTCATAGGCCGAGGCCCTCCTTCACCCCGGCGAGCGAGCGCTTCCATGTCTCGGCCGAGAGGATCGACCCGCGGCGCGTTCCGTGCGGTGCGGGTGCGGTGGGCAGGGCGGATGCTGCCGCCAGTGCGGGTGCCGCGGGCAGTGCGGATGCCGCGGACAGGGCGGATGCCGCGGACGCGGCATCCGACTCGGCCGGGTCGTCCGCGAGCGGCGGGACGGCGGCGAGCACGCGGCCGAAGTCGGCGCGCGGCTCGCGGCCGGACTCCTCGTCAGCGGGATCCGCCGCGGCGCCGGCGGGCGACGGGCGATCGCTCAGCACGGTCACGCCGTGCTCCGTGACGCCCAGCATCAGCCGGCGCCCGTCGGCGTCGACGACGACCATCGACGCCTTCGGCGCGAGCGACTGCCGGGCCACGACCGTGACGAGCTGCGTCTTCCTGGTCCGCGCGCGGCTCCTGGTGACGCGCCGGTGCGCGTACCAGACGACCGCGAGCACGACGCCGAGCGAGACGGCGACGCGCAGCACGAGGAAGACGGTGTCCACTACTGCGGGCCGTCTTGGGCGTCGAGGATGCGGGTCACGCGCACGGCGTAGTCCTGGTCGACGACGACGACCTCGCCGTGCGCGATGATGCGGCCGTTCAGCAGGATGTCGGCCGGCGCCCCGGCCGAGCGGTCGAGCTCGACCACGGCGCCCGGCTCGAGGTTCAGGATGTCGCGCACCGTCATCCGGGTGCGCCCGATCTCCACCGTGAGCGCCATCTCGACGTCGTTGATGCGGGCGAGGTTCGCCCCGTCCTCGCCGCCGGCGGGGCGGCGGCCGGCGAGGCGCTCGCGCGTGGCCAGCCAGCCGGCGACACGGCCCGACTCGTCGAGCAGCTCGAGCACCGTGGCATCCTCGGCGGCCAGCAGGCTCGCGTCGCGCCGCACCTCGCCGAGCACCCCGGTGCCGAACGTGCGGGCGGCGGCCGCGAGCGCCGGCTGCACGAGATGCGCCGCGTCGAGGCCGTCCTCGCCGTCGAGCGAGCCCGCGGCGGCGAACCCGACCGCCACGTCGACCGTGCTGGCGCCGACCAGGGCGGCCTCGAACGCCTCCGCGGCATCCGTCACCGGCGCGGACGCCGGGCCGCCGACGCTCCACGCGTGCTCGCTCGGCAGGGTGCGGACGAAGGCCTCTGCGGCCTCGAGCGCGGTCGACGGGGGCGCGGTGAGGGTCATGATGCGGTCTCCAGCGTGTCGATGATGGTGCAGGCGAGGCGGGTGCCCGTGCGGCCCACGGCGGCGCGACCCAGCACGTGCCCGTCGACGCTCACCCGGAACGGCGTGCGGGCCGGCTGGCGGAGCGGGATCAGGTCACCCACCGCGAGGTCGAGCACCGCGCGCGGCGTGACCGGCACGGGGTCGAGCTGCACGGCGAAGTCGACGGGGGTGAGCGACACCTGCGAGGCGACGAGCGATCGCGCCCGGTCGGTGGCGACCACGGGGTTCGCGTCGCCGAGGCCCCGGAGGAGCACGTCGGCCGGGAACGCGACCGTCGCCGGCGCGGACTGCTCGCCGCACTCCACGGTGAACGACGCCACGATCATGAGCGCCGACGTCGAGGCCGCCTGCGCGAACTGGGCGTTGTGGTGGATCGTGTCGAACTCCAGGTCGGCGGGCAGCACCCGGCCGAGCGAGTACCGCAGGTCGTCGAGCAGATCGTCGCCGAGGGCGAGGACCAGCTGCTGCTCGATCTCCGTGAAGGTGCGCTCGGGCTCGCGGTGCTCGCCGGTGCCGCCCAGCATGTGGCTGAGCCAGGTGAGGGCCGCGACCGCGGGGAACTGGATGACCGCCTTCTCGGCCTCGTCGCCGATGCGGCAGAGCACCATGGTCGTCGAGGCCGGGAGCGACGCGGCGTACTCGTCGTAGGTGTGCATGTTCACCTGGTGGAAGGTCGCCTGCGAGCGGGTCCGCACGTTCGCGGTGAGCTGCGTGCCCCACTGCCGGGCGAAGGTCTCGAACGCGAGCTCCAGCACGCGCGAGTGCTCGCGTGCGAGCGTCGTGGGGCGGCGGAAGTCGTACGCGTGGACCGTCGCGGCGGTCGCCTGGGACGGCGGCGGGGTTCTGCGAGGCACGTCGTGGACTATCGGCTGCCGCGACGGGCCGGTTAGCGCGGGCGAGAGGCCGGGTGCACGGCTCAGCCCGCACCCTGCTGGCCGATGCCCGCGTACAGCTGGGGCAGCAGCTCGCGCACCGCGTCGGGCTCGTCCGAGAGCACGACGACGTCGACGCGCCGGTTCAGGGCGGCGGATGCCTCGTCCGCACCGTTCGCGACCGGTCGGGCCGACCCGAACCCGACCGCCGCCGCGCGCGGCGCGGCGATGCCCGTCTGCTCGACGAGGAAGCGCACCACCTGCGTCGCGCGGCCGCTCGCGAGCTCCCAGTCGGTCGGGAACGGGCCGGGAGAGCCGTGCGGATCGGCGTGGCCCTCGACCCGCACCTCGTCGTCGACCGTGCCGAGCACGCCGCCGACGACGCCGAGCACGGCGCGTGCCTTCTGGCTGAGCTCCACGCTGTTGCCCTCGAAGTAGGTCTCCGCGCCGACGAGGCGGACCGTGAGCCCGCGGTCGTCGATGTCGTAGGCGACCGCGTCCTGCAGGCCCTGCGCCGCGAGGCCCGCATCGATGCGATCGCGCAGTTCGAGCAGCCGGTCGAGCTCGCGCCGGGCGAGGTCGAGCGCCGACGGGTCGGAGGGCTCGTCGGTGCGGAGATCGGCCGGCACGACATACCCCTCGGAGATGTCCGTGTGCTCCGACGGCTCCTGCCCGAACCCGGTGGCCAGCGAGTTGCTGAGCGCCTCGAACTTCTCCGCGTCGACCGACGACATCGCGAACAGCACGATGAACATGCACATGAGCACCGTGACCATGTCCATGTACGAGGCCATCCAGCGCTCGTCGTTGTGCACGTCCGAGTCGGCGCCGCGCCGACGCCGCCTGGCGCTCATGCGGCCTCGAGCTGCTCCACGCCCGGCGCGATGGCGCGCAGGCGCTCGCCGAGGATGCGCGGCTGGCTGCCGGACTGCACCGCGAGCGCGCCCTCCATGACGAGGGTCATGTTCTCCGCCTCGAGGGTCGTCAGCCGGGCGATGCGATCGCCGAGCGGCAGCCAGATGAAGTTCGCCGAGAGCAGGCCCCAGAGGGTCGCCACGAACGCGGTCGCGATCGATGGCCCGAGTGTGTCGGGCGAGTCGAGCTTCTCGAGCACGTGGGTGAGTGACACGACGGTGCCGATGATGCCGACGGTGGGCGCGTAGCCGCCGAGCGCCTTGAAGAACCTGGCCGACTGCATGCCGACCCGCTCCTTCGAGGCGACCTCCTCCTCCAGCAGTGTGCGGAGCTCGTCGCCGTCGGTGCCGTCGGCGATGTTCTGCAGCGCGTTCCTGAGGAACGGGTCCTCGGTCTCCGCGGCATCCTGCTCGAGCGACAGCAACCCCTCGCGCCTGGCCTTCTCGGCGAGCTCGACGAGCCGGTCGATGGTGTCCTGCGGCTTCGCCGTGCGGCCGCGGATCGCACGCGGCACGGCCCGGAACGCCCGCATCGCGTCGGAGAGGGTGGCGCCGGCGATGCCGACGGCGATCGTCGCGCCGAAGACGAGCACCATCGGCGCGGGGATGAGCAGGGCGTCGACGTGGGCGCCCTCGAGGGTGATCATCGCGTACAGCGAGCCGAACGCGAGGACGATGCCGATGAGGAATGCGAGGTCCATGGTCAGTCCGCTCTCGGTGCGACGGCGAGCCGGGGCCCGGGCCGGGGATCGTCGCCTACGAGCTCCTCGGCGCGGGCGAGCACCCGGGCGCGGAACTCCACGATCTCCCGAACGATCTCGGCGAGCGACTCGGTGACGACGTAGCTGGTGCCGTCGACCATCAGCAGGGTCGTGTCGGGGCTTTCGTGCACGCGCTCGATGAGGTCGGCGTTCAGCGCGAACCGACTGCCGTTCAGTCGCGTGACGACGATCATGCACTTCCTCCGGACGTGAGGGCCCGGCGAAGGGGCCGCTCTCCACTGTCGGCGGCGGGCGGGCGAGCGTTAGGGCGGGGCCCGCCGCGCCCGCCGCGCCACCGAACGCCGCCCGGAACACAGCGAATCCGGGCCGGGACGCCGGCGAGGCATCCCGGCCCGGATCGGGCGCGCGGGCGTCAGCGCTTCAGGTTGGTGAGCTCCTGCAGCACCTCGTCGGAGGTGGTGATGATGCGGGCGTTCGCCTGGAACCCGCGCTGGGCGATGATGAGGTTCGTGAACTCCTGCGAGAGGTCGACGTTCGACATCTCGAGGTAGCCGCTCGCAAGGGCGCCGTAGCCCGGGTCGCCGGCGGCGCCGAGCTCGACGGCGCCCGTGTTCGCGGTCGCCCGGTACCGGGAGTCGCCGGCCTTCTCGAGCCCGCCGGGGTTCACGAAGGTGGCCAGGGCGATGCGCCCGACGGCCTCGGTGGCGCCGTTGGAGAAGGCGCCGGTGATGGTGCCGTCGGGGCCGATCGAGTACGAGTCGAGGGTGCCCGCGGCGCGGCCGTCCTGCCCGGCGACCTTCAGCGTGCTGAGGTCGGCGTAGCCGGTCACGCCGGCGAGGTCGACCGTGACGCCGCCGACGGTGAGCGTGGTGGGGCCCGTGGGCAGGCCGTCGGCGAAGGTGAGGGTGTCGAGGGTCGCCGTGCCGTCGCTCACCTCCCAGCCGGCGGCGTTGCGCGTGAACGTCAGCGTCACCGTCGTGGCCGTGCCGTCTGGACCGTAGACGTCGAGGTCCCGCACGATCTCGGTGCCGGCCGCGGCGTCGCTCGGCAGGTTGCCCGAGAAGCGCACCTCCGTCGTCGCGACGGCGGGCGAGACCGCGCCGCGCGGCAGCGTGATGTTGGCGAGGCCGCCGCCCTGGTTGACGACGCCGCCGACGGCGTTCCAGCCCATGACGAGCGCGCCGTCGGGCGTGACGAGCCGGCCCTGCGCGTCGAAGTCGAAGCCGCCGGCGCGCGTGTACAGCGTCTCGCCGCCGGCCTGCACGACGAAGAAGCCGTCGCCGGAGATCATGAGGTCGCTGGCGCGGCCGGTCGCCTGCGCCGAGCCCTGCGAGAAGTTCGTGCTGATGCCGGCGAGCTGCACGCCGAGGCCCACCTGGGCGGGGTTGGTGCCGCCGATCGCGGCGCCCGGCGCCCCGCCGCCCTGGATGAGCTGCGACAGCGTGTCCTGGAACTGCGTGGCCGAGCCCTTGAAGCCGGCGGTGTTGACGTTCGCGATGTTGTTGCCGGTGACGTCGAGCATCGTCTGGTGGGCGCGGAGCCCGGAGATGCCGGAGAAGAGCGAGCGGAGCATGGTCTGGCCTTTCGGTTCGGCGCCGGGCGCCCGGCGGTGCGGACGGCGGCGCGGGTCTGGGGTTACTTGCGGACGGCGGTGATGCGGTCGAGGGCGATGGCCTTGCCGTCCACGTCGATGAGCGGCACGGGTCCGGCGAACGAGACGGTGCCGGCGACGCCGGTGACGGGCTTGCCGTCCTTGTCGAGGTACTCGACCGTGCGGCCGATGAGCTCGGCGGCGGAGCTGCGCATCTGCAGCGAGAACGCCTCCTCCTGCTGGGTGGCGAGCGCGTTCAGGCGCTCCATCATCGCCAGCTGGGTCGTCTGCCCGATCATCTCGTTGGTGTCCATGGGCGAGGACGGGTCCTGGTGGGCGAGCTGGGTGACGAGCAGCTTCATGAACAGCTCGCCATCCATCTCCTGCTTGGGCACGCGGGTGGTGGGCGGCTGGGTGTAGAGGCCGGAGGTCCCGCCGGCTGCGGTGGCGCTCACTGGGTCGGTCATGGATGCTCCTCAGGCGATGACGTCGAGCCCGCCGCCGGGCTGCCCGGGGGCTGCCGCGAACGTGCGGGCGGGGTCGAGGCGGTCGGCGGAGTGGCCGGGCCGCGGGTCGGTGGCGGCGGCGCTGCGCCGGTCGGCCGGTTCGTCGCGACGGGGGCCCGGGCCGGTGTGCGGATCGGGGTCGGCACCCTGGTCGGGGCGGCGCCCGCCGCTGCCG
Source organism: Agromyces sp. G08B096 (assembly GCF_040267705.1). Classification (NCBI taxonomy): domain Bacteria; kingdom Bacillati; phylum Actinomycetota; class Actinomycetes; order Micrococcales; family Microbacteriaceae; genus Agromyces; species Agromyces sp. G08B096. The sequence continues at coordinate 223,775 of NZ_CP158374.1, forward strand.
GCATCGTCGGCGGCGAGGTCGATGCTCGCGCCGACCCCCGCGGCGGCGGCGTCGCGACGCAGCTCGCCGAGCACGTGGCGGAGCGCCTCGCGGCCGGCGTCGCCGGGGGCGTGCACCTCGATCCGGATGCCGTCGCCGTGCGAGACGGCCCGGAGCGTGACAGGCCCCAGCTCCTCGGGGGCGATGCGCACGAGCACCGATCCGTCGGTGCCGCTGCGGGCGAGCGAGACGAGGGGGCCGCTGAGCTGCTGGGCGAGGCGTTCCGATCCGGGCGCCGCCGCGGACGTCGGCGCCGGTGCGGTCGGTGCGGCCGCCGGTGCGGGCGCCGTCTGCGGCGTGACCAGTGACGCGGCGGATGCCCCGGCCTGCGCCTGGGTGGCCTCGGCCGCCACCCGGACGGGCGCGTCGGGGGCGGGTGCCGGGCCGCTCGTGCGGCGGGCCTCTGCGGCGGCGCCCGGGATGGCCGCGCCGGCGGTCGTGCTCGGGGCGCCTGCCGCGCCCGCGGCGGGGTCTGCCGCCGTGCCCGCGGGGTGACCGGCGGCAGCGGCCGAAGCGGTCGCCGAGGCGCCGGGCGCGGCCGGGGCGGCCCACGTGCCGGCTGCTGCACGGTCTCCCAGTGCGGGCGGGAGACCCGACGCCGTAGCAGGGGAGGGGGAAGGTGCCCCGGCGGGCGGAGCCGCGAGGGAGTCGCCGGCGCCGCGGGGTGGTGCGGTGCCGGACGGCGGGGATCCCGCCGGGGCGGTCGATGGGGCCGGAACGGCCGGTGCGCCGACGGATGCCGCACGCGGGGCCGCGCTCGGCGCGGTCGGTGCCGCGCCGGCGGCGACGGTGGTGGCTGCCGACGGGCCGGTGCCGTCGGCCTCGCCGAGCGCCGGCGACGCCGGAACGTCGGTGTCGCCGGGTGCGCCGCCCGGGATGGCGGCGGGGGACGAGGCATCCGGATGCGCGTGCACCTGACCGGCCGGCGCGTTGACGGCGTCGGGCCGGCCGACCGGCGAGGCCTCGGATGCGGCGGACGTGTCAGACCCGGCCGCGGCGGGGCCCTCGCCCGCCGGGCCGGGCTCGTGCGCGAGAGCGTCATCGCGGTTCGGGCGCTGGGCGGCCGGCGCGTCGGGCCGCGCGGGGGAGTCGGCCGCGGCATCCGCGGCGTGCAGGGCGGCGGCGAAGCGCTCGCCGGAGTCCCGCGGGCCGCTCGGCACCGGCCGGGCCGCCGGCGGCGGCCCGGTGACGATCGCGCCCGCGTTCACGAGGCGCTCCGCAGCAGGGCCTGGAGCTGCGCGGCGAGAAGGAGGTCGGTGAGGGCCTGGCGGTCGATGCCGGCGCCCGCGAGCGAGGTGGCGGCCGGCATCGCAGACGCCGCGATCGGCGCCGCCGAGGCCGCGGCCGGAGCCGGCTCGGCCGGGGCGACCCGCCGGATCGTCTGGATGTCGGCATCGGTGAGGTAGTTCGGCTGGTACGACACCGTGCGGCCTTCGTACGGGGCGTGCACGATCATGCCGTCGCCCGCGTAGATGACGACGTGGTCGGCGTTGTGGGTCACGATCAGATCGCCCGGCTGCGCCTCGGCGAGCGAGCCCACCTCGGTGCCGATGTGCTGCTGCTGCGAGACGCGGCGCGGTGCCTCGATGCCGAGCGTGCCGAGCACCTGCTGCACGAGCCCGGAGCAGTCGATGCCCGAGCGGTCGTTGCCCCCGAGCACGTAGGGCACGCCGAGGTAGGTCTTCGCCTCGTCGACGATCGCCCGGCCGGTTGCGGCGCCCGCACCGGGGGCGGCGCCCACGGTCGAGGGCTGCTGCGCGGCGAGCACGGGGGCGAACGCCGCGGCCGAGTCCGACCGGCCGGTCGGCGCGGTGACCTCGCGTCCCTCGAGCGCCGCGACGGTGCGGGTGATCTCGTCGATGCGTCCGAGCGCCTCGATGATCGGCATGTCAGGCTCCTTCCCGTCGGGCCGCGCGCGCGGACCCCAGTTCGTCGAGGCGGAGCTGCTCCGCCCGCAGGTCTTCGGCGGCGGCCGCGGTCAGGTGCGCGGTCTCGAGCCGCTCCAGAGCCCGCACCCGGCGGTCCGCGGCCTCGTGCGCGGCGCGTGCCTCCTCGGCCTCGGCAGCCTGAGCGGCGCGGAGCATCCGCAGCTCGCCGAGCCGCGCCTCGATCGAGGCGCGGCCCGCCGCCACGGCCCGGAGCGTGTCGAGGTCGGTGCCGGGCTCGCCGAACGCGGCGAGCTCGTGCAGCGCCCGGGTTCGCAGCGCGTCGCTGTCGCGGAGCCGGGCGTTCCGGCCCGCGAGGACGCTGCGGGCCTGCTCCTCCTGCACGCGCCGCACGCGGAGCAGGGCGTCGAGCCGGAATCCGCGGGTCATGCCGCCGCCCCCAGCGCCTGCGCCAGCGCGCGAAGCCCGGCCGCGGTCTCCGCGAGCGGCGCGGCCTCGCCGATCGGCTGGCGGAGGAACCGCTCGATCGCGGCATCCTGGGCGATCGCGGCGTCGACGAGCGGGTTCGCGCCGGGCTGGTAGGCGCCCACGTCGATGAGGTCCTGCGCCTGCGCGCGCGCCGCGAGCGCACGCCGCAGGATCGTGGCCTCGGCCTGCTGATCGGCCGGCTGCACGGCGCGCGCGACCCGCGACACCGAGCCGAGCGCGTCGACCGAGGGGAACCGGCCGGCGACCGCGAGCTTCCGGTCGAGCACGACGTGGCCGTCGAGGATCGAGCGCGCCGCGTCGGCGATGGGCTCGTTGTGGTCGTCGCCGTCGACGAGCACGGTGTACACGCCCGTGATCGAGCCGCGCTCGGCGGTGCCGGCCCGCTCGAGGAGCCGGCCGAGCAGGGCGAACGTCGAGGGCGGGTAGCCGCGGGTCGCCGGCGGCTCGCCCGCCGAGAGGCCGACCTCGCGCTGGGCCATCGCGACCCGGGTGAGGGAGTCCATCATGAGCACGACGTCGAGCCCCTGCTCGCGCTCGTGCTCGGCGATGCGCGTGGCGAGCTGCGCGGCGCGGAGTCGCATGGGCGCGGGCTCGTCGGCGGTGGCCACGACCACGATCGACCTGGCGAGCCCTTCGGCGCCGAGGTCGTCCTCGAGGAACTCGCGCACCTCGCGGCCGCGCTCGCCGATGAGGGCGATGACCGATCGTTCGGCGTCCGTGCCGCGCGCGATCATCGACAGCAGCGACGACTTGCCGACACCCGACCCGGCGAAGAGGCCGAGTCGCTGCCCGCGGCCGAGCGGCACGAGGGCGTCGAGCACGCGGACCCCCGTGCCGAGCTGGCGGTCGATGCGGGCGCGGGACATGGGCGTCGGGGCGGCCGAGGCGAGGTCGACGGTGCGCACGCCCGTGAGCGGGCCGCCGCCGTCGATGGGTCGCCCGAGTCCGTCGATCACCCGCCCGAGCAGGCCGGCTCCGACCGGGGCGCCCGCGGTGCGCAGGCGCCGGCGCACCTCGAGGCCGGTCTCGACGCGGAGCGCCGGGGTGAGCGGCAGGCACGACGCGATGCCGGGGCGCACGGCCACGACCTCCGCGACCGCGGCGGGGTCGCCGCCGAGCTCGACGAGATCTCCTGCGGCGAGCGTGAGCCCTTCGACCTCGATCGCGAGGCCGACCGCGCTGCGCACGCGGCCGACGCGCTCGGGGGCGGCGGCGCGCAGGGCATCGGCGAGGCCGCGGGGCACGGCAGGGTTCGCCGCCCGCGTCGTCGCCGGCCGCGTCGTCGCCGGCCGGGTGATCGTCGTCGTGGGGGTCATCCGGCCGCCTCCTCGAACGCGCGCCGAGCGCGGTCGAGCGCGGAGGCGATGCGGGCGTCGAGCAGGCCGTCGGGCAGCGCCGCGACGGCGTCGCCCTGGGCGAGCGCCGCGTCCGCCTCGAAGGCGACGCCATCGCGATCGGGCAGGGCGCCGGCGGCCGTCAGCAGCTCGAGGTCGGCGGGATGCAGCCGGATGACGAGCGGGGCCTCGGTCTCCTCGTGCGCCAGCACGCGGGCGACGGCGGCGGCCGCGGCACGCGTCGGGTCGGCGGCCGCGTCCGCGCCGAGCACGGCAGCGGTGAGGCTCAGCACGCCGTCGGCGAGTGCTCGGTCGGCGTCGGCGAGCACGGGCGCCGCGGTCGCGCGCACCGCCGCGCACGCGGCATCCAACCGGGCGACGGCCTCGGCGACCCGGCGTTCCCGCTCAGCCTCGGCGGAGGCGTTCCGGTGTGCGAGCTCGGTCAGCAGGCGCGCCCGCTCCCGCTCGGTGCGGCGCCGCCCGCGGGCGAGCCCCATGGCGTAGCCGCGCTGCACGGCGGCGGGCACGCCGGCGGCGGGCGAACCGCCCGCGGTCACCCCGAGGTCGGGGAAGGGCAGCACCTCGAACGCGTCCGCCGGAGCGGCCGCGCCGGCCTCACGCGACGTACTCATCGGCATCCCCCCGGTGCACGGTGATCTCGCCCTCCTCGGCGAGCTCGCGGATGGCGCGGACCAGGTCGGCTCGCGCCTCCTCGACCTGCGACAGACGGACCTGGCCGAGCAGCGCGGCCTCGCTGTCCAGCAGCTCGCGGTTGCGCTCGGAGAGGTTCTGCCGGATCTTCTGGTCGACGGCGGCCGGTGCGCCGCGGAGCGCGACGGCGAGCGCGGCCATGTCGGTGCCGCGCACGACGCGCTGCACGTCGCGGTCGTCGAGGCGGACGACGTCGGTGAACGTGAGCAGGCGGCTGCGCACCTCCTCGGCGAGGTCGGGATTGCGGGCCTCGAGGGCGTCGAGCACGGCGCGCTCGGTGGCGACGGGGGCGCGGTTGATGATGTCGACGAGGGGCTGCACGCCGCCGACCACCTCGGTCGCGGCGCGGGGCGAGATCATGGATGCCGCGCGCGCCTTCAGCGTCGACGAGACGATGGCGATCGCCGCAGGCGTGGCGCTGGTCATCTGCGCGATGCACTCCGCGACGTCGGCGCGACGGTCGTCGGGCAGGCCGGCGAGGATGCTCGACGCCTGCGCCGGGCGCAGGTGCGTGAGCACCACGGCGACCGTCTGCGGCAGTTCGGCGTCGAGGAGGGAGACGACCTGCGCGGGCTCGGCGCTGTCGAGGAACTCGAACGACTTGCCGGCGAGCGAGGAGGCGACGCGGTTCATGACGCCCGCGGCCCGGTCGGCCCCGAACGAGGAGGCGAGCAGGTCCTCGGCGAGCTCACGGCCGCCCCGGGCGCCGATCCGCCCGGCGACCGCAAGGTCGTGGAACTCGGAGATCGCGAGGTCGGTGGTGGTGGCGTCGACGCGCTGCAGGCGGATGATCTCCGCGGTGATCTCCGCGGCCTCCGACTCGGTGAACCCCTTCAGCAGCGCGGCCGCCTGCTCGCGCTCGAGGTTCATCAGCACGACGGCGACCTTCTGCGCGCCGGTCAGCGCGGCGGTGCTCATGCGGGCGTCCGATCATCGAGCATGGCACGCAACAGCTGCGCGGTGCGATCGGGGTCCTGCTCGGCCATGCGGGCGATCTCGGCGCGCTTCGCATCGGCCGGGTCGGGCTCGCGGGGGCCGGACGGCAGGGCGACGGGGTCGGGCTCGGGCTCGAACACCTGCTCGTAGTGCGGCACGGCCTCCTCGAGCTCGAGCGGCTCGCGCTTGGCGCGGAACCGGCGGCCCATGACGATGGCGCCGATGATGCCGATGACGAGCACGACGGCGGCGAGGATGCCCCAGCGCACGAGCTCGGCGAGCCGCTCGGCCTCGGCGTCGGCCTCGGCGGCACGGAGCGCCTCGGTGGCCTGCTGGGCGTCCGTGGTGCTGAAGTCGACGAGCTGCACGCTGATCTCGTCGCCGCGTTCGGGGTCGATGCCGGCGGCGGCCGCGACGAGGTCCTGCACCTCGGCGACGCGGAGCCCCTCGGCCGCGGCGCGGTCGATCGCGACCGACACCGACTGTCGCGCGACGGCGCCGGCGGGGATGCTGCGGGTCTCGGTGACCTTGTCGACGGCGTTGTTCCGCACGGTCTCCTCGGAGGTGTACGTGCCGTCGCCGCCGTCGCCGCCCGGCACGGCGATGTTGTCGGGGCCGAGCACGCCCGCCTGCGCGCCGCCCGTGCCGGTGTACTCCTCGGTGTTGACCGATTCGTTCAGGGCGGGGGTGTCGGCGGCGGCCTCGAAGCGCTCGCTCGTCACCTCGGCGGACTCGTCGCTGATGGTCGCGGCGACGGCCACGGTGGCGTTGCCGCCGCCGACGATGCGGTCGAGCATCTGCTGCACCGATGCCGCGACGCGGGTCTCGTAGTCGCCGGCTCGGGTGTCGTTGCCGCCGCCCGGGCCGGTGCCGAGCGCGGAGAGGACGTTGCCGTCGGCGTCGACGATGGCGACGTCCTCGACCTTCATGCCCTCGACGGCGGCGCTCGTGAGGTGGGCGATGGCCTCGACCTGCGACGTGGTGAGCGTGGTGCCGGCGGCCGTCTCGATGAACACCGACGCCGTCGGGTCGCGCTGCTCCTCGACGAACACGGTCTCCTCCGGCAGGGCGAGCTGCACGGCCGCCGACTTGACGCCCGACATCGCGGAGATCGTGCGGGCGAGCTCGCCCTCGATGGCGCGCTTGTAGGTCACGGACTGCTGGAACGCCGAGGTCGTCACGCCCATCTCGTCGAGCAGCGCGTACCCGCCCGTCGATGACGACGGGAGCCCGGCGGCGGCGGCCTTGAGCCGCTCCTCGTAGACGACCTCCTGCGGCACGAGCACCGTCGAGCCGCCGTCGGCGAGCTCGTACGGCACGTTGGCCGACCGGAGCTGCTCGACGACCGCGTTGGCGTCGGCGCCCGCGAGCCCCGAGAACAGCGGCGTGTACGCGGGACGCGACAGCCAGGCGCCGAGGGCCACCACGCCCACGGCGAGGAGGGCGACGGCGAGGACCGCGAGCACGCGCTGCGCGACGCTGAACCCGCCGATGAACCCACCGATGCGGGCGAGACCGGCTTTGATCGGGGCGGGCATCAGGCCTGCATCCGCATGATCTCGTTGAACGCCTCGACTCCGCGGTTGCGGACGGCGGCGACGAGCTCGAGCGTCACCGCCGCGCGCGAGGAGGCGAGCGTCGCCTGGTGGATGTCGGTGAGGTCGCCCGTGATGGCCCGCATCGCGAGCTGCTTCGACTCGCCCTGCAGCGCCTGGGCGCCGTCGACGGCGCCGGCGAGGGCCTGGGCGAACCCGGTCGCCCCGGCGGGGTTCACGGCGTCGGCGCCCGATGCCCGGGCGCCGGTCGCGCCGGCCGGGTCGGCCAGGTACCCCGTCTGCGTCACGCCTGCGGCCCCGGATGCCGCGGCGGCCACGGCCTCGACCGGCATCAGCCGCGCCCGATCTGGAGGGCCGCGAGGTAGGTCTCGCGGGCACGGTCGACGACGGCGGCGTTGGCCTGGTAGCCGCGCTGCGCCATGATGAGCGCGCCCATCTGGCTCGACATGTCGATGTCGGGGTAGCGGACGTACCCGTCGGCGTCGGCGAGGGGGTGGTCGGGCTGATACGCCAGCCGACCCTCGGCGTCGCCGAAGGCGGCGCCCTGAACGTAGACGCCGGTCGTGCCCGCGCCCGCCTGGGCGATGACGTAGCGGGCCTGGAACGCGTCGCCCGCGGTGCTCGTCGCGGTGTTCGCGTTGGCGAGGTTGTCGGAGACGGCGTCGAGCCACTTGCGGTGCACGGTGAGGGCGGTGCCGGCGATGCCGATCGCGTCGAAGGTCATGGTCGGGCTCCGGTCATCCGTTCAGGCGCATCGCGGTGCGCAGGGAGGTGAACTGCCCGTTCGCGGCCTGGCTCGCGAACTGGAACCGCAGGACGGTGTCGATGTTCGATAGCGTCTCGGTGTCGAGGTTGACGTTGTTGCCGTTCAGCTGCGTCGGCTCGAGCGACCGCGCGGTGGTCGCCCGGGTGGCGCCGTCGCCGGCGGCGATGGAAGCGGCGAGCGCCTGCTCGAACTGGACGCGCTGGGCTCGGTAGCCGGGCGTGCTGACGTTCGCGATGTTGTTGGCGATGGCGCGCTGGCGCGCCGCCAGCCCGTCGAGCGCGCTCGAGAGCGCGAGCGCCGACACGGAATCGAACACGAGTGGTCCCCCAGATGGTGCAGCGGGCGGCCGGTCCCTGGCCTGGTCGTCGAGCGATCCGTGCTCGCGCGACACTGTCGGTCGTGTGCGCCGGTGCGTTAGCCGGATGCCTCGCGCCGGGCTACGCCGTGCGGTCGAGGTAGACCGGTCGCGAGGGGACGGCGGCCGGGCGCGACCGGCGCTGCGCGGCGAGCTGCTCGAGCTCACGGGCGAGGTCGAGCCGGGCCTGCTCGGTGGCGGCGATCCGTCGCCGCAGCGCCTCGAGCGCGTCCGCGGCCGCGTCGGCGAGCTCCGGGGGCAGCGGTGAGGGCGGCGGAGCCGGGAGGGCGATGGCACCCGGGTTCGAGCTGCCGGGGCCCGAGAAGTCGTCCCGGTCCGAGGCATCCGTCTCGCTCGTGAGCCGGCCGAGGTAGGCCGCCCACGCCGCCGCGACGTCGTCAGCCGACATGCGCCGCCCCGGTCGTGCTTCGGGCCGGGCTCGCCTCGGCAGCCTCGTGCCAGGCGCGCCGCAGCGGTTCGAGCCGCGCGATGCACTCGCGGGTGAGCTCGACGTCGCGGCCGATGTTCGCCCGCACGAGGGCCTGGAAGACGTAGTCGTAGATCGCCATGAGCCGGCTCGCGCCGTCCCACAGGTCGACGTCGAGCGAGCGCTGCAGCTCGATGACGATGTCCTGGGCGTGCGTCAGCTGCCCGCCGGCCTCCGGCCAGTCGCCCGCGAGCTGGGCGGCCTCTGCGCGGTGCAGGTCGAGCAGGAGCCGGTCGTACAGCATCGTCAGCAGCCTGCTGGGCGAGGCGCTCAGGATGGCGGTGCGCCGGTACTCCGCGCTGCGGTCGATCACGTCGGCTCCTCCGGTCGGGGCTACTTCTCGGTGCGGGGGGTCCAGCTCGGCAGGCCGGCGAGCTGGGAGGCGAGGTAGTCGGACTGCGCGTTCATGGTGCTGAGCGCGACCTCGAGCGCGGCGTACGTGCGCCGCAGCTCCGCCTCGCGCTGCTCCAGCCTTCGCCCCCAGTTCGTGATCTGGTCGTCCATGTCCTTGATGAGCGATTGACGGCTCTCGATCTGCTTGGTGAGCAGCCCGTCGTACTTGTCGGAGTACCGGTCGGCGACCTCGGCCACGCGTCCGGCGATCGTGCCGAACGCCGCCTGCACCTTCGCCGGCTCGGCGGCCATGGCGGCCTGGAACTTCTCGGCGTCGAACTCGAGCTCGCCCTCCTTCGAGAAGCTGATGCCGAACGGCGCGAGCGACGCGCCGTCGACGGGCGCCTGGATGGCGGCGACGAGCGCCTGGCGCAGGGTGCGCACGTTCGAGTCGCTCGTGAAGCTGCCGACGGCCGTGATGGCGTTGCCCTCGGCATCGGTGGTCTTCGTGGTCGCGGACTTCTGCGTGATGAAGGTGAGGATCTTCCGCACCTCGTCGAGGAACGCGGATGCCGCCTCCGACGAGGCCTTCACGTCGGCGCCGACGGTGATGGAGACGGGGTCGGCGGTCGGCTTCGACACGGTCACGTCGACGCCTGGAAGGAGATCGTCGAACGTGTTCGACGCGCTCGTGACCTCCTGGGCGGCCGGGGTGCCGGCCCAGAGCGTCACCGCGGCGTCCTGGCCCTGCCGCACGAGTGCGGCGCCGGCGACGCTCTGCAGATCGACGGCGGTGCCGGCGTCGAGGTCGGCCGCGCTGCCCTGGTAGACGCGGAAGGCGGCGTCGGCGCCGGTCTCGGTCGAGGCGAACTGGAGCCGGTAGAGCGGCTGGCCGGAGGCATCCGTGCCGGCCTGGATGCGGGTCGCGGTGATCCCGAGCTCGGCGTTGTTGACGGCCCGCGCGATCTCGGCGACCGAGTCGCCGGTGGCGACGACCTGGCTGCGGGTGCCGTCGGGGCGCACCACGGTGAGCACGGGCGGGGAGCCGGGCCAGGTCGGCATGGCCGCGGAGACCATCACGTGCGCGCTCGCGACGCGCGTCACGGTGAGGTCGATGCCGCCGGTGGCGGCGCCCTCGCCGGCCGTGACCGAGACGGAGGCGTCGGAGGAGGTCGTGGTGAAGCGGGCGATCGCCGACGGCTTCGTCGCCGTCGTGGCCTGCTCGAGAAGACGGGCGAGCGCGGTGTTCAGCCCCTGGAAGTCGGTGAGCGCGACGTTGGCCTTCTGCCGGTTGGCGTTCAGCAGGGTGCGCGGTGCCGCCTCGATGCTCATCAGCTTGGTGATGAGCTCGGTCGTGTCGAGGCCGCTGGCGAGGCCGTCGAGGGAGATGCCCATGGCGCGTCCGTTCGAGTCGGTGGGTCGGGTCGGGTCGGGTCGAGTCGGGTCTGCGGTGCGGTGCCTGAAGTCGTGCGTGCGGTGCGGTGGAAACGGGCGAGCCCGGCGGCGGTGCGGGCGGGGAGGTCCCCGTCCGTGCGCCGCCGGGCTCGCCCCGGCCGGGTCGGCCTAGCCGAGCAGCTTCAGCACGCCCTGGTTGGCCTGGTTGGCCTGGGCGAGCATCGACGTGCCGGCCTGCGAGAGGATGCTGGCGCGGGTGTAGTTCACCATCTCCGCCGCCATGTCGGTGTCGCGGATGCGCGACTCCGCGGCCGACAGGTTCTCGGCCGAGACGTTCAGCGTGCGGATGGTCGACTCGAACCGGTTCTGCTGCGCACCGAGGTCGGCGCGAGCGGTCGAGATCGCCGTGATGGCGGCGTCGATCGCGGTCACCGTGGTCTTCGAGGTGGCGTTGTCGGTGACCACGAAGCCCGCGCCGGCGGCGGTGCCGTCGGCCGAGGCCAGCGTGCCGACCGCGGTGCCCACGTTGGCCAGGTTGACGGTGATGGTGTCGTTCGCCGTGTCGCCCGCGCCGACCTGGAAGTTCAGCGAGCCGCCCTGCAGCAGGTCGATCCCGTTGAAGTTCACACCCTCGGTGATGCGGTACAGCTCGAGGCTGAGCGCGTCGGCCTCCTTCTGGATCGCCCCGCGCGACTCAGCGTTGTTCGAGTCGTTGCCGCCCTGGACGGCGAGGTCGCGCATGCGGTGCAGGATGTTGTGCACCTCGGTCAGGGCGCCTTCAGCGGTCTGGATGACCGAGATGCCGTCCTGGGCGTTGCGCGCCGCGACCTTGGTGCCGGAGATCTGCGAGCGCAGGCCCTCCGAGATCGCGAGGCCGGCGGCGTCGTCCGCCGCGCGGTTGATCCGCAGACCGCTCGAGAGCTTCTCGAGCGACTTCGACAGGTCGTTCTGGGTGTTGGTCAGGTTGCGGTGAGCGTTGAACGCCGCGACGTTCGTGTTGATCTGCATACCCATGAGAGATCTCTTCCTTGATCGTGGGACGCCGGCCCATCCGTGGACCGGCATCCACGACTGTCGGGTGCGGCGGGCAGGCCGTTAGCCGGGTGGTCGAACGGATGTCCCGCGCCCGACCCGCGCGCGGTGTTCCGCGCCGCGCGCCGTCAGTGCACGTGGTCGACGGCCGGCACCCCGAGCCGGCCCGCGAGCTCGTCGAGGTAGCGCCGCGCGCGGCCGGTCGCCGCGGCGGGCGTCTCCTGCGGCAGCTGTTCCTGATCGTGGTAGCCGGCGGTGCCGAGCCGAAGCAGCCGGAGCGCCTCGGTGCGCTGCTGCGAGACGGCGGAGTGGGTGACGCCGAGCTCTGCGGCGAGCTCCGTCACGGTGCGGTCCTCGAGGTAGATCGCCTCGACGACGTACCGCAACCGCTCGGGCAGCGCCTGCACCGCGTGCCGCACGAAGTCGACGCGCTCGCGCACCATGATCTCGGTGTCGGGCAGCGGGACGTCCGCCGATTCGGAGCCCGCGAACGTCTCGTCGAACGGGCCGATGCGCCGGTTCGCGAGCGAGGCCTGCTCGGCCGCGGTCGCCTGGTCGACGCCGAGGGCGCTGGCGAGCTCGGCGGTGCTCGGCTGCCGGCCGAGGGTGCCGTGCAGCTCCTCCTGCACGGCCAGCGTGCGCTTGATGGTCTGCCTGGTCGACCGCTTCGCCCAGTCGGCCGCCCGCATCTCGTCGCGGATCGCGCCGAGGATCCGCTCGCGCGCGTACGCGCCGAACGGCACGCCGCGCGCCTCGTCATACGCGTCGACGGCCTGGACGAGCGCGACCGCTCCGGCCTGCGCGAGGTCGTCCCGCGACAGGTGCGTGGCGCTCGCCATGACCCTCGATACGAGGAATCCGACGAGCGGCAGGTGCTCGACGATCATCCGATCCCGGCTCGTGGTGGTGCGATTCACCGGTGTCCCCCCAATGCTCGGTGCACGACTCCGCCGGCAGCGCCGAGCGGAGTCGATGTCCCGTTCATGCGCGGCACCGGCGAGCGGCATCCGGATGCCCCGTGACGGGCCCGTTCCGCCGAGCAGGACGGGCGCACGACGGGGCACGGCGGTGCCGCTGCGCGGGTCATGAGTTGGGGGCATGCCCGCGCAGCGGCCGTCCTCCACTGCAGGGAGGCGGTGCACAGCGCGCCGTGCAGGCAGAGCTATCGGCCGCGACACGGCGGCCGTCAGTTCCGCGCCGAGGAAGTCGCGGGATTCGTGCATCGATCGGTTCGCGCCGTGCAGCCCTCCGGGCTGCCGATGTGCCGTCGCTCCGGCGATCCGGGCCGAGCAGGCGGGCTCGTGCATCACGTGTCGACACCGCGCGGGAGGCGGCCGCCGGATGGCCCGGCTCGGGGCATGCGGCCTCGCTCACGCTGGGGGCATGAGCACTTCCGAAGCGCCCGTCACGGACGTCGACCGGATGCCGCCGCGCGTCCGCGACTGGACGATCGACCTCGCCGCCGCCGATGCCGGCGACCGGCGAGCCGCCGCCGCGGACCTCGTCGAGGAGGTGAGCCGTGCGGTGCGGGGCCTCCGCCGCCGGGTCGGCCTCGGCGACGCCGACGTGCAGGACGCCATCGGCGAGACGCTGCTCGAACTCGTGAAGCGCATCGAGCAGGGCCATCCGGTGCCGGGCGCGATCGTGCAGCGCATCGCCACGACCGTGTGCTCCCGATTCGTCAACGGACCCGTCCGGCACGAGACCGCGAAGGCGCTGCGCCTGCTCAAGGACCGCGTCGCGGAGACCGAGGCGAGACTCGGCCGGTCGCTGTCGCCGCGCGCCGTCGAACGCCTCGCGGAGGAGATCCGGCTCGGGGCCGACTTCCACCCGCGGCACCGGCCGGTCGAGCGCTTCCACCTCGTCGAGGGCTTCTCGAAGCCGGCGTCGATGGACCAGTTCGCGCCCGACGCGCTCGACGCGTTCCTGCACCGCGCCACGGCCGGCTCGGAATCGGGGTACCTCGGCGCCGGAGGCGCCTGCGACACGCTGCTCGACGAGCTCCAGCTCGGCCTCCGGTCGCGCGCCGAGGTGCGCCGGCTGCTGTGGGCGGCCGTCTCGGCCGACGAGCAGCTGCCGCCGGCCGGCGCCGGGCGGGTGCCCGCGACCGTCGCCGCCGACCTCGTCGCGTATGTCGCCGGCCTGCCGGAGGGCGTCGTGACCGCCTGCCGTCAGCACCTCGAGGGCCGCAGCACCAAGGCCACGGTCGCCCTGTTCGCGCCGTTCTCAGAGCCCGCTCCCGCCGACCGCGACCAGATCGCGCGCTACCTCGCCGGACGGCCCGCGCACGCCACCGCGATCTGGGAGAGCGCCCTCGCCGGGGCCACCGAAACGGGGGAACCGTCCATCGCTTCGAAACGAGGGCGAGTCAGGGACTGGCCCCGCACCGGGGGACGTGTTTCAGTTGAAGCATGCCCCCCGCACAGCGCGCTCCCTCTCCACGTCTGACCCACCTGCGAGCACCCGGCGGCGATGGCCGCTGAGCGCCGACCGACCTGGCTCGTGCTCGACCGGCTCGACCCGCCGCGACGACGCGCCGCGCTCGCGCACCTGCGGGGGCACCGTCCCGTCGGCATGGTCGGCCAGGGGGTCCGCAACGAACGCTTCTACCGCGATCTGACGGTGCGGTCGGTCGCGGCGTTCACCGACGACGACGTCGAACCCTGGGGCATCCTCGAGACCGTGGAGCACGGCGCGGTGGTGGTGCCCTACGAGATCGCGCTGGCGGCCGACCTGCCGCGCGCGCCGGTGGCGCTCCGGCGGCTCGCCGCGCGCGTCGGGCCGATGAACCAGCGACTCGCGCGCGCGCAGGCCGCGCGCGATGCGAGCCCAGCCGTGGTGCGGCTCCGGGAACGCTTCATCGCTGCGGCGATCGCGCACGCGACGCTGCACCGGCAGCTCGAGCTCTGGGGGCAGAGCGAGGGCTAGACCGCCGCGAGCTCCTCGCGGATGCCGGCGACGAAGGCGTCGATGTCGGCCTCGGTCGTGTCGAAGGAGCACATCCAGCGCACCTCGCCGCGCGCGGCGTCCCAGTCGTAGAAGCGGAATCCGCGTTCGCGGAGCCGGTCGGCCACGCCGGCGGGCAGGCTCGCGAAGACACCGTTCGACTGCGTCTCCTGGGTGAAGCCGAGGCCCGGCAGCTCGCCCGCGGCGATGCCCGCGTCGAGGGCGTCCCGGAGACGCCGGGCCATCGCGTTCGCGTGCGACGCGCTCCGCAGCCACAGGTCGCCCTCATACAGGGCGATGAGCTGGGCGGAGACGAAGCGCATCTTCGACGCGAGCTGCATGTTGAGCTTGCGGAGGTAGGTGAGCCCCTCGACCGCCTCGGGGTTCAGCACGACGATCGCCTCGGCGCCGAGGGCGCCGTTCTTCGTGCCGCCGACGCTCAGCACGTCGACGCCGGAGTCGCGGGTGAAGGCGCGCAGCGGCTGGCCGAGCGAGGCGCCCGCGTTCGACAGGCGCGCACCGTCCATGTGCAGGCGCATGCCCAGCGAGTGCGCGTGGTCGGCGATCGCCCGCACCTCGTCGGCCGTGTACGCCGTGCCGAGCTCGGTCGTCTGCGTGATCGACACGACGAGCGGCTGCGCGCGGTGCTCGTCGCCCCAACCCCACGCCTCCTCGTCGATGAGCTCGGGGGTGAGCTTGCCATCGGGGGCCTGCACGGTGAGCAGCTTCATGCCGCCCACGCGCTCCGGGGCGCCGCCCTCGTCGGAGTTGATGTGCGCCGTCTTGGCGGAGATGACCGCGCCCCAGCGCGGCAGCATCGACTGCAGGCCGGTGACGTTCGCGCCCGTGCCGTTGAACACCGGGAACGCCTCGACGCCCTCGCCGAAGTGCTGGGCGAAGACCTCCTGCAGCCGAGCGGTGTAGTGGTCCTCGCCGTAGGCGACCTGGTGGCCGCCGTTCGCCGCGGCGATGGCGTCGAGCACCTCGGGGTGCACGCCCGAGTAGTTGTCGGAGGCGAAGCCGCGGAACGTCGTGTCGTGGAGCTGGTCGGTCACCGCACCATCCTGCCATCCGCCCGCCCCGCGCCTGCCATCGGCCCGCTCCACCTTTGGACGCGATCCGGCGCCTCAGCGGCCGCGCAGCGCCTCCGCGAAGGGCACGCGGGCGCCCGTGCGCAGCAGCGAGTGCCGGTAGATGCGCTCGCCGGCGAGCACGGCGACCGCCGTCGTCGCCAGCAGGATCGCCAGCGAGAGCAGGGGCTCCCACCACGCCGCCTGCTCGAGGAAGATCCGCACCGGCATGCCGACGGGGGCCGAGAACGGGACGTAGCTCATCACCGCGAGCACGGTCGGGTTGTCGTTGAAGAAGATGACGAGGAAATAGGGGATCATCACGAGCATCGTCACGGGCGTCGTGACCGTGCCCACGTCCTCCAGCCGCGACACGGTCGCCGCCGTCGCCGCGAACAGCGCCGAGAGCATCACGAAGCCGAACGCGAAGAACACCACGAACCACACGACCGAGGCGCCGAGCCCGCCGAGGAGCACCCGCTGGCCGGTGAGCGCGAGTCCGAGGATCGCGAGCGCCGCGATCGCGACGACCTGCCCGAGCGCGAGCGCGGAGTTGCCGAGGATCTTGCCCGTGAGCAGCTGCCGCGGCGAGACCGTGGCGA
Organism: Agromyces sp. G08B096; assembly: GCF_040267705.1. Taxonomy (NCBI): domain Bacteria; kingdom Bacillati; phylum Actinomycetota; class Actinomycetes; order Micrococcales; family Microbacteriaceae; genus Agromyces; species Agromyces sp. G08B096. The sequence goes on from NZ_CP158374.1 coordinate 239,712, forward strand.
TGAGGATCTCGACGATACGCGTCTGCTTCTCCTCCACGACCGACTGCGCGATGGTCTGGCCGAAGGTCAGGGCGGCGAAGAAGAACACGATGCCGAAGCCGAAGGCCACGAAGTAGGCCAGCAGCGGGTCGGCGGCCGCCCGCTCGAGCAGCTCGACCGAGGGTCGCACCGAGAGCGCGCCGACCACCTGGTTCGGCGGCGAGTCGAGGCCGATCACCGTGATCCCGAGCGGGTCGGATGCCTCGTCCGCGACGATCGCCTCGACGTCGCCGGCCCGCAGCATCCGTTCGGCGGCCGCGAGGTCGTCTGCGACGACCGGCTCGAGACCTGGCGCCTCGGCCGCGGCGGCGGATGCCTCGCCCACGACGGCGACCCTCGCCGGGTCGTCGTTCGAGCCGAACACCGACCCGAGGACGACGGAGACGAGGACGGCGGCCATGAGCACGAGCGTGGAGATGACGAACGCCTTGCTGCGGAGCCGGGTCGAGATCTCGCGGCCGGCGATGAGGCCGACGGTCTCGGTGAACCGGGGCCGGTGGTGCGGGGCGTCGGTCACTGCACGACCTCCTTGAAGATCTGGGCGAGGGTGGTCTGCTCGCGGCTGAAGCTGACGACGTCGCCGCGCGACACCGCCTCGGCGAGCACGGCGCGGCGCGCGGCATCCGATTCGGCCTCGAACAGCGCCCACCCGCCGTCGAACCCGACGACCGTGACGCCCGGGATGCCGCGCACCCAGCCCGCGTCGCCCGTGGTGAGCAGCTCCCAGCGGTCGGAGCCGTGCTCCTCACGGAGCGCGTCGCGGGAGCCCGCGGCGCGGACCCGGCCCCCGGCGATGATGACGAGGTCGTCGCAGAGCCGCTCGACGACGTCGAGCTGGTGCGAGGAGAACAGCACGGGCGCGCCCTGCGCGGCGACATCCGCGAGCACCGTCTGCACCGTCTCGACGGCCATGGGGTCGAGCCCGGAGAACGGCTCGTCGAGTACGAGCAGCTCGGGTCGGTGCACGAGCGCGGTCGCGATCTGCGCGCGCTGCTGGTTGCCGAGCGAGAGCGACTCGACGGTGTCGTCCAGGCGCTCGCCGAGGCCGAGCCGGTCGAGCAGCTCGGTCGCGTTCCGGCGCGCGGCGGCCGCGCTCCAGCCGTGCAGCCGGGCGAAGTAGACCGTCTGCTCGAGCACCTTCATCTTGGGGTAGAGGCCCCGCTCCTCCGGCATGTAGCCGAAGCGGCGTCGGTCGGCGGCGTCGACGGCGCGCCCGTCGAGCGCGACCGTCCCGCCGTCGGCGGCGAGCACCCCGAGGATGATCCGCATCGTCGTGGTCTTCCCGGCGCCGTTGCCGCCCACGAAGCCGGTGAGCCGGCCGTCGCCGACGGTGAAGCCGACGTCGTCGAGCGCGAGGCGGTCGCCGTAGCGCTTGGTGATCCCCTGCAGTTCGAGCATGGCTCCACGGTAGGGATGCCTCGCCGGCGGGGCATCCGTCACCCGGCGGGTTTCGGCGGCCGGTCTTCCCCGCCGCTCCGCCGTGCGGGGGAGGATGGCCGCGCGGGGTTCCGGATGTCGGCGGCGGTGGCTAACCTACGCGGGTGAGCGAGACCTCCGACGAGCAGGCCGAGGCGGCAGCGCCGCACCCTGCGGTCGTGCCGCCGCCGAACGGCATGCGCACCTTCCTGCAGGTGCTGGTCAACACCGCGCTCGCCAACGTCACGACGAGCTTCCTCTGGTTCGCGCTGACGTTCTGGGTCTACCTCGAGACCCGTTCGGTGCTCGCCACCGGCATCATCGGCGGGGCCTACATGCTGCTCATCGCGTTCTTCGCGATGCTGTTCGGCACCATCGTCGACCGTCACCGCAAGCTGCAGGTGATGATCTTCTCGAGCCTCGTCACGCTGGGCTCGTTCGTCGTCGCGGGCGTGCTCTACCTGCTGCAGCCCGAGTCCGCCCTGGTCGACCTCGGCGGCCCCTGGTTCTGGGCGTTCTCGGGCATCATCCTCTTCGGCTCGGTCGTCGAGCACATGCGGAACATCGCGCTCTCGACCACCGTCACCCTGCTCGTGCCCGAAGAACGGCACGCGAACGCGAACGGCATGGTCGGCACCGTGCAGGGCATCGCCTTCATCGTGACGAGCGTGTTCTCCGGGCTCGCCATCGGATTGCTCGGCATGGGGTGGACCCTGGTCATCGCGATCGCGCTCACCCTCGTGGCGCTCGTGCACCTCTTCTTCCTGAAGGTGCCCGAGGAACAGCCCGTGCCCGCAGAGGGCGAGCGCGCCTCGACCATCGACTTCCGCGGCAGCGTGCGCGCCGTGCGCGCGGCCCCCGGCCTGTTCGCCCTCATCGTCTTCGCGACGTTCAACAACCTCATCGGCGGCGTGTACATGGCGCTGATGGACCCGTACGGCCTGACGCTGTTCCCGGTGGAGGCGTGGGGGGTCGTCCTCGGCGTCACCGCGACCGGCTTCATCATCGGCGGGCTCGTGGTCGCGAAGTTCGGGCTCGGTGCGAACCCCATCCGCACGATGCTGCTCGTGGTGATCGCGATGGGCGTGCTCGGCGCGCTGTTCACCATCCGCGACTGGTGGTGGCTGTACGCCGTCGGGATCTGGGCGTACATGTGCCTCATCCCGGTCGTGGAGGCGTCGGAGCAGACCGTCATCCAGAAGGTCGTGCCGTTCCGGCAGCAGGGTCGCGTGTTCGGATTCGCCGCGGCGATCGAGTCGGCGGCCGCGCCGATCACCGCGTTCCTCATCGCCCCGATCGCCGAGTTCTGGATCATCCCCTACATGGACTCCGACGCGGGGCGTTCGACGTGGGGCTGGGTCCTCGGCGACGGCGAGGGTCGCGGTATCGCGCTCGTCTTCCTGTTCTCGGGCCTCGCGATGGTGGTGCTCGCGGTGCTCGCCTTCGCCACCCGGTCGTACCGCATCCTCTCGGCCGAGTACACGGGCGCCTCCGCGGATGTCGCGGACTCGGCGGCCGGAGCCGGCGCGGGGAACCCCGCGGACGCCGCGCACGACGGAACCGAGCCCGCCGCGGCGGACGGCGCGGCGTCGCGACCCGGCGCCTGACCGGCGTCCGTCAGGAGCCCGCGCGGACGACCCCGTGCTCGTACGCGTAGACGACCGCGTGCACGCGGTCTCGCAGCCCGAGCTTCTGCAGCACCTTCGACACGTGCGTCTTGACCGTGGCCTCGCCCACCCAGAGCCGCTCGGCGATCTCCGCGTTCGAGATGCCGAGCGCGAGCAGCTGGAGCACCTCGCGCTCCCGCTCGGTGAGGGTCGCAAGCGCGGCCGGCGCCTCACGGCGGTGCCCGGCATCCGCGGCCGAGGGCGGCGCGCCCGCGTCACCGAGCGCGTCCGTTCGCGCAGACGGTGCCCGCTCGGGCGGAACCGTGGAGTCGGAACGGACACCTTCGCCGCCGCGGTCGGCATCCCGCCGCGCCGCCGCCGCGATCACCGCGCGGGTCACATCGGGGGAGAGCAGGGCATCGCCGCGGGCGAGCACCTGCACCGCCTCGATCAGCTGCTCGGGGGTGGAGTTCTTCAGCAGGAACCCGCTCGCACCCGCGTCGAGGGCCTGGAACAGGTAATCCTCGCGGTTGAACGTCGTGAGCACGAGCACCGAGGGGCGGCCCTCCCCGGCGTGCGCCGAGACGATGCGGCGGGTGGCCTCGAGTCCGTCCATGCCGGGCATCTGCACGTCCATGCACACGACGTCGGGTCGGAGGCTCTCGACGGCGGCGACCGCGGCGGCGCCATCGGCCGCCTCGCCGACGACCTCGATGCCGGGCTCGGAGTCGAGGATCGTGCGGAAGCCGGCGCGCACGAGCGCCTGGTCGTCGACGATGAGCACGCGCACGCTCACGAGGCCTCCCCCGTCCGTCGGAGTGGCAGGCCGGCCCGGACGAGGAAGCCGCCGCGGCGTCGCGGCCCCACCTCGAGGGCGCCGCCGACGGCCGAGACGCGTTCCCGCATGCCGATGAGGCCCAACCCGCCCGAGCCGGGGACGCCGTTCGCCTCGGCGCGCGCCGCGGCGACGCCCGTGTCGGTCACCTCGACCTCGAGCGCGCCCGGCTCCCACCGCAGCCGGACCTCGGCGCTCGCGCCCGGGCCCGCGTGCTTCCGCACATTCGTCAGCGCCTCCTGCACGAGCCGGTACGCCGTCACCTGCACCACGGGGCTCGCGTCGCGGGGCTCGCCGATCACGGTGAGCGAGGCCGGCACGCCGCTCGCGATCGAGTCCTCGACGAGGCCGGGCAGATCCTCGAGCCCGCGCGGCGCCGGATCGACGGCCTGCGCGCCCGCCGCGGCATCCTCGTCGCCCGTGCCGTGCCGGAGTGTGCCGAGGAGCCCGTGCAGCTCGGCGACCGCCTCGCGCGCGCTCTCCTCGATCGCCGAGAGCGACGTCGCCGCCTGCTCGGGGTCGCGCGCGAGCACCCGTCGCGCTGCGCCCGCCTGCACGCCGATGACGGAGACGTGGTGGGCGACGACGTCGTGCAGCTCACGTGCGATGCGGAGCCGCTCGAGCGCGACGGCCTGCTCGCGCGACCGCTCGCGCTCGGCTGCGAGCTCGTCCGTCCGCTGCCTGAGCGCCGCGGTCGACCGGGCCGACGCCGCGGCGGCATCGCCGAAGTACCACGCGCCGCCGAAGTACAGCAGGTTCGTGAGCACGTTGATCAGGGCGAACGCGACGTACGGCGACAGCGGCCCGTCGGTCTCGCGCGCCAGCGACGGCGGCAGATCGGGCGCGTTCGAGGCGATGACGAGCCCCCAGAACAGCCACACGAACATGGCCGCGACGATCACGGCGCGCACCGCGGTGGCGCGACGGCGGCTGCGCCCCCACGCGCCGACCGAGTAGATCGCGATGAAGAGGGTGATGTTGCTGAACAGCGCCTCCCCGATCTGGGCGATGCCCCCGGCGATGAACGCCGCGCTCAGCACCACCGCGACGACCTCGGGCCAGCGCCGCCGGAAGGCGAGCGGCGCGGTCATGGCGAGCGACCACAGCACCGTCAGCCAGAACGGCGCATCCTCCCCGTACCCGGTGGTGCGGTAGAGCGCCGAGCTCGCGAGGGTGCCGGCGAAGAGCACGACCGCGAGCACGGCGTCGTATCGGCGGTCGGCGGCCGTCGGCGCGGGGCGGACCCACTCGACGCCGTCGATCACGGGCGGGGCGGTGGCGGTCACCACTTCACGCTAACGGGATGCCCCGGGCGGGGGCATCCGTCGCGCGACGGAGCCCCCACCGCTCACCGCAGGCGGTAGTGCAGCCCGACGTGCCCGCTCGGGTGGGTCACCGCGTGGTCGAGCGCGAGCCGGCGCACGCCGAGGTCGGGCGGCGTGAACGTGCGCCCGGCGCCGATGAGGACGGGCACGATCCTGAGCCGGAGCTCGTCGACCGCGCCGGCGCGGAGCAGCCCGTCGGCGAGGGTCAGGCTGCCCCACACGATCACGCCGCCGTCGAGGGAGTCGGCGAGGGCGCGTGCGGCCGCAACGCCGTCGCCGCGGTGGATCCGGGCCGGTGCGTCGTCGCCCCACGGGGCATCCGTCAGGGTGTTGCTCACGACGTGCTTCGCGAGGCGGGCGATGGGCGTGGCGACGGGCTCGATCGCCGGATCGGCGGTCGGCCAGTAGGCGGCGAACATCTCGTACGTGACGCGGCCGAGGAGCATCGCCTCGACGCCCTCGAGCATCTCGAGCTGATCGGCGTCGGTGGCGTTGAAGTCCTCGATCGCCTCGAAGAACGAGATGCCGCCGTCGGCGTCGGTCGCGAAGCCGTCGACCGAGACGATCTGCTCGACGATGAGCCGGCCCATCAGCGTTCCGCCGCGTCGAGGTGCTCGCCGAGGAGGTCGAACGCCGAGTTCCAGCCGTCGTAGACGTCCTCGTCGCCGGGCGCCGCGTCGATGCCGACGAGGTGGAACAGCATCTCGGTGCGGTGGCCGTCGAGCTCGCGGAGGGTGACGGTGATGAGCGGTGCCTCGTCGTCGGCGTCGCCCGGCGATCCCCACGTGAAGACGAGCCGCTCGGGCGGCGTCACCTCCCGGTAGACGCCGGAGGTCGGGTACTCCCGGCCGTCGGGTCCGACCATCGTGTAGGCATAGCGTCCGCCGGCGCGAGCGTCGACGGAGACGGTGCCGGCCTTGATCCACACGTCGCGCGGATGCCACCACTCGGCGGCGTCGGCCGTCTCGGTCCACGCGCGCCAGACCAGCTCGCGGGGCGCGTCGAAGATGCGGGTGATGGTGAACTGCGCGGTCGCGGTGCGCTCGGTCATGAGGATTCCCCCTTCAGTCGGCGGAGGTGCTCGTCGAGCAGGTCGAACCGCTCGTTCCACTCGCCGCGGTGGCGCTCCACCCACTCGGATGCCTCGTCCAGCGGCTCGGTGCGCAGGGTGCAGGTGCGCCACTGCGCGTGGGCGGTGCGCTCGATCAGGCCGGCGCGTTCCAGCACGTTGAGGTGCTGCGAGATCGCGGGTCGGCTCATCGCGAACGGCTCGGCGAGCTCGCCGACGGTGGCCGGCCCGGCGGCGAGGCGCGAGAGCATCGCGCGCCGTGTCGGGTCGGCGAGGGCCTGGAAGACCAGGCTGAGCCCGTCGGTGGCACCACCCATGTAAGCAACTCCTTATGTAACAGTTCGCTTAACCTAAGCGGATGATGCGGCCGCGTCAAGACCCGCATGCCGATTCGCCGGACCGCCCGCGGCGCTACGCTCAGTGCTCATGACCGCCACCGCCGCTCCGGCGAGCACGCCGGGCCCCGACGCATCCGCCCCCAACCTGCGCCTGCGCGAGCGACCCTTCGACTGGTTCTTCATCGTCGTCTTCTCGCTGTTCACCGTGACCAGCATGATCAGCGACATGCTGCCGACGCTCGGCGTCGACTTCTCCGAGCCGTCGCCGAACTTCCTCGTCAACGCCAACTGGTGGTACGCGCACGACACCGACCCGCTGTTCATGCACCCGCCCGTCTGGATGCGGATCGTCACCGGGCTCTCGGCGTTCGTCTACCCGGTCTTCTACGTGCTGCTCGTCATCTCGCTCGTCCGGGGCTGGAACTGGATCCAGCTGCCGAGCGTCATCTACGCGACGATGATCGCCTCCATCACGGGCATCATCGTGTTCGGCGTCGAATTCTTCGGCGAGCCCGAATGGGTGACCCCGAACCCGGCGAAATTCCTCGCGTTCAACCTGCCCTACGTCCTCATCCCGATCCTGCTGCTCATCCGCATGCGCCGGCCGATGCCGTTCACACGGAGGTTCTGAACCCGGCCCGACGCCACGACCCGACGCGCCGACCTGACGCGTCGACGCGCCGAACGGCCTCCCGCTCCGTCGAGCGGGAGGCCGTTCGTGCGCGGGTCCGCAATGCTCGCGGGCCCGTCGCGCTCAGCGCCGGAAGTGCGAGCCCAACCGGTCGGCCGTGCGCTCGGCCGCCGTCGGCGAGGCCTTCGCCGTGCCGTTGACCGCGCTCGTGCTCATCGCGTAGGTGAGCACCGCGTGCGCGATGGCGTCCGACATCTCGTCGAGGGCGATGGTGTTGATGTTGCCCTCGAGCGCCCCGCCGTAGGCGGCGTCGAGCGCCGCGTACAGCTCGGCGTCGGCTCCGTCGCCCACCGGGTCGAGACTGTCGCACGCCTGGTGGTAGCACGGGTCGTACGACACCGGCTCGCCCTCGAAGGTCGCGAGACCGCCGTACCAGGCGACCTGCTCAGCCGTCTTCGCGTCCTCGGCCCCGGTGAAGAGCCCGCCCGCCGGAATGCCGGCCGTGATGAACGCGTCGTAGTCCGACCGGCCGTCGAAGGCCGTGGGCTCCGACACGAGCCCCTGCGAGGCGAAGTAGTCGGTGAAGAGCCGCTCGATGCCGCCGCTGCCGTTCGGGCCGGTGCTGCCGAACGCCGAGCCGTCGCCGTCGTAGACGAACCGCGCGAAGTTGGGCGAGGCCACCATGTCGAAGTTCAGGTACAGCGAGATGTCCTTCGTGGCCCGCTTGTCGAGCGAGTCGACGTAGGTCTGCGAACCGACGAGGCCCGCTTCCTCCGCGCCCCACCAGGCGAAGCGCACCGTGTTGCGCGGCTCGATGCCGAGCTCGGCCATCTGCAGCGCGATCTCGAGCAGGGCCGCCGATCCCGAGCCGTTGTCGTTGATGCCGGCGCCGTCGGGCACCGAGTCGAGGTGGGCGCCGGCCATCACCACGCGGTCGTCGCGGCCGGTCGGCGTCTCGGCGATCACGTTGGCGGTCGGCACATCGAGCTCGATGAGCGTGTCGGTGGCGAGGTGGATGGTGACCGGTCCCTCCTCGAGAAGCCCGGCGAGCTCGTCGCCGATCTCGAACGAGGTGCCGACGACCGGCAGGTCGGCGCTGAACTGGTCGCCCAGCGTCGGGTTCAGGGTGTCGGTGCGGCCCTCCTGGCCCTCGTTGAAGATGATGACGCCCACGGCTCCGGCGTCGAACGCGTTCTGCGCCTTCACCGAGAAATCGCACGTGCCGCGCTGCACGAGCGCGATGTTGCCCTCCACGAAGTCGGCGAAGTCCTCGGGCTCGCAGCCGCTCGTCGACGAGCCGGCCTCCGGTCCCGGCGGCAGCACGAGGTCGACCGCCTGGAGTTCGGCGGTGACGTCGCCGCTGCCCGAGTACTCGGCGGTGAAGAAGTCCTCACCGGCGACGTACGCCATCGGGTCGGGCGAGACGCGCTCGAACACCGGGTCCGAGAGCTCGCGGAACGAGTTGAACAGGAACTCCTGCACGGTCACCTCGTACCCGGCGTCTTCGAGCAGCCCGGCGACGTAGTCGACCGAGGCGTCGTAGCCCGGTGTGCCGCTCGCCCGCGTGCCGTCGTTCGCATCGGCGATGTCCTGCAGGGCGGCGAGGTGATCCATCACCCCGTCGACCGTCACCGCCTCTCGCAACTCCGCCGTGTCGGTCGGGACGGCCGCGTACGCGGGTGCACCGGCCGTGGCGACGAGCGCGGCGGCGCCGATGAACGCCACCGCCATCCGTTGGTTGGTCTTCATATCGATCTCTTCTCCCTGCGACTCTGCAGGACCGGGAGATGTGCCCGGACTCGTGGTTCGGGTACCACCGGTCGCGTTCAGGGTCGTCAGCGGATCCGATGCCGTCAAGGGGTGGATTCTCGGCCGGGAACGTGGCATGGGCCTCGTGCGGCACTCAGATCTTGACGGGGAACGTGGCGAGCACGACGATGCCGACCGCCGCGACGGCGACCCCGAGTCCGAGCAGGGTCCAGCGCACCCAGGGCTGCAGGTCGCGTTGCGAGATCGCGACGAGGAAGAGGACGAGCGCGAAGAGCACCGTGAGGATGGAGTAGTCGTCGCCGCGCTGGTTGTTCTGCAGCGCCGCCTCGAACCTCGCGTCGGCGCGGGCGTTCGCGGCGGCCGCGTCCTCCGCGCCGGGCGGCACGTACTCCGGCATCGCGAACGGCCCCTGCGCCTCGCGGTCGCCGGCGTTCCACGCGTCGAACGCGACCCGGAACTCCGGGGAGAAGCGCTGCTCGATGTAGCTGGCGAGCGCCGCGTCGCCCCGGTCGGTGGCGAGCACCCACTGCACCCAGATCGCCTGATCGGCGGCGCGGGCGTCTCGGGCTCCGCTCGCGTGATCGGCGGCCTGCACCCGCGCGCTCGATGCCTGGCTGAAGGCGATCGACATCTCGCCGCCCCACTTCGACGACTGGAAGCCGCACCATGCGGTGAGCACGGCCACCGCTGACAGCAGGAACACCGCGATCGCATCGACCGTCTGCCGACGCCGGCGAGTCCGGCGCTCGGCGTCGTCGTCGCGGGCGGGCGCGCCCGGATCGGCGTCCCGGCCGGTGGTGCCGGTCGGTGCGGACTGCGGCGTCTCGGTCACGCCTCGAGTCTGCCCGAGGCGGCGGGCCGACGGCGGTTGCGTCGCGCATGTCGTCGTGCGCGTCCCGGCGTCGAGGTCAGCCGAGCGGTTCCGTGCGGAGATCGCGCACGTGGTAGAACTCCTGATCCCAGAGCAGGTACACCAGCCAAGTCGGCAGCAGGTACGACTCCTGCAGGTAGTTCGCCTGGGAGGCATGGATGCTCCACCCCTCGTGCTTCTTGCCCACCTCGGCACTCATCGCGAGCTCAGGGTCGGGCTGGTGGTCGACGACGAACGCGCCGGTCTCGCCGCCGAACATGGCGAGCGCGGTCGACGGGCTGATCGTGTAGACGAGGTGGTCGGGACCCCGGTAGGCGCCGTCGGAGGCGGCGACCTCGGCGATCGCGAGCTCGGTGATCTCGCCCATCCGCATGTGGTCGCCGTGACCGGTGGCGCCGGATGCCGGCCAGAAGGCGACGACGACATCGGGCCGCACCCGGCGGAGCTCGGCGACGACCCGATCGACGAGCTCGTCCTCGTCGACGTCGGGGACGCCGCCGTCGGGGTAGTCCCACACGACGTGGCGGTCGACGCCGAGGTTGAAGCTGTTCTTCAGCGCCTCGGCCTTGCGGATGTCGCCGAGGTCGGACTGGCGTCCGACCGTGGGCGACTGTTCCCCGGCCTCGCCTCGCGTGGCCGTGATCATCGCGGTGTAGGCGCCGTCGCGCTGCTTCGCCCGCCAGAACAGCCCGTTCACGGTCTGCTCGTCGTCGGGATGCGCGAACACGCCGAGCACGCGCGTGCCGCCGAGCTCGCCGATCACCGAGTCGACGCCGCGGGCGGTGGGGTCGTGGAAGAGGTGGCGCCCGGCCCAGTACACGCCGCCCGGGAGGGTGACGACGACGGCGGCGGTGACGATGAGCGCGACGGTGCGCTTGCGCATGGCTGACTCCGGTGGGGTGCGACGGACCCGGGGGCGGGCCGTGCTGAGCATGCTAGCGACGGTTGCGCTCCGTCCGCGCCAGCAGGAACTTCGTGGCGAGCCATCCGACGATCGCGGTGACGAGCCAGACGACGACGGCCGCGAGGATCCACGCTCCGACGCCGTCGAAGCTGAGCCCGTCGGAGAGCAGGGTCGCGAGCCACAGGGCGAGGAAGGTCGAGAGCAGCCCCGCGACGCCCGCGACCGCGGGCGCGGAGCGGTGGAAGAGACGCTCGACGAGCCATTCGATGACCGACTGGGCGAGCGCGAACACGATGATCGCGAAGAGGAAGCCGGCCGCGTGGACGTGGAAGCCTCCGATGAGGAGGGACGCCAGGAAGAGCCCGAGCGCGGCGGAACCGAGGAAGATCGCGATCCGGATCAGGAAGCGCACCATGCCCCGGAGGCTAGCGCCCGGGCGGGGCATCCGTTGCCGCGGCGTGCCGCAGGGAGCAGGATGGGCGCTGATCCGAGAGGGGATGCCGATGACCACGGGCACCGACGCGAATCCGGCCGCCCGCCGGGTGCAGGGAGTCTATTTCACGCTCCTCATCGGCAATACGCTCGCGGCCTCGTTCATCTGGGGCGTGAACACGCTCTTCCTCCTCGACGCGGGGCTCAGCAACCTCGAGGCGTTCGCGGCGAACGCGTTCTTCTCGATCGGCATGGTGATCTTCGAGGTGCCCACCGGGGTCGTCGCCGACACGCTCGGTCGCCGGGTGTCGTACCTGCTCGGCACGATCACGCTCGCCACCACGACGGTGCTGTACTACCTGCTCTGGGTCGTCGAGGGTCCGTTCTGGGCGTGGGCGGTCGTGTCGGTGCTGCTCGGGCTCGGGTTCACGTTCTTCTCCGGCGCCGTCGAGGCGTGGCTCGTCGATGCGCTCGCCGCGACGGGCTACCGCGGCGACCTCGAGCGCGTGTTCGGGCGCGGCATGGCGCTCTCGGGTGCGGCCATGTTCGTCGGTTCGCTCGCGGGCGGCGCGCTCGCGCAGGCGACCAACCTGGGCGTGCCGTTCGTGGTGCGCGCGGCGATCCTCGTGGTGATGTTCGTGGTCGCCGCCGTGCTCATGCGCGATCTCGGCTTCACCCCCCAGGGGCGGGCGCACCCGCTGCGGGCCACCCGAGAGGTGCTGCGCGCGTCGCTGAAGTACGGGCTCGGAAGACCCTCGGTGCGGTACGTCATGCTCGCGTCGTTCTTCACGTCGGGCGTCGGCTTCTACGTCTTCTACGCGCTCCAGCCGTATCTCGTCGAGCTGTGGGGCGATTCGGGCGCGTACACGATCGCGGGTCTCGCGGCGGCCATCCTGTCGGGGTCGCAGGTCATCGGCGGCTGGATGGCGCCGTGGGTGCGCGCCCGGTTCCGGCGGCGGACGACGACGATCCTGCTGAGCCTCGGCGTGAGCACGGCGGTGCTCGTGGCGCTCGGGCTCACGAGGAGTTTCTGGGTCGCGCTCGTGCTGCTCGTCGTGTGGGGCCTCGTCGACGCGGCCGCGGGGCCGGTGCAGCAGGCGTATCTCAACGACATGATCCCGTCGAAGCAGCGGGCGACGGTGCTCTCCTTCGACTCGCTCCTCGGCTCCACGGGCGGCGCGGTGATCCAGCCGGTGCTCGGCCGTTCGGCCGACCTCTGGGGGTATCCGGGCTCGCTCGTGCTGAGCGGGGCGATCCAGGTGCTCGCGATGCCGTTGCTGTGGCTGAGCCGGCGGCAGCAGTCGCCGGCGGATGTCTCGGCGGGCGGCTCCCTCGACGCCGAGACGGATGCCGCGGTCGCCGACGGTCCGACGCCCTGACGGGCTCGGGACGGGCTCGGGGCGGGCTACCCCCCTTGCGGGGGACAAGCGCCCCGCCTATGGTGGCCGGGATGTCCGTGTCCACGCACCGCCGGCGGCGTCTCCTCCCGTCCCGGCGGGGGGCGGCCCGGGCATCGCGCGAGCGCGCCGTCGTCACCGGCGGCGTGCTGGCGGTCGTCGCCCTCTGCGCCGTCGGCGCCGGGTTCGGGGCGTACGCCGCGATCGGTGACGGCGCCGGCCCTGCGGCGCTCGGGGGGCAGATCGGTCTCGCGGCACCCACGGATCCGGCGCCCGGCGGCGTCGTCGCCGACGGACGCAGCGAGGTCGGCGACACCGACGGCACGCCCGTTGCGGGCTCACCCGAGCCCGGCACGGCTCCGCCGTCCGCTGCCCCGCATCCGTCTCCCTCACCGACCCCGGCGCCGACGCCCGAGGCACCCGAGCAGTCGACGCATCCCGACCCCGCGGACCCTCTGTCACCCGCGTACAACCCCTACACGACCCCCGGTGACCCCGCCTTCGTGACGGAGACGGCGCGATCGCAGTGGCTCGGACAGCAGGAGGTCGTGCGACAGTGCATGCGCGACGCCGGCTTCGAGTACCTGCCCTGGCAGTGGTGGGAGGGCGGAAGCCCGATGCCGCCGGGTCTGTCCGACGGAGCGCAGGCGGCGTGGATGACGGCGCTCCGCGGCGCGCCCGAGCCCGCTCCCGATGGATCGTCGGACCCCGGCTGCGAGGCCGTGGCCCAAGGCGTCGCCGACGAGGCGAAGGCGGCCGGCACGCCGCTCTCGGCGCCGCTGCCGGAACGCGATCCCGCGGCGCCGACCCCTCGGGAGCGCTGGCTCGAGTTCCAGGACGCGGTCCGCGCCTGCATGGCCGAGGCCGGTCAGGAGTACCGCTACTGGGAGTTCTGGAACCCCGAGTTCTCTGCCGTGGACGGCTCGCCGGCGATGCCGCCGGGGCTCACCGACGCCGAGCGCGCCGCGTGGAACACGGCCGCCTTCGGGTCGCCGGATGCCGCCGGCCAGGCCGCTCCGCTCGATCACGGCGGCTGCTGGACCGAGGGCGCGCGAGCCGTCGACTACCGCGAGTTCGACTGAACGCGACCTCGCACCCGCTTCCGAGACCTGGCGCCGGCTCGGCGAGCCCAGCGCGTCTTCGGCATGGTCGCGCTCGTCGGCGTCGGTCTCTTCCTGATCGCGATGGTCGTCGCGGGCGTGCTCGACGCCCTCGGCGCGGCCACAGACGCTCCTGACCCGATCGTGGTGCTCGCGATGCTCGGCGGGGTGCTCCTCGCCGGGGGCTTCTGGGCGGTCTGGGGCGTCTGGTCGGTGACCCTCGACCGGTCGGAGCCCGCGCCCGGCGGGGCCCTGCGGGCGCGGACGAGGCTGGAGCTCGGCGCGACCGTGAGCACCGCGCTGGGCGCCATGCTGGTGGTCGGCTCGGCGCTGCCGTTCCTGGTCCTGGAGGACGGGCCCGATGAGCTCGCGATGGTGCTGCTCGTCACGACGCTCATCGGAGCAGGGCTCCTCGCGCTGACGCTCGCCGTCGGTGCGGTCGCCGGCGCCGTGCTGCTCGCCGGGGCCGGCTGGTGGTGGGTCGGCGTCGTGTTCCTCGCGGGCTTCGCGCTGCTCACCTGGCAACTCGTGACCGGGCGGACGTGGCTCTCGGGCGCGCTGCTGCTCGCGGCGGGTGGCGGACTGTACGTCCTCGCGCTCGCGATCGGGCGCGCCAAGCGCCGTGGGGCGGCGCTCGAGGCCGACCGCCTGCTGCAGCACGGCGATCCGGCTGCACGGCCCTAGCCCACGGGAACTCCCGTACCCCTCAGGGCCAGCACTCTTCCGCCGGCCCTCGCGTCGTCGCTAGCATGAGCGCACCGCGCCGATGGGCGGCCCGGCGGAAGGGGCACGGATGCCACGCTCGAGCGGTCTCGTCATCGGCCTCGCCGCCGTCGTTCTGCTGAGCGGCTGCGCCGGCGCCTCGGCACCCGCGGCAGGCCCGACGGAACCCGCCGTCGCGGTCGACGCGGCCGCGCGCCGTGCAGTGCCGCCGATCTCCGTGGCCGACCGTGCCGAGCCGGTGGCGACCGCAGCGGCCACAGTGGTGGCTCCGGGGCCCGCCCCGGCTTCGGCGGCCGCGGTTGCCGAAGCCCCAGGCGACCAGCCGCTCGCCGAGGACGTCGCAGCGGAGGTGCCGACCGACGACGGGACCGACCCGGGTGACGACTGGTACCCCACGCCCGACGAACAGGAGCGCTGGCTCGCGCACCAGCAGATCGTCCGGGACTGCATGGCCGCGGCCGGCCAGGTCTACCTCTACTGGGAGTGGTGGTCGAATTCGGGCGGCGCGTTCGCCGCCATGCCCGTCGAGCTCACAGGTGACGAGCGCGCCGCCTGGGAGTTGGCGCTGCACGGAACGAGCCCGGGCGGGGCGGACTACCGCTGGGAGGACGCCGGATGCTGGGGGTACGCGGCCGAGGTCACCGGCTCGACGAACTGAGCGTCCGTCGGCCTCGGAGCCGACGCAGCCTCACGCGGTGAGCGTCGTCACCGACCCGTTGAGGTCCGCGGCATCCGTCTCCCACAGGGCGACCACCGCGGCAGCCAGATCGCCTTCGAGCCCCGCGAGCGAGCGCACGCGGTAGGTCACGGCCGCGGCCGGGGCATCCGCTCTCGCGAAGCCGTCGGCGACCGATCGCATCCACGACTCGCTCGCCGCCTTCACGGCCGTGTAGTTGGCGCTGCCGGCCGTCGGCCGTTCGACCGTCGTCGAGGAGACGATGGCGATGCGGCCCGCCGGCGAACGCACGAGGTCGTCGAAGAACGCGCGGCTGAGGTACCGCAGCGCGGTGAACGAGCGCGCGAGGACGTCGTAGTCCTCGTTCGTCTGCCCGGCGATGCCGCCCCCGCCCCGCCATCCGCCGACGAGGTGCACGACACCGTCGACGGCGCCGACGCCCGCGTGCACGCGCATGGCGAGCTCCAGCACGTCGTCGCCGTCGGTGAGGTCGGCCACCTCGCCCAGCACGCCGGGCAGTTCCTGCTCGAGCGTCTCGATGCGGCCCTGGTCGCTGCCCACGGCGACCACGCGCGCGCCCGCCTCGAGGAGGGCGCGCGCGACGGTGCGGCCGGACGTGCTCGTCGCTCCCGCGATGAGCACCGTCCGGCCGGCGACCGAGCGCTCAGGCATCCGTCTTCGCCGTGATGCCGACCGTGGACTCGATGACGGGCTTCATCTTCTTGTCGAGGGCCTCGTAGAACATCGACAGCGGGAACTCGTCGTCCATGACGAGGTCGGTGTACCCCTTCGGCGGGCCGGCGAGGACCTCGCGGGGCAGCCCCTCGGCCCACACCGAGGCGGGGTTCGGCGTGACGACCGACGAGACGAGCTCGTACGCCTTCAGCCAGTGCACCGTCTTCGGGCGGTCGATCGACTCCCAGTAGAGCTGGTCGATCGCGTCGCCGAGCTCCACGACGGCATCGGCGACGGCGTCCCAGTCGAAGCTGAGCTCGACGTCGCGCCACTCGAGCACGTGCTTGCGGTGCAGCCACGCGAACAGCAGCTGCCCGCCGAGCCCGTCGTAGTTGCGGACGCGCGAGCCGGTGATCGCGAAGCGGAAGATGCGGTCGAAGATCACGGCGTACTGCACGAGCTTGCCGGTCGTGCGCATCTGGTCCTCGACCTCGGTCAGCTCCTCGCCGGCGGCGAGGCGCGCGTCGAGGCTGCGCTGGATCTTCACCGACTCGCGGAACGCGGTGAGGTCGCACCGCAGTTCCTCGAGGGAGTAGAGGAAGAACGGCATGCGCTGCTTGATCATGAACGGGTCGAACGGCAGGTCGCCGCGCATGTGGGTGCGGTCGTGGATGATGTCCCACATCACGAAGGTGCGCTCGGCGAGCTCCTGGTCGTCGAGCAGGCGCGCCGCGTCCTCCGGCAGCTCGAGCTTCGTGATCTCGGATGCCGCGCGCACGACCCGGCGGTACCGTGCGGCCTCGCGGTCCTGGAAGATGGCGCCCCACGTGAACGGCGGGATCTCGCGCATCGCGACGGTCTCGGGGAAGAGCACCGCCGAGTTCGTGTCGTAGCCCGGGGTGAAGTCGACGAGGCGGAGGCTCACGAAGAGCTTGTTGCCGTAGTCGCCGGCCTCGAGGTGGGCGATGAACTCCGGCCAGATCGTCTCGACGACGAGCGCCTCGACGTGCCGGTCGGGCGAGCCGTTCTGGGTGACCATCGGGAAGACGACGAGGTGGCGGATGCCGTCGATGCGGTGCTGCTGCGGCTGGAACTCAATGAGCGAGTCGAGGAAGTCGGGCACGCCGAAGCCCTCGGCCTGCCACTTCCGGAAGTCGGCCTGCAGCGCGGTGAGATAGGCCGCCTCATGCGGGAAGCGGGGCGCGAGCGCCGCCACCGAGTCGACGATCGCGTCGACGAGCGAGGATGCCTCGTCGTGGTCGGATGCCTCGGGCACCGAGCCGTCTTTCACCTGCAGCGCCTGGAACCGGGTCGCCGACTCCTTCAGCCGCAGCCAGGCCGGGTCGGACTCGACGCCGTGGGCGAGGGCGATGGTCTCCGCCGTGACGTCCTCGAGGACCTCGGGTTCGCCAACGATCGTCTCCATGGTGGTCTGTGACATCGGAACCTCCGTTCCTCGGGGTCGGGCCGGCATCGGCGCGCGGGTGTGGCGGAATCGCCGCCTCTCCAAGGCTAGGAGCGAATCGGCTGCGATTGGTTGTGCCCCGGCGCGGGAATCTTGCGCGAACGCACGAATCCACGACGAGGCCGGGCCGCCGGACGCATCCATCCGGCGCACGCCCCGCTCGGGGCATAGCCGGTGCATAGGCGGAGGCCCTAACGTGGGCGAGGATCCCGCACGCCATCGAATCGAGGCCTCTTCATGTCCGCATCCCGTCCGTCCCCCGCCGTCAGCCTGATCGTGCCCGCCGTGACCCTCGTGGCGTCGGCCGCCGTCACCGTCGTCGGCGCCCTGTGGACCGCCTCGGCGAACGCCACGCTGAATGCCGCCCTCGTGAGCGGCACCGGCACGGCCGCCGACGTGTACGGCAGCCAGTCGGCGATCGTGGTCTCGAGCGGGCTGCTCACGGCCGGCATCGTCGGGCTCGTCGTCTCACTCGCCCTGATCGGCGCCCTCATCGGCTTCGGCGCCCTGTCGAAGCCCGCCCGCGAGGCCGCGGCCGATCCGTTCGACGACGACTTCGACGACGAGGTGGACCTCGTCGAGGCCGAGCCGGTTGCGCGCGTCGTGCCCGAGGCCGGCGCGCCCGTGGCATCCGCACCCGGAGCGGCGGACGCACCCGAAGCGCCGGACGCCCCCGAGCCGACCGCACCGCGCGCCTGACCCAGCGCGGCGCGTGAGCCGCGCGCAGACGCGAACGGGCCCCCTGCCGCCGATCCGGCGAGCAGGGGGCCCGTTCTGCTGGGTGGTGCGCGGCGCGGGCCGCGAGGCTCAACTGAGCTTCTTGCGGTAGGCCGCGATCGCGAAGCCGTACGCCACCACGAGGATGCCGACGAGCCAGGCGAGCGCGATCCAGATGTCGCTGCCCACGGGCTGCTGCGCGAACAGGTCGCGGAGCGTGTTCACGATCGAGGTCACCGGCTGGTTCTCGGCGAACCACGCCACCGGGCCGGGCATCGAGTCGGTCGGAACGAACGCCGAGCTGATGAACGGCAGGAAGATCAGCGGGTAGCTGAACGCGCTCGCGCCGTCGACGGTCTTCGCCGACAGCCCCGCGATGACCGCGAGCCAGGTGAGGGCGAGGGTGAACAAGATCAGGATGCCCGCGACCGCGAGCCAGGCCCCGAACGAGGCGCCGGTGCGGAACCCCATCAGCAGCGCGACGCCGATGACGATCGCGACCGAGATGAGGTTCGACACGAGCGACGTGAGCACGTGCGCCCAGAGCACGCTCGACCTCGCGATCGGCATGGACTGGAACCGCTCGAAGATGCCGCCCTGCATGTCGAGGAACAGCCGGTACGCCGTGTAGGCGATGCCCGACGCGATCGTGATCAGCAGGATGCCCGGGAGCATGTAGTTGATGTACGACTCGTCGGTGCCGGTGTTGATGGCGCCGCCGAGGACGTACACGAACAGCAGCATCAGCGCGATCGGGGTGACCGCGGTGGTGATGATGGTGTCGGGGCTGCGGAGGATGTGGGTCAGCGAGCGGCCCGTCAGGACGCGGGTGTCGCTCAGGACGTGCGTGGTCATCAGGAGTCCTTTCGTGCGGGCTCGGCGGCGCCGGCTGCGGTGTCGGTCTCGCCGGTGTCGCCGACGAGGGTGAGGAAGACCTCTTCGAGGGTGGGCTGCTTCTCGACGTATTCGACCTGGGCGGCCGGGAGCAGTCGCTTGAGCTCGGCGAGGGTGCCGTTCTGGATGATGGTGCCCTTGTGCAGGATTGCGATGCGGTCGGCGAGCTGCTCGGCCTCGTCGAGGTACTGCGTGGTGAGCAGCACGGTCGTGCCGCTCTGGGCGAGTTCCTTCACCGTGTCCCACACCTCGATACGGGCCTGCGGGTCGAGGCCGGTCGTCGGCTCGTCGAGGAAGATGATCGGCGGGTTGCCGATCAGGCTCATCGCGATGTCGAGCCGGCGGCGCATCCCGCCGGAGTACGTGCCGGCCCGGCGTCCGCCGGCCTCGGTGAGCGAGAATCGGGCGAGCAGGTCGTCGGCCACGGCACCCGGGTTCTTCAGGTGGCGGAGCTTGGCGACCAGCACGAGGTTCTCACGGCCGGTGAGCACCTCGTCGACCGCGGCGAACTGCCCGGTGAGGCTGATCGACTGGCGGACGTCGTTGGCCTTGGCCGCGACGTCGAACCCGTGCACCGTGGCGGTGCCGGCGTCGGCCTTCAGCAGCGTCGTGAGGATGCGGACCAGGGTCGTCTTGCCGGCGCCGTTCGAGCCGAGCAGGGCGAAGATGCTGCCCCGGGCGACGTCGAAGTCGACGCCACGGAGGACCTGCAGGTCTTTGAACGACTTCTTGATGCCCTGCACCCGGATGGCGGGCTGCGGGGACGTGGTGGATGCGGTGCTCATTGTTCGTCCTTCCGGTCGAGGTTCTGGATGGTGTCGGTGAGGCGGGCGCGCTCCTTGTCGATCCAGCGCTTGCCGGCGTAGGCCGCGGCGAATGCCTCGGCGAACTCGACCGGGTCGTCACCGACGATGTCGGCGACGGGGGTCTGGTCGACGGCGGCGCGCTCCCAGAGATCGGCGAAGTCGTTCAGCATCGTGATCATCACGCCGGGGTCGCCGTCGGTGATGCCGCCGTTGTACATGAGGTAGCGCTCGAAGGCCTTCGCGGCGGTGCCGTAGGGCTCGGGCAGGGCCGCGATGCGGGCCTTGTACCGGCGGTACGCCTTCTTGTCGTCGAGCGATCCGGTGATCAGCTCGTACCATTTGCCGGCCATGGTCATTCCCCTGCTTCCTGTGCGTCGTCGATTCGGTGGTGGAGCTGTTCGATGCGTTCGGCGAGGAAGCTCCACGTCCCCCAGAACTCGTCGAGGACTTCCGCGCCTCGAGCGTTGAGCGTGTAGACCTTGCGGGGCGGGCCCTTCTCGGACGGGACCTTCTCGACGTCGACGAGACCCCGCTGCTCGATGCGGACGAGCAGGGCGTACACGGTGCCCTCGGCGATCTCGGAGAAGCCCTGCTCGCGCAGCCGCGCCGTGATCTCGTAGCCGTACGCCGGTTGCCCGGCGATGAGCGCGAGGACGATGCCCTCGAGCGTGCCCTTCAGCATCTCGGTCATCTGCTTGCCCATGGAGCTCTCCTTCCTTCTCTCGGTGATGAGCCGGTACTCGGTGCTGGTGAGACCCAGTACTCGGTGTTGCTGACTACCGGTACATAGTAAGCACGAGTACCGGTAGATAGCAACACTGAATACCGACTTTTCTGCCAGCCGTCGTGCGCGCGGATGCGGCGGCCCTGGCGAGAGCGGGCGCGCCGGCCCCGGAACGACCGATCGCCGCGCACCAGCGGTGCACGGCGATCGGAGGAGGGAGCGCGGGCGGGCTAGGCCCAGCGCTTCACCGCCCAGCGCTCGAAGAGTCCGATGAGCGCGTCGGTGAGCTTGCCGAGCACGGCGAGCAGGATGATCGCGAGGAAGATGCGGTCTATACGGCCGTTGTTACCCGAGTCGTTCAGCAGGAAGCCGAGCCCCATCGAGCTGGCGATGAGTTCGGCCGCCACCAGGAACAGCCACGC
Source organism: Agromyces sp. G08B096 (assembly GCF_040267705.1). Classification (NCBI taxonomy): domain Bacteria; kingdom Bacillati; phylum Actinomycetota; class Actinomycetes; order Micrococcales; family Microbacteriaceae; genus Agromyces; species Agromyces sp. G08B096. The sequence continues at coordinate 260,548 of NZ_CP158374.1, forward strand.
CTGCGCGAGCGCGAGGCGGAGGGCCGACGCCACGGAGGGGACGACCGCGGGCAACTGCACGGCCGTCAGCAGCCGGACCCCGCGCAGGCCGAACGCCCGGCCGGCCTCGAGCAGCTGACGGTCGACGTGCCGCAGCGCCGCCGAGACGATCGTGTAGACGGGGAAGAACGCGCCGATGGCGATGAGGATGACCTTCGACTCCTCGCCGATCTTGAACCAGAGGATGAGCAGCGGCACCCACGCGAGCGACGGCACCGCGCGGATGGCGCCGAGGGTCGGGGCGAGCAGGATGTCGCCGAGCTTCGACAGCCCCACGAGGGCGCCGACGGCCAGGCCGATGGCCGCTCCGAACGCGAAGCCGATGAACACCCGCTGCGTGGAGATCGCGACGTAGAGGCCGAGCAGTCCGCGCTCGGCGAGGTCGACGGCCGCGAGCCACACCATCTCGGGGCTCGGCAGCATCGACAGCGGCACCAGGCCGCTCGTCGACACGAGCTGCCAGGCCGTGAGGACCGCGACCGGGATGAGCGCGCCCCCGAGGATGCGGAACCAGCGCCGGTTGACGAGCCGGCGGCCGGCGCCGGCGCCGGCCGAGGGAGTGACGGATGCCTCGCGCCCCGCGGCGCGCCCGGCCGCGACCGCCGTGGACGTGCCGTTCACGGCGACCCGGACCTCGTCGCCGTCGTGGATCGCCGGGCCGGTGGAGAGCATCGGGTGCGAGGCATCCGTCATGGTGGTCAGTCCTCGAAGCGGGCCGGGTCGGCCTGCGTGACGAACTCGTCGTCGATCAGGGTGTCGAGGGCCTGGTCGACCTGCTCCTGCGTCGCGACGTCGCCGAGCTCGACGAAGATCGGCCCGATCTCCTCGAGCACGGCGACCTGCGCGTCGCCCGGCACGGGGTCGACGTCGAGGTTCGACCGCTCGGTGATGACGGTCGTGGCGACCGCGAGGTCGAGGCCGGCGACGTCGGCGAGGATCTGCGCGGTCTCCTCGGGGTTCGCCGCGGCCCACGCGCGCGCGTGCTCGTAGGCGTCGACGACGGCCTGGGCGACCTCGGGCTTCTGTTCGATGAAGTCCTCGCGGGCGTTCAGGAACCCGTAGCTGTTGAAGTCGACGTTCCGGAAGAAGAGCGTGGCGCCCGCCTGCTCCGCGCCGGCCATGATCGGGTCGAGCCCGGCCCACGCGTCGACGGAGCCGTTCTGCAGCGCCGCCCAGCCGTCGGCGTGCTGGAGGTTCTGCACCGTGATGTCCTCCGGCTCGAGCCCTTCGGCGGCGAGCGTCTGCAGCAGGAAGAAGTAGGGGTCGGTGCCCTTGGTGGCCGCGACCTGCTTGCCGCGGAGGTCGTCGACCGAGTCGATCGACGAGCCGGGCGCGGCGACGAGGGCCGCCCATTCGGGCTGGGAGTAGATGTCGATCACCTTGATGGGCGAGCCGTTCGAACGGGCGAGGAGGGCGGCGGACCCGGCGGTCGAGCCGACCTCGACGGCGCCCGCGCGCAGCGCCTCGTTGGCCTTGTTCGACCCGGCCGACTGCACCCAGGTGACTTCGAGGCCGGTCTCCTCGAGCCAGCCCTGGTCTTTGATGATGAGGCTCAGCGGGTTGTAGGTGGCGAAGTCGATCGCGAGCGTCTGGCCCTCGAGCGAGACGGGGTCGCCGGATGCCTCGGCCGCGGCCGGCTGCGCGGCCTGGCCTTCGCCGGCGACGCAGCCGGTCAGCAGGAGGGCGCTCGCGGCAGCACCGGCGACGAGCGCGGTGCGGAGCAGATGGGTGCGGGACATGGGGGCTCCAGTCGGGGTCGGGGTGGGGTCGGGGACGCGGTCAGTAAGGGAAGGCCGGGATGGTGGTGGTCGCGGGGATGCCGCGGGCGCTGCCGTGCCGGTCGATGCCGAGGCCGTCGAGGAGCCGCCCGCGGAGCTCGGCGAGCTCGGCCGACCCGCGATCGCGCGGACGCGAGCCCGGCACGACGACCGTCTGCCGGACGACCGCGCCCGGGCGGGCGGGGCCGGCCTCCTCGCCATCGGGCTCGACGCCGAGCAGGATGATGCGATCGGCCAGCTGCAGGGCCTCGTCGACGTCGTGGGTGACGAGCAGGACGGTGGTGGGCTCGGCCGCGTGCACGTCGAGCAGGAGGTCTTGCATCTTGAGCCGGGTGAGCGCGTCGAGCGCGCCGAAGGGCTCGTCGAGCAGCAGCACCGCGGGATTGCGTGCGAGCGCACGGGCGAGCGAGGCGCGCTGCGCCATGCCGCCCGAGATCTCCCGCGGCCGATGGCCGGCGAAGTCGGCGAGACCGACGAGCTCGAGCAGTCGCGTCACCTGCTCGCGACCGGCCTGCCGGGCGGTGCCGCGCGGGAGGCCGAGCGCCACGTTCTGGGCGACCGACCGCCACGGCAGGAGGCGAGGCTCCTGGAAGCCCACCGCGCAGCGGACGTCGTAGGACGCCACCGTCGTACGGCCGATGCGCACCTCGCCCGACGTGGGCCGGTCGAGCCCTCCGGCGATGCGCAGGAGCGTCGATTTGCCGCAGCCCGACGGCCCGAGGATGGCGAGGATCTCACCGGCCGCGATGTCGAGGTCGACGTCGCGGAGGACCTGCCGGCGGCCGTCTGCGGTCGGGAACGATCGCCCGAGCCCCGCGAACGAGACGGGCAGCGCAGCAGCACCGGGCCCTGCCGCAGATTCTGCGACAGTGGGGCTCTCCGGAGCGGTCTTCGCCGACATGCTGGCTCCCGGACGGGTCGAAACGGGGGAATGCTTCGACGCTAGCCACGCGCTCGGGAGGTGTCAGCCCGCGACGACCCGCGGCGTAATACGGACGCCGTCGCTCAGAGCGTCTTCTGCAGGTGCAGGGCGCCCGGCGTGAACCCGAGGCTCTCGTAGAGCGCGATGGCGCCCGTGTTGTACGCGAACACGTTCAGCCGGAGCGCGGTCGCTCCGTGCTCGCGCGCGATGCGCTCGGCCTCCTGCATGGTCCACCGGCCGAGGCCGCGCCGCTGGAAGCGCTCGTCGATCGCGACATCCCACACGTACCAGTTCGCGGGGTTCTCCATCGGCCCGATCCAGAGCCAGCCCGCCTCCTCGCCGTCGGCCTCGACGGTGAACAGGAGGTGGCCGTCGGCGACGACGCCGTCGTCGAAGAACTGCGTCTCGGATGCCTCGCGGGCGCGCGCGGCCATCTCGGGCGTGTCACCTGCGGCGATACGCGCGCGTTCGTAGGCGGCCATGGCGACGGGGAGCCAGCGGGCGGTGTCTTCAGCGGTCTTGGCGACGAGGCGGGCGTTCGGAGTCGGCATCCGTTCATGCTCGCACGTCGCGGCAGAATTGAGCCATGGCGAGGACGGTGCGCGGCGCGAAGGTGCTCATCACGGGTGCGGCGAGCGGCATGGGCCGCAGCTACGCGGAGCGGGCGGTCGCCGAGGGCGCGGCGGCCGTCACCCTCTGGGATCGCGACGCATCCGCGCTGGCGCGCACGGCCGAGGCGCTCGGGCAGGCGGCGCGCGGACGGACCCTCGTGCGGAGCGAGGTCGTCGACCTCGGTGAGATGGGCGCCATCGCCAAGCATGCGCAGAAGGTGCGGAACGACCTCGGCGCGCCCGACATTCTCATCAACAACGCCGGCATCGTGCGGGGCAACCGCTACTTTTGGGAGACCGACAACGGCGACGACACTCGGGCCACGATGCGGGTCAACGCGCTCGCGCCGATGTACGTCGCCCGCGAGTTCCTCCCCGGCATGATCGCCGACGCCTACCGGGCCAAGCGCATCGTGAACATCGCGAGCGCCGCCGGCACCCTCGGCAACCCGCGGATGGCGGCGTACGCCGCGTCGAAGGCGGCCCTCATCGGCTGGAGCGACTCGCTCCGCGTCGAGCTCGCCCAGGCGGGGCACACGAACGTGAAGGTCACGACCGTCACGCCGAGCTACATCGCGACCGGGATGTTCGCGGGCGCGACGGGGCCGCTGCTCGCGCCGATCCTCGAGCCCGACGTCGTGGTCGACCGGGTCTGGCGGGCGATGCTCCGCGGCGAGCCGCTCGTGGAGCTGCCGCGCACGGTCCGGCTCTCGCGCGCGCTCCGTGCGCTGCTGCCGACCCGGGTCTTCGACGTGGTGGTCGGCGGGGGCTTCGGCGTGTACCGCTCGATGCAGGGGTTCACCGGGCGCGCGCGGTAGGCGGCCGCCTCAGAGACCGTGCTCGTCGAGCCAGGTCAGCAGGATGCGGCGGAACTCGGCCGGTCGCTCGACGGTCGGCAGGTGCGCGGCGTCGGGGAACGAGGCGGTCTCGGCACCCGGGATCTCCGCGACGAGGTGTGCGGCGCGGGCGCGCATCACGCTGACGTCGAGGTCGCCGACCAGGACGAGCGCGGGCACGGCGATCTCCGCCAGCCTCCCGGTCGCGGGCGGGTCGAGCGGGAGGATCGTGCCGTCGTCGGCCGCGTGGGCGATGTTCGGAGCGTTCAGCTCGTGCGCCCGCCGGAGGAAGGCGGGGTCGACCTCCTCGTCCGTGCGGTCAGGCCCGGTGGCCCAGAACCGGGTCTCCAGTTCGACGAGCCGCGCCGGCTCGGCCTCGGGATCGATCGCGTCGAGTTCGTCGAAGCGGCGCTGCTCCGCGCCGGTGGGCGTGACGTCGGGGAACCCACTCGCGCCGCTGCCGACGACGACGAGCCCGGCGACGCGCTCCGGAGCTGCGAGGGCGACGTCGATCGCGATCCCGCCGCCGCGGCTCGCGCCGATGAGCGTGGCGCGGGCCACTCCGAGATGATCGAGGACCGCCAGCGCGTCGTCATGGTTCGCGAACGGCACCGCCGCATCGTGGGTCGTCGCGCCGAAGCCACGGGGGTCGTAGGTGATCACGTAGTGCGTCCGCGCGAGCTCCGCGAGGTGCTCGTCCCACATGCGCATCGTGGCCACTCCCGCGGGGATGCACAGCAGGGCGGGATCGGAGGCGCGACCGTGCGCCTCGTAGGCGAGCTCGGCGCCGGGAACGATGAGGTGGGGCATCCTGCGAGCCTGCGGCGCGAGCCGGATGCGTCAGTCCTTGCCCTTGCCTTTGCCCTTGTCGCCGCCCTTGCCCTGGTTGCCTTCGTCGCCGTTGCCGCCGCCGTCATCGCCGTTGCCGCCGTCGTCGTTCGCGTCCTCGCCGTCGTCGCCCGCGTCCTCGGCTGGTGCGGGCGCCGACTGCTCGGCGATGAGCGTCTCGAGGTCGGTGCGGACGAGCGCGATGGCCTCGGTGATGTCGGCCTCCTGTTCGTCGGGCAGGCTGCCGGCAGCGGATGCCTCGGCGACATCGGCCTCGAGCAGCGCGAGCTCGGCCATGGCGCCGGCGTAGTCGCCGCCCGTGGAACGCTCGGCGACGTCGAGCACGCGCTCGTGGAGCGCGACCGTCTCGTCCGCGGAGAGGCGCGGATCGGAGGCGCAGCCTGCGAGTGCGGCGACGAGCACCGCGGGGAGGGCGATGCGGGCGAGAAGGCCCTGCCCACGTCGAGTGCCGGGACGGCGGATCATGGGGTCACCGCCTCGTCGAGCTGCTCGAGATGGACGCCGAGCTCGCCGGGGATGACGGGCAGCGGCGTGAGCGCGGGTTCCTGTGCCGATCCACCGGCGCCGAGGAGTCCGGGCAGGAACGCGAACGCCGCGGTCGCGAGCAGGGCGATGAGCACGACCGGCACGAGCCACCGTGCGAGGCCGCTCGGGCCGCGGCCGTCGCGGGACCCGGAGTCGGCGTGCGCGGCCGGCCGGGTGCGTCCCGCGCCGCTCGGTACCCGCGCCGACTCGGGCGACGTCGACACCGGCGTGGTGAGCAGCTTCGTGGCGGCGGTCGGTTCGTCCGCCTCGGGGGCCGCTTCGCTCGAATGCGGTTCGGGTCCCGGCTCCTGCGCTGGGTGCGAGGTGAGGTCCCGCTGGGTCAGCTCGTCGAATCCCGACGCCCCGGCGGGCTCCGCGCCGATCAGGGTGCTCGCCTGCACCGCGACCTCGAGCGCCGTCGGCCGATCCGCGGGATCACGGGCGGTCATCGCGACGATGAGCGCCCGCCAGTCGGGGCCGAGTGTCGCGGGCACGTGGGGGTCGTGGACGAGCCGGGCGCTCGCCGCCTCGATGCCGGGCCCCGGGAAGGCCTGCTCGCCCGTCCGCGCCTCGAGGGCGAGCAAGCCGAGCGCGTACACGTCGGAGGCGGCGCGGGCGCCTTCTCCCCGCACCTGCTCGGGGCTGAGGTAGCCCGGGGTGCCGATGAGGCGTCCGGTGGCGGTGAGGCGGTTGTCGTCGACGAGCCGGGCGATGCCGAAGTCGGCGAGTTTCGCCCGCCAGGGCCGGTTCGGCAGCGCCGACGGGGCGAGGAGCACATTCGCCGGCTTCACGTCGCGGTGCACGACGCCCCGCGCGTGGATCACGTGCAGCGCCTCCGCCAGTTCGACGAGCATCCCCGCGGCGTCGTCGGCGCCGAGCGGGCCGGCCGCGAGGTGCTCACGGAGGTTCGGCCCGTCGACGAGTTCCATTACGAGGAAGTCGCGACCGGTGAGGGCGTCGCGGGATGCGTCGTGCAGCATCACGAGCGCCGGGTGGGTGAGGCTCGCGAGCAGCGCCGTCTCCGACCGCCGCCGCTCGGGGTCGTCGAGCTCGCCCGCGGCGCGGAACACCTTCACGGCGACCTCGCGACCGAGCACGGTGTCGCGGGCCCGGTACACGTTCGCCATCCCGCCGCGCCCGATCAGCGCGGCGAGCTCGTAGCGGTCGTCGAGGCGCGCGCCGGCGAGCGTGTCGTCGACGGCCGGACGGTCGGGTGCCGTGGTCATCGCCTCGATGCTAGGCGCGCGGACTGCGAGCCCGCTGCGGGTTGCGCGCCTCCGACGGAGCGGCTAGGGCGAGGCATCCCATCGCTTCGAGGCGGGCGTCGCGGACCCGACGTCACCCGAAGATCATCGGCAGGTCGCCCTCGTCGTCGGCGTCGCCGAGCGTCAGGTCGACGAGCACGGGCACGTGGTCGCTCGGGGCCTCGCCCTTGCGTTCGTTGCGGTGGATCGAGGCATCCGTCACCGCCTCGCTGAACGCGGCGGAGCCGAGGATGAAGTCGATGCGCATGCCCTCGTTGCGGGGGAAGCGCAGCTGCTGGTAATCCCAGTACGTGTAGAGCCCCTCGGGCACGCGCGGGCGGACCGGGTCGGTGAGGCCCGCGTCGAGGAGCGTGAAGAACGCCTCGCGTTCGGCGGGGGAGACGTGCGTCGAGACGCCCTCGACGACCATCGGGTCGCCGTTGTCGAGGTCGGTGGGCGCGATGTTGAAGTCGCCCATGAGCGCGAACGGGCGTTCGGGATGCGCCTGCGTCTCGGTGCGCGTGTACGCGGTGAGCGCGGCGAGCCAGTCGAGCTTGTACGTGTAGTGCGGGTCGCCGAGCGAGCGGCCGTTCGGCACGTAGAGGCTCCACAGCCGCACGCCCTCGACCGTGGCCCCGAGGGCGCGTGCCTCGATGGGCAGGTCGGGGCCCTCATGGCCCTTCAGGAAGCCCGGCTGGCCGGGGAAGTGCGTCTCGACGTCGGCGATGGGATGCCGCGACGCGATCGCAACCCCGTTCCACTGGTTGAGCCCGTGGGCGACGACCTCGTACCCCGCTGCCTCGAAGGCGGCGTGCGGGAACTGCTCGGGCTTGCACTTGATCTCCTGCATCGCGAGCACGTCGACGTCCTCGCGCACCAGCCAGTCGACGACGCGGGCGTGGCGGGTGCGGATGGAGTTGACGTTCCAGGTCGCGATGCGCATGGGTTCCAGCGTAGGCAACTCCGCCGACGCACGGAGCGCGTCAGCGGCGCCTGCCCACCCGCGGCACAACGGTCCAGAACACGAGCAGCACGACGAGCGCGACGCCGAGGGCGATGAACCCGGCGGTGCGGCTCACGGTGACGTCGAAGATGAGACTCGTCACGCCCGCCGCGAGGAGGGAGACCACCACGAGCAGGGCGATGAGGAGCCGGTTCGCCTGCACCACGAGGTTCGGCTTCCGGCGCAGCCCGAAGAGCTGGCGGTGCATGATCACGGGCGCGAGGCCCAGCACCGTCGCGAAGCCCGCGAGCACGACCAGCACCAGGTAGAGGCTCACCTCGTAGGGCTCGAGGTCGGCGAACTTCGGCTGGAACGCGACGGCGAGCAGGAACCCGGTGATGATCTGCGTGCCGGTCTGGACGGCGCGGAGCTCCTGCAGGATCTCACCCCAGTTGCGATCGGCCTTCTCGACGGGCGTCTCGTCGCGTCCGTCGTCGGTCGTCGTGTCGCGGCGGGCACGCCCGGCATCCGTCGTCATGCACGGGATGCTACCTGCTGCCATGATGGTGATCGACCGTTCGGGGGTGCAGATGGGGTTCAGCGTCGAAGGCGTCGAGGGCATCGGCGAGATCGGGCCCGGCGCCGATCTGGCGGCGGTCATCGCCGCGGCGACCGAGCTCGAGGACGGCGACATCCTGGTCGTCACCTCGAAGATCGTGTCGAAGGCCGAGGGCCGCATCGTGCAGGCCGCCGACCGCGAGCAGGCCATCACCGACGAGACGGTGCGCGTCGTCGCGACGCGCGAGCACGACGGCGGCGTCACCCGCATCGTCGAGAACCGGCAGGGCATCATCGGTGCGGCCGCCGGGGTGGATGCCTCGAACGCGCCCGACGGCACGGTGCTGCTGCTCCCGGTCGATCCGGATGCCTCCGCGCGGGCGCTCGCCACGGGCCTCCGTGCGCTCACCGGACGCACGGTCGGCGTCATCCTCTCCGACACCCTCGGCCGCCCGTGGCGCGAGGGGCAGACGGACCTCGCGATCGGCGCGGCCGGGGTGCACGTCTTCGACGACCTGCGTGGCACCGCGGATGCCTCGGGCAAGCCCCTGGCGGTGACCATGCCGTGCGTGGCCGACGAGATCGCCGGCGCGGCCGAGCTGGTGAAGGGCAAGTCGGCGGGCGTGCCCGTGGCGGTGGTGCGCGGCCTCGGGCGGTTCGTGGGCGAGCTCGATCTGCCCGGTGCGCGGTCGATCCAGCGGCCGGCCGAGCGCGACCTGTTCCGGCAGGGTGCCGACGAGGCGTACGACGAGGGCTACCGCGCCGGGTTCGACGAGGCGCAGGCCGAGGGGCCGCTGCGCGGCTGAGCCCGGCTCGCACGGCCCGGCTCGCGCCCCCGCCGCGTCGCGGGCAGGGCAGGATTGACCCATGCCTGCGCACATCGGCTACGCCGCGATGCTCGAGCGGTTCCCGCCGGCCGAGGCGGTCGAACTCGCCGCGCTCGCCGAACGTCACGGGTTCACGGGCGTCATGGCGAGCGACCACTTCCAGCCATGGCTGCCCGCGCACGGGGAGAGCTCGTTCGTGTGGAGCGTCCTCGCGGCGATCGCGCCGCGGACCACCGGCGACCTCGGGCCCGGGGTCACGACACCCGGGTTCCGGATGCATCCCGCCGTGGTCGCCCAGGCGAGCGCGACGATCGCGGCGATGCATCCCGGCCGCACCTGGCTCGGCATCGGCTCGGGCGAGGCGATCAACGAGCACGTCGTCGGTCAGTACTGGCCTGAGCCGCCCGAGCGCATCGAGCGCATGTTCGAAGCGGTCGAGCTCATCAAGCGCCTGTTCGCGGCCTCGATCGCCGGCCGCGACGTCCGCTTCTCGGGACAGCACTTCAAACTCGAGTCGACGAGGCTCTGGACCATGCCGCAGACGCCGCCCGAGATCCTCGTCGCGGCCGGCGGCCCGGTGACGGCGAAGCGCGCCGGCCGCGTCGCCGACGGACTCATCACGATGGGCGCGCCCACCGACCGGCTCGCGGTGCTGCTGCAGCGCTTCGCCGAGGGCGCGCGCGAGTCGGGTCGCGACGCCGAGCGGATGCCTCGGGTCCTGCAACTGCACCTGTCCTGGGCGCCGACCGACGAAGAGGCGATGCGCAACGCCCTCCGCGAGTGGCCGATCGCCGGGCTCCGCGCCCCCCGCGGCGACCTCCGATCGCCGTACGACGTCGAGCACTTCGCCCGAACCGTGCGGCCGGAGGACTTCGCCGGCCGCATGCTCGTCGGCGCCGACCCCGACCGGCACCGCGCAGGCATCCAGCGCTACCTCGACCTCGGCTTCGACCGCATCTACCTGCACAACGTCGGTCGCGAGCAGGCCGGCTTCCTCGAGGTGTTCGGTCGCGAGGTCCTGCCGGGGCTCAGCCGATGACGGCTGCGACGGACCGCGCGGCCTGGACCGTGGTCGTGCCCGTCAAGGCTCCCGGCCGCGCGAAGACCCGCCTCGCGCCGCACGTGCCGCCCGCGGCCCGGGAGGCGCTCGCCGAGGCGTTCGCGGCGGACGCCATCGACGCGGCGCTCGCGGCGGACCGGGTCGAACGCGTCGTCGTGGTCGGAAGCGGCGACGCAGGCGACGCAGGCCGCGCCGGCCCGGAACTCGACGGCCCGGATCGCCGGGCGCGCCTCGAATTCGTGCGGGAGGGCGAGCCCCGCGGGCTGACCGCCGCGATCGCGCTCGGCATCGAGCACGCCCGGGCGACGGGGGCGGGCGACCTCGCGGTGCTCCTCGGCGACGTGCCGAGCCTCCGGCCGGGCGACCTCGACGACGCGCTCGATCGGGCGGCGAGGCATCCGCTCGCCTTCGTGCCCGACGCCGACGGCACGGGTACGACGCTCGCCACCGCGCTCGCGGGAACCGCGTTCGCGCCCCGGTTCGGGCCGGACTCCGCCGCGGAGCACGAACGCGCCGGGTTCGTGCGGCTCGAGGCATCCGCCCGGCTCCGCCGCGATGTCGACACGCTCGCCGCGCTCGAGGAGGCGATCGGCCTCGGGACCGGCACGCACACCGCGCACGTCGTCGCCGCGCTCGCCGACGGCACGATCGGTTGATCCGTCCGAAGCGAGATGCTCGCCGCGGACCCTGTGGAAGGATCGCAGCATGAGCCTCACCCTCGGATACAAGGCCTCCGCCGAGCAGTTCGACCCCCGCGAGCTCGTCGAGCTCGCCGTCGCCGCCGAGTCGCACGGCTTCGAATCGGTCTGGACGAGCGACCACTTCCAACCCTGGCGGCACGCGGGCGGGCATGCGCCGTTCTCCCTGACCTGGATGGCGGCGGTCGGCGAGCGCACGTCGTCGGTCCGCATCGGCACGAGCGTGATGACGCCGACGTTCCGCTACAACCCCGCGGTGCTCGCCCAGGCATTCGCCTCCTTGGGCGTGCTCTACCCGGGGCGGATCATCGCCGGGTTCGGCACGGGCGAGGCGCTCAACGAGATCGCGACCGGCTTCCGCGGCGCGGGCGAGCAGGACTGGCCCGAGTTCCGCGAGCGGTTCGCGCGGCTCCGCGAGGCGGTGCGCCTCATGCGCGCCCTCTGGACCGAAGACGACCAGGTCGACTTCAAGGGCGAGTACTACTCGACGCACGGGGCATCCATCTACGACCGGCCGGATGTCCCGGTGCCGGTCTACATCGCCGCCGGCGGCCCGACCGTCGCGAAGTACGCCGGCCGCGCCGGCGACGGCTTCATCTGCACCTCGGGCAAGGGTGCCGAGCTCTACGTCGACCAGCTCATCCCCGCGGTCAAGGAGGGCGTCGAGGCGGGCGGCCGCTCGTACGACGTGCTCGACCGGATGATCGAGATCAAGGTGTCGTACGAGGAGACCGAGGAGGCCGCGCTCGAGAACACCCGGTTCTGGTCGCCGCTCTCGCTCTCGAAGGAGCAGAAGCACGACATCACCGACCCCGTCGAGATGGAGCGCGCCGCCGACGCCCTGCCGATCGAGCAGATCGCGAAGCGCTGGATCGTCGGCACCGACCCCGACGAGGTCGTCGCGCAGATCGGCCAGTACATCGACTGGGGCTTCGACCACCTCGTGTTCCATGCGCCCGGCCACGACCAGCGCCGGTTCATGCAGCTCTTCGAGCGCGACCTCGCGCCGCGGCTGCGGGCGCGCGGCTAGCGCCGCAGGCGCTCGGCTCGCGTCGGCGCCGGCGCCCGCGCCCGCGCCCGCGCGACGGTCACCGGCGCCGGCGGCGCGCTACGGTCGCGCCGCGGACCGCCGGCGACTGCGAGCCAGCGCGAGCCCCAGCAGCACGAGGAGGCCGGCGGGACCGGCCCACGCGAGCGCATCGACACCGGTCGACGGCAGGGACGCGGGCGCCGGGCCGGGGGCGGGCACGAGGCCGTACCCGGCGTCGATGCCCGTCACCAGGGGTGCGGCCGCGGTGACGTCGTACGGGCCGGCGACGCCGTCGGCCGCCGGATCCGAGCCGAGGGCCTCGGCCGAACGCTGCACCGTGAGCGGCAGCCCGTCCGTGGCGGTCGGGAAGCGCACGAGGTAGCGGCCCATCGGCGCCTCGAACGCCCACGCGCCCGAGTCATCCGTCAGCGTCACCACCGCCCCGGCCGGGCCCACGACCGGTTCCCCCGTCTCATCGAGCAGCTCCACCGGCACGCCCGCGATCGGCGGCTCCCCGTCCTCGCGGAGACCGTCGCGGTCGACGTCGTGCCACACGACCCCCGAGAGCCCGCCCGCGATGAGCGACACGCGAGCGATCGCAGACTCGGCGCGGAGGAGGTCGACGACCTCGCCGGCGCTGTTGACACGGCTGCCCTGCCAGGCGACGTTCGCGTCGGCCGGCGATTCGCCGGGCGCCGGCGCGGGGACGGCGAGCAGCGCCACATCCGCCGGCACCGGCACCTCCATGCCGTAGTCGATGGTGAGCGGCGGGTTGTCGACGTCGGGCTCCTCGTAGGGTTCGGTCACCGTCGCGCGGAGCGCGCGGACGCTGGCGAGGTCGGCCGGCGGCGTGGTCGTCCAGTCATCCACGCAGGTGCCCTGATCGCCGTCGAACAGCTCGGGCGTGCAGGGCGTCGTCGAGGTGGAGTAGGCGAGCTCGACGAAGTCTGGCACCGAGGTGACTCCGGTGAAGACCGGCTCCCATTCCGTGCCGCGCGGATCGCCGGACAGTTCGGCGCTCAGGCCGTGATCGCCGATGAACGGGAACACGTCGTAGAGCACGAAGTCGTTCACGCGGTAGTTCTCCCGGTTGGCGACCTGGATGCGGTACTCGATGGGTGCCGCATCGGTGCGCCAGGTGTCATCGATGGCCGCCGCCTTCGTCCACTCCGTCGCGCCGCCCGCCCGCACGAAGAGTTCGGCGATGACTCCGGCGGTGCCGACCGCGGTCCAGTCGACCGAGGCGCGCGCCACGCGCTCGGCGGTGATTCCGTCCTCGTCGAGGTCGAACTCGTCGACCGGTGCGCCGTCGAGCACGGGCAGGTTCACGACGCCGTCGAAGAGGTAGGCGAGGTTCGCCTCGTTGCCCGTGCGGGTGCCGTCGGCGATGGCCTGCGGCAGCTGCGTCCGCAGCTCCAGCGTCGGGAGACGCCCCTCGACGTAGTACTGATGATCGGGCGACGTCTCGTCGTTGGGGTTGTCCATCACGTGCTCGGGCGCCCAGCTGAAGGTCAGCGCCGTGCGTTCGACACCGTCGATGACGACCGTCGAGCTGGTGAAGTCGAGCTGCACCCCGTCGAGCATCTCGAGGTTCGTCCAGGTCAGCGACTCAGGGACAAGGGTGTGCCCCGGCGGCAGCACCTCCACGAGGTACGGGTTCAGGGGCGTGCCGTTGAAGCCGTTCGCGAGCCGGACCCGCCACTGCGGGGTATCTCCCGGTGCCAGCGCCGAGACCGGGTCCACGGCGGTCTTCGTCACCACCGGGTCGGGGGCGGGCTCGATGAACGGGCGGACGTACTGGAAGAAGTCGGTGCCGCCGAACCAGTTCGCGACCGGCGGCGGCGTGGTGCCCCAGGCGAACCCGCCGTTGTAGGTGATGGCGGTGATCTTGTTGAACATCTGCGTCGCGCCGGATGTCGCGAACGCGGGCGTCGACCGGCCCTGCATCGTGGCCATCACCTGGTTGTAGTAGTCCACCTGGTCGTACACGATGCGCACGTCGGTGACGATCTCGCCGGCCGGGACGCCGAGGCTGTCGACCGTCCCCGTGACGAGGCGGCCGTCACCCGAGCCCAGCGCTGGTGCGGAAGCGGCCTCGCCGGTCTCCGACTCGCCGCCGAGGTCAGGGGCATCGCCGCCGACGAGGGTCGGGCCGCGGACATCGGGCACGGCGTGCACGGCGAGGTCGAGCGCGCCGCCGATCGGACCGGACGGGTTCCACTTGTAGACCGTGCCGGCCGAGCCGTTCCAGGTGACCACCTCCACCTGCGTCACCTTGGACGCCGAATACTCGTCGAGGTTCAGCCACAGCACCTCGAACCCGGGCGTCTGGCACTGGTTCGCCGGCACGCTCCAGTCGCCCGGCACGTTGCCCACAAGCGGATCGGTGCCGGTCGGGTTCGGAGAGATCGCGGTGCTCCCGACCACGCAGGGGATCCGGCTCTGGTGCACCATCACGTTGTAGCGGTCGGGCCAGGGCTGCGGGCCGATCGCGCTGAGGGTCCAGTACCCGTAGAGCCGCCAGTCGTAGATCTCCGTGGTGTTGGTCCGCGAGATCGCGCGCGGCGCCGCCCAGTCGGATCCGGAGGTGCCGCGCCAGACCGTCGTCGAGCCGTAGTTGTCGTTCGCGCTCCGGCCCACGAACGTGTGCGTGACGGTGTCGTCGGCCGTCAGGACGGTGGCGTCGAGCGCGGTGGCCTCGACGTGCAGGGCGGGCGTGCGGGTGAAGACGGCCGGCGGATTCGCGGGCGGCGGCTGGAACACCGCCGACGGGTAGGTGACGGTGACGTCGTAGGCCCGCTCGGGCAGGTCGCAGCCGTTCGCAATCGGATCGGTCGCCGTCCAGGTGACGGTGTCCCCGGAGACGACCCCGCCTCCCGTCACCGAGGCCGGGTCGACGACAGCGCCGGTCGGGAGGGTGAGCGTCAGGGTGACCGTCGACGAACCGAGCGCGCCGAGTCCGGTCGCCCCCGGGTTGCAGTCGTAGACGCGGTAGGTCACGGGCCGGTCGACGACGACGGCGGTCTCGTCGGTGGGGTCGAGCATGGCGAGTTGCGCCGCGAGCTGCGGGGTCGCGGTGACGGCGAGCGGCGCGGACGTCACGGTCGCCGTGTCCTGTCCGTCGGCGGCGAGCGTGATGGACTGGGAGACCTCGGTACCCGGCAGGGTCACCGGGTTCGGCACCACCCAGCTGACCTGCACCTCCCCCGAGGTGCCGCCCGCCAGCGGCGAGAACACGAGGGCCACGGCGTCGCCGCCGGTCGCCGACGCGACGTCGACGTTCGGCACCGCCTCACCGGTTCCCGGCTGGACACCGGGCGGCGGATCGGCGGTGACGACGACTCCGGTGCAGAAGCCGACGAGCGTCGAGCACGCGTACGAAATCCGAAAGACGGCCCGCGCGCCCGACTCGATCTCCTCGTCGACCGGTGCGACGGTGACGGTCACGACCGGCGAGTCCGCCTGTGCCGGTTCCGTCACGAGCGCGCCGCTCAGGACGAGTGCGAGCGCGGCGAGGGCCGAGACCCAGCCCCGCGTCATCCGATTCCTGTCCATGCCGATCCCCCAACCGCCAGACGAGCCACGCTGTACGGTGCGGAAGGGGCCGACGTCGAGGGGGGACGCGGATCAGCGCGCCGGCCGCACCACCAGGCCGGCGCCACCGCCGCGCCGGACGGGTTCCGCGGCGGCGGTCATGACTCCGTCGTCGCCGACCTCGATCGTCGCCGCGGCGCCGATCTGCGCGGCGGAGGTGAGCAGGTCGCCCGAGGGCACCAACACCTGCCCGAACGGCGCGAGGTCGTCGGCGTACTCCGCGATGAAACCGGGTTCGGCGGGCGTCGATGCCGCGTTGCGTTGCGACGCTCGCGGCGCGGCCACGGCCTCGGGGAGGGTCATCCCGAGATCGATCCGGTTCATGAGGATCTGCAGCACGGTGGTGATGATCGTCGCGCCGCCGGGGGAGCCGAGCACGAACCGCACCTCGCCGTCGTCGAGCACGATGGTAGGCGACATCGACGATCGTGGGCGCTTGCCGGGCTCGATGCGGTTCGGATCGGTCTCGGAGTACACGGTGCTGAAGTCGGTGAGCTCGTTGTTCAGCAGGAACCCGCGCCCCGGCACGGTCATGCCCGAGCCGCCGGTCTGCTCGATGGTGAGCGTGTAGGCGACGGCGTTGCCCCATCGGTCGACGACCGAGAGGTGGGTGGTCGAGACGTTCTCGGTGTCGGCGCGCTCCTCGGACGCGACGGCCGCGCAGCCCTCGGCGTCGAGCGCACCGGCCGGCACCGGCCGGGTCGACGCCGCGTCGGGGTCGATGGTGCAGTCGCGGGCGTCCGCGAACTCCTGGCTGAGCAGCGTCTCGGTGGGCACGTCGACGAATGCGGGGTCGCCCACGTAGGCGTTGCGGTCGGCGAAGGCGCGAGCGGATGCCTCGAGGAAGAGGTGCAGCGCCTGCCCGGTGCTCGCCGACGTGAGATCGTGGTTCTCGAGGATGTTCAGCGCCTCGCCGACGGTGGTGCCGCCCGACGAGGAGGGCGCCATGCCGTACACGTCGAGGCCGCGGTACTCGACGTGCGTGGGCGCCTGGTCGATCACCTCGTACGCGGCGAGGTCGTCGGCCGTGAGGGTGCCGGGCGGGGCCGGCAGCGGCGAGGCGGGATCCTTCCGCGGATGCTGCACGACGTCGGCGATCTCGTCGGCGATCGGCCCCTCGTAGAACACGTGCGTGCCCTGCTTGGCGATGAGCGAGAGCGTGTCGGCCAGATCGGGGTTGCGGAACGTGGTGCCGACCTGCGGGGCGTCGCCGCCCGGCAGGAACAGCTCGGCCGTGTCGGGGAAGGCGGCGAACCTCGCCTTGTTGTCGAGGGTCTGGCTGCGGAACGTCTCGTCGACCGGGAAGCCGTGCTTCGCGAGCTGGATCGCGGGGTGCAGCACCTGCTTGAGGTCCTTCGTGCCGAACCGGTCGAGCGCCGCCTCCCAGGTCGCGAGGGTGCCCGGCACGCCGACCGCCACGCCGGATGACACGAGCTCGGGTGAGAACCGGTACGGCGCGCCGGTCGCCGGGTCGATGAAGGCGTCGGTCGGCATGCCGGCCGGAGCGGTCTCGCGGCCGTCGATCGTGGTGACCTCGCCGGTCGCGGCGTCGAAGTGGACGAAGTAGCCGCCCCCGCCGATGCCGGCGCTGTACGGCTCGGTGACGCCGAGCGCGGCGGCCGTCGCGACCGCCGCGTCCGCGGCGTTGCCGCCCCGCCGCAGCACATCGATGCCGACCTGGCTGGCCGAGGCATCCACCGAGGTCACGGCGCCGCCGGTGCCGACGGAGGTCGCCACCGGGGTCGCGTCGGGCCGCCCGCCGCCACCGCCTCGGCCGTGCCCCTCGCCGTCGGCGAAGGCCGGCGCGACCGGCGCGAGGAGCCCGACGGCGAGCGGTGCCGCGAGGGCGAGCACGGCGCGCCGGAGCGCGAGCCTGCGGGTGCGGTGCTGGACGACGTCGACCATGAGATCCCCCCGAACTGGGTACAACGTGCGGTGCCTGACACGGTAGACCCCGACGCGGCGGGCGGCAACGGGTGAGCGCCGAGACTCAGTGCAGGCCGGCCCGGTTCACGCTGGGCGGCAGCTTGCAGTAGTCGTAGAAGTACCGCGTCGGGGCGTCCTCGTCGGTCGCGTCGACGATGACGTTCGCGCCCGAGTCGGGCAGCTCGTCACCCGAGAGGACCCAAACCGAGAAGTGCCAGACGCCCCGGACGGCGTCGCCGAGCACGCCGTGCCCGTCGACGACGAGGATCACGTCGTCGCCGTCGGCGCCCGCGAGGGTGCCGGCGCGGAACGGCTCGACCGTGTCGCGGCGGAGCGTCGCCTCGTCGACGACGCCGACCGACCGGCGTACGACCGGCTGTTCCCGGGCGGTCAGCACGGTCGCGAGGTCGTCGGCGAACCGCGACGCCTGCTCGGCGGAGGCGGCGTCGACCGCGACGAGGCGCCGGCCGTGCCGGGCGTTGTGCAGGAACTCCGCGGCGATGCCGTCGATGAGGGTCCGGCGGGCGTCGGTCAGGTCGGCCATACGTCCACGCTACGCCTCGACGCTCGCGACCGCGACGAGCGGCCGCCCGGTGATCGGGTGCTCGATGACCTCGGCGCGGACGCCGTACACGGCGTGCACGAGCTCGGCCGTCAGCACCTCGCCGGGCGCACCGGCCGCGACCACCCGGCCTGCGGAGAGCACGACGACGTGGTCGGCGTACGCGGCCGCGAGGCTGAGGTCGTGCAGCGCGGCCACGACGGTCAGGCCGCCGCGCGCGAGCCCGGCGAGCAGGTCGAGCGCGACGAGCTGCGCCGAGAGGTCGAGGTGGTTCGTGGGCTCGTCGGCGAGCAGCAGCGAGGGCTCCTGCGCGATGGCACGGGCGAGCGTGGCGCGCTGGCGCTCGCCGCCGGAGAGCGAGCCGAGGGGGCGGCCGGCGAGCTCGGCGGCGCCGACCGCCTCCAGCGAGCGCCATGCGAGGTCGAGGTCGTGCGGTCCGGGCGCCGAGAACGCGCCGAGGTGCGGGGTGCGGCCGAGCAGCACGGATGCCTCGACCGTCAGCTGCGGGTCGACCTCGGCCTGCTGCTCGGCGAGGGCGACGACGCGGGCGCGCTCGCGCCGAGGCATCCGACCGAGCGACGTGCCGGCGAACGCGAGCTCCCCGTCGTCGGCGCGTTCGATCGCCGCGACGAGGTGCAGCAGGGTCGTCTTGCCGGCGCCGTTCGGTCCGACGAGGGCGGTGAGCGCGCCGGACGGCATCGTCGCGTCGACGCCGTCGATGATGGTGCGGCCGCCGCGGGTGAAGCGGACGCGGTCGAGGTCGAGGCCGGGCGTCATGCGAGACGCCTCGTGCGCAGCAGCAGCCAGGCGAAGACCGGTCCGCCGACGAGGGCCGTGATGATGCCGACAGGAAGCTCGCGGGGGTCGAACAGGGTGCGCGCCGCGGTGTCCGCCCAGACGAGGAAGACGGCGCCGGCCAGCGCCGACAGCGGCAGCAGCGCGCGGTGGCCGGGGCCGGTGACGAGCCGGACCGCGTGCGGCAGCACCAGCCCGACGAAGCCGATCGACCCGCTCACGGCGACGAGCGCGCCGGTGAGCAGCGCGGTGCCTGCGAGCAGCAGGGCGCGGGCACGTCCGACGTGCACGCCGAGGGCGGCCGCGCCGGTCTCGCCGACGGCGAAGGCGTCGAGGGTGCGCGCGCTCGCGAGCAGGGGAACGCCGATCACGACGAGCGCGCCGCCCGCGATCGCGACCGAGGTCCAGTCGGTGCCGGCGAGGGACCCGAGCAGCCAGTTCAGGATCTCGCGGTAGCTGTCGCCCGTCGCGCTCCAGAAGATGACGAGGCTCGTGACCGCGCCGAAGACGCTCGAGACCGCGACGCCCGCGAGCACGGTGGTCGTGGGGCTCAGGCGCCCCGCGCGCCCCACGCCTCCGGCGCTGCGACCGGCCGCGAGCGCCAGGCCGAGGGTCGCCGCGAGCGCCGCGAGCGCACCGGCGAACGCCGCGAGCGGCAGCACCACGGCGAGCCCGAGCACGATGACCACGACCGCGCCGACCGAGGCGCCGGAGGAGAGGCCGAGGAGGTACGGGTCGGCGAGCGGATTGCGGGTGACGGCCTGCATCACGGCGCCGCACAGCGCGAGCCCCGCGCCCACCGCCGCGGCCGCGAGCACCCGAGGCACCCGGAGCTCCCACACGATCGCGTCGCGGAGCGGCGGCAGCGACGACTCGCCGAGGCCGAGGTGGGCGGCGACGCTCGAGAGCACGTCGGCGGGCGTGAGCGCGGCCGGGCCGATGGTGATCGCGATCACGAGGGATGCCGCGAGCAGGACGAGCCCGAGGCCTCCGGCGAGCCAGGGCCACGCGCGGCGCGAGGCCCGCCGGGCCGGCGGGCGTCGGGCGGTCGGGCGGTCGGGGCCGCCCGGCCGCTCCGCCCCGATCGAGGCGACCGGTCGATCCGACGCGGTGGCGGAGCGGGTCATCCGGCCGCCAGGGCGTCGAGCTGTTCCACGATCGACGCGACCGCGTCGACGTTCCGCACCCCGGCCTCGGTCGCCGGGAAGTCGACGACCACGTAGCGCCGCTCCCGTACCGCGGGCAGTGCGGCCGTCGCGGGGTTCTGCTCGAGCAGGGCGATCTTCTGCTCGGCGGTGTTCCAGGCCGCGTCGACGAGCACGATGACGTCGGGCTCGGCGTCGACGATGGCCTCCCAGCTGAGCGAGGTCCACGTGTCGTGCACATCGGCCGCGACGTTGGCGAGCCCGGCGGCTTCCATGATCATCTGGGGTGCCCCGATGCCCGCTCCGACGTACGGCGTGTCGCTGCCGGAGGAGTACCAGAGCGCCGTGAGGCCTTCGGCGTTCGGCTCGATCGCGGCGAGGGCGTCGCGCTGGGCGGCGACGAGGTCGGCGGCGGCCTCCGGCACGCCGAAGATCGCGCCTGCCTCCTCGAACTCGCGGAACACCTCGTCGAAGTCGAGCGGGTCGGGCATGTACCCCTCGGCCTTGCAGGCGGCCGGGGCCACGTAGGTGCGCACGCCGAGCTCCTCGAGCGCGGCGCGATCGCCGACCCCCTCCGCCGAGAAGTTCGACTCCCACCCCGCGAAGACGAGGTCGGGCTCGAGGGCGAGCGTGGCCTCCTGCGAGGGCACCTTGTCGGAGGCGACCGGGAGACCGGATGCGTCGTCGGCGTACGCCTCCGGCACGGGACCGTCACTGAACGCGGTGCCGACGATCCGGTCGCCGAGCCCGAGTGCGAGCATGAGCTCGAGCGTGGAGCTCTTGACCGTGAGCACCCGCTCGGGCGGGGCTTCGAAGGTCACCTCGGTGCCGCAGTTGTCGACCGTGAGCGGGTAACCGGATGACCCGGTGTCGGCCTCCGCCGCCGGGTCGTGGTCGCCCGCGGCCGGTGCGGCGCAGCCGGCGAGGAGCGCGGTCGCGGAGAGCGCGACGAGGAGTGAGCGCCGACGGGGGCGGCGACGGACGGGGATCGGCATGCGGGACTCCGGGCAGGCGAGGAGACGGCTCGACGTGAACGAGGACTCGCGGCCCAATCCCGGGCGCACGGCACCGGTCAAACCCGACCGGTGGTCTGCCTCGATCCTAGTCCGCGGCGCCCGCCGCGAGGCCCGTGGCGAGATCGGCGGCGAGGTCGAGCGCGTCGCCCGCCAGACGGGCGGACGCATCCAAGTCGCGCATCCACAGCGGCACGGCGCGGGTCGCGAAGCCCGCTTCGGCGAGCGACGCCGCGGCCGGGGCATCCGTCTCGTCGACGAGCCACCCGTCGAGGATGCCGCCCCGGGCACGCGACCCGTAGTGACGGGCGACGGCGGCGGCATCGGTGTCGACGCCGATGGCGGTAAGGCACGCGTCGGCCATGCCGCGCACGACTCGGCCGCCGATGATTGGGGAGACGCCGACGACGGGCGCGTGCGTTTCGGCGAGCGTCTCGCGGATGCCCGGGATCGCGAGGATCGTGCCGATGGAGACGACCGGGTTCGAGGGGGCGAGGAGCACGGCGTCGGCACCGAGCAGCGCTTCCACGACGCCCGGCGCCGGCCGCGCGTGCTCGATATTCCGTTGACGGAATGCGAGCGCCGGGAGTGCGGCGCGGTACCGCGTCCACCACTCCTGGAAGTGCAGGCTGCGGACGCCGTCGAGCTCGTCGGGGTCGGCCACCTCGACGTGGGTGTCGACCTCCGTGTCCGTCGCCGGCCGCAGCCGCACCCCGAGTTCCCACCGGCGCTGCAGCCGCTCGCCGACCTCGGTCGGCGTGAGGCCCTCGCGGAGCCACGCGGTGCGCGCGAGGTGCGTGCCGAGATCGAGATCGCCGAGCGTGAACCAGGGCCAGCCGACGCCCCACTCGCGGAGCTCGGCGGCCACTCGCTCGGTCTCGCCGGCCCGGCCCCACCCGCGTTCGGTGTCGTTCACGCCCGCGAGCGCGTAGAGCAGCGAGTCGAAGTCGGGCATGAGCCGCACGCCCGCGAGCCAGAGGTCGTCGCCGGTGTTCACGACGACGTCGATCGAGGCCGGCTCGCCGCCCGCCTCCGCGCGGCGGCGCACCTCCTCCCGGAGGCCGCCCACGAACCGCGACCCGCCGACACCTCCCGCCAGCACCGTGATCCGCATCCCACCAGCCTACGAGCGGCGGCAGGCCCGAGGCGCCCGGTCAGTACCCGCCGGCGACCCGGTGCTGCGCGGCCGTGGCGAGCGCATCCGCGAGCGGGTCGGCGCCGTCGCGGACCATGCCGACGGTGACCCGCACGTAGTCGGGGGTGTCGCGCGAGCGCGGGGTGCCGCGACCGTGGGCGGCCGACTCCGCGCCGCCGTTCGCGGCCGCGAGGAACGGCGTGCCGCCCGCGACCCGGATGCCGGAGGCCGCGAGCTGCACGAGCGTCGAGCGTTCGCTGAGCACCGGCATCCAGAGGTTGATGCCGTCGGCGGGCGCGACCGCGACGTCGCGGGCCCTGAGCGCGTCGCCGAGCGCCCGCTGCCTGGCGGCGTAGGCGCGGCGCGCGTCGGCGACCGTCTCGATCGCCGACCGGTCGGTCAGCAGGTCGACGAGGATCGACTGCAGCATCCGGCTGGTCCAGCCGGGGCCGAGCATGCGCCGCGCGACGACGCGCTCGACGAGGTCGCGCGGTCCGCCGACGGCGGCGATGCGGAGGTCGGGCCCGTGCGACTTCGAGAAGCTGCGCACGTGCACGACGCGGTCGGGCAGGCTCGTCGCGAGCGTCGCATCGCCCTCGCTCGAGATGAGCCCCGAGTGGTCGTCCTCGATGATGACGAGCCCGGCCGCGTCGTCGCCCGCCGACCGGATGACCCGCGCCAGCTCGTCGGCACGGGCGGGCGTCATCGACGCCCCGGTCGGGTTCTGCGCGCGCGGCTGGAGGAGCAGCGCCGCGGGCTTCAGCGTCAGCGCCTCCGCCAGCGCGCCGGGCAGGACGCCGTGCTCGTCGAGCGCGACCGGCACGGCCTCGGCGCCCAGCACGTCGAGCAGGTCGAGGAAGGGCGGGAAGCCCGGATGCTCGACGACGACGCGGTCGCCGAAGCGCACGACCTGCTCGAGCGTGCGCGAGATCGCGTCGAGTGCGCCGTCGACCACGACGATCTGCTCGGCGTCGCCGGGCCACGAGTCGCGGAGGATCGCGGCGAGCGCCGGGATCACGGGTTCGGCCTGGTAGCTGCCGGTCGCCGCGTTCGCCGAGACGCGCGAGAGCGCCGGGCCGAGCGCCGGCAGGAGGAGCGGGTCGGGCGTGCCGCGGGAGAGGTCGAGGCGGACGGGATCGTCGGGGGCGGCCATGCCGCGCATGCGTGCGGCAGGGCCGCCGGGCCCCTGGCCCTGCACGAAGCTGCCGGCGCGGCCCCGGGAGGCGATGAGCCCCGCCCGCGCCAGCGCCTGCCAGGCCTGCGACACCGTGGCGGGGCTCACGTCGAGGGCGGCGCCGAGGTCGCGCACGGTCGGCAGCCGGTCACCGCGCCGCAGCTCGCCGGCGTTGATGAGCCGGGCGAGGTCTCCCGCAATGCCCTTCGGCGTCGGGTCGTCGAAGCCCGCGAGTGCGAGCAGCTCGGAGATGTCCACACGAATACCTGACATCACCATTGCCTCCGATCGCAGGGAGGGACAGGATGAGTAACCACAACGTCACACTGGGTAACAAAAGGGAAATGTTCAAGCCGAACAATAACAGAACGGGATCGCACGACCCGTTCGGCACCAGACTTCGGCACCACCTCTCGGCGTCACCCGACGCCCGGTAGGCACAGAGCACCACCGCCTGCCGGCGGACGGCAACGACGCCGACCGACCGGGAAGAGGCACCATGACGATCGTCCGCGCGGCCATCACGCAGACCACCTGGACCGGCGACAAGGACTCGATGCTCGACAAGCACGAGCAGTTCGCCCGCGACGCCAAGGCGCAGGGAGCCGAGGTCATCTGCTTCCAGGAGCTGTTCTACGGGCCGTACTTCGGCATCACGCAGGAGCAGAAGTACTACCGCTTCGCGGAACAGGCCGACGGGCCCATCGTGCAGCGCTTCGCCGCCCTCGCGAAGGAGCTCGGGATGGTCACCGTGCTGCCGATCTACGAGGAGGCCGAGACGGGCGTGTACTACAACACGTCGGTGCTCGTCGACGCCGACGGCACCATCCTCGGCAAGTACCGCAAGCACCACCTGCCCCACCTCGACCGGTTCTGGGAGAAGTTCTACTTCCGCCCCGGCAACCTCGGCTACCCGGTCTTCGACACCGCCGTCGGCCGGGTCGGCATGTACATCTGCTACGACCGCCACTTCCCCGAGGGCTGGCGCGAGCTCGGCCTGAACGACGCGCACCTGGTGTTCAACCCGAACGCCACCAAGCCCGGCCTCTCGAACCGGCTCTGGGAGGTCGAAGGCCCCGCCGCGGCCGTCGCGAACGGCTACTTCGTGCTGCAGCCCAACCGCGTCGGCCGCGAGGACAACGAGTACGGCGAGCTCGCCGTCGACTTCTACGGCACGAGCCAGGTCATCGACCCCCGCGGCAACTTCGTCGGCGAGCGCGGCTCGAGCGAGCACGAGGAGCTGCTCGTGCGCGACCTCGACCTCGACATGGTGCGCCAGATGCGCGACGACTGGCAGTTCTACCGCGACCGCCGGCCCGACTCCTACGCCCGGATCGCGAAGCCCTGACCCGCCGACGACCACAGAGGAGCCACGCATGACCACCACCCTCATCTCCGGCGGCACCGTCGTGAGCGCCACCGGCCGGACGGAGGCCGACGTCCTGGTCGACGGCGAGCGCATCGTCGCGCTGCTCGAGCCCGGGAGCCGGCTGCTGGGCACGGATGTCTCGGCCGGGGTCGACCGCGTCATCGACGCGACCGGCAAGTACGTCATCCCCGGCGGTATCGACGCCCACACGCACATGCAGCTGCCGTTCGGCGGGACCGAGGCATCCGACACCTTCGAGACGGGCACGCGCGCCGCCGCGCACGGCGGGACGACGTCGATCATCGACTTCGCGGTGCAGCGGTACGGCGAGCGCGTCCAGGACGGCCTCGCAGCCTGGCACGAGAAGGCCGCGGGCAACTGCGCGATCGACTACGGCTTCCACCAGATCATCGGCGGAGTCGACGCGGACTCCCTCGCCGCGATGCGCGCCCTGCCCGACGAGGGCATCACG
Source organism: Agromyces sp. G08B096 (assembly GCF_040267705.1). Lineage (NCBI taxonomy): Bacteria > Bacillati > Actinomycetota > Actinomycetes > Micrococcales > Microbacteriaceae > Agromyces > Agromyces sp. G08B096. The sequence goes on from NZ_CP158374.1 coordinate 285,653, forward strand.
AGCTTCAAGCTCTTCATGGCCTATCCGGGCGTCTTCTACTCCGACGACGCGCAGATCCTGAAGGCGATGCAGGTCTCGCGCGACACCGGCATGCTCACGATGATGCACGCCGAGAACGGCCCCGCGATCGACGTGCTCGCCGAGCAGCTCGCGGAGGCGGGCAAGACCGACCCGTACTACCACGGCATCGCGCGCGCCTGGGAGATGGAGGAGGAAGCGACCCACCGGGCGATCATGCTCGCGAAGCTCACGGGCGCTCCGCTCTACGTCGTCCACGTGTCGGCGAAGCAGGCCGTCGAGCAGCTCGCCTGGGCGCGCGACAAGGGACAGAACGTCTACGGCGAGACCTGTCCGCAGTACCTCTACCTCTCGCTCGAGGAACAGCTCGGGGCATCCAGCGACGAATGGGGTGCGTTCGAAGGGGCGAAATGGGTGTGCTCGACGCCGCTGCGCTCCCGCGAGGAACGCCACCAGGACGCGATGTGGCAGGCCCTCCGCACGAACGACCTGCAGATGGTCTCCACCGACCACTGCCCGTTCTGCATGAAGGACCAGAAGGAGCTCGGCCTCGGCGACTTCCGGAAGATCCCGAACGGCATCGGCTCGGTCGAGCACCGCATGGACCTCATGTACCAGGGCGTCGTGACCGGCGAGATCACCCTCGAGCGCTGGGTCGAGCTCACGAGTACGACCCCAGCGCGGATGTTCGGCCTCTACGGCCGCAAGGGGGTCATCCAGCCGGGCGCCGACGCCGACGTCGTCGTCTACGACCCGAACGGCCACACGTCGATCGGCGTCGGCAAGACCCACCACATGAACATGGACCACTCCGCGTGGGAGGGCTACGAGATCGACGGGCACGTCGACACCGTGCTCAGCCGCGGCAAGGTCATCGTCGACGGCGACCAGTACCTCGGCGCCAAGGGCGACGGCCGGTTCCTGAAGCGCGGCCTCTCGCAGTACCTCATCTGAACGCAGCCCCCAGCCGCAGCCACGAAGGAGCCCCATGGAATTCGGAGCGGTCCTGCAGACCAACCCCCCGGCGTCGCGCACCGTGCAGCTCGCCAAGCTCGCCGAGGTGCACGGCTTCAGCCACGTGTGGACGTTCGACTCGCACATCCTGTGGCAGGAGCCGTACGTCATCTACAGCCGCATCCTCGCCGAGACGCAGCGCATCAAGGTCGGCCCGTTCGTCACGAACCCGGCGACGCGCGACTGGACGGTCACGGCGTCGGTGTTCGCGACGCTCAACGAGATGTACGGCAACCGCACGGTGTGCGGCATCGGCCGCGGCGATTCGGCGGTGCGCGTGACCAACGGGAAGCCGACGACGATCGCCGAGCTGCGTGAGTCGATCCGGGTCATCCGCGAGCTCGGCAACTCGCGTGCGGTCGACTACCACGGCTCCACGATCCGCTTCCCGTGGAGCCGGGGATCCGAGCTCGAGGTGTGGGTCGCGGCCTACGGCCCGATGGCGCTGAAGCTCGCCGGCGAGGTGGGCGACGGGTTCATCCTGCAGCTCGCCGACCTCGACATCGCCGAGTGGATGATCCGCTCGGTGCGCGAGGCCGCCGAGGCGGCCGGACGCGACCCGGGGTCCGTGAAGTTCTGCGTCGCCGCGCCCATGTACATCGGCGACGACGTCGCCCACATGCGCGACCAGTGCCGCTGGTTCGGCGGCATGGTCGGCAATCACGTCGCCGACATCGTCGCGAAGTACGGCTCGCACGGCACCGTGCCCGATGCGCTCACCGACTACATCGCGGGCCGCGAGGGGTACGACTACAACGAGCACGGCCGCGCCGGCAACACGCACGCCGAGTTCGTGCCCGACGAGATCGTCGACCGCTTCTGCCTGATCGGCACCGCCGACGAGCACATCGAGAAGCTGCGCCGGCTCGCCGACCTCGGCGTCGACCAGTTCGCCGGCTACCTGCAGCACGACAACAAGGAGGAGACGCTCCGGGTGTACGGCGAGACCGTCATCCCGGCGCTCTCCGAGCACGTGACGGCGAAGGCATGACGCAGGTCGGCGAGCGCGAGACGCGGGCGGCGGATGCCCCGGCGGTGACGGATGCCGCGGCGACGGGCCGAGGCATCCGTACCGCCCGCCGGCCCGGCCGCGCACGCCGTGAGCTCGCGAGATGGGCGTGGGGGCTCGCCGGCCTCCTGGTGGTCGCGCTGATCTGGGAGGGCTACAAGCTGCTCGGCCCCGCCGACGGCGTCGTCATCGGAGACGCCCGCGTGCTGCCGCGCACCACGGACCTCGCGATGCCGCACGTGTGGGATATGTTCGGCCGGCTCGCCGAGCCGGTCACGCGCTCGCCGTCGGCGCAGCCGCTCTTGGCGGTGATCGCGCTCGCGGCGCTCACCACGCTCGGCATCGCGGCGGCGGGATGGCTCGTCGGCGTCGTCGTGGGCATCGGGCTCGCGCTGGTCATGCAGCGGTGGCGGCTGGCCGAGTGGGGGCTGCTGCCCTGGATCGTGATCAGCCAGACCGTGCCGCTCATCGCGTTCGCCCCCGTCGTGAAGAGCTGGGGGTCGCGGGTCGAGATCGGCTCGTTCGAGTGGCAGGACTGGATGTCGGTCGCGCTGATCGCGAGCTACCTCGCGTTCTTCCCGATCGCGATCGGGGCGCTGAAGGGCCTGCAGTCGCCCGACCGCATCCACGAGGAGCTCATGCAGACCTACGCGGCCGGCTACTGGCGGACCCTCGTGAAGCTCCGCTTCCCCGCGGCCGTGCCCTACCTGCTGCCGGCGCTCCGCCTCGGTGCCGCGAACGCCGTGGTCGGCGCGGTCGTCGCGGAGGTGTCGACCGGGCTGCAGGGCGGCATCGGCCGCATCCTCATCCAGTTCGCCGGCCAGGCCTCCGGCGACCCCGCGAAGGCCTGGGCCCCCATCTTCGGCGCCATCGTGCTCGGGCTCGTGGCCGCCGGGTCGATCGCCCTGCTCGGCGTGATCTTGAAGAACTACCGACGAACGGAGGAGGCCGCATGAGCGAGCCCCGAGACCCCATGCCGGGCACGGCGACCGCCGTCGAGGTGCGCGGCGTCGACAAGGTGTTCGACACCCGGAGCGGCCAGGTGCAGGCGCTCGACGCCATCGACCTCACCGTGGCCGCGGGCGAGTTCGTCTCGCTGATCGGGCCGAGCGGCTGCGGCAAATCGACGCTCATGCGCCTCATCGCCGACCTCGACGATCCGACCGGCGGCACCGTCTCGGTCTTCGGCAAGACGGCCCGGCAGGCCCGGCTCGACCAGGAGTACGGCATCGCGTTCCAGTCGGCGGGGCTGCTGCCCTGGCGAACGGTCGCCGCGAACGTCGCGCTGCCGCTCGAGCTGCACGGCGTCGGCTCCGCCGCCCGCGCCGCGCGGGTCGCCGAACTGCTCGACCTCGTGGGACTCGCCGAGTTCGCCGACCGCTACCCCGACCAGCTCTCCGGCGGCATGCAGCAGCGTGTCGCGATCGCACGCTCCCTCGCCGAGCAGCCGCGGCTGCTGCTCATGGACGAGCCGTTCGGTGCGCTCGACGAGATGACGCGGGAGAAGATGCAGACCGAGCTCGTGCGGATCTCCGCCGAGACCGGGGCCGCGGTCGTCTTCGTCACCCACTCCATCCCCGAGGCCGTGTTCCTCTCCGACCGCGTGGTGGTGATGTCGCCCCGCCCCGGACGCATCCGCGAGATCGTGACGATGCGGCTCGGTTCCGACGCGGCGCGAGCGGCCCGCACCGAGGAGCTGCGCGAGGAGCGCGCCTTCTTCGAGATGGTCACGGCGGTCCGCGAGGCGCTGCACGGCGGTGCACCCGTCGCGGCCGGGCCCCGCGGGGTGGAGACCCGCTGATGACCGCCACCGGAGCCTCCGCGGTCGGCACGCCGGCGGGCACGCCGATGCGCGGGACGAGGCGGCGGCGGGGCGCACGGGCCGAGACCACGCTGCGGATCGTCGCGCCCATCGCCGTCGGGCTCATCGTGCTCGGCGTCTGGCAATTCCTCGTCAGCGTCGTCGGCGTCTCCGACTACCTCCTGCCGAGCCCCGCCGCGATCGTCGAGGAGTTCGTCGCCTCCTGGCCGTCGATCGTGCAGGCCACCCTCATCACGGGCACCAACGCGCTGCTCGGGCTCATCGTCGGCTCCCTCCTCGGGATGCTCCTCGCCGCGCTCGCCGCGAGATGGCGGGCCATCGACCGGATGAGCGCCCCCGTCGTCGCCTCCCTCGCGGTCATCCCGATCGTGGCGCTCGCGCCCGTGCTGAACTCCATGTTCGGCGCCGACAGTCAGTTCGGCCGGCAGGCGATCGCGGCCCTGGCCTCCTTCGTGCCCGTCTTCCTCAACACCCTCCGCGGGTTCCGGCAGACCTCGCCGGTCCACCGCGACCTCATGCTCGCCTACGCTGCCAGCCCGGGGCAGGTGCTGCGGACGCTGACCCTGCCCACCGCGCGGCCATTCATCCTCACCGGCATCCGGATCGCGAGCTCCCTCGCGGTGATCTCCGCGCTCGTCGCCGAGTACTTCGGCGGCCCCCGAGGCGGGCTCGGCGGCCTCATCTCGACCTCGGCGGCGTCGAGTGCCTACGCACGCGCCTGGGCGTACGTGCTCGCCTCCATCGCGCTCGGGCTCCTCTTCTACCTCGCGACGCTCGCGCTCGAGCGACTCCTGCAACGCCAGACCCCGCAGGCGCGAGGACGCCCCTGACGACAGCCACCGCGGCCCGGCCACGGAGGAGGCACCACCCGCACCACGGCACCACCCGCACCACCCGCACCACCCGCACCACCCGCACCATCCGCACCATCCGCACCGAGGCAGTACCCAGGGAACCCCGAAAGGACTGACATGAACCACAGCAGACGTCGCCTCGCGACGATCGGCGGGCTCGCCCTCGCGGCGACGCTCGCCCTCACCGCATGCTCGGGATCCGGTGACGCGACGGAGGAGACCGGCGACGGCGGCGGCGGCGACCTCACGCCCGTGAAGCTGCAGCTGCAATGGCTGCCGCAGGGGCAGTTCGCCGGGTACTTCGCCGCCGTCGACCAGGGCTTCTTCGAGGAGGAGGGCCTGGAGGTCGAGATCATCCCCTCGGGCGGCGACATCGTGCCGCAGGACGCGCTCGCCAACGGCGACGTCGACTACGCGATCGCCTGGGTGCCGAAGGTGCTCGGCTCGATCGAGCAGGGCGCGAATCTCACCGACATCGCCCAGATCTTCCAGCGCTCCGGCACCCTCCAGGTGGCCTGGGCAGATTCCGGCATCGACTCCGTCGCCGACTTCGAGGGCAAGAAGATCGGCTCGTGGGGCTTCGGCAACGAGTGGGAGATCTTCGCGGCCATGGCCGCCGAGGGCCTCGACTCCACCACCGTCGAGATCATCACGCAGGACTTCAACATGAACGCGTTCCTGCAGGGCGACATCGACGCGGCGCAGGCGATGACCTACAACGAGTACGCGCAGCTGCTCGAGACCGTGAACCCCGACACCGGTGAGCTCTACCAGCCCGAGGACTTCACCGTCATCGACTACAACGACACCGAGGGCGCCATGCTGCAGGACGCGATCTGGGCCGACACCGAACGGCTCGAGAGCGATGAGGCGTACCAGGAGACGACGGTCGCGTTCCTGAAGGCCGTCATCAAGGGATGGGTCTACGCGGCGGAGAACCCGCAGGAGGCGTCGGAGATCACCCTCGCCGCCGGCTCCGGCTGGGGCCCCAGCCACGAGCTCTGGATGGTCAACGAGACGAACAAGCTCATCTGGCCCTCGCCGAACGGCATCGGGATCATCGACGAGGCCGCGTGGCAGCAGACCGTCGACGGCGCGCTCGCCGCGGTGAACGAATCGGGTGCCCGTCTCATCACCGAGGAGCCGCCCGCCACCGCGTACACGAACGACTGGATCCAGCAGGCGCTCGATGAGCTCGAGGGCGAGGGGCTCGACCTCACGGGCGAGAGCTTCGAGCCCATCGACGTCACCCTCGAAGAGGGCGGCAACTAGCGAGGATGCCGCGCCGCCGGTGCGTCCCGGCCGGCGGCGCGGCATCCCTCCCGACGAAAGGCAGACAGCAGCCATGACCGACCGATCGACCGACAGCACCGACGAGCTCGCGCGCGAGCTCGATCGCGCCCACGTGTTCCATTCCTGGTCGGCGCAGTCGCAGGCGTCCTCCCTCGTCATCGCGAGCGGCAAGGGATGCCGCGTGTGGGACCACGCCGGCACCGAGTACCTCGACTTCTCCAGCCAGCTCGTGAACGTCAACATCGGCCACCAGCACCCCGCCGTGGTCTCCGCGATCCGCGAGCAGGCGGAGCTGCTCACCACCATCGCCCCGGCGACCGTGAACCTCGCCCGGGGCGAGGCGGCCGCGCGCATCGTCTCGCACGCGCCCGACGGATTCCGACGGGTCTTCTTCACCAACGGCGGCGCCGATGCGAACGAGAACGCGATCCGGCTCGCGCGCCTCGCGACCGGGCGCGACAAGGTGCTCTCGACCTACCGCTCGTACCACGGCAACACCGGCGCCGCGATCGTCTCGACCGGCGACTGGCGCCGCATCCCGAACGAGTTCGCGCGCGGGCACGTCCACTTCTTCGGTCCTTACCTGTACCGTTCCGAGTTCTGGGCGACGACGCCCGAGGAGGAGGCCGAGCGAGCGCTTCGGCACCTGCGGCGGGTGATCGAATCGGAGGGCCCGTCGTCGATCGCGGCCGTGCTGCTCGAGACGGTGCCCGGCACTGCAGGCGTCCTCGTGCCGCCGCCCGGGTATCTCGCCGGCGTCCGCGAGCTCTGCGACCGGTACGGCATCCTGCTCATCCTCGACGAGGTGATGGCGGGGTTCGGCCGCACGGGCCGATGGTTCGCCTTCGACGGCTACGACGTCCGCCCCGATCTGATCACGTTCGCGAAGGGCGTGAACTCGGGGTACGTGCCTGCCGGCGGCGTCATCATCGACGAGCCGATCGCCGAGCTCTTCGACGAGCGGGTCTTCCCGGGCGGGCTCACGTACTCGGGGCATCCGCTGGCGATGGCCTCCATCGTCGCCACGCTCGACGCCATGGCGTCGGAGGGCATCGTCGAGCACGCGCGCGCCATCGGCGAGACGGCCATCGGTCCGGCGCTCGCCGACTTCGCCGAACGGCTGCCGGTCGTCGGCGAGGTCCGCGGCGAGGGCGTCTTCTGGGCGGTGGAGCTCGTCGCCGACCGGTCCACCCGGGAGCCGCTGCCGGCGCGGGCGATGGGCCGTATCAAGGCGAGGCTCGTCGAGCGCGGGCTGCTGCCGTTCATCCAGGACAATCGCATCCACGTGGTGCCGCCGTGCGTCGTCACGGAGGAGGAGGTCGCCGAGGCGATGTCCATCTACGACGACGTCCTGACCACCGCACTCGAAGGAGAGGGCTGACCATGAGCCAGACGCAGACGAACCAGGCCGACCGGGCCGCCGACGTCGCGACCATCGACCACTGGATCGGCGGGGCCGCCGTCGCCGGCGACGGCGACCGTACCGGGCCGGTCTACAACCCCGCCCTCGGCACCGTGTCGAAGCACGTGCGCTTCGCCGACGCGGCAGACGTCGACGCCGCCGTGCAGGCCGCCGCGCAGGCGTTCCCCGCCTGGCGCGACACCTCGATCGCGAAGCGCCAGCAGGTGATGTTCGCCTTCCGCGAGCTGCTGAACGCCCGCGCAGACGAGCTGGCGGCGATCCTCACCAGCGAGCACGGCAAGGTGCTGGCCGACGCGCACGGCGAGATCGCGCGCGGGCTCGAGGTGGTCGAGCTCGCGTGCGCGATGCCCGGCTACACGAAGGGCGAGTACTCCGAGAACGTCTCGACCGGGGTCGACGTCTACACCGTGCGGCAGCCGCTCGGGGTGGTCGGCATCATCTCCCCGTTCAACTTCCCGGCGATGGTGCCGCTGTGGTTCTTCCCCATCGCGATCGCGGCCGGCAACACGGTCGTGCTGAAGCCGAGCGAGAAGGACCCGAGCGCCTCGGTGTGGCTCGCCCGGCTCATGCAGGAGGCGGGGCTGCCCGACGGCGTGCTGAACGTCGTGCACGGCGACAAGGTCGCGGTCGATGCGCTGCTCGAGCACCCCACCGTGCGGGCGATCTCCTTCGTCGGCTCGACCCCGATCGCGAAATACATCTACGAGACCGCGTCGGCCAACGGCAAGCGGGTGCAGGCGCTCGGCGGCGCGAAGAACCACATGCTGGTGCTGCCCGACGCCGACCTCGACCTCGCCGCCGACGCCGCCGTCAACGCGGGCTTCGGCTCGGCGGGTGAGCGCTGCATGGCCGTCTCCGTCGTGCTCGCCACCGACTCGATCGCCGACGAGCTCGTGGCGAAGGTGCGCGAGCGCATGGCCGGGCTGAAGACCGGCGACGGCACGCGCGGCACCGACATGGGCCCGCTCATCACCCGCGAGCACCGCGACAAGGTCGCCGGCTACGTCGAGCTCGCAACGGCCGACGGGGCCTCGGTCGTCGTCGACGGGCGCGACCCCGAGGTCGACGGCGAGCCCGACGGGTTCTGGCTCGGGCCCACGCTGGTGGACCGGGTGCCGACGTCCTCGGCGGTCTACCGCGACGAGATCTTCGGCCCCGTGCTGTCGGTCGTGCGCGTCGAGGGGTACGAGGAGGGGCTCGGCATCATCAACGCCTCCCGCTACGGCAACGGCACCGCGATCTTCACGAACGACGGCGGCGCCGCCAGGCGCTTCCAGCGCGAGGTGACGGTCGGCATGGTCGGCATCAACGTGCCGATCCCGGTGCCCGTCGCGTACCACTCGTTCGGCGGCTGGAAGGACTCGCTGTTCGGGGCGTCGAAGTCGTACGGTCCGCACGGGTTCGAGTTCTACACGCAGGAGAAGGCGATCACGAGCCGGTGGCTCGACCCGAGCCACGGCGGCATCAACCTCGGCTTCCCGCGGCACGACTGAGCGCGGCGCGCGGCACCGAGCGCGGTGCGCGGCACCACCGAGCGCGAGCGGAGGCCTCGGCCGGCGGGTGAGCGGATGTCTCGCCGGCCGGGCTACCGGCTCGTGAACGCCGCGATGCGCGCCTGCGCCTCCGGCGTCTCGAACGATCGGCCGATCGTGACGGCCTCGTCGTCGAGCGAGACGGCGAAGGGCCGTTCACGGGCGGCGTGGACGAGGCGCTTGGCCTCGCCGAACGCGGCGGTCGCCCCATCGAGCCAGGTCCGCGCGAGCTCGTCGACGCGACCGGCGAGCGAGTCCGCCGGCACGACCTCGGTGACGAGGCCCCAGTCGAGCGCCTCGGCCGCCGTGAGCGTGCGCGGCGTGAGCACGAGCTCGAGCGCCCGGCGGGTGCCGACCGCCTCGGGCAGCAGCCAGCTCACCCCGCAGTCGGGCGTGAGACCGATGTCGCTGTAGCGGCTGGAGAACGTCGCCCGGTCGGAGGCGACGACGAGGTCGGCGACGAGCATGAAGCCGAGCCCGCCGCCGGCGACCGGCCCCTGCACGGCCGCCACGATCGGCTTCGCACTGTCGCGGAGCAGCAGATGGCCTTCGTGGATGACGTCGGCCAGTGCGGTGATGGTGCGGCCCGCGGCATCCGTCTGCCCGGCCAGCTCGTCCATCGCGCGCACATCACCGCCGGCGCAGAACGCCCGCCCCGCCGCGTCGAGGACGACCGCGCGGATGTCGTCGCGCGCGGCGACCTCGCGGGCGATGTCGCGCCAGCGTTCGATGGCGGCGGGATCGACCGCGTTCATCCGGTGCGGCCGGTTCAGCGTGATCCGGGCGAGCCCGTCGGACACGTGCAGGAGGATGGCGTCGTCGCTCACCCTGCGAGCCTAGATCAGGCGTCGGAGGGCGGCGAGGCCGCGCCCGGGCGCGGCCTGGCCTCGCCGCTCGCGTCGCTCAGGCGGCCGATGCTGCGTGCGCCCCGGACTGCGCGCCGGATGCCGCCGCCGGCGTGGCCGACCCTGACGAGCTCTGCTCGATCGTCGGCACGAGTCGCGACGGCCCGTCGCCATGGTGGCCGTCGTCCACCGCGCGCCGGAAGAGCCCTTCGATCGCGCCAGGGAGGCTCGTGTCGATCGAGGCGTCGCCGCTCGCGTGCAGGATGTGCGCCAGCGACGTGCGGGCCGAGGCGATGGTGGACACGTCGCCCGGGTACTCGCCGGCGGCGGCGTCGCGGGAGATCCCCGCGCCGACCTGGGCCGCGAGCTGCACGATCGCGGTGAGGCGCTCGGTGAGCACGCCCGGGTCGAGCCCTTCGGCGCGGCCGAGGGCGACGGCGTGGCTCCAGCCGGCGACCGTCGTCCAGAACGCGTCGAGGATCGCGAGGTCGAGCGCCGCGACGGCGCCAGGGTCGTCGCCGAACCGCGTGAGCTGCGGGGCGATGGTCTCGAGGATCGGGCGGGCCTGTTCGAAGACGTCGAGTGGGCCGCCGGCCACCGCGGTCGATCCCGGCTCGCCCACGAGCACCGACGGCGTGAGCATCGTCCCGCCGAGATACTCGGCGCCCTGCTCGGTCGCCCACGCGGCGAGGCGGCGCGCGGTCGCAGGGGTGTCGGAGCTGAGGTTCACGAGGAGGGGGCGGGCGGCTGCGAGGTCCGCCTGATCGAGGATGCCCCGCGCGACGTCGTTCCCGCGGACCGAGACCAGCACGATCCCGCCGCGCCGGATCGCCTCGTCCGGAGTTGCCGCGACGTGGGCCCCTCGGGCCGCGAGGTCGGCCGCCTTCGCGGGCGAGCGGTTCCAGACGGTCACGTCGTACCCGTCGGCGAGGAGGGTCCGGGCGATGGCGTGGCCCATGGGGCCGAGTCCGATCACGGTGGCGGGTGCAGCAGTCATGGCTCCAGCATCGGCTGGTGCGGTGGATCGGACAAGTACCCACTATTTCGTGCGGTAGCCACCAGTTGGTTAGTATTGCGCCATGTCGGATGCCCCGAAGCACCACCCCTTCGCCTGCGGGCTCGACGCCGCGGTCGCGGTCGTCGGCGGGAAGTGGAAGCCGCTGATCCTCTGGGCGCTGGCGGGCGAGGAGCCGCGCCGGTTCGGCGAGCTGCGGCGTAGCCTGCCCGGTGTGAGCGAGAAGATGCTCACCCAGCAGCTCCGCGAGCTCGAGCACGACGGCATCGTGCACCGGGAGGTGTACCGAGAAGTCCCGCCGCGGGTGGAGTACTCGCTCACCGCGCTCGGCCGCACCCTGAACGAGGCGCTCGCACCGCTCGGCGACTGGGGCGACGCGAACCTGGCGACCATCGCCCAGACGCGCGCGCGGCCCGCCGCCTCCTGACGACGGATCGGCCCGCCCCGGTCAGCCGCTCGGACCGGTCAGCTGCTCCTGCCGGCCTCGGCCGCGCTGTCGAGCGCGTCGAGCAGCAGGTCGAGCGCGGCGCCGACGGTGCGGTGCACCACCTCGGCCGGGCTGCCGTCGAACCGGTGCTCGGCCTGGAGGACCCGCCCGCCGGCCGTCGCGGCCACGAAGACCGTGCCCGCCGGCTCGCCGTCGGTCGGCCCCGGGCCTCCGACGCCGGTGACCGCGACCGAGGCATCCGCCCCGAGCACCCGGGTCACGCCCGACGCGAGCTGCCTCGCGCACTCCGCCGAGGTCACGTTCTCGGCTGTCACGCCGAGGAGCTCCCGCTTCACGGCTTCCGCATAGGCGACCACACCGCCGCGGAACCAGTCGGATGCCTCGGGCGCCGCGCCGAGCGCGACCGAGATGGCGCCCGCCGTCAGCGATTCGGCGCTCGCGATGCTGACGCCCAGCTCCCGGGCGCGGCGGGCGATCGCCTCGCCGGTGGCGGCGTACTCCTCGGCCGGATCCTGCATCCGACCATTCTGGGTGCCCGGCGGGCCGGTGTCATCCCCGTTGCGCGTGCGCGTCGGCGAGCCGGCTCGCGTGCGAGACGAGCACGTCGAGCACCGTGCGCACGGCGAGCCGCTCGGCGACGTCGGGACGCACGAGCGCCACGATCTGCCGGGCGGATGCCACGCCGCGCAGCGGCTTCAGCACCATGCCCGACGGCACGGCGCCCGAGGTGAACCGAGGCACGAACGCGACGCCGAGCCCGGCCTGGATGAACGCCTCGACGATGCGCATGTCGCTGAACCGCTGGGCGACGTGCACTCGCTTGTCCCCGAGCTGCTCGATCGCGTGCAGGATGCGTTCGAACGGGAACCCGGGCGGCACGCCGATCCAGGTCTCGTCGACGAGGTCCTCGGGGGTGAGATAGGCGCGACCTGCGAGGCGGTGATCGGCCGGCAGGCCGATGTCGAGCGGCTCGGTCACGAGCGGTACCACCCGCAGGCCGCGGCCGCCCCACGGCAGCACGCCGGGCATCGTGTGGGCGAGCACGATGTCGTGCTCGTTCGCGAGGTCGGCGAACTCGGCGAGCTCCGGATCGAGGTCGGTCGCGTGCACGACGAGGCCGGCGATGCTCGCGAGATCGGCGAGCACGGCGGGCAGGAGCGCGGCTCCGACAGTGGGGAAGGTGAGCAGCGTGACCTCGCCGCTCGGGTGGTTGCGGAACTCGTCCCACAGCGCCGTCGCCCGCTCGAGCGCGACCGCGACGTCGGCCGCGCTCCGCGCGAGCGCCTGGCCCGCGCTCGTCAGCTCGACGCCGCGGCCGCTGCGGCGCGTGAGCGGCATCCCGGCCTCGCGCTCGAGCACCTTGAGCTGCTGGGAGACGGCCGACGGCGTGCGGCCGGTGGCCTCGGCGACCGCCGTGACGCTCCCGCGCTCGGCGAGTTCTCGCAAGAGGTCGAGCCGGCGTACGTCCATGTAGCGATGCTACACAGTCCATGTAGAACTGTCAGATTGTGCTGCACGATGAATCGCGGTTCAATGGGAGGGTCGAACACGCGCAATGGGGCCTCCGTCGCTCGATCTCCAGTTCTCCGTCGAAAGGAACCGCCGTGTTCTCGTCCATCGTCCTCCTCGGCATTCTCGGCGTCGCCGCCGCCGGCTTCGTCGGCTCCATCGTGGTCGTCGCCCGCGACGGCTACCGCCGCATGCCCAAGGAGCAGTTCGCGCGCACGATCTAGTCGCGCGACCGGGGCTCGGTCGCCCCGTACCGGAAGGGCCGCCGCGCGGGGGAGGGACACCCCGCGGGGTGGCCCTTCCCTCATGTGTGCCGGCCGCGGCGCGCGGCCCGCGTATCGGGATGCTCCTGGGGGGATCGCGATGCGGGAGCGCTGCGCGTCGCGGCGGCGCGCCGTGCTCGACACCCGCTCGCCGCGGGCGCTAGCGTGTGGCCAGAGCGTCGGTCGGAGGGGATTCGATGGCACACGTCGTGGCTACGGGGGCGGGCAAGGCGATGATGGAGCGCCGGGCCGACCCGACGCACGAGTACATCCTGAAGCTCACCGGCAAGGAACGCCCGCGCGTGCTGTTCGTCGGCACCGCCACGGGCGACGATGCCGCGTACATCGTCAGCTTCTACACGACGTACGACTCCGACCGGTGCGCACCGCACCACCTCCCGCTCTTCCACCGGGCGGTCGACGACCTCGCGGGATTCGTCCGCGGCTTCGACGTGATCCACGTCGGCGGCGGCAACACCGCCAACATGCTCGACGTCTGGAAGCGGCAGGGACTCGACGAGATCCTCCGCGAGCTGTGGGAGGACCCCGCCTCGAACGTCGTGTTCACGGGCGGCAGCGCCGGCGGCATCTGCTGGTTCGAGGGCGGCACGACCGACAGCTACGGCCCCACGCTGCAGGTGCTGCCAGAGGGGCTCGGCTTCCTCGACGGCAGCTTCTGCCCGCACTACGACGCGGAGGACCAGCGGCGCCCGCTGTTCCATCAGGCGCTCATCGACGGCAGCCTCCCCGGCGGGTACGCGTGCGGTAACCTCCAGTCGCTGCACTTCGAGCACGGCGAGTTCGTCACCGCGATCAGCCCGGTGGAGGACGCCCTCGCGCTCCGGGTCGAGGCGGTGGATGGCGAGATCGTCGAGACGAAGCTCCCGGTGGAGGTGCTCGCGAGTACCGGCCCGATCGTGAAGGGACCGAGCTCGTGAACGACAACGTCTGGCTCCTCGTCGCGGAGCTGCTCGTCGTCGTCCTCGCCATCTACATGGGCACCCGCACGAGCGGGATCGGCCTCGGCGTGTGGGGGCTCGTCGGCGTCGCCGTGCTCGTGTTCGGGTTCGGCGTCGAACCCGGCAACGCGCCCGTCGACGCCGTCTTCATCGTCATCACCGTCATCACCGCCGCGTCGGTCATGCAGGCCGCGGGCGGCATCGACTGGATGGTGAAGGTCGCCTCGAAGGTGATCAGGTCGCGGCCGAAGTCCGTGGTGTTCCTCGCCCCGGCGATGTCGTTCCTCTTCACCGTGGGCGCGGGCACGGGCAACATCTACTACCCGCTGCTGCCCGTCATCTACGACGTGGCGTACCAGCAGAAGATCCGGCCCGAGCGGCCGCTGGCGATCTCGGCGGTCGCGAGCCAGGTCGGCATCCTCTGCTCGCCGGTCTCCGCGGCGACGGCCTCGATGGTCGTCCTCCTCGCGCCCGAGGGCGTCGACCTCGGCAAGCTCCTGCTGATCATGTGGCCGGCCTCCATCGCGGGTCTCTTCGTCGCCGCCCTCTTCATGGTGCGGAAGGGCAAGGACCTCGATGACGATCCCGAGTACCAGCGGCGCCTCCAGGAGGGGCTCATCAAGCCCCCGGTGGTCGACGCGCACGCGCAGCAGCTGCCGCGCACCGCGGTGCTGTCGGCGTCGATCTTCCTCATCGGCGTCGGGATCATCGTGCTCTTCGGCCTCTTCGAGGGCCTCCGCCCCGTGGTCGGCACGAACGAGGACGGCGACCCTGTGCGGGTGAGCGTCACCGTCATCATCGAGGTGATCATGGGCGTCATCGCGGCGATCATCTTCCTCACCTGCAAGGTGAAGGCGGCGGATGTCCCGAAGCAGTCGACGTTCCCCGCGGGCATCGTCGGCGCCATCGCCCTGTTCGGCATCGCCTGGCTGGCGAACACGTTCGTCGCCGAGAACAACCAGCTCATCGTCGACGGGCTGGGCGCCGTGGTCTCCGGCTCGACCGCGTTCCTCGGCGCGCTGCTGTTCGCGCTGGCGCTGTTCGTCGTGGCGATGCTGACGACGAGCCAGTCGAGCGCCACGAACGCGATCGTGCCGATCGGCATCACGATCGGCCTGCCGCCGGCGCTCATCGCGGGACTCTGGCCCTCGGCGATGGGCATGTACACGCTGCCCGCCAACGGCAGCCAGGTCGCCACCGCCGCGTTCGACCAGACCGGGACGACCAAGCTCGGCAAGTTCGTCTTCGACCACTCGTTCCAGCTGCCGAACCTGATCTACGTGGTCGTCGCGATCGCGGTCGGCGTGCTGCTCTCGTTCGTCATCGTCTGATGCGGCGCCGGGTCGGCTGATGGTGGTGGCAGCGGGCGACGCCGTCCTCCGGCGGTTCCTGCTCGGGCTGGCGGAGGGCATGAACGCCGCCCAGGAGTCGGTCGACCGCATCCGCGACACCATGAACCAGGTCGCCCGGGCCTACGGCCGCGCCGACACCGACTTCGTCGTGCTGCCCACCGTGATCATTGTGGAGACCGGCAGCGGCGAGGAGGGCCGGGTCGCCCTCCGCTCGGCGATCAACCCGTCGTTCCGGTTCGATCAGATCGCGGCGCTGTACGAGCTGGTCGCGCGTGCGCACACCGCGTCGATCGAGCCCGAGGAGGGCATCCGTCGGCTGAACGAGATCGGCGCGATGCGTCCGCGGCATCCGTGGCCGGTGCGCGTGTTCGGTCACGCCGTCCTCACCACCGGTCTCGCGCTGCTGCTGACGCCGACGTGGGAGGGCGCGCTCGTCGCGTTCGGGCTCGGAGCGCTCCTCGGGCTCGGCAAGCTCATCCGCTCGCCGACGCTCCAGCTGGTGTTCCCGGTCGTCGCGGCGTTCGTCAGCGCGATGGCCGTGTTCCTGCTGGCCCAGGTCATCCCGATCGGCGATCCCATCAGGCTGCTCATCGCCCCACTGGTCACGTTCCTGCCGGGCGGCGTGCTCACGACCGCGACCATGGAGCTCGCCGCGGGGCAGATGATCGCCGGCGCCTCGCGGCTCGTCACGGGCCTCGTGCAGCTCGCCCTGCTGTCCTTCGGCATCCTCGCGGCGGGCACGGTGGCCGGCGTGGGGGCATCCGGATATGTGCCGCTCGAGGCGGTGGGCCAGTTCCCGTGGTGGACGGCGGCGGGTGGCGTGCTGCTCATCGCGATCGGCGACCTGCTGCACTTCTCAGCCCCCGGTCGCACGTTCGGGTGGGTGCTGCTCGCGCTCTCCGTCGCGTACGCGGGTCAGGCGCTCGGCACCCTCGTCGCCGGCGCGACGGTGAGCGGGTTCGTCGGTGCGCTCGCGATGACACCCCTCGTGCTCTGGATCGCCACGCTCAAGCGCGGCGTGCCCACGCAGCTCACCTTCCTCCCGGCGTTCTGGCTGCTCGTGCCGGGCGCGGCGGGCCTCGTCGGCCTCACCGAGGCGATCGGCACGACGCGCGGGCTCGAGGACTTCGCCGAGGCGCTGACCTCGGTGATGTCGATCGCCCTCGGGGTGCTCATGGGCACCGCGCTGTACCGGTTCGTGCACCACGGCGCGGAGGAGCTCTCCAACTTCCACGTCGACCTGCCCGCGGCGCTGCAGGAGACGGAGGAGCCGCCGTTCTGGGCCCGGCTGCTGCCCGGCACGCCCCGCACGTTCTGGCGGCGGCCGCGCCGCGGCCCGGCGGGCAGGCGGGAAGCGTCCCGCGACTCGACGGTCGCAGACGACGCCCGTGAGGGATGATGCGTCGGACCCGGCATCCGCCCGGCGATGTGGCATCCCCACCTGGGCGTCCGCCCCTTCCCGTGAGAGCGCCACCACGTAAACTCGACGCGTGACCCAGCGAGACCCCCGGGGCGACGCCGCCGACGTGCGCCGACAGCTCATCGACCACATCGCCGCGGAGGCGGTGTTCCACGGCGACTTCACGCTCACGAGCGGCAAGAAGGCGTCCTACTACGTCGACCTCCGCAAGGTGAGCCTCGACCACCGGGTGGCCCCCCTCATCGGGCAGGTCATGCTCGACCTCATCGCCGACGTGCCCGACGTCGCCGCCGTCGGCGGCATGACGATGGGCGCCGACCCCATCGCCGCCGCGATCCTGCACCAGGGCGCCGCGCGCGGGCTCGCGTACGACGCGTTCGTCGTGCGCAAGGAGCCGAAAGACCACGGTCGCGGCAAGCAGGTCGAGGGGCCGGATGTCGCGGGCAAGCGCGTCATCGTGCTCGAAGACACCTCCACCACGGGCGGATCGCCGCTGAAGGCGATCGAGGCGCTCCGCAAGGTCGGCGCCGAGGTCGTGGCGGTCGCGGTCGTCGTCGACCGGGCGACCGGTGCGCGCGAGGTGATCGAGGCCGAGGGCGTTCCCTACCTGTACGCCATCGGGCTGGAAGACCTGGGACTGGCCTGATGCGCACGGGCGACAGGCGAGACGCGGGGTTCGACGAGGACGGAGCCGACTGGCTGCTGGGCGAGCTGGCCCGCGGCGGGGCATCCGCATCGCCGACCTCGCCGACGCCCGTCGCCGATCCCGGGTTCGCGCAGCCGCCGGCCGCGTTCCCCGCCTCGCCGGGGCCCTACCCGGTGCCGCCGCAGTCCGCGCCGTCGGCGCCGCGTGCTGAGCGATCGGTCGAGCCGGCGCCCCGGCACGAAGAGGTCCTCGACTGGTTCTCGCTCGCCGAGGCCGTCGTCACCCAGCCGCCGGCAGTCGAGGAGGCAGGGCCGGCGACCCGCGCGATGCCGGTCATCGGCGGTCCGATGCTCACGCCGGCCGCGGATGAGCTGCAGCGGGTCGACCAGCCGTTCGAGCAGCTTCAGCAGTTCGCCCGGCCGACGGCCGTGCCGCCGCCCGCGGAAGCACCGGCTCCGGCCGCTCCCGCTGCCGAGGCCTGGGCACCGCCGCCCTCGGGGATGCCGCCCGCCGCGATGCCGCCCGCTGTCCCGCCCGCCGGACTCGTCCCGGGCGCCGGCGCGTTCACGGCCGGCGCGGGCGCACCCGTGCCTCCCGTGCCTCCGCCCGGGCCGGTCACGCCCACGGCCCCGTTCGCGCTCACGTGGGGCGACTCCGCGCTCGACTCCGAGCAGGCGCTCCGCGCCGCATTCGCGCAGCTCTCGCAGCCGTCGGCCCCGGCGCCGCAGACGCCGGACCAGGTGGCGCAGCCGTGGGAGCAGGTGTCGCAGCCGTCGGGTCACGTCGAGCCGCCTGCGCCTGCGCCTGCGCCCGAGTTCCCCGCCGAGCCCGCCGCATTCGCACCCGCACCGCAGCTGCCGCCCGAGCCCGAGCCAGACGTCTCGCCGTTCGCGGGATTCACCCCGCCGCCGGTCGCACGCCAGTCGTTCACTCCGCTTCCGGCGGAGCCCGCGGGTCGCCCACCCGTGGTCGACGACTACGGTGCCGAGCTCTGGTCGGCGCTCGTCGAGTCCGAGCCCGCGCCGCCCGCGGCCACGCCGCAGGCCTACCCCGCTCCCGCGTCATTCGATCCTGAGGTGCGGCCCGCCGAGGCGCCGCAGTACGCGGAGCCCCCGCAGTACGCGGAGCCCCAGCAGTACGCCGAGCCGCAGCAGTACGAGCCCGCGTCCGAGTACCCGCAGCAGTACGCCGAGCCGCAGCAGCATGAGCCCGCGCACCAATACCCGCAGCAGTACGCCGAGCCGCAGGCCTACGAGCAGCCGCAGGCGTACGAACCCGCGTACGAGTACCCGCAACAGCACGTGGAACCGCAGCGATACGACGACCCGTTCGCGTACGGCTCGCCGCAGATCGCCGAGCCGGCGTCGTACGCCGAAGCCCAGCAGGTCGAGCAGTCGCACACCGAGCCGCCGCACGTCGCGCGCCGCGAGACGGAGGGACTCCGTTCCGACTACGACGAGGTCGACCCGTCCTTCCCGTTCCTCGAGGTTCGGGGGCCCGGGGGCGAGGCCCGTGCGCACGCCATGGCCGACGGGCTCCCGCCGGCGGGCTTCATCCCGCCCGGGGCGCCTGGCGCGTCGGCTCCCGAGGCGGAAGCGCCGCGGCCGCGCGCGCCGTTCCCCGCCTTCGCCTCGGTCCGCTGGGACGAGCCCGAGGACGAGGCATCCGACCCCGAGCGCGAGGCGCCCGTCGACGACCTGCTCGCCGCGCTCGGCGGGCGGCAGGGCGCAGCGGTCGACCCCGGTGCGCCGGTGCCGCCGCCCGCCGAGCCGCCGTCGAATGCCGATTTCACGGCCCTCGGCTTCGTCGACGAGCTCGGTTTCGACCAGCAAACCGATGGCGACGACTCCGACGAGGATGAGCCGGAGCGCGGCATCCGGGGCCGCTTCTTCGGCCGCGGGCGTGCGGCCGAGGACGAGCTCGCCGAGCCCGACTTCGACGCCGACGACGAGCTCGCCGAGCCCGGGTACGTGTGGAACATCACACCGAACCCGCTCGCGCCCGACCCCAAGGCCGAGCTCGACGACGATGCCGACGACGCGTCCGCCGGGTCTGACGCGCCCGCCGCGCGGCGGAGCTGGCTCGCGTCGGCCGAGGAACCCGGCTTCGCGCCCGAGACGCGGACGAGTGCCGACGACTGGCAGATCTCGACGCCGACCGCGCCGTTCGACCGGGTCGACGAGCCCGGTGCCGACGCCGACCAGTTCGCCTCGCTGTTCGGCGGGGCGGCGGTGGTTGCGGCCGCGGACGGCGGCCGCTCGGCGACGCCGCGCGCACAGGCCGCTCCCGCGGGGCGGCCCGGCTCCGCCGGGTACGCCGACGGTGGACGACCGGGAGGCTCGGGTGGATCCGGCGGCTCAGGGCGCCAGGGCGGCTCGGCGGGCTCCGGCGGTTCGGGTCGCCCTCCGGGCGGCGGTGGCTCCGGCTCCGGACGCTCATCGGGCGACCGCGTCGTGAAGACGCTCGCCTGGGTGGCCGGCGGCCTGGTCGCGGTGCTCGTGGTCGTTGGGCTCTTCTTCTTCGGCACGCAGCTCGCGGGCGGCGGGGAGGCCGGCACGCCGTCGGCATCGCGCTCCGAGACGCCGAGCGACACCCCGGTGCCGGTGCCCACGGCCATGCAGCCGCCCGGCGTGCACGCGTGGGACACGCTCTTCGGCGGCGAGTGCATCGACGGGTACGTCGACCCGTGGCAGGAGGAGTTCACGGTCGTCGACTGCGCAGCACCGCACGCGGCGCAGCTCGTCTACCGCGGGACGTTCGCCGCCGACGCCGCAGCGGCGTTCCCCGGCGAGGCCGAGCTCGGCGCGCAGACCAACGCGAACTGCACCGCGGCCGGCGTGATCGACGTCACCGCCGCGGCCGGCGCGAACGACCTGCAGGTGCAGGGCTCGTTCCCGGTCGAGCCGCAGTGGGCCGCGGGTTCGCGCACGTACTACTGCTTCGTGAACCGGGCGGGCGGCGAACCGCTCACCGGCTCGCTGCAGGGCCCCGGCCCGGCGGCATGAGCGGGCGCGTCGTCGTCATCGGCTCGCTGAACGTCGATGCGACCGCGTACGTCGCCGACTTCGCGGCGCCGGGGGAGACCATCACCGCCCACGGGTTCCAGCTCGCGCTCGGCGGCAAGGGAGCCAATCAGGCGGTGGCCGCACATGCGGCGGGCGGCCGCGTCGAGCTGATCGCCAGGGTCGGCGACGACGCGAACGGGGCACTGGCACTCACCACGCTCGGGCGGCTCGGCCTCGAGACGGCCGGCGTGCAGCGAGCGACGGATGCCGCGACCGGCGTCGCCCTCATCACGGTCGCCGCGTCCGGCGAGAACACCGTGGTCGTCGCGGGCGGGGCGAACCTCGACTGGACGGCGGCGGAGCTCGATGCGCTGGCCGAGCGGATCGGCGCCGCCGATGCGGTGCTCACGCAGGGCGAGCTGCCGGTGCCGGCGATCGACCGCATCGCGGAACTGGCCGCCGCCGCGGGCACTCGCTTCGTGCTGAATCTGGCGCCGCCGGTCGCCGTCGCCTCGGCGACGCTCGCCATCGCAGACCCGCTGATCGTGAACGAGCACGAGGCGCGTACGGTCGGCATCGCCGCCGGCGACTCACCTGGGCTCGACGCCTGGCTCCACGCCGCCGAGCTCGCCGTCTCGCGGGGGCTCGCGAGGTCGATCGTCGTGACCCTCGGCGCCGCCGGCGCGATCGCCGTGTCCGGCGCCGACGGCCGCGCCGGCGACGTGCGGCTCGCGGTCGCCGCCCCGACCGTCGTCGCGGTCGACACGACGGGTGCGGGCGACGGGTTCACCGGAACGCTCACCGCGTTCCTCGCCGAGGGGCGCGGTCTCCCCGACGCGGTGCGCCACGCCGTCGCCGCGGCATCCCTCGCCGTGCAGGCGCGGGGCACGGTCGACTCCTACGCGCCGAGGGAACGCGTGATCGACGCAGCCGCGACGCTCCAGGCCGTCGAGTCGCCCGCCGGTGAGGAGACCGCATGACCCTGCCCGTCATCATCGACTGCGACCCCGGGCACGACGACGTCTTCGCCCTCTGGCTGGCTGCGGGGCATCCGGCACTCGATCTCCTGGCGGTGACGACCGTCGGCGGCAACGTGCCGCTCGAGCACACCAGCCGGAACGCGCGCATCGCCCTCACGGTCGCGGGCGCGACGGGCGTCCCGGTCGCCGCCGGTGCCGCCGGTCCGATGACCCGTGAGCTGTCGACCGCGGAGTGGATCCACGGGGAGAACGGCCTCGGCGGGCCCGAGCTGCCCGAGCCCGCGTTCCCGCTCGACCCACGGGGTGCGACCGAGCTGATGGCCGACGTCATCGCCGAGGCATCCGAACCCGTCGCCGTCATCGCGACGGGCCCGATCACGAACGTCGCGATCCTGCTGCGCGACCGGCCCGACGTCGCGGGGCGCATCCACGAGATCGTGTGGATGGGCGGCTCGA
The DNA here is from genome assembly GCF_040267705.1 of Agromyces sp. G08B096. Classification (NCBI taxonomy): domain Bacteria; kingdom Bacillati; phylum Actinomycetota; class Actinomycetes; order Micrococcales; family Microbacteriaceae; genus Agromyces; species Agromyces sp. G08B096. The sequence continues at coordinate 307,516 of NZ_CP158374.1, forward strand.
CGGAGCGCGGCAACGTCACCCCGTACGCGGAGTTCAACGCGTGGGTAGACCCCGAGGCGCTCGATCTCGTGCTGCGCAGCGGCGTGCCCTTCACGATGGTCGGGCTGAACGTGACGCATCGGGCGCTCGTGACGGCGGAGGTGCGCGAGCGCCTCGCCGCACCGGCGACGCGCACCGCGGCATTCGGCGACGAGCTGCTGGAGTTCTTCTGCCGAACGAACGACGAGGTGTTCGGCCTGCCCGACGGGCCGCTGCACGATCCGGTCGCGGTCGCCGTGCTGGCCGACCCCGGCTGCGTCGAGGTCGTGCGGACCCGGCTCGACGTCGAGCTCGTCGGCACCGAGACGGTCGGCGCCACCGTCGTCGATCTCGACGGCATGCTCGCCCGCGAGCCGAACGCCCACGTCGCGGTCGGCCTCGACGTCGACCGGTTCTGGCGCCTCGTCGAGACCGCGCTGGCGCGCCTGGCCTGACCGGCCCGAGGCCGCCGATTCCCCGCGACGGCGTAGCCTCGAAGCGTGGGAGACCGGACGATCGGCGCCGCCACGACGGCGAGACGACAGCTCGAGGCCCTCGTGAGCCGCACCGGCGTGTTCGACGAGTGGGCGCCGGGCGGCGGGCCCGGCGAGCCCGACGCACGTCCCGCCGCGGTGCTGCTGCTCTTCGGGGTCCTCGACCGGTTGCCGAGCGACCACGCGGCGCAGTCGCGGGCGGTGTCGCGCGACCTCGACGTGCTGCTGCTCGCCCGCGCGGCGACGCTCCGCGCCCACGCGGGTCAGGTCGCCTTCCCCGGCGGCCGCATCGACCCGGGCGATGACGGCCCCATCGGCGCGGCGCTGCGCGAGGCCGAGGAGGAGACCGGGCTCGACCCCGCCGGCGTCGACGTGCTCGGCACGCTCGACGAGCTGCCGCTGCCGTACTCCCAGCACCTGGTCACGCCGGTCATCGGCTGGTGGCGGCAGCCGTCGCCCGTCAGGGTCGTGGATGTCGCGGAGTCCGCCGACGTCTTCCGCACCCCGGTCGCCGACCTCCTCGACCCGCGGAACCGGCGCACCACGGTCCTCCGCCGAGACGGGCAGGAGTGGCGCGGACCCGGATTCCTCGTGCGCGGCCCCGCGGGGGAGCACCTCGTATGGGGGTTCACGGCGATGGTGCTCGACGTGCTCTTCGACCGGCTCGGCTGGACCGAGCCGTGGGACGACTCGCGCGAACTCGACCTCGCGCCGTGAGCGGCGGCCGTCGCGGCTAGAGCTCGGTCTCGGCCGGCTCCGCGGCCACCAGCTCGAAGACGCCCTTCAGTACCTCGTCGGGGCGGAAGGGGTAGCGCTGGATCTCGCGCTCGTCGCTGATGCCCGAGAGCACCAGCACGGTGTGCAGTCCCGCCTCGATGCCCGCGACGATGTCGGTGTCCATGCGGTCGCCGATCATCGCCGTGTTCTCGGAGTGCGCCCCGATCTTGTTCAGCGCCGAGCGGAACATCATCGGGTTCGGCTTGCCGACGACGTAGGGCTCCTTGCCGGTGGCCTTGGTGATGAGCGCGGCGATCGCGCCGGTCGCCGGCAGCGGTCCGTCGGCGCTCGGGCCCGTGGCATCCGGATTCGTGACGATGAATCGCGCGCCGGCGTCGATCAGGCGGATCGCCTTCGTGATCGCCTCGAACGAGTAGTTGCGGGTCTCGCCGACGACCACGAAGTCGGGGTTCGTCTCGGTCATGATGTACCCGGCCTCGTGCAGGGCGGTGAGGATGCCCGCCTCGCCGATCACGAACGCCGAGCCGCCCGGCACCTGCTGCTTCAGGAAGTCCGCGGTCGCGAGCGCCGACGTCCAGATGCGGTCCTCGGGCACGTGCAGACCCGAGGCGCGCAGCCGCGCCGACAGATCGCGCGCCGTGAAGATCGAGTTGTTCGTGAGCACGAGGTAGGGCGTGCCGGCGTCCTCCCACTGCTGGAGCAGTTCGGATGCCCCGGGCAGCGCATGGTTCTCATGGACGAGCACGCCGTCCATGTCGGTCAGCCAGCACTCGACCTCGTCACGTCGTCCCATGCCCTCCAGCGTAGAGGCGGTCGGCGGCGTGCGACGTCCGGTCATCCGCTCGGCCATCCGCTCACCCCTGCTCGGCGAGGGACCGCTGCTCGGCCGCCTCCGACGGTCGGCCGAGGATGTCGAGCGAGTCCGCGAGCGTCATCCTGGCGACCGCGAGCGCCCCCTCGGCTCCCGTCTCGCCGGTGAACCGCTCGGTCGCCTGACCCAACAGGACGGCGGCCTCGTCGTGGCGCGACGCGCTCTGCAGCACGCGGCCGGCGAAGAGCATCGAGCCGCCGGCGGGTCCGGCCGCACCGGCCTGCTCGAACCGCTCGGCCGCGACGAGCGCCGCGGCGACCGCCTCGTCGAGTCGGCCGAGGCTCGCCAGCGCACGCGCGCGCGAGTCGGTGATGTCGGCGGCGAGCCAGTCGGCGTCGTGCTCCTCGGCGAGGGCGGCCACCTCGTCGAGCGTGGCCAGCGAGTCCTCGCGGCCCGCCTCGCCCTGGGCACGGCCGAGCAGGTGCAGCGCGTCGGCGAGGGAGCCGACCGCCTCGGGCGCGCGGCGCGCGTCGGCGACGGCGCGTTCGAACAGCTCGACCGCCTCGTCGACGTACTCGAGTTCGAGGTGGAGTCGGCCGAGGTCCACGAGCACCGCGACGGCTCCCGGCCACGCCTCGCCCTCCTCGAACAGGTCGGCGGCGGTGTACCAGGCGCCGGCGGCGGAGCCCGCTTCGCCCGTCGCGCGGAACGCGTTGCCGAGCAGGTGCAGCGTCTCGCCGCGTGCGGCCGGGTGGGCGCCCGCGGCCTCCTCCTGCTCGTACACCGACTGCAGGATCTCGATCGCCTCGTCGGCGCGTCCGGCCCGGCCCAGCTGCCGGGCGACGCCGTAGCGCAGCCCGAGCAGCTGCAGCGACTCGGCGAGCTCGGCGTGGTGGACGGCGAGGCGAAGGCGCGCGATGGCGTCGTCGTGGCGGCCCAGATCGTCGAGGATGGCGGCCGAGAGCTGGCAGGCGCCGATCACGCGGTCGCGCTCGCCCAGGGCGAGCTCGAGCTCGATGGCCCGCTCGGCGTCGGCGTGCGCGGACTCGAACTCGCCGGAACCGGCGAGCAGGCGTGCACGCAGGCGCAGTGCGTCGGCCTGGCGCACCCGGTTCGGCGACGGCGCATCGAGGATCGCGTCGAGCAGCGGACCCGCCGTCGCGGGCTCCTCACCCTCCGCACGCAGCATCGCCGCGACGTACCGGGTCGCCTCGGCGAGGTCGTCGTCGTCGATGCCGTCGAGCATCGCGACCGCCGCCTCCGCGGCGGCGGTGGCGTCGGCGAGCTCGCGGTCCTTCACGTGGACCATCGCGGTGGTGTGCGCGAGGTCGACCGCGGTGCGCGCGGCATCCGGGCCAGCGGCACCGGACGTCGCGGCGGCGAGGACGCGTGCACGGGCCGCATCGAGGGCGGGCAGGTCGTCGGCCGTCGCGATGCCGTGCAGCTGGAGTCCGAGCGTCTCCTCGACGTCGGCCTGCAGGCTCCGGCCCGCGGCACGGAGCGCCTCGATCCGCTCGGGCAGCGCGGCGGCGGCCTCCTCGACCGCACCCCCGGCGACGAGCGCGACGAGGCGCAGCGAGCCGAGGTCGAGCGCCGTCCGGGTGTCGCCCTCCTCGATCAGCGCGAGCCCTCGGGCGACCGCGGCGAGGGCGCCGTCGTGGTCGCCGAGATCGATCCGCTCGCGGGCGGCCGCGACCCAGCCCTCCGCGGTCGTGGGCTCGACGGGCGCCTCGGAGACGGGCCGCGGCGCGAAGCCCTCTGCGGCGAGCGGCACGTCGTAGTGCTCCTCGGCCAGTCGCCGGGTCGCCTCGATCCGCTCGGCGATGTACCGGTTGCCGTTGCGGGCGTCGAACGCCGCGCCGATGCGCTCCGCGGCCGCCCACACGACCGGTGCGAGCTCAGCGGCCGTCCACGGGCCGTCGTGCTCGCCGAGGAAGGCGACCAGTTCGGAGGCATCCGCCCCGCGCACCAGGGTGTCGCCGTGACCCGCACGCACGACCTGGTCGAGCAGCAGCCCCGCCGCCGCGAGGGCCGAGACGTGGCCGCGCTGGTTCAGCGGGTCGTGTGCCAGCCACCCGAGGTGGCGCTCGAGCAGCGCGAGTCCGCGGGCCTCGTTGCGGGTGATCGCGCAGAACTCGAGGTGGTTCGCGATGATGCCGAGGTTGTCGGCGTTGCCGCGGGCGTCGCGGTAGCTCCGCAGGTGGAACGCGCGCGCCTCGTCGAGACGGCCCGCCCGCAGGTAGGGCAGGAGGGCGTCGCTGAGCGCCCGCTCGGGCTCCTCGCCGCAGGTGAACCCGCCCTCCACGAGCTCCTCGACCATGGCGATCGCCTCATCCGTCCGGCCGATCTCGGCGAGGTACTCCGCGCTCGCGCTCCGCACGCAGGCGTCGCAGTGGCTGTACTCGTCGCGCTCCGTTGCGGCCAGCACCCGGTAGGCCTCGGCCGCCTCGTCGAGCCATCCGTTCGCGTGCGCGGTGTTGAAGCGGGCCATCCACACGCCGCTGAGGCCCACGCCCGCCCGCTCGTACCGCGCCTGCATGTCCTCGAGGACCGCGCGGATCTGCTCGGCGGGGAACAGGGGACTGGCCGACAGGGTGCCGGCCATCCACTTGTACTGCCAGAGCAGGTCGGCGCCCGTGCCGTCGTCGGGCGAGATCGGGAACCGCGCCGGGTCCTCGTCGTGCTTGCCGACGCACCAGGCGAACGAGCTGAGCAGGGCGTCGGTGTCGCCCGTCATGTTGGCCGAGTTCGTCAGGCGCATGCGCGCCCGATACTCGCGCACCTCGTCGCCCGACTCGGCCGCGAGCGCGACCGCCTCGTCGAGGAGCGCCCGCTCCTCCGGGCCGAAGGGGAGTTCGTCGGCGCGGTCGAGCAGGTCGTCGATGCGGGATGCCTCGGTCACAGGGGTCCTCTCGTCGGGCGTTTCGGGCGGGGCCGGGTCAGCGGGGCGGGCTCAGCGAGCCAGGCTCAGCTGGACGAGGTCGGTCAGGGCGTCGGTGAGCATCGCGCGCTCGGCATGCCGGAGGGGCCTTCGGCCGCCGAGCAGCGCCTGCACGTAGAGCAGCCGCACCGTGCGGTCGAAGACGGCCTCGTCGGTCGCGGCCGCGAGGGTGCGCACGAGCGGGCTCGCCCAGTTCAGGCACAGCTTGGGCCGCTGCGGCGGCGCCTCGGACTCGCCCGAGCGGTCGGCGATGGCCTGATCGATACGGCCGAGGACGCCGCTCCACAGCGCTCCGGCGACCTCTCGGGCGGTGCCCCGCGCGATGGAGCGGAGCACGTCGGCATCGGCGAGGTAGAGGCTCGCGAGGTCGTCGGGCCGGAAGCTGCGCACGGCCACCTCGCACCCGACGTCGGCGAGCACCGCGTTCGCCCGTGACTCCAGCGCGATGGCGTCGTCGCGCTCGGCGAGCGGCGGGGCGTCGAGCGAATCGAGCTCGCCCGACACGGTCACGCGCTCGACCCGGACGCCCTCGTGGAGCAGCGGCAGCCGGCGCAGCAGGTCGGCCTCGTGGACGTAGCCGCCGTTCACGATGGGGCGGTCGGATGCCGCGATGGCCGCGATCTGACGGAACTCGTCGACCGTCTCGGTGTAGCGCACCAGCGGGTGCCGCCGGACGAGCTCGTCGATCGTCATGGTGCCGGCGGAGGTCTCGACGGTGAGCCACCGGGTGATGATCGAGGCGAGCTCGTCGTCGTGCACGGCGAGCGCCTTCAGGCCGAGGTGATGGATCGCCACGAACTCGGCGAGCCGTGCCGGCTGTTCGAGGCCGAGCCGCATGACCCACGCGCGCACGGAGGCGCCGAGCTCGGCGCGGGTCTGCTCGAGCGCGTCGTCCTCGACGAGGTGCTCGCGGCTCGCGGTCGGCCGGAGGCCCGACGAGTCGACGACGGCGCGCACGAAGAACGCCCAGTCGGGCAGCAGCTCGTCGGCGCGTTCGCTCACGAGCATGCCGCCGAGGTAGGCGCGGTTCGCCTGGCGCGCGCCCGGCGCCGGCGCGTACGGGAGGACGAACGCGGTGCCTCGGGTCGCCGTCGACGGCGCGTGCAGCTCGATCGCATCGAACGGGGTCTGACCCACGACCGCTCGGCCGAGCACGTCGAGGTCGTCGCGCACGGCCCGGCGGTCATCGCCGGTCAGGGCGAAGACCGGGCGCCGGTCGATGCGCTCGAAGTCGCCGCGACCGGTCGCCACGAGGATCGGCACGGGGAGGTACCCGGCGTAGCGCCGGGCGAGGTCGAGCACGGTCGCCGCGCTCGTGAGCTCGGCGTCGTCGGCCCGCGGCCGGAGGATCACCGTGGTGCCGACGGGAAGCTCGGCCTCCGCACCGCTCAGCACCCGCACCCGGAACGTGCCCTCGGCGTCGCCGACCCACTCCACCGGGTCGCCGCCCCGCGCCGAACGCGACCGGATCTCGATGCGGTCGGCGATCATGAACGAGCTCAGCAGGCCGATGCCGAATTGGCCGAGGAATCCCTCGCGCGGCAGGTCGAAGAGGTCGCGCTTCGAGCTGCGGCCGACGGTCGCGAGCAGCTCGCCGACCTCGTCGGCGGTGAGCCCCACGCCGTCGTCCTCGAACCGGAACGCGGGATCCCCGGGCGTCGGCGGGATCACGCGGATGCCCCAGGCCGGATCCTGCCGGCCCTCGAGCTCGGCGCGGGCGGCGATCGCGTCGCGCCCGTTCTGCAGCAGCTCGCGGAGGTAGACCTGCGGGCCGGAGTAGATGTGGCGGCTCAGCAGGTCGACCACGCCGCGCAGGTCGACGAGGAACGGGCGGGTCTCAGGGGTCTGATCGAGTGAGGTCATTCGCTTCTCGGTGCGGGTCGGGAACGGCGCGCCGGGTCTCATCCTGTCACGCCGCGTGCGGCCGTCGAGGTTCAGGCGGTCACCCAGATGGCGGCCGCCGCCGCCGGCGAGACGGCGACGGTTGCGCCGGCCCGGTCGCCGACCGTGATCGAGACGGCGTCGGGCGAGACATCCGTGACGTGCACCTCGCTGCCGGGCCCGATCGCCGCGCGCTCGAGATCGCGGAGGATCTCGGGATCGCGGTCGGAGATGCGGATGACCCGCCCGGCGTGACCCGTCGGCGCCTCGGCGAGCAGCAGGAAGGGCTCGCTCGCGATGCTGCCGTCGGCGGCGGGGATCGCGTCGCCGTGTGGGTCGCGCGCCGGCCGGCCGAGGCGGTCGTCGATGGCCTCGAGCAAGCGGTCGCTCACGGCGTGCTCGAGCACCTCAGCCTCGTCGTGCACCTCGTCCCAGCCGTAGCCCATCTCGCGCACGAGCCAGGTCTCGATGAGGCGGTGCCGCCGGACCACGGCGAGCGCGCGTTCTCGCCCGGCGTCGGTGAGGCGGACGGCGCCGTAGGGCACGTGCTGCACGAGCCCCTGGGCGGCCATCTTCTTCACCATCTCGGTGACGCTCGAGGGCGCCACCCCGAGCTTGCCGGCGAGGACGGAGGGCGTGATCGGGTCGGACTGCCACTCGGTGTGCGCGTACACCGTCTTCAGGTAGTCCTCGATCGCGGGGCTGGGTGCGGCTGGCATCGGCCTCAGGATATCGGGCGGCCGGCGAAGTGAAACGTTGCAGCGGGCTCTTGACCGGCCCTCGAACGGGGGCTAGCGTCGTGCCTGCACGGAAAGCGCTATCCCACGTCCGTACCGACCAGTGAGGATTCGACGATGAATCTCCGATCCCGCCCGTTCCGCGCGCTCCTGACCGCCACCGCGGCCGGCTGCCTCCTCGCGGGCACGGCCCAGCCGGCGCTCGCCGCACCGCCCGACCCCGAGCAGGTCCTGCCCGCAGGCACCCCGCAGCTCGAACGCCTCGACCGCGGCCTCGTCGCCGTCTCGACGACCGAGGGCGTCTTCCTCAGCTGGCGGCTGCTCGCCTCCGAGGTCACCGGCACGACCGCCACCGGCGTCGCCGGTCCGGCCTTCGTCGTCGCCCGCGACGGCGAGGAGATCGCGACCGTCAGCGACCGCACGAGCTTCGCCGACCCCGACGGCACCGCCGCGTCGAGCTACACCGTGACGCCCGTCGTGCACGGCATCCCCGGTGCCGCCTCGGCCGCCGCCACGCCGACGGCCGGCACCGGCTTCCTCGACATCCCGCTCACGCGGCCCGCCGACGGCGTCACCCCGAAGGGCGAGGCGTACACGTACGCCGCGAACGACGCCTCAGTGGCCGACGTCGACGGCGACGGCGCGTACGAGCTCATCGTCAAGTGGGACCCGTCGAACTCGAAGGACGTCTCCCAGGTCGGCTACACCGGCGAGGTCTTCCTCGACACCTACGAGTTCGACGGCACGCTGCTGAACCGCATCTCGCTCGGCGTCAACATCCGCGCCGGCGCGCACTACACCCAGTTCCTCGCCTACGACTTCGACGGCGACGGGCGCAGCGAGCTCATGCTGAAGACCGCGCCCGGCACGAAGTCGACGACGTACGCGGCCGACGGCGGCGTGGAATCCGAGCAATACGTGACGCTGCCGCAGCGCGACGTCGACGCCGGCGTGACGCACGCCGACGACTACCGGCTGAGCAACGCCGACTTCCGGGCGCACCTCGCCGACGTGTTCGAGGGCTGGAGCAGCCGGCCCGAGGTCGTTTCGGGCGAATGGCCCGCGACGCTCGAAGAGGCGTGGGGGATGCCCGTCGCGCACGAGTACCCGCTCTCGCGCGAGAGCGCGGAGGAGCTCGTCACCACCTTCATCGACGTGTACGCCCCGAGCCGGAGCGCGCGCAACGTGCTCGGTGCCTTCGAGGGCTTCATCGTCGACGGTCCCGAGTACCTCACGGTGTTCGACGGCCTGACCGGGCGCGAGCTCGAGACCGTCGACTATCAGCCGGGCCGCGGCGACGACGGCCTGCTCTGGGGCGACTACGCGATGAGCCGCATCGAGCCGGGCAACCGCGTCGACCGCTTCCTCTCGGGAGTGGCCTACCTCGACGGCGAGCACCCGTCGGCGGTCTTCGCCCGCGGCTACTACACGCGCTCGACGATCGCCGCCTACGACTGGGACGGCGAGCACCTCACGACGCGCTGGTTCGTCGACTCCGGCCACGTGCCGCTGACGAACCCCTTCAACGACGGCCCGCACGGCCGCGACGGCACCGACCCCGAGTTCGGCAGCATCACGACGCAGGGCTTCCACTCGCTGAGCGCGGCCGACGTCGACGGCGACGGCCGTCACGAGATCGTCTACGGCGCGGCCACGATCGACGACGACGGGTCGCTGAAGTACAGCTCGTTCGACACCCTGCCGCCGCAGAGCCCCGGTGCCGGCACCGAGGCGCGCCTCGGCCACGGCGACGCCATGCATGTGACCGACATCGACCCGGCGCGACCCGGTCTCGAGATCTTCACCGTGCACGAGGGAGCGGCCGGGGCACCGTACGGAACGGCGCTGCGGGATGCCGCGACGGGCGAGGTGCTCTTCGGCGCCTACTCCGGGCGTGACACCGGCCGTGGCATGATCGGCGACGTGCGTGCCGACGTGCCCGGCGTCGAGGTGTGGTCGAGCATGCCGGGCGGCACGGAGGCATCCGGCCTGCTGTCGGCGCAGGGCGACGTGCTGTCGGCCGCGACGCCCGGCACGAACATGTCGATCCGCTGGGCGGGCGACCTCACCACACAGCTCGTCAACGGCTCGGGCACGCAGACGCCGACCATCGACGACTGGACGCGCGGCACGGTGCTGACCGCGGCCGGCACCCTCACGAACAACGGCACGAAGGGCAACCCGTCGCTCGTGGCCGACGTGCTCGGCGACTGGCGCGAAGAGCTCCTCGTGCGGACCGCCGACTCCAGCGCGATGCGTGTGTACGTCTCGACCGAGCCCACCTCGCATCTGCTGCCCACGCTCATGCACGACGTGCAGTACCGGGCCGAGACGGCCAGGCAGCAGACGACGTACAACCAGCCCGCGTACCCGTCGTACTACTTGGCGAGCGACACCGACTTCGCGAACGTGCCCGTGCTCACGGCCGAGGTCGCGCCCGGCGAGCCGCGGTTCAAAGACCGGCCCGGCTCGGCGCACGACGAGGTGCAGCTCCCGCGCACCGAGGGCGTCGACTGGTACGTCGACGGCGAGCTCGTGACGAGCGCGAACGCGAAGGTGCGCGTCACCGGCGAGACGACCGTCGTCGCGGTGCCGGAGGCGTGGCACCGGTTCCCGGCCGGCGCGACGTGGCGGTGGACCACCGTGTTCGCCGACTAGACCGTCGGGCCGGCTGAGGTCGGCCCGGCCGAGACGACCGCCCCGGTCGCCCTTCCGTGCGGGCGACCGGGGCGGTCCGCGTTCGAGCGGACGGGCGCCGCGGCGAGCCGGTCACGCCCCGGTGAACACCAGCCAGAGCAGCATCCCGTTCAACGCGATGAGGAAGACGGATGCCGCGACGCCGGCGCTCGTCGTCGCCCAGTGGTTGCGCCACCGGCCGAGCAGCCCCCGCTTCGCGGTGAGCCACACGAGGGGCACGAGCGCGAACGGGATGCCGAACGAGAGCACCACCTGGCTCAGCACGAGCGAGAGCGTCGGGTCGAAGCCGAGCGCGAGGATCGCGAGCGCCGGCACCAGGGTGACCAGCCGGCGGAGGAGCAGCGGGATCCGCACGCGCAGCAGGCCGTGCATGATCTCGGCGCCGGCGTACGCGCCGACCGAGGTCGAGGCGAGCCCCGAGGCGAGCAGCCCCACCGCGAACATGGTCGCGATCGCCGGGCCGAGCGCCTCGCCGAGCGCCGCATACGCACCCTCGAGGCTGTCGGTGCCGGCCACGCCCGAGAGGTTCACCGCGGCGAGCAGCAGGATGCAGAGGTTCACGGTGCCGGCGATGGCCATCGCGATGGAGACGTCCCAGCGCGTCGCCCGCACGAGCGCGTCGGTCGGCAGGTCGGTCGCGGTGCCGGGCAGCAGCTCCACCGCGTCGCTGCCCCGGGTCACGCGGAACCAGGAGCGGATGCCCCGGGGCGCGGCATCCGCCGTGCCGTCGGCACCGCCCGCCTGGATGCCGCGCCCGGCGAACCGGTCGCGGGCGAGGGCGGAGTGCGCGTAGATCGCGTGCGGCATGATCGTGGCGCCGAGGATGGACGCCGCGAGCAGCACCGAGTTCGTGTCCGCGAAGCGGGGCACGAGCCCGGCGAGGAGGCCGGCCGGATCGGGCGGCGCCACGAACACGCCCACCGTGAATCCGATCGCGATGACGGCGAGCAGTCCGACGATGACGAACTCGAAGGTGCGCGGGCCGCGCCGCGACTGCAGCACGAGCAGGCCGATCGACACGGCGCCCGTGATGAGCCCGCCCCAGATCAGCGGCACGCCGAACAGGAGGTTGAGCGCGACCGCGCCGCCGATGACCTCGGCGAGGTCGGTGGCCATCGCGACGAGCTCGGCCTGCAGCCAGTACGCGCGGCGGCCCCACCGGTTGCGCAGCCGGCCGCCGAGCACCTCGGGGAGGCTCCGGCCCGTGACGATGCCGAGCTTCGCCGACAGGTACTGGATGAGCCACGCCATGACGTTGCCGAGCACCACGACCCACACGAGCAGGTAGCCGTACTGCGCGCCGGCCGTCATGTTGCTCGCGACGTTGCCGGGGTCGAGGTACGCGACGCCCGCGACGAGCGCCGGGCCGATCAGCCAGGCGACCCGCGGGATGGTCGGGGCCGGGGCATCCTCGCGTGTCTGCGCGGCCGGTGCCTTCGCGGCCTGCGTCTCGTCCTCGTCATCGAGCGTTTTCGGCATACCGAAATCGTACACATTTTTCGGCATACGAAACCTTGGATCGGAGGCCTCGCCCGCGATCTCGCCCGTCCGACGCGACCGGGCGCCTGCCGGCGCCGCGGCCCGCCCATCGGCGTCCGATGGGTCACCGGCGCCGCCGCTACCGTGGATGCGTGGACGAGCGAGGAGCTGGCGAGCACGACAGGGCGGATGCCTCGCCGCACGAGCCGACCGACGGCCGCGAGCCCGAGCACGAGCCCGAGCTGCCGGTCCACGGCGTCGGGCCGTGGCCCGGCGGGCCCGACGCGTGGCCGGACGACCCGCACCTCGACCCCGAGTTGCTCGCCCACGGGGACCGGCGGAACGTGGTCGACCGATACCGCTATTGGCGCATGGACGCGATCGTCGCCGACCTCGACCGGACGCGGCATCCGTTCCACGTCGCGATCGAGAACTGGCAGCACGACCTGAACATCGGTTCCATCGTCCGCAGCGCCAACGCGTTCGCCGCCGACACCGTGCACATCATCGGCCGGCGCCGCTGGAACAAACGCGGCGCGATGGTCACCGATCGCTACCAGCACCTCGAGTACCACGACGACGTGGCCGACTTCGCGGCCTGGGCGCACGAGGCATCCCTGCCGATCATCGCCGTCGACAACGTGCCCGGCGCCGTGCCGATCGAGGCGTTCGCGTGGCCCGAGCGCTGCGTGCTGCTGTTCGGCCAAGAAGGCCCCGGCCTCTCGCCGGAGGCGCAGCAGGCGGCCGACGCCGTGGTCGAGATCACCCAGTTCGGCTCCACGCGCTCCCTCAACGCGAGCGCCGCAGCCGCCGTCGCGATGCACTCCTGGGTGCTGAGCCACGCCGACCTGCCGAAGTGACCGGCCTTCCGGCGCCTGCCCGCGCGCCCGGACCGCCGCGGCCGCCCGCACGCGCGAGACTGGACCCGATGACCGTCGTCGACAATGCGATCTACCGCGACGGGGTGCGCGTCGCGACGCCCGCCTCGCTCGAGGAGACCTTCGAGACCCGTGAACAGCACGGCGGGTTCGCGTGGATCGGGCTGTACCGCCCGACCGACGCCGAGCTCGACGCCGTGGCCGCCGAGTTCGGGTTGCACGCGCTCGCCGTGGAGGATGCCCGGAAGGGCCATCAGCGCGCGAAGCTCGAGCGGTACGGCGACACGCTGTTCGTCGTGCTGCGGCCGGCGCGGTACCTCGACGAGAGCGAGCAGGTGGAGTTCGGCGAGGTGCACCTGTTCATCGGGACGGACTTCGCCGTGTCGATCCGTCATGCCGAGTCGCCCGACCTCGGGCGCGTCCGGCGCCGGCTCGAGGCGAGCCCCGACCTGCTGCAGCGAGGCACCGAAGCGGTGCTCTACGCCGTGCTCGACGAGGTCGTCGACGAGTACGCGCCCGTCGTCGGCGGCCTCGAGAACGACATCGACGAGATCGAGGACCAGCTCTTCTCCGGCGACCCCGCCGTGACGCGGCGCATCTACGACCTCGCGAGCGAGGTGATGGAGTTCCAGCGGGCGACCCGGCCGATCGTCGACATGATCGGCACCCTCGAGCGCGGCTTCGACAAGTACGGCGTCGACCTCGAGCTGCAGCGGTATCTGCGCGACGTGAAAGACCATTCCATCCGCATCGTCGAGCGCGGCGAGGGGTTCCGGCAGCTGCTGCAGAACGCCCTCACCGTGCACGCGACGCTCGTCACCCAGCGGCAGAACGACGAGATCGGGCGGATGACGCAGCTCGGGCTCGCACAGAGCGAACAGACGAAGAAGATCTCGAGCTGGGCGGCCATCATCTTCGCCCCGAGCCTCATCGCCGGCGTCTACGGCATGAACTTCGTCTTCATGCCCGAGCTCGACGAGCCATGGGGCTACCCGTTCGCGATCGCACTCATGCTCGGGTTCGCGGCGGCGCTGTACGTGATCTTCAAGGGGAGGAAGTGGCTGTGAGGATGCCCCGCCCGAGGCATCCGCTCGCTCACGCGGGCGTCTGCTGGTGCGCCGCCACCCGCCAGGCGCCGTCGTCGTACAGGTACGTCGTCGACATGCGCAGGTTCACGGTGTCGTCGCCACGGGTCGCGACCGCACGGTAGACGAGGATTCCCGCGCGCTCGCCGACTCGGATGACGGCGGGCTCGTGCAGTTCGTACGTGTCCCAGGGCGGCGCGCTCCGGAACGCGGCGATCATGTCGTCTCGACCGAGCACAGCACCCTCGATGATCATGAGCGCGTCGCGGGTCATGGCTCTGGCGTAGTGCTCGCCGCCGCGGCCCTCGAGGATGGCGCGCCAGCCGGCGTGCTCCTCGTGGAGGAGCCGGGCGGGCAGATCGTCGGTGATCTCCGTCATGCGTCCACGGTAGCCGGGCGACCCGCCGGCGTCACGCACTGCCGGGCCGGACCCCTAGCCGATCAGGCTCGGCTGCAGGTCGCGGAGCGTCCGGTAGTGGGTCATCCGCGTCACGCCGATCGCGGCGATCACCAGCGCGCTGACGAGCCAGATCGCGAGGACGCCCGCGTCGCCGGCGGCCCTCGACAGGTCGCCGCCGTACATGAACTGCCGCATCATGTCGACGACGTAGCCCATCGGGAGCACCTGGTGCAGCGCCGCGAGGGGCGCGGGCAGCGTCTGCCACGGGAACGTGCCGCCGGCGGTGACCAGCTGGAGCACCATGAGCACGAGGCCGAGGAACTGGCCGACCGAACCGAGCCACACGTTGAGCGCGAGGATGATCGCGGCGTACGTCGCCGAGGCCAGCACCATGGTGCCGACCACGCCGGCGGGATGCTGCATCTGGAAGCCGAGGGTCACGGCGAGCACCACGTACAGGGCGATCATCTGCACCGCGCCGAGGAGCCCGGGCGTCAGCCAGCCGGCGAGGGTCACGCGGATCGGAGAGTGCAGCGCGGTGACCGCTCGGCGGGAGATGGGCTTCACGATGAGGAAGAGGGCGTAGATGCCGATCCAGCCGGCGAGGGCGGCGAAGAAGGGCGCCAGTCCGGCGCCGTAGTTCGCGGCCTGCGCGATCGAGCTGGTCTCGAGGGCGATCGGGTCGGCGATCGTCGACGCCTGCGCGGCGCGGACGTCGTCGGGCGAGTCCGGCAGCTGGGCGGCCCCGTCGGCGAGGCCGTCGCGGAGCGTGCCGGCACCGCTCTGAAGCTCGCCGAGGCCCGTCTCGAGGGTGCCGATGCCGTCGCTGAGGCGGGCGGCGCCGTCGGCGGCCTGTGCGGCGCCGTCGGCCGCGGTGCGGGACCCGGCCGCGAGCTGCGACGCGCCGTCGGCGACCTGCCGGCTGCCGGCCGCGAGCTGGTCGATCTGGCCGACGGCCTCCTGCACCTGCTCGTTGCCGCTGGTGATCGCGCCGCCGAGCGTGTCGAGGCGGGCGAGGACGGCGTCGATGCTCGCCTGGTCGAGCCCGCGCGCGGCCAGCTCGGCCTGGATGTCGGCGCGGGCCTGCGGCACCGCGGCGGCGGCATCGCCGACGGCGGCGCCGACCCGGTCGGCGGTGGCCGCGAGCTGGGCGTTGCCGTCGGCGACTTGTGCGGCACCGTCGGCCAGGCTCGCACTGCCGTCGGCGAGCTGGGCCGTACCGTCGCGGAGCTGCGCCGTCCCGTCGGCGAGCTGACCGGCGCCGTCGCCGAGCCGGGTCGCGCCCTCGACGGCGCTGGCGGCGCCGTCGGTGAGCTGCGACGCGCCGTCGGCCGCCTCGACGAGGCTGCCGCGGATGGTGTGGATCGCGTCGAGCAGCGTGGATGCCGCCTCCTCGCCGACCTTCTCGGCGACGGTGGCGCGGATCCGCTCGACGGCCTGCGAGCCGATCGTGCCGGCCAGGTAGCTGTTGGCGTCGTTGGTGGAGAGGACGATCTCCGCCTGGCGGGGGGCATCCGTCGCGACGGAGGCGAGGGCCGCGGAGAAGTCGGCGGGGAATGTGACGGCGAAGTCGTATCGCGACTCGTCGAGGCCGGCGACGGCGTCCTCGGCGGAGACGCGGTGCCAGTCGAAGGCGCCGTCGGCGACGAGCTCGTCGGCGACCTCGTCGCCGATGTTGCGTGCCGGCTCGTCGGCGGTCGCGGGGCTGCCCGCGTCTTCGACGACCACGGCGACCGGCACGTCGGGGAACTTCGCGTACGGGTCCTGGTTGGCCCACAGGTAGAGGCCGCCGTACAGCACGGGGACCGCCACGAGGGCGAGCAGGGCGAGCACCGACATCTTCGTGGACGTGAGCCGGCGGAACTCGGCCGCGATCATCTGCGGGATCTTCACGCGAGGCCTCCTTCCGCGAGCGGCATCTCCGCGTCGGGCAGGTCGTCGAGGTCGTCGCCCTGCATCCTGGCGAGGATCGCCGTCGCGCCGATGGCGGCGGCGGAGGCGTCGCCCGCGATGACGAGCACGGCGAAGCCGCGGTCCGCGAGCCGCTTCGCGAGCTCCCACCAGGCAGACGGGTCGCCGCCGTGCCGGTCGGGGGCGACGATCACGAGCCCCTCGACCCCCTCGCGGAGGATCGCGAGCTCGGTGAGCAGCCGCAGTCGGTCGAGCGGATCGACGTTCGCGATCGGCACCCGCGCGACGTGCGCGAGGTCGAGGTCGCCGAGCCAGCGCGTCACGGAGACGGGATTCGACGGGATGCCGGCGAACATGAGCTCTTCGGCCGCGACGCCCGCGACGGTCACGTTCGGGGCGGGGTCGGAGACGTCGGGGGCGTCGACGAGGGCGATGCGACGACGGATGCCTCGCGCGTCGGCCCGCCCGTCGAGGGTGACGGTGCCGGCGTCGGGGCGCATGCGGCCCGACGCGATCAGGCCGAGCACGGTCGGTCGCTGCTCGGTCTCGGCGCGGGCGAGGGTGGCCCGCCCGGACTCGAAGCCCAGCGTGACGGTGGGCAGCGCCTGGCCGTCGCGGCACTTGCGGACCCGGTGCAGATCGACCCTCATGCGAGGAGCTCCTCGATGCGGTCGACGAGGTCGCCGGCCTCGCGCCACGACAGGCCGGCCGTGCCCAGGACGCTGAGCATCACGACGCGCCGGCCGTCGAAGCGGTCGGGCGTCGAGGGAGCGGGGGATGCCTCGGCCCCGGCCTCCGCCCCGGCCTCTGCCCCGGCCTCTGCGAGGACGGCGAGCGCCGACTGTTCGATCAGGCGGGCGAGCAGGGGAGTCGGAAGGTCGTCGCGCAGGGTGCCGTCGCGGGCCCCGCGGTCCACGATCGCGCGAAGGCGAGTGCGAACGGGCTCGAGCGCGGCGGCGACTCGGTGCACGTAGGGGTCGCGGACGGCCATGGCGGCGAGGAGGCGCACGTGGTCGATGGCGTGCCAGAGTCGGGCGCCGAGGAGCGCGAGGGCTGCGGCGGCGTCGGGGTGGTCGACGGCCGCGGCCGTCTGGTTGAGGCGGGCGGTGCCGCGCTCGATGAGGGCGAGGACGAGATCGTCGCGGTTGGCGAAGTGGCCGTAGACCGCGCGCCGGCTGAGGCCCGCGGCTTGGGCGATCGCCTCGAGCGAGGCGTCGGAGGACTCGGCGAGCGTCGCCGCGGCGGCGGTGAGCAGGGATTCGCGGTTCTCCGCCGCGTCTCGTCGTGGGGCTCGGCGGCCCGCTTCGACGGAGGTCGGCATGTGAACGAGTCTATTATCTTGCACACGAGTGTGCAAGTTTGCGCAGGGTTCGCTCAACGGCGGGTCACGGCGCGCGGCTGCCCCGCCCTGGACGCGGAAGAGGCCCTCCGCGAATGCGACGGGCCTCTTCCGGCACTGAAACGGCTGCCGTGCCGACCGTGTGCCGGCGTCGCCGTCAGTCGGTGCCGAGGTCGAACGCGGCGGCCTCGAGCGCGGCATCCGTCGCAGCCTCGAGGTCCGTCTCGGCCGGGCCTGCGGCGATCGCCGCGGACTGGCCCTCGGTGAGGTCGCCGACGAGCGCAGCAGTGGCGCCGCCGACGATGCCGAGGTGCGCGTATTGCTCGAGGCGGGCGCGGGAGTCCGCGATGTCGAGGTTGCGCATGGTGAGCTGACCGATGCGGTCTTCGGGACCGAATGCGGCGTCGCCGACGCGCTCCATCGAGAGCTTCTCGGGCTGGTAGCTGAACGCGGGGCCCTCGGTGTTGAGGATCGTGTAGTCGTCGCCGCGGCGCAGGCGCAGCGTGACCTCGCCGGTGACGGCCGAGCCGACCCAGCGCTGGATGGACTCACGCAGCATGAGCGACTGCGGGTCGAGCCAGCGGCCCTCGTACATGAGGCGGCCGAGGCGGCGGCCCTCCTGGTGGTAGTTGGCGATCGTGTCCTCGTTGTGGATCGCGTTGAGCAGTCGCTCGTAGGTGATGTGCAGCAGCGCCATGCCGGGGGCCTCGTAGATACCGCGCGATTTCGCCTCGATGATGCGGTTCTCGATCTGGTCGCTCATGCCGAGGCCGTGGCGGCCGCCGATGCGGTTGGCCTCGAGCACCAGCTCGACCGCGTCGTCGTACTCGACGCCGTTGAGCGCCACGGGGCGGCCCTGCTCGAACCGCACCGAGACGTCTTCGGCGGCGATCTCGACGTCGTCGCGCCAGAAGGCCACGCCCATGATCGGCTCGACGGTGGTGATGCCGGCGTGCAGCTCCTCGAGGACCTTCGCCTCGTGGGTCGCGCCCCAGATATTCGCGTCGGTGGAGTACGCCTTCTCGGCGGACGCGCGGTAGGGCAGGTCGCGCTGCTGCAGCCACTCGCTCATCTCCTGCCGGCCGCCCAGCTCGGTGACGAAGTCCTGGTCGAGCCAGGGCTTGTAGATGCGCAGCCGCGGGTTCGCCATGAGGCCGTAGCGGTAGAACCGTTCGATGTCGTTGCCCTTGTAGGTCGACCCGTCGCCCCAGATGTCGACGCCGTCGTCCATCATGGCGCGTACCAGCAGCGTGCCGGTCACCGCGCGGCCGAGGGGCGTGGTGTTGAAGTACGTCTTGCCGCCCGAGCGGATGTGGAAGGCGCCGCATTGCAGCGCGACGAGGCCTTCCTCGACGAGCGCGGCGCGGCAGTCGACGAGGCGCGACAGCTCGGCGCCGTACTCGAGGGCGCGGCCGGGCACGGCCTCCACGTCGGGCTCGTCGGGCTGGCCGAGGTCGGCGGTGTAGGTGCAGGGCACGGCGCCCTTCTCACGCATCCACGCGACGGCGACGGAGGTGTCGAGACCCCCGGAGAAGGCGATGCCGACGCGCTCGCCGACGGGGAGTGACGTGAGGACCTTCGACATGGGCTCCAGCCTACTTGGCGGGCGCGCGGCCGGCGTTCGGATGACGGCCGCGACGGAGGCGGGGCCGGGGGGGGGGGGGGGGGGGGGGGGGGGGGGGGGGGGGGGGGGGGGGGGCGGTGCGTCCGCCCGTCCGGCCCCGGATGCCTCGGTCAGGAGGGCATCCGCTCCTCGTCGCCGACCCGCTCGCCGGCCGGGTCCGTGGCTGCGGACTGCCGGCGGCGGACGAGGGCGAGCGCCGCGACGGCGCCGACGAGTGCGACGACGGCCGCGCCGGCGAAGGCCGCCGTGTACCCGGAGGTGAGCACGGATGCCTCGGGGCCGGTCGATCCGGCGGCCGCGCCGGCGGAGACCGCGGTGAGCACGGCGAGCCCGACCGCGGAGCCCACCTGGTAGCTCGTGTTGACGAGCCCGGATGCGACTCCCGCTTCGGCGGGCGGAGCCGCGGAGATCGCGGTGCCGAGGGAGGGCACGAATGCGAGCGCCATGCCGGCCGCGGCGACGAGCGATGCCGGCAGTACGTCGGCGAGATAGGTGCCGTCGGGTCGGGCGAGCGCGAGCCAGCCGAGCCCCGCGGCGAGCAGCACGAACCCGGTGACGACGAGCGGCGCCGTGCCGAATCGCGCGAGCAGGCGTGGTGCGACGAGCGTCATGCCGAGCACGATGAGTGCGGTCATGGGTAGCAGCGCCGCGCCGGCGGCGAAGGCGCCCGCCCCCAGCACGTGCTGGAGGTAGAGGTTCAGGAAGAACCACATCGGCACCCAGGCGGCACCGAGCAGCAGCTGCGCGAGGTTCGCGGCTCCGAGGGAGGGGGCGCGGAACAGGCCGAGTCGCAGCAGCGGCTGGCGCGACCGTGCCTGGATCAGCAGGAACGCGGCGAGCAGTACGGCGCCGACCGCGATGCCGCCGATGGTCTCCGCGGAGCCCCAGCCGACCTCGGGTGCGCGCACGATGCCCCAGACGAGCAGGCCGAGCCCCGCAGTCGCGGTGAGGGCGCCGCCGAGATCGAGGCGGCCGCGCGAGCCGGCGAGCCGTGGGAGGGCGGCGGGGGTGAGCGCGAGCACGAGGGCGGCGATGGGGATGGTGACGTAGAACACCCACGGCCAGCTGGCCGCCTCGGTGAGCACGCCGCCGAGGAACACGCCGACGGTGCCGCCGATGGGTGCCGCCGCACCGTAGACGGCGAAGGCCTTCGGCAGTTCGGGTGTTCCGCCGAACAGCGCCATGAGCAGCGAGAGCGCGGCGGGCGCGATGAGCGCGGCGCCCGCGCCCTGTACGGCGCGGCCGAGGATCTCGGCCCAGGCGTCGCCGGCCGCTCCGGCGAGCAGGGAGCCGGCTCCGAGCACCACCCAGCCGGCGGTGAAGACCCGGCGTGCGCCGAGCAGGTCGGCGAGGCGGCCGCCGAGCAGGAGCAGCCCGCCGAAGGCGATGACGTAGGCGTTGAAGACCCACGACAGCGACTCGGGCGTGAAGCCGAGGTCGCGGGCGATGTCGGGCAGGGCCACGCCGATGATCGACGTGTCCATGATCACGACGAACTGGGCTGCGGCGATGAGGGCGAGTCCGAGGCCTCGTCTGGGTGGTGCCGTTGTCGACATGGTGCTTCCTCTCGTGTGCGATGTCCTGGTGAGCGTATACCCCCCGGGGGTATTAACTCCACTCGAGATCCGCTATTCCCGGGCCCCGAAACGGCCGCGCGATATGGTGGAGTGTGACTCCTGACGAATCAGCAGCCGAGACCGAGGCGTCACTCGCTGACGAGCCCGAGGTCCGCCAGGCCATCGCCGAAGGCGATCGCGGCGACATGCGCGCCGTCGTGACGGAGCATCCCTCCTCACCGCTCGCGTGGACCGAGCTCGCGGATTCGGCCGACTCGGCCGGGCGCGCACTCGAGGCCTACGCCTTCTCGACCGTCGCCGCCGAGCTCGCCCGCGAGCAGCTCGCCGCGGCCGGCTGGCAGCCCGGCTCGCCCGTGCCGTGGGCCGACGAGCCGAACCGCGCCTATCTCCGCGCGCTCGACGCGCAACGGCGATCCGCCGAGGCGCTCGGCCTGCCCGACCGCGCCGCGCGGGCGGCCGACGAGCTCGCCGCCGCCGACTCCGAGGCGCCCGCCCGCATCGCGAGCGAGTTCACGCCGACGCAGATCCTGTCCCTCGCCGACCTCGAGGCCGCCGCAGGCCGCAGCGGCGAGACATCCGCCATCACCGGCGACCCGATCGCCGCACCCGACACGGCGGACGCCGCCGGAGAGGACTGACATGCCCGGAGTCGTACTGGTCGGAGCGCAGTGGGGAGACGAGGGCAAGGGCAAGGCGACCGACCTGCTCGGGTCGCGCCTCGACTACGTGGTGAAGTTCAACGGCGGCAACAACGCCGGCCACACCGTCGTCGTCGGCGATGAGAAGTACGCGCTGCACCTGCTGCCGTCCGGCATCCTGACCCCCGGGGTCACGCCGGTCATCGCCAACGGTGTGGTCGTCGACATCGAGGTGCTCTTCGAGGAGCTCGAGGGCCTCGAAGCGCGCGGCGTGGATGTCTCCAAGCTCAAGGTCTCGGCCAACGCCCACGTCATCACCCAGTACCACCGCACGCTCGACAAGGTGACCGAGCGCTTCCTCGGCAAGCGCCAGATCGGCACGACCGGCCGCGGCATCGGCCCGACCTACGCCGACAAGATCAACCGCGTCGGCATCCGCATGCAAGACCTGTT
This sequence comes from Agromyces sp. G08B096, assembly GCF_040267705.1. NCBI lineage: Bacteria > Bacillati > Actinomycetota > Actinomycetes > Micrococcales > Microbacteriaceae > Agromyces > Agromyces sp. G08B096. Next base: position 329,217 of record NZ_CP158374.1, read on the forward strand.
CGACGAGAACATCCTGCGCCAGAAGGTCGAGGGCGCCCTCGACCAGAAGAACCACCTGCTGGTGAAGGTCTACAACCGCCGGGCGATCGGCGTCGACGAGATCGTCGACGACCTGCTGTCCTACGTCGACCGGCTGCGGCCCATGGTCGACGACACCTCGCTCCTGCTCCACCAGGCGCTCGACCGCGGCGAGACCGTGCTGTTCGAGGGCGGCCAGGCCACCATGCTCGACGTCGACCACGGCACCTACCCGTTCGTGACCTCGTCGAACGCGACCTCGGGCGGGGCGATCACCGGGTCGGGCGTCGCGCCGAACCGCATCGACCGCGTCATCGCCGTCGTGAAGGCGTACACGACCCGGGTCGGCGCGGGGCCGTTCCCGACCGAGCTGTTCGACCAGTGGGGCGACTTCCTCACCGAGCAGGGGCACGAGTTCGGCACCACGACCGGTCGCCGTCGTCGCACCGGCTGGTACGACGCGCCCATCGCCCGGTACGCAAGCCGCATCAACGGCGTCACCGACTTCGTGCTCACCAAGCTCGACGTGCTGACCGGCATCGACCGCATCCCCGTCTGCGTCGCCTACGACGTCGACGGCCGGATCATGGAGGAGGTCCCGGTCTCGCAGTCCGACTTCCACCACGCGAAGCCCGTCTACGAGGAGTTCCCGGGCTGGACCGAGGACATCTCAGGGGCCCGCTCCTTCGAAGACCTGCCGGCGAACGCGCAGAGCTACGTGCGCGAGCTCGAGGCGATGTCGGGGTCGCGCATCTCCGCGATCGGCGTCGGCCCCGAGCGCGACGCCATCGTGCAGCTGCACGACCTGCTCGACTGAGGCCCGTCGACACGTACGAGGGGGCGGATGCCCATGCATCCGCCCCCTCGTCGCGTCAGTGCGTCACTGGTTGCCGATCGACTTGTCGATGTTCGCCTTGATGTCGTCGACCTTCGCGTCGTGCTCGTCCGGCAGCACCTTCTTCGCCGCCTCGGCGACGCCGTCGAGGAGCTTGTCGCTGATGTCCTCGGCCTGCTCGCTCTTCAGCACGTCGTCGATCTTGTCCTTGTTGTCCTCGATGAAGTCCTGAGCCTTCTTGGTGAGGTCGTCGAGAGAACCCATGCCCCCAGCCTTTCGTCGATGGTGCGCAGCGGACGCTGCCGCCGCCATCGTATGGCGGTGCGGCGCGCGGGGGAAGGGTGGGGCGGATGCCGCGCACGGGCCGGTCGTCGACGCGTGGCAGACTCGATCGGTGACCGCCACCCTCCCCGAGACCGACGTGCTCGTCGGCCGCCACCTCCGCCTCACTCCCCTCACCCCGGCCGACTTCGCCGAGCTGCACGCCGCGATCGGCCGGCCCGAGGTCTTCGCCGGTGGATATGGCGGTGGACCTGCCGGACTGCCGGCCGATCTCGAGGGCTTCGAACGCTTCGCCGCCAGGTACTACCGCTTCGGCGACGACGCCCGGCCGTGGGCCATCCGGCTCGCGACCGGCCCGGATGCCGGGCGGCTCGTCGGCACGAGCACCCTCGGCGACCTCGATCTGCCGAACGAGGGCGCGCACCTCGGCTGGACGGCGTACGACCCGCGCGTCTGGGGCACCGTGGTGAACGCGGAGGCGAAGCGGCTGCTGCTCGGGCTCGCCTTCGACCACGGCTTCGAACGCGTGCGGATCCAGGCCGACGCCGTCAACGCCCGGTCGCGTGCCGCGATCGCCAAGCTCGGCGCCGTGTTCGAGGGCGTGCTGCGTCATCATCTGCGCCGCGCCGACGGCAGCTGGCGCGACACCGCGATGTACTCGATCCTCGCGGCGGAGTGGCCGGGCGTCCGCGACGGCCTCGATGCGCGCATCGCGGCGTGGGGCGACCGGGAAGTGCGCCTCGAGGCGTAGCCGCCCGCCGTCGGTCAGGCGGCCGTCAGCTCCATCGCGCCGTCGATGAGGGCGGCGGCCCCGCCGAGATAGGCGATGGTGATGACCGCGACCCTGGCTGCGCGGTGCGGCACCCTGGGGGCGAGGAGCTCCCCGATGAGGAGCCCAGTGACGAGCGCGGCGAGCAGCCATGGCCACGCGCCGGGATCGAGGGCGGGCGGGGCCCAGCCGGTCGCGGCGAACTTCCCGACCAGCGCGGCCGTGCCGATGGCCACGAAGTACGGCTGTGCCGTCGCCGCGAAGCCGGTCTGCCACCACCGGCTCGCGACCGCGTAGACGCTGAGCGCCGGCCCGCCGACCCCGGCGGTCGCGTTCATCAGACCGGATGCCGCGCCCGCGACGATCGCCGGGGCCGGGCCGGTCGCGGGGGTCGACGTGCGGGAGATCGCGAGCGTGACGGTGAGCGCGACGAGCACGAGCGCGCCGACGCCGACCTGGAGCGCCGGGCCGGGAAGGCGGGCTGCGACGATCACACCGGCCGTGCTGCCGACGAGGGCGGGCACGACGAGCCAGACGAAGCGCCGCCACTCCACGTCGCGCCGGACCCGCGGGAGGATGAGGAGCGAGGACAGCACCGCGCAGAGGTTCACCACGATGACGCCGTCGAACGGGCCGAGCAGCACGACGAGGATCGGCGAGGCGATGAGTGCGAACCCCATGCCGGTGATCCGCTGCGCGAACGCGCCGGTGAGCACCGAGGCGGCCACGGCGATGAGCATCAGGGGAGTCTATCGGCGGACGCCCGCCGCCTCGCCGTCGCGCTCGGCGCCCGCGATCAGCGCGCGTCCTCGGGCACGTGCAGGCGGCGGAGGAAGGCGTCGGTTCCGCGCGGCACCGCTCGGTGGTCGCCGCGTGAGACGAGCACCGTCACGGCGACGGCGAGCGGGACGGTCCACGCCGCGGGCTGCTCCAGGAACGGGCGCACGGCGGGCAGCCAGGCGCCGATGACCGGCCCGCCGAGGATCGCGGCGCCTGAGAGCACGGCGCCCGTGAGCATGCCGGAGATCGCACCGCGTGCGGTGAGTCCGCGCCACCAGATGCCGAGCAGCAGCACCGGGCAGAGCGTGGAAGCGGTGAACGCGAACACGAGGCCGACGCTGCCGGCGAGACCCGACGACTCGGTCGCGAGCGCCACCGCGAGTGGCACGAGGGAGGACACGAGGGCCGCCACCCGGAAGCCGCGGACGCTGCCGCCCAGCAGATCCTGGCTGATGACGCCCGCGAGCGAGACGACGAGGCCCGACGACGTCGAGAGGAACGCCGCGAAGGCCCCCGCGATGACGAGGGCGGTGAGCACCTGGCCGAGCGGGCCGGGGACGAGCCGGTCGGGCAGCACCAGGATCAGCGCGTCGGCCTCGCCCGGAACCGCGAGGTCGGGCGCGAACGCGCGACCGAGCAGGCCGAAGGCCGTGGGGAAGAGGTAGAAGACCGACAGCAGGCCGAGCACGATCACGGTCGTCCGCCGCGCCGCCGGGCCGTCGGGGTTCGTGTAGAAGCGGACCAGCACGTGCGGCAGGCCGAGGGTGCCGAGCAGCAGCGCGACCATGAGCGACACCGTGCGGTACCAGTCGAGCCCGCCGGGCCCCGCGGACGGCGGGAAGGCCTCGGCCGGGCTGAGCGCCGCCTCCGTGGTGCCGCCGCCGAGCACGAGCAGCACGGCCACGACGGGCACCGCGAGCGCGGTGAGCTTCAGCCAGAACTGGAAGGCCTGCACGAAGGTGATCGAGCGCATGCCGCCTGCGGCCACGACCGCCGCCACGAGCACCGCGACCGCGACCGAGCCGGCCCACGAGGGCAGCCCCGTCGTGATGCGCACGGTGAGGGCCGCGCCCTGCAGCTGGGGCACGATGTAGAACCAGCCGACGATGATGACGAGCAGGCTCGTCACCCGCCGCACCGCGACCGAGTCGAGACGCGCCTCGGTGAAGTCGGGGATCGTGTACGCGCCGGAGCGGCGGAGCGGAGCTGCCACGAACAGCAGCAGCATGAGGTACCCGGCGGTGTACCCGATGGGGAACCAGACGCCGCCCGTGCCGGTCAGCAGGATGAGTCCCGCGACGCCGAGGAAGGAGGCCGCGGAGAGGTACTCGCCGCCGATGGCCGAGGCGTTCCACCACGGCCGCACGGTGCGGCTCGCGACGTAGAAGTCGCTCGTCGTGCGTGAGACGCGCAGGCCGTAGAAGCCGATGAGGGCGGATGCCACGGCCACGGCGATGATCGCGGCGTAGCCGATCGCGGCGTTCACGAGCCGGCCTCCGGCCGGGCGGCATCCGGGCTCACGAGTCCTCCACGAGGGAGCGGTACCGCGCCTCGTTGCGCGAGGCGGCGCGCACGTACAGGCCGCCGATGGTCAGGGCGAGCGGGTACACGCCGAACCCGAGCAGCAGCCACGACACCGGCACGCCGGCGACGAACGCCTCGTCGAGCGCCGGGGTCAGGACGATCGCGAGCACGAAGAGCACGGTCGCGACCGCGAATGCGGCCGCGCAGACCAGCGCGAGCCGCAGCTGCGAGCGGATGAGGGAGCGCACGTAGACGCCCTGCACGTCGGTCGCCGCCCGGCGGGCGACGGGGCCGGGGGTCGGGCCCGTGGCGGCGGATGCCGGCGCGCCGGGGCGCGGAGCGGTGACCCGGACGCGCTGAGGCGGGTGCCCCCCGGGCCCCTCCGTCACGGCCGCACCCGCAGCGTCGTCGACTCGAGTCGTTCGCGGAGTCCGGGCAGCAGCCGGCGGCTCACGGGCAGCTCCGCGCCGCCGACCGTGACGCTCGCATGGTCGCCGCCGAGGCGGACGCGGCTGACGTGCCCGAGTGCGATGAGGTATGAGCGGTGGATGCGCACGAACCCGGCGTCGGCCCATTGCCGCTCGAGGTCGGCCATCGGCACCCGCACGAGGTAGCTGGCCTCCTCGGTGTGCAGCCGGGCGTAGTCGCCCTGGGCCTGCACGTAGCGGACGTCGTCGCGGCGGATCATCCGGGTCGTGCCGCCGAGGGTGACGGCGATCATCTCGGGTTGCCTCGGCGGGGCGGGCTCGGCCGCCGAGGTGCTCTTCATGGCCTCGACGATGCGGCCGACCGAGCGCTGCAGTCGCTCGGCGCGGACGGGCTTCAGCAGGTAGTCGACGGCGGCCAGGTCGAACGCCTCGAGCGCGCCCTCCTCGTCGGCGGTGACGAACACGAGCGCCGGCGACTGCTCGAACCGCTGCAGCGCGCGGGCGAGGTCGAAGCCGTTCAGTCCGGGCATGTGGATGTCGAGGAAGGCGGCGTCGACCGGCTCCCGGGTCAGGAGCCGGATCGCCTCGGATCCCGACGCGGCGACGTGGATGACCCCGATCCTCGGGTCCTGCCGCAGCAGGAAGGCCAGCTCGTCGATGGCGGGCTGCTCGTCGTCGGCGATGAGGACGGAGATCACCGTTCGATCCTGCCATCGGGGTCGCGTCCGGGCTGCGACTTCGGGACGCGCATCCGCACCAGTGTGCCGGCGCCGAGGTTCGTCTCCACGACGAGGCCGTGCTCGTCGCCGTAGACCTGGCGGAGCCGGGCGTCGACGTTCCTGAGGCCGACGTGCTCGCCCGCGGCGCCGCCCGCCAGCACGCGCTCGAGCACGGCAGGGTCGATGCCGACGCCGTCGTCCTCCACGCTGATGTCGGCGAACGCGCCCTGGTCTTCGGCGGTGATGGTGATGCGTCCGCCGCCTTCCTTCGCCTCGAGGCCGTGGCGCACCGCGTTCTCGACGAGCGGCTGGATCGAGAGGAAGGGCACGACCGTCGACAGCACCTCGGGCGCGATCTGCAGCGTGACGAGGAGCCGGTCGCCGAAGCGTGCGCGCTCGAGCCGCAGGTAGCTGTCGATCGAGCGCAGCTCCTCCGCGACGGTGGTGAAGTCGCCGTGCCTGCGGAAGGAGTACCTGGTGAAGTCGGCGAACTCGAGCACCAGCTCGCGCGCCGTCGCCGGGTCGGTGTTGATGAACGATGCGATGGCGTTCAGCGAGTTGTAGATGAAGTGGGGGCTGATCTGGGCACGGAGCGCGCGCACCTCCGCCTCGGCCAGCGCGGCGCGCGAGGCGTCGAGCTCGCCGAGCTCGACCTGGGCCGCCACCCAGTCGGCGACCTCGCCGGTGGCGCGCGCGAGCCCGGCGCGCACGGTCGGCTCGAACGCGACCACCGCGCCGACGGCCCGGCGCCCCACGAGCACGGGGGCGGCCGCGGCATCCGTCTCGGTGCTGCCGACCCGGATGCCCCGCTGCACCTGCGGCTTGCCGCTCGCCGCGACCTGTGCGGCGAGGGCGGCGGCCGTCGGGCGCAGCGCCTCGTCGCCGTCGACGGCGACCTCGCCCGACAGGTCGGCGAGCGCGAGGGTCTCCGCGCCGAGCAGGGCGCGCAGGTGCCGGGTCGCGCGTGCGGCATCCTGTTCGCCCAGCCCGCCGCGCAGGTGCGCCGCCGCGCGAGAGGCGAGATGCAGGGTGCGGTACGTCGCGCGCTCCTCGTCGGTGCCGAGGTCGCGGGAGGCGAGCACCATGCGGCGCAGCAGCACGATCACGCCCACGGCGAGGGCGCCCGCGGCGACGCCGGCGACGGCGGCGAGCAGCATCGACTCGGGCATGCGTCCACGGTAGCCGTCGTTCGTCGTCGCCCGCCCGCCGTTCGTCGCAGCATCGGCGCCGTTCACCGACGACGAGCGGCGGAGGGGCCCGGCCGGCCGGCGCCCTCGGCACGATGGGCACACCGCGAGCGGATGATGACCGCGGAACGCGGCGGGGCTCCCGCCCCGCCGGAACCCCCCTCGAAGGAGAGACGCCATGGGCAACGACGCCCTGAGCGCGGACCGGGCGACGCTGGAACACGTCGACTACCGCGCGGTGCAAGCATCACCTGAATTCCAGAAGCTGCGGCGCACCCATCGCAGCTTCGTGTTCCCCGTCCTCGGCGCCTGCCTGGTCTGGTACCTGGCCTACGTGCTGCTCGCCGTGTATGCGCACGACTTCATGTCGACCCGCGTGTTCGGCAGCGTGAACGTCGCGATGCTGCTCGGCCTCGCCCAGGTCGTCACGACGTTCGCCGTCACCATGTGGTACGTGAGCTTCGCGAACCGCAAGCTCGACCCCGACGCCGAGCGCATCAGGACCGAGATCGAAGACGGCGCCTTCCGCGAGGCCGGCGCCGGCGACGCCGAGGGGGTCGCCCGATGAGCGTGCACCTCGAAGCCGCCACCACCGCCCCCGGCGAACCGTGGCTCAACATCGCCATCTTCGGCGCGTTCGTGGCGATCACCATGGTGATCGTCTTCCGCGCGAGCCGGAACAACAAGACCGCCGCCGACTACTACGCGGCCGGGCGCTCGTTCACCGGCGGGCAGAACGGCTCGGCCATCGCCGGCGACTACCTGTCGGCGGCGTCCTTCCTCGGCATCGTCGGCGCCATCGCGATGACCGGGTACGACGGGTTCCTCTACTCGATCGGCTTCCTCGTCGCCTGGCTCGTGGCGCTGCTGCTCGTCGCCGAGCTCCTGCGCAACACCGGCCGGTTCACCATGGCCGACGTGCTGAGCTTCCGGCTCAAGCAGCGGCCAGTCCGCATCGCCGCGGCGACCACCACGCTCGTCGTCTGCTTCTTCTACCTGCTCGCGCAGATGGCGGGCGCGGGCGGCCTCGTGTCGCTGCTGCTCGGCGTGAGCGACGGGCTCGGCCAGTCGCTGGTCATCACCGTCGTCGGCGCGCTGATGATCCTCTACGTGCTCGTCGGCGGCATGAAGGGCACCACCTGGGTGCAGATCATCAAGGCGGTGCTGCTCATCGCGGGCGCCGGCGTGATGACCGTGTGGGTGCTCGCGGTGAACGGGTTCGACTTCTCGGCCCTGCTCGACAAGGCCGTGGCGGTCGCCGAGAACCCGGCGATCCTCGACCCCGGCCTGAAGTACGGCGTCTCCGAGGTCGCGAAGATCGACTTCGTCTCGCTCGGCCTCGCGCTTGTCCTCGGCACCGCGGCCCTGCCGCACGTGCTCATGCGGTTCTACACCGTGCCGACGGCCAAGGAAGCGCGCAAGTCGGTCGTCTGGGCGATCTGGCTCATCGGCATCTTCTACGTGTTCACGCTCGTGCTGGGCTACGGCGCGGCCGCCCTCGTCGGCCCCGCGGTCATCGCCGCAGCGCCCGGCGGCCCGAACTCGGCGGCCCCGCTGCTCGCGTTCGAGCTCGGCGGCCCGCTGCTGCTCGGCCTGATCTCGGCGATCGCGTTCGCGACGATCCTCGCGGTCGTCGCCGGGCTCACGATCACCGCGGCGGCGAGCTTCGCGCACGACATCTACGCGTCGGTCGTGAAGAAGGGCAAGCCCGAGGCGGGCGCCGAGGTGAAGGTCGCGCGCCGCACCGTCGTGATCATCGGCGTCGTCGCGATCATCGGCGGCATCGGTGCCAACGGCCAGAACGTGGCGTTCCTCGTGGCGCTCGCGTTCGCGGTCGCGGCGTCGGCGAACCTGCCGACGATCGTGTACTCGCTGTTCTGGAAGCGGTTCACCACGAAGGGCGCGCTCTGGAGCATGTACGGCGGCCTCATCTCGGCGATCGTGCTGATCGTCTTCTCGCCGGTCGTCTCCGGCTCCGAGACGTCGATGCTGAAGACCGAGGCGATCGACTTCGCGTTCTTCCCGCTGTCGAACCCCGGCATCGTCTCCATCCCGCTCGCCTTCTTCCTCGGCTGGCTCGGCACCGTGCTCGACAAGGGCAAGGAAGACCCCGAGAAGCAGGCCGAGATGGAGGTGCGTTCGCTCACGGGCGTCGGCGCGGAGGGGGCGACCCAGCACTGATCGCCGTCTCACGGCTCCGGCGGCGGGCGGTCCCACCCGCCGCCGGACACGACTTCGACCCGGTCGGAACGCCTGCCCGGACCGGGTCGAAACCTCGAGGGGGCGGTGGCTTCGGCCACCGCCCCCTTGTGCTGCGTCGCGAACGACGCGCGTGAGGGATGCCCCGCCCGGGGCCCCCCTCACATGTTGATCATGTTGGAAGGCGCCCGGGATTACGCGGAAGTAGCGGCGGCAGTCCGCGATGAGTCCGCAAGACGCTCGCCGAGGACCCTTCACGACCGTGGCCCGTTCCCAGGAATAGGAGAGGCGAAGCGGGTACCTGAGCCGCCCCCACATCTGGGGGCGCGAGCGTTTCCACCCCCGCCGTAGTCTGCCCTCATGTCTGAGCCAGCAGGCACGGAAGATCGAGACGCATCAGTCGGGGCCTCGGCGGCGATCCCCTCAAGGGAACCGGGCGCACTGCCGAGGTGGGTTCTGCCGGTCGGCACAGGCGTTGGTGGCTTGCTTATCGGGTTGGCCTTGGGCGGTGTCGTCGGCGGCGTGATCGGTAGTACCACTACGTCAGCGAGAGTCGATGCCCAACGTTCGGCAGAAGCCACCGAGGCCGAGGCGGCTGCGTCCGAACTCTTCCGAGGAGCAGTACGGGCTTGCGGTGCGAATCAAAGTTACGCTCTGGTCGAAGACGACGGCCGCACTTTGACACTCGAGCACGAGGGTGAAGAGGATTCCGCGGGATTGGATGCCAGCGAAGTGTGGTGCATCGTCGAGGAGCTCGACGCGCCCGCGGCGGTCATTTCGCACATGGAGCAGACCACATCCATGGACGGCCGCCAGAGCGAGGCATGGGACAACATCGAAGTGTCCTGGTCGTATCACCCGGACCGGGGCATGGACAGCGTTTGGAGGATCACCGAGTAGCGACTGAGCCCAATTCGCGTTTCCCTGCAGAACCTCGGCGGTGAGCGTTAGCCTGAGCTAGACCGGGAGGAAGTAGCTGTGGACGAGCTGTATTTGACCCCGCTCTACACACAGAGCAATGCAGCAGGGATGCTGGGCATGCCCCAGTCGACCTTCAACCACTGGGCGACCGGCTACGAGACGATGGCCGGTAACCGAAAGCCGGGTTTCATCACGGTTGCTCGCCCGGGTCGCGGATACACCGTCCCCTTCGTGGGACTTGCTGAGGCTTGGATTGTGCGAGCGTTCACGAAGGCCGGCGTGCGCGTGTCCCGGATTCGGCCAGCGCTTGAGAAGCTCCGAACAGAGATCGGCATAGAACACGCGCTCGCGAGCGACCGGCTCAAGACCGACGGTGCAGAGATTCTCTGGGACCTTCGCCAGCAGGATGCGACGTTCGACGACAATCGCCTTGTCGTGGTCCGTAACGGCCAAGCTACCTTCGGTGAGATCGTTCGGGAGCACCTCCGCCACGTCGACTACCGCGATGGGTTCATCGGGCAGCTGCGGATTCCACGTGCTGATGGGGCTGATTTACCGTCAACCCGCAGATCAACTTTGGGCAACCAACGCTCACGGAATACGGGGTGCGTATCGACGACGTGATCGATCGTGTTCTCGCTGGTGAATCCATCGAGGATGTCGCCTCGGACTTCGATCTCCCAACGGAGACGGTCTCTAACCTGGCACTGGCTGCCGCGTAGGCCTGGCCAGTGGACGGCTTGCGGTTCTTTGCAGACCGAAGTCTTGGAGATCACGAGGTGCCATCGGCTCTGCGAGCAGCCGGCTGGCAAGTGATCAGCATGCGTGAGCGGTACGGAAGCGTCACGGCTCAGCAGCTCGCCGACATCGATTGGATCGCGGATGCCACGGCGGCTGGTGAAGTGCTTCTGACCGGCGACAAGGCGATTGCGAAGCGCCCGCTGGAAGCACGCGCTGTTCGCATCGCTCGGGCTCGTGTCTTCGCATTGGGAAGCAGCCAACTGACTGGCCGCGACAAGGCAGAACGGCTCCTAGGAGCGAGCAGAGCAATCTCCCGGCGCGCTGTCCGGGAAGCTGGGCCATACGTTATCAGCGGCACCGGCCACGGCCTTGAGCGACTGAGGCTCTTCGAGTAAACGTCTTGCCGTTCGCGCGTGCGCGCTCCACGCGCGCGTGCGTAGGCGTGACCGGGAGGACTGAGCACGACGTGATGTGCCCAGTCCGCAACCAGCCCGCAGAATTCCCACCACTTGCCGATTGCTGCCAACAACAGCCAATAGCGAAATCACCGGCAGAACAGGCGATTCAATGGTCGCCAACACCAGCTAATTACGTACCTACATGTTGATCATGTGCCCCGCGAGGCCGTGGATCGCGTCCTGCAGCGCCTCCGACAGCGTCGGGTGGGTGTGCACGTTCCGGCCGAGCTCGAGGGCGCCCAGGTCCCACTTCTGCGCGAGGGTGAGCTCGGGCAGCAGCTCGGACGCGTCGGGGCCGATGAGGTGGCCGCCGAGCAGCTCGAGGTACTTCGCGTCGGCCACGAGCTTCACAAAGCCGATCGGCTCACCGAGGCCGTTCGCCTTGCCGTTGGCCGAGAACGGGAACTTCGACACGACCACGTCGTAGCCCTCGTCGCGCGCCTGCTGCTCGGTGAGGCCGAAGCTCGCCACCTGCGGGATGCAGAACGTGGCACGCGGCATCATCCGGTAGTCGCCGAGCGCCATGGTCTCCGCGCCGCCGATGGTCTCCGCCGCGACGATGCCCTGCGCCTCGGCCACGTGGGCGAGCATGAGCTTCGCCGTGACGTCGCCGATCGCGTAGATGTGCGGCACGTTCGTGCGCATGAAGTCGTCGATCGCGATCGCACCGCGCTCGGTGAGCTGTACGCCGGTGGTCTCGAGGCCGAAGCCCTCGACGTTCGGCGCGAAGCCGACCGCCATGAGCACCTTCTCGACCTCGAGCGAGCCGGGCTGGCCGTCGGCGCCGGTGTAGGCGACGGTCACCGAGGAGCCCTGATCGGTGACGGACTCGACCTTGGTCGAGGTGAGGATCGGCACGCCGAGCTTGCGGTACTGCTTCTGGATCTCCTTCGAGACCTCGACGTCCTCGTTGGGCAGCGCACGATCGAGGAACTCGATGATGGTGACATCCACGCCGTAGTTCTTCAGCACATACGCGAACTCCATGCCGATGGCGCCGGCGCCGACGATCGCGATCGACTTCGGCAGCTCGCGGGTGAGGATCTGCGATTCGTACGTGACGACGTTCTCCGACAGCTGCACACCGGGCAGCAGGCGCACCTTCGAACCGGTCGCGATGATCGCGTTGGCGAAGGTGTGGGTCTCGACGGTGCCGTCGGCCTTCGCGACGTCGATCGTGTTCGCGTCGCGGAACGTGCCGCGGCCGTCGAGCTCGGTGATGCCGTTCTTCTTCATCAGGAAGTGCACGCCCTTGACGTGCTTGTCGGACACCTGGCGGCTGCGGTCGAAGGCGGCGCCGAAGTCGAAGCTCGCGTCGCCCGTGATGCCGAAGGTCGCGGCCTCCTCGCGGAAGAGGTGCGCGAGCTCCGCGTTGCGCAGCAGCGCCTTCGAGGGGATGCAGCCCACGTTCAGGCACACGCCGCCCCAGTACCGCTCTTCGATGACGGCGACGCTGAGGCCGAGTTGCGCGGCGCGGACGGCGGCGACGTACCCGCCGGGTCCGGCGCCGAGGATGATGACGTCGAAGTGGCTCATGCCGCCAGCCTATGCGTCGTCGTGGCGCTCCGGGGCGGTCGAGGCGGATGCCCCGGCGTCGGTGCCCGGGTCATGGGCAGGCCGCTCATCGGTCGGCCGGAGGCGGAGTCCCATGGCGCTCAGCACGAGCAGCAGCAGGGCGCCCGCGAACAGGGCGATGTCGGCGACGTTGCCGATGAACCAATTCGCGTAGGCGAGGAAGTCGACCACGTGCCCGCGGGCGAAGCCCGGCTCGCGGAAGAGACGGTCGAGCAGGTGCGTCGTGGCCCCGCCGAGGAGGAGACCGACGCAGACGGCCCACGCGCGCGACCTCGTGCGCCAGGCGAACCAGGCGGCGACGGCCACGCCGACCGCGGCGAGCACGGTGAACACCCACGTCGACCCGCTGCCCATCGAGAACGCGGCACCGGGGTTGTAGGCCAGCTGCAGCCCGAACAGGTCGCCGAGGAGTGGGATGCGCTCGCCCTCGACGAGCTCCTGCTCGGCCCAGAGCTTGCTGAGCTGATCGGCGACGAGGACGGCCGCGGCGATCGCCAGGGCGATCCATGGAGCCGCCTTGGTGAAGTGCTGCACGCGTTCGGTCACCTGGACATCCTCGCAGGCGTCAGGCGCTGCCGTCGTTCGGCGGATTCCGGACAACGTCCCGTGGGAGACATCCGCACGTCCGAGGCCGGCCGTACGCTCGACCGGTGACCGAACGCACCGTCGAGCAGGCTCCCGCCGAGGCATCCGCGACCCGCACCGGTGTGCTGTCGGCGTGGCTGCAGTTCCTCGCGATGGGACTCGTGTGGGGCTCGAGCTTCCTGTTCATGAAGGTCGCGCTCGAGGGCGTCTCCTTCGGGCAGATCGCGTGGTCGCGGACCCTGCTCGGCGCGATCGCCCTCGGCATCATCGTCGCGATCATGCGTCCCCGCGTGACGGGCGCCGACGGGCGACCCGGCCCGATCCTGCCGCGGGAGCCGGCGGTGTGGGGGCACTTCCTCGTGGTGTCGATCACGACGTGCGTCGTGCCCTACCTGTGCTTCGCGTGGGCGGAGCAGTACGTGTCGTCGAGCCTCGCGTCGATCTACAACGCGACGACCCCGATCATGACCGCGCTCATGGCGACGCTCGTGTTCCGGGTCGAGCGTCTCGGCGCGAGCCGGTGGTTCGGCGTCGCGCTCGGCATCCTCGGCGTCGTCGTGGTGATCGCGCCGTGGCAGCTCGCCGCCCTCACGGGCAGTGTCGCCGGGCAGCTCGCGTGCCTCGTCGCGACGCTCTGCTACGGGTTCACGTTCGGGTACCAGCGACGCTTCCTCAGTCAGCGCCCGATCGCCCCGGCGACCTTCGCCTTCCTGTCGATCGGCGTCTCGGCGGTGGTGATGCTGCTGCTCACGCCGTTGCTCGTGCTGCACCCCGTCGAGATCGACTGGTCGGGCGATGGTTGGGCGGTCGTGGCATCCCTGCTCGCGCTCGGCGTGCTCGGCACTGGGCTGGCCTACATCTGGAACATCAACGTGCTGCGGGCCTGGGGACCGACGGGCACCTCGACGGTCACCTACGTCACGCCGGTCGTGGGCGTCGCGCTCGGCATGGCGCTGCTCGGCGAGCGGCTGAGCTGGCATGAGCCGGCCGGCGCGGTGCTCGTGCTCATCGGCATCCTCTTCGCGCAGGGCCGCCTGCGGCTGGGCGGCCGCGCCGGCCGCTGAGCGTCGCACCGCCCGATCACGGCGCATCCGTTTCTCGATCGGATGTTGACATCGGCGCGCGCACATGCTTGGTTAGTTACTGAAGTAACTAACCAACGAGGTCGGCACCCGAACCGATCTCGCGCACCGCACACAACCAGATGGGCCGGCATGGACGAATCACGCCCGATCTTCATCCAGATCGCCGAACAGGTCGAGAACGACATCATCGACGGCGTCCTCCCCGAGGACTCGCAGGTGCCGTCCACCAACGAGCTCGCGGCGTTCTACCGCATCAATCCGGCCACCGCTTTGAAGGGAGTGACCCGCCTTGTCGACGACGGCATCCTGGTCAAACGAAGGGGCATCGGCATGTTCGTGACCCCCGGCGCCCGGGCCCGCCTCGTCGAACGACGCCGGGCCGACTTCACCGCCGAATTCCTCCGACCGCTCATCGTCGAAGCCGAGAAACTCGGCATCGGCATCGACGAACTCGTCAGCCTCCTCCAGGCCGAAAGGATCCACTCATGACCCGCACCGTCGTCCGCGCGAGCGGACTCACCAAGCGCTACGGTGCCTTCACGGCGGTCGACCACGTCGACTTCGCCCTCGAGGAGCACCGCATCTACGGCCTCCTCGGTCGCAACGGCGCCGGGAAGACCACGATCATGCAACTGCTCACCGGGCAGCTGTTCGCCGACGACGGCCGGCTCGAGGTCTTCGGCCGCGAGCCCGCCGAACACGCCGACGTGCTGCGCCGGCTCTGCTTCATCGCGGAGTCGCAGCGCTACCCCGAGGACTTCATGCCGATGCACGTGCTGAGGGCCGCGCCGTGGTTCTTCGAGAACTGGGATGCGGAGTTCGCCGAGCAGCTCGTCGCCGACTTCCGGCTGCCGCTGAAGCGGCGCATCAAGAAACTGAGCCGCGGCCAGCTGAGCGCTGTCGGCGTCATCGTCGGCCTCGCCTCCCGCGCCGAACTCACGTTCTTCGACGAGCCCTACCTCGGGCTCGACGCCGTCGCCCGGCACATCTTCTACGACCGCCTGCTCGAGGACTACGCCGAGCACCCGCGCACGATCGTGCTGTCGACCCACCTGATCGACGAGGTCTCGAACCTCCTCGAGCACGTCATCCTCATCGACCAGGGCAAGATCCTGCTCGACCGCGACGCCGACGAGGTGCGCGGCTCCGCCACCACGGTGGCCGGTCCGCGGGCCGCCGTCGACTCGTTCGTGGCCGACCGGCCGGTGATCGGCCGCGAGGGCCTCGGCGGGCTCTCCTCCGTGACCGTCGACGGACGTCTCGACCAGGCCGACCGCATCCGGGCGGCCGAGCTCGGCCTCGAGCTCGCACCCGTCTCGCTCCAGCAGCTCATCGTCCACCTCACCGGCGCCGACCTCGCCGGACCGACCGAACAGGAGGCCGCAGCATGACCGCCGTCGCCACCGCCCCCGCCGACACGGAGGCACGCACGACCCGCCGGTTCCGCCCGGCCGACGTCTGGCGGATCGTCCGCCTCCACGCCGTCAATCCGAGCATCTTCTTCGGAGTGCCGTGGATCATCCTCGGCGCCGCGTGGGCGATCTCGGTGATCATCGCGCTCATCATCACGAGCGCGGGCGCGCCCCACGAGGACGTCAGGGAGGGCATGCGGTACAGCTGGGCCGTCATCTCCCCGCAGTGGTACCTCGTCGTGGTGGGCGTGCAGGCCATCGCGTACACCTTCTCGTTCGCCCTCGGCTTCGGCACGACACGGCGCGACTACTGGCTCGGCACGGCGCTGATGTTCGTCTTCGTCGCGGTCGAGATGGCGGCCGGCATCGCCACGCTCGTCCTCATCGAGCAGGCGACCGGCGGCTGGTGGGTCGGCGCGGCGATGTTCGACTCGCTCTGGTACGGACAGCAGGGCTGGCTCGTCGACTTCTACACCGCGTTCGCGATGCAGATGCTCGTGCTCTTCATCGGGGCGAGCGTGACGACCATCTACATGCGGTGGCGCATGCGGGGCATGCTCGTGCTGATGTTCAGCGTCATCGCGCTCCTCCTCGGCTTCATCGCGGTCGTGACCCTCTCCGGCTGGTGGCCGCAGGTGATGGCCTGGTTCGTCGACATCGGCATCGTCGGCGTGTTCACGCTCATCCTCGGCCTGGCGGTCGTGTCGGCCGTGACCGGGTACCTGGTCATCCGCCGGGCGACGCCCCGCTGATCGACCGGCCGGCCGGGCGAAGTCCGGCCGGCCGCATGGGCCGCGGCGCGGCATCCGTTGGGGGACGGATGCCGCGCCGCTCGCCGTATCCGCGGTCATCCCGGAGGATGACGGCGACGGCACCGGATCATGCTGCCGCCCGACGCGGGGGATGCCTCGGCGGCGCGAGCCTGGGGAGCATGAGTTCCTTCGTGCTCGAGGCCACCGGCCTCGTCAAGTCCTTCGGTCAGACCCACGCGCTCGCCGGCGTCGACCTCTCGGTGCACACCGGGGAGTCGGTGGCGATCATGGGCGCGTCGGGTTCGGGCAAGACCACGCTGCTGCACTGTCTCGCGGGCATCGTCGCGCCCGACGCCGGCTCCGTCGTGTACCACGGCGGCTCGTCACGCGTCGAGGTCACCGCCCTCTCCGAGCGTGAGCGGTCGCGCCTGCGCCGTGAAGCGTTCGGCTTCGTCTTCCAGCAGGGACTGCTGATCCCCGAGCTCACCGCGACCGAGAACGTCGCGCTCGCGCTGATGTTGAACGGGATGCCCCGGCCGAAGGCCGAGGAGTACGCTCGCGGCTGGCTCGCAGCCCTCGGGCTCGCCGGCATGGAGGAGCGCCGCATCGGCCAGCTCTCGGGCGGGCAGGCCCAGCGCGTGGCGATCGCGCGGGCGCAGGTGGCGGGCGCGCCGGTGGTGTTCGCCGACGAGCCGACGGGCGCGCTCGACTCGGCGACCTCCGCCGAGGTGATGTCCGCGCTCCTCGACTCGACGGTGGGGCAGGGCCGCACGCTCGTGCTCGTGACCCACGACCCGCAGGTCGCCGCGCGCTGTGCCCGGACGGTGCATATGCGCGACGGCCGCATCGAGGCGGTGGCGCAGGCGGCGCCTGCGGCATCCGACGTACCTGCGGCAGCCGTCGTGCCCGGGGCATCCGCTGCCGAGGCCCGCGCATGATCGGCCGCATCGCGTGGCTGCTCGCCCGCCCGACCCGGCAGGATGTCGCGACGGTCGCCTTGCCCGTGACCGCGTTCGCGATCGTGACCGCGCTCGTTTGCACCGTGCTCGGCGGTGCGCAGTCGTTCTGGACGTGGACCGACGACTACGCCGTCACCTACCAGGCGCTCGCCGTGGTGGCGCTCGTGCTGCTCGTGGTGCCCCTCGCCTCCCTCGGCGGGTCCGCCGCGCGGCTGTCGGCCCGTCGCCGCGACGACCGGCTCGCCACGCTGCGCCTGCTCGGCGCGACGCCGGGCGCCGTGCAGGCGCTCGCCGTGATCGAGGCCGGCGTCCTCGCCCTTGCGGGCTCGCTCGTCGGGCTCGTGCTCTACGTGGTGCTGCTGCCCGCGCTCGCGCTCATCCCGTTCCGCGGCGAGATGCTCGGGTTCGCGGGCGTCTGGCTGGGCGGCTGGGCCGTGCTGGTGCCCGTCGCCGTCACGGCGCTCGCCGTGGTCAGCGCGATCCTCGGGCTTCGCCGGGTCGTCATCTCGCCGCTCGGCGTGCGCACCCGACAGGAGGCTCCGAAGGTGCACTGGGTGCGCGGCCTCATCGGCTTCGGCGTCGTCGTGGTCGCGTTCGGCGTGATGGCGGTGCTGCAGGTCGCAGGCAGCGTGCTCGTCATCCTCGCCATGCTGGCGGCCGCGTTCGGCGGCAGCCTCGCGGTGCTGAACCTGACCGGGCCATGGGTGCTCCGCCTCATCGCGAAGGGGCAGGCCAAGCGCGCGAAGACCCCGGCGCGCCTCATCTCGGCTCGGTCGGTGCTGGAGTCGCCGAAGGCGGCGTGGCGTCAGGTGTCTGGGGTCGCGATGACGAGCTTCATGGCCGTCTTCGCCGGGTCCGGCGTCGCGGTGCTCGACGCCATGGGCGCCTCGACCGCCGACCGCGAATCGGTGCTGCTCATGGCCGACATCCGCACCGGCCTGCTCATCACGGTCATCGGCTCCTTCCTGATGGTCGCCTGCTCGGTCGGCGTCAACCAGGCGGCCGGCGTGCTCGACCGGCGCGGGCTCTACCGCTCGCTCGACATGCTCGGGATGCCGCTCGAGGTCATGGACGCCGCACGTCGTCGCGCCGTGATGTCGCCGCTCCGCGTCGTCTCGATCGGCTCGGCCGTCGTCGCCGCGATCGTGATGCTGCCGCTCACCGGGATCGCGCTCGTCGTCGCACCGCTCTCGCTCCTCGTCATCGCAGGCGTTCTCGCCGCGGGCATCGCGGTCGTGTGGCTCGGCCTCAGGGCCACCAGGCCGGTGCTGGCGCGGGCCGCGCAGGGCGCCGACCAGGGAGCGGGGGCGGCTGTCGTCGCCTAGGGTCGAAGCATGAGTGCCATCGACGATCGCGACGCGGCGATGACGGAGCTGCTCGGGATCCGCTCGAGCATCGACAACATCGACGCCGCCCTCATCCACCTGCTGGCCGAGCGGTTCAAGTTCACCCAGCAGGTCGGCCGGCTGAAGGCCAGCCACGGCCTGCCGCCGAGCGATCCCGACCGCGAGAAGCGTCAGATCGCGCGGCTTCGCGCGCTCGCCGAGGAGGCACACCTCGATCCGGCGTTCGCCGAGAAGTGGTTCAACTTCGTCGTGGCCGAGGTCATCCAGCACCACGAGGAGCTCGCGGGCAACTCCGGCGCCGCGTCGGCCGAGCTGTGAGCTGGTATCCGGCGCCGCTGCCCGATCTCGAGGGGCGCCGGTTCGCGGTGACGGGCGCCAACGCCGGGCTCGGCTTCTTCACGAGCGCCCGGCTCGTGGGTGCGGGTGCGCACGTCGTGATGACGGGGCGGAGCCCCGAGCGGCTGGATGCCGCGGCCCGGGCGATCCGCGAACGGGTCGAGGCGGGCCGGGCGTCCGGCGAGACGGGCGGCTCGGTCGAGACGCTCGTCGTCGACCAGGCCTCCCTCGGCTCGGTGGCCGCCGGTGCGGCGCGGCTCGTCGAGCTGGCGGCCGCCGCCCCGTTCGACGGCGTGGTGCTGAACGCCGGCATGGTGCACACGCCGCGCCGCCGGGAGACGAGCGTCGACGGCCACGAGCTCGTGCTCGCGACCAACGTGCTCGGCCACTTCGCCCTCCTCGCCGGGCTGCTCGCGACACCCGCGACGCCCGGAGGCAGTGGTTCGGCGCTCGCCGCCGGTGCCCGCATCGTCACCCTCGGCTCGCTGTCGACCCGGCTCTCGACCTTCCGCGTCGACGACCTCGAGCTGACTCGCGGCTACGACCTGTGGCGCGCGTACGCGCAGTCGAAGATCGCCGCACAGGCGATCGGGTTCGAGCTGGATCGCCGGCTGCGGCGAGCGGATGCCCCGCTCCTCAGCGTCGTCGCCCACCCCGGCTACTCGATCTCGGGGCGGACGCCCACGGTTCCCGGGGTGAACGAGCCGTCGCGCGGCACGCGGTTCGCCGACTCGCTGCAGGCGGCGTGGGCGCAGGGCAAGCACCGCGGCGCGGAACCGATCCTGCACGCGCTCACGGCCGACGGAGTCGAGGGCGGGCAGTTCTGGGGGCCGCGCGCGCTGGTGAAGGGCGCCCCGAGCCTGCAGCGCGCGACGCGCACCTCGACCGGCGCCGGCATCGGTGCGAAGGTGTGGTCCTTCGCCGAGCGGGCCACCGGGCTCGTCGTCCCGCTGGGCCCATGATCCGCCGCCTGCTCGGAGCGTGGTGGGCCACGCCGCGCGTGCGCCGCACCGTCGCGGTCGCACTCGTCGCGATCGGAGCGCTGTTCGTGCTGATCGGCGTCGTGTCGGCGCGCTGGGGACTGCTCGTCGTGGGCATCGTGGTGGCCGGCCTCGGTGCCGGCGCCGGGCCCGCCCGGATCCGCGCGCGGGGCGACGCCCGGCGCGGCGGTGCGACCCGCGGCGGCGGCGCCGAGGGGCCGCGCTCCGGCGCCGACGGGAGATGATGGATCGATGATCAGCCGTGAACTGGCCGTCGCACTGAAGCAGGCCGGCCTCGCCTGGCATCCCGAGTCGGGCGATCGATTCCAGCTCGACCTGCCCGACGACGTCGAGGCCGAGATCGAGGCCGACGTCTTCACCGTCAGTGAGATGACGATCGAGTCGCATCGCACCCCGTCGGGCACGATCCTCGGGTTCAACGGCACCACCGAGTGGGCGCTCGACTCGGTGACGGTCGGCGACGCCGTCTGGCTGCCGCGCGAGGACCAGCTGCGGGAGCTGCTGCGGAGCACGTTCCGTGCGCTCCGCCGACTGGCGGACGCCTTCGAGGTCGAGGTCGAGATCGCCGGCGAGCCGATGCGGTTCGAACACCCGGATCCCGCGGAGGCCTACGGGCTCGCGCTGCTGGAGCTCATCGGACGGTCGAGATGACCGACGGAGGTGCGGACGCGTCAGGGGGCTCGCCCGTCGAGCGCGCGCAGGCCGCGGTGGAAGCCGCCGTCGCGGAGCTTCGCGCCGGCGGAGCGCGGGACGAGGCACTCGCCGCCTTCGTGCCCGAGCGCCGCGTGCTCGGCATCCGGCGCTCGCCGCGTCTCGTGCCCGACGGGCGGGTCTGGCGGGCCGGCGCGCTGCTGCTCGGCTCCGACGGGCGGCTCTTCGCGACCGGCCGGGTCGTCCGCGCCGAACGTCCGGCGCGCCGCAGCGTGCTCGCCGCCTCCGTCGCCGAGCACCGCGCCCTCCAGGCCGCAGCCGTCCGGGGTGGGCACCCGGAGGGCGAATCGGTGAACTTCGACGCCGTACCGGTGTCGTACGAGGAGCTGATCACCACCGGTGCCTCAGGCCCGCTCTTCCTCAGCGACGGCGACGTCCTCGTGCGATGGAACGCCTCCGTGCCCGACGCAGGCACGGAGATCGGGCGCTACCTGCGCGACCGCGTCGACCTGCTGGTCCATCCGCCGCAGGGCGCGTAAGCCCGCGCGTCGCACCGGCTTCGACCCGCCCATGCGGGAGGGTGGCCGCATGGCCTGGGTGCGCTCGGAGGGCTTCCGGTCGTCGGTCGTGGCCTCGACCGACGGCATCATCGGCACCGCCGGTGTGCTGCAGGGGTTTGCGGGCGCCGGCGCGTCGAGCACCACGCTGCTCGTGGCATCCATCTCGGCCCTCGTCGCCGGCGCGGTCGCCGGATTCGGCTCGAAGTACGCCGAACTCGCGGCCGAGCGCGACGCGGAGCAGGCGCTCATCGCCGACGAGGTCGAGGACCTGCGTGATCCGTCGGACGACCTGGCCGGCCTCGCGGCCCGGTTCGTGGCGCACGGCGTCCGCCCCGAGATCGCACGCGCCGCGGCCGCCGACCTCTTCCGGCACGATGCACTCGAAGCACAGCTGGAGTTCGAGCACGGCATCGGCGAACCCCTCCGGCCGTCGCAACCGCTGCTCGGCGCACTCGCCGACGCGGCGGCGATCGTGCTCGGATCGGCGCTGCCGCTGCTGATCCTCGTGATCTATCCGGCGGCCTGGGAGGAGTGGGCGGTCGCGCTCGCCGTGATCATCTCCCTCGCCATCGCCGCCCTGCTGATCTCGCTGTCCGCGCGGACCTCGGTCTGGCGAGCCCTCGGGCGCACGGTCGGGGTGGGCGCGTTGACCATGCTGTGCACCTACCTCGCCGGCGCGCTCATCTTCTGAGCGGCCAGCGGCCAGCTGTCGGCCGTGGTCCGTCGTCCGTCGTGCCGGGATGGCCCGGTCGCCGGTTTGCTAGGCTCGGCGACCGTGTCGTGCAATTTCACTGCGATGATCATTCGGCCCCGCACCGCCTGAGGCGGAGCGTCGGCCCTTCTCTGCGACCCTTCGCCTCGGCCCGTGACCATGGCCGGTGCGCGTTCGGCGCGCCCGGCTGCCCGGTTCTCCAGCCAGCGGAGCAGCAGTGCGCACCCATCGATCTTCTTCATCCTTCCCGTCCCGACCCTCCTCCCGCGTCCCGTCGCCGGCCGGCGGCCGGCATGAGCTCGGCCAGAACTTCCTCGCCGACGAGCGCGTGATCGGCCGCATCGTCGAGCTCGTCGCGGCCACGACCGGCCCGATCGTCGAGCTCGGTGCGGGCGGCGGTGCGCTCACGCGCCCCCTCGCCGGCCTCGATCGCCGAGTCACCGCGCTCGAGCTCGATCCGCGACGCGCCGACGCGGTGCGCCGCGACCTCGGTCGTCGCGCCCGCATCGAGCGGGCGGACGCCCTGGCGTGGCGGCATCCCGACCAGCCGCACGTCGTCGTCGGCAACGTGCCGTTCCATCTGACGACCGCCATCCTCCGGAAACTGCTCGCCGAGCGCACCTGGACGGACGCGGTGCTGCTCACGCAGTGGGAGGCGGCCCGGCGTCGCTGCGGCGTCGGCGGAACGAGTCAGCTCACCGTGCAGTGGGCGCCCTGGTACGAGTTCGCGCTCGACCGGCGGGTGCCGGCGCATGCCTTCCGGCCGGTGCCGTCGGTCGACGGCGGGTTGTTCACCGTGCGGCGTCGCCCCGACCCGCTCGTGCCGTCGCGCGACCGCACCGCCTACCAGGCCTGGGTGGCGTCGGTGTTCGGCGGCCGCGGCCGGGGGCTGGCGCAGATCCTCGCGCGCACGAGGCATCCGCTGCCCCTCTCCCGCGGGCGGGCGTTCCTCGCTGCTCGTGGTCACCGGCCGGACGCGCTGCCCGGGCGGCTGTCACCCGAGGACTGGGGCGCGCTCTGGGCGGAGGTGCGGCGCATGCATCGCGGGTGAGCGAGCCGGCCCCGCGCGGCGGAATCGGCTACCTCGCCGGGGCCGCTGCGGCGATCTGTCGGGCCGTCGGCGCCGCGTCGGGGTCGATGAGCCATTGCGCAGCGACCCCGACGAGCGTCGCGTAGTACCTGGCGCCGGCGGCTTCCGCGGCTTCCGCCGCAGCGGGGTCGTCGGGCGCAGCCGGTCCGTCGAAGGCGCGTGCCAGCGCCTGCCGCGCCACGCGCTGACCGTCGGCGATCATCGCCCGGATCTCCTCGTCGACGTACGCCGACGACAGCGACTCGAAGTTCACGAACCACAGCGCGCGGTTCTCGCGGATCGAGTCGATGACCCGGCCCCACAGCGCCTCGTGATCGGCCGGCCGTGACTCACCGCCCGCCTCGGCCGGCTGGGCCGTACCGCCCGGCTCGGCCGGCCCGGCTGCGAGCGCGGCGAAGAGCACGTCGCCCCACTCGCGGTTCAGTTCCTGCAGCACCTCGGTGAGCAGTTGCTCCTTCGAGCCGAAGTGGTAGTTGATCGAGGCCTGGTTGGCGCCCGATGCCGCAACGAGATGGCGCACGGTGGTGCGCTCGTAGCCGATCGTCAGCAAGCATTCGCGCGCGGCAGCTCGCAGCTTCTCCCGGTTGCCCATGCCGTTCATCCTATGGTAAACAAACGACTGAAACAAACGTTTATCTATCGAAGGGCGGCGTCATGCCTGCACGGACCGACAACAGCACTCCAGCCCTCCGGGCGAGTGAACTCCAGCACGAATACGCCGGCGAGAGCGGGGTCGTCCGCGCGCTCCGCGGCGTCGACCTCAGCGTCGCGAGGTCGGAGTTCGTGGCGATCATGGGGCCATCGGGCTCGGGGAAGACCACACTCCTGAACTGCGCCGCCGGGCTCCAGCGCCCGACCGGCGGCTCCGTCGACCTCGGCGGGCGAGCGCTCGACCGCCTCGATGAGACCGACCTGGCCCGGCTCCGACGGCGCGAACTCGGCTTCGTGTTCCAATCCTTCAATCTCCTCCCGGCGCTCTCCGTGGTCGACAACATCGAGTTGCCCATCCGGCTCGACGGGCGGCGCCCGCGCCGCCAGGCCACGCTCGAGCTGCTCGCCCGCGTGGGGCTGGCGAACCGGGCCGGCCACCGCCCCGACCAGCTGTCCGGCGGCCAGCGCCAGCGGGTCGCCGTGGCTCGAGCACTGATCACCGCGCCGCAGATCGTCTTCGCCGACGAGCCGACCGGTGCGCTCGACCTCCGCAGCGCCCATGACGTGCTCGAGCTGCTCCGCGGCCTCGCGGATCACGGGCAGACGATCGTCATGGTGACGCACGATCCGATCGCGGCGGCGTTCAGCGACCGCGTGCTCTTCCTCGCCGACGGCCGCATCGTGTCGGAACTCGTCTCACCCGACGCCCAGACGGTCGCCTCGCGGATGGCCGAGCTCGTCGAGTCGGCGGAGCTCGCCGCGAACGTGGCGGCGGGCTGATGTTCGCCTTCGCGGCACGGTCGGTGTTCCAGCACCGGGCCACCTCCCTCGCGACGGCGATCATCGCCGTCGTCGGCATCGCGCTCGTCAGCGCCATGGCGGCCCTGCTCGACACCGGCCTCGCGGACGAGCGGCCGAGCGAGTTCCTCACCGTCTTCCCGCTGATCGTCGGTGGCTGGATCGTCGCGATCGTCGTGTTCGCGATGGTCTCCACGGTCGCGGTCGCGCTCGAGGCGCGCGCCGGGGAGTTCGTGGGAATCCGGTTGATCGGTGCCGAACCACGCCAGATCAGGGCCCTCGTGACGATCGAGACCGCCCTGGTCGCGGCAGTCTCGACGGTGCCCGGCCTCGCGCTCGGGTACGTGCTCGGCTGGGGGCTGTGCTCGCTCATCGGCGCTGTCGGGCCGGTCGGTGCGGCTCCGGCGTACGCCCCTGGTATCCCGCTGCCGCTGCTCGGCGGGGTCGCGGTCTTCGCGGCCGCGATGATCGCCGGGTTCGTGAGCAGCCGCCGCGCAGCGCGCGGCAGCGTCCTCGGCGAGGGCCCGGCCGAGCATGGCGCTCGGGTGAGCGCCCGCACGAGGCGGATCGCCGCCTCGGTGGTCCTCGCCGTCGGCGTGGCATCCGCACTGGCCGCGCTCGCGTTCGACGCCGGAAGCGTGCTCACCACCGCGATGACCGGGCCGGCCTGCGTCCTCATCGCCGTGGGACTGAGTCTGCTCGCATCCGAGCAGACCGCGATCGTGAAGACCGTGCTGGCGCGGTCGAGTCGTCGCGGCTCGGCGTCGCGCTGGCTCGCGGCGCGCAACCTCGGGGCCGCTCCCGACCGCTCCCGGCCGCTCGTCACGTTCCTCACGCTCTTCGTGGGCATCGCCGCCGGCACGCTCAGCATGCAGGGCATCGAGAACGCGTCAGCCGGCTCCGCGCCCGATGCGCAGCTGATCGCCTCGATCAACTACCTCGTCGTCGGCCTCCTCGCCACCTTCATGGCGGTCGCCCTCGTCAACAACCTGATCGCCATGATCCTGCGCCGCCGACCCGAGTTCGGCATGATGCGACTCGTCGGGGCGACACCCGCGCAGAGCCGCGCCGTGCTGCTGCAGGAAGTGCTGGCGACGGCGTCGACGAGCGCCGTGGCCGGAGTCGCAGGGGCGCTCGTCGCCGGCATCCCGTACGCGATCGTGAAGACCGGGTCGGCCGCCGCCGCGTTCGCGCCGCTCCCGTACCTCGCGGTCGGGGTCGTGGGGGTCGGCCTCGCGGTGGTGGTCTCGGCGCTCACCACCGCACGCGCACTCCGGGGCATGCCCGCGTGAGGCGGTGACGGATGCGTCACGTGCGTCGGCGGTCAGGCAGCACCGCCGACGCGCGACCGCGCCGGTGCCCGGTCGGGACCGGACGGCCTCACCGCTCGGCCGCGCCGTCGCCCCGGTCGCCGGCGCGGCCGCCGTGCTCCTGCTCGTGCACCGCCTCGATCATCACGTCCTGCACGCCGCGCTGGCCGGTGTGCAGCTCCTGGTGCTTCTCGAGTGCGCCCACGTACGGCGAGAACGCCGCCCGGAAGCGCGCGCCCTTCGGCGCCCGCGCGGCACGGACCACCGTGCCGATCACGAGCGCGACCACGAAGAGCGCAACGAGGATCATGACCGGCTCGGTCACGCCGGCGCGCCCTCGTCGGCCGGATCATCCGGGTCGAAGCCGAAAGCCGTGATGGGCAGCAGTGTGCCGTCGCGGTATCCCTCGAGCACGAACCGCTCGTGGTGCACCAGTCGGTCGGGCAGCGCCTCGAGCGCGAACCACTCCAGCGCGTCGGCCTTCTGCTCGACGAGCGACGGGATGCCCCGCCACGACCGGCACGCGAAGAACACGTCGAGGCGCTGGTCGACGTCGCGCCCGGTCGGCGCGGTGCGGTGCATGGCGGTCAGCGCCTCGAGCGCCGGTCGCGCGACCTCGACGCCGAGCTCCTCGGCGGTCTCGCGCACCGCACAGGCGAACACCGACTCCCCGGGGTCGACGTGGCCGGCGGCCGAGGCCGCCCACCAGCCGTCGTAGTACCCGGTGCCGGCGCGCCGCTGCAGCAGCACGCGTTCGTGCGGGTCGCCACGCTCACCCTCGACGAGGAAGACGTAGGCGGCGGGGATCAGCGCGAACCGGCCGTGGGCGGCGGCGTACCCGTCTGAGTACGTCTGCCGCTCCTCGCCCATGCGCCCGCTCCGCTCCGGCCGGACCTCAGTACCCGACGACCGGGCCGAACGCGTTGGCGAGCGGGGCCCGGTTGACGGTGCGGAGCTCGTCGATCGTGACGGTGAAGGCGTCCTGCACCTCGAGGGCGCCCGACGCGGCATCCGTCACGCCGATGCGGCGCACCGGGTAGCCGCGCCCTTCGCAGAGGCCCTGGAACTTCACGTCGTCCTCGCGGGGAACGGTCACGATGACCCGGCCCGCGGACTCGGAGAACAGCGCCGTCGCGAGGTCGATGCCGGCGTCCTCGACGACCTCGCCGAGGAAGACGCGCGCGCCGATGCCGAAGCGGGAGACCGCCTCGGCGAGGGCGATCGCGAGGCCGCCGTCGGAGAGGTCGTGCGCCGAGTCGATGAGGCCCTCGAGCGAGGCCGCCCGGAGGAGTTCCGCCAGGCGCTGCTCGGCGGCGAGGTCCACGGCCGGAGGCCGGCCGCCGAGGTGACCATGCACGACTCCGGCCCAGGCCGAGCCGTCGAGCTCGGCACGCGTGTCGCCCAGCAGGTAGATGTTGTGGCCGTCGTCCTGCCAGCCGCTCGGGACGCGGCGCGCCACGTCGTCGATGACGCCGAGCACGGCGATGACCGGAGTCGGGTGGATCGGCACGTCGCCGGTCTGGTTGTAGAACGAGACGTTGCCGCCGGTGACGGGGATGCCGAGCTCGAGGCATCCATCGGACAGTCCCTCGATCGTCTCGGAGAACTGCCACATGACCTCTGGGTTCTCGGGCGAGCCGAAGTTCAGGCAGTCGGAGACGCCCATCGGAACCGCGCCCGTAACGGCGACGTTGCGGTACGCCTCCGCGAGGGCGAGCTTCGCGCCCTGGCGCGGGTCGAGCTGCGAGTAGCGGCCGTTCGCGTCGGTCGCGACCGAGACGCCCAGCCCCGACTCCTCGTCGACGCGGATCATGCCGGCGTCGTCGGGGGCGCCGAGCGCGGTGTTGCCGAGCACGTACGAGTCGTACTGGCTCGTCACCCACGCGGCATCCGCCTGGTTCGCCGAGCCGACCAGCTTCAGGAACTGCTCGCGGATCTCCTCAGGCGTCGCCGGCCGCTCGAGGCGAGCGGCGGTGTCGGCCTGCAGCGCGTCGATCCAGGTCGGGTAGGCGACCGGCCGCTCGTAGACCGGGCCGTCGACCGCGACGGTGCGCGGGTCGACGTTGACGATCTCCTGGCCGCGCCAGGTGATCGACAGCCGGCCGGTGTCGGTGACCTCGCCGAGCACGCTCGTCTCGACGTCCCACTTCTTCACGACTTCGAGGAAGCCCTCCAGCTTCTCGGGCCGCACGATCGCCATCATGCGCTCCTGGCTCTCGCTCATCAGGATCTCTTCAGGCGTGAGCGTGGGGTCGCGCAGCAGCACCTCGTCGAGCACGATCGACATGCCGCCGTCGCCGTTGGACGCGAGCTCGCTCGTCGCGCACGAGATGCCGGCCGCGCCGAGGTCTTGGATGCCCTCGACCAGGTCGCCCGCGAACAGTTCGAGGCAGCACTCGATGAGCACCTTCTCGGCGAAGGGGTCGCCGACCTGCACGGCGGGGCGCTTGGTCGGGCCGCCCTCGGCGAACGTGTCGGAGGCGAGGATGGATGCCCCGCCGATGCCGTCGCCGCCCGTGCGGGCGCCGAAGAGCACGACCTTGTTGCCGGCGCCCTTCGCGTTGGCGAGGTGCAGGTCCTCGTGGCGCATGACGCCGACGGCGAGCGCGTTCACGAGTGGGTTGGCCTGGTAGGTCGGGTCGAACCAGGTCTCGCCGCCGATGTTCGGCAGGCCGAGGCAGTTGCCGTAGAAGCTGATGCCCGAGACCACGCCGTGCACGACGCGCGCCGTGTCGGGGTGATCGATCGCGCCGAAGCGCAGCGCGTCCATGACGGCGACGGGGCGGGCGCCCATCGAGATGATGTCGCGCACGATGCCGCCGACGCCGGTCGCGGCGCCCTGGAACGGCTCGATGTAGCTCGGGTGGTTGTGCGACTCGATCTTGAAGGTGACGGCCCAGCCCTCGCCGATGTCGAGCACGCCGGCGTTCTCGCCCATGCCCACCATCAGGTGCTGCTTCATCTCGGGCGTGACCTTCTTGCCGAACTGGCGCAGGTAGATCTTGCTCGACTTGTAGGAGCAGTGCTCGCTCCACATGACCGAATACATCGCGAGCTCGGCGCTCGTCGGACGGCGGCCGAGGATGTTGCGGATCCGCTCGTACTCGTCGGGCTTCAGCCCGAGCGCCGCGTACGGCTGCTCCTTCTCGGGCGTGGTCGCCGCGACCTCCACGGTGTCGAGCGCGGGGGTCGCCCCGGAGCTCGGCGCGGGCGCAGCGGTCGTGGCGGTGGTTTCGGTGGTCACGAGGGCGAGCTCCAAGAAACGGCGGCGGGCGGATGCCGCGGGCGGATGCCTGACCCTGCGAGTCTACCGGCCGCCGTGGCAGGCTGTTCCGCCGCGTGCGGGCGTCATGCCTTGCGGCCTCCGGGCGGGCCGATGACGAGGAGCGCCGCGAAGACGGCGGCGATGCCGACGACGGCGACGACGGTGAGCAGCACCGGTCGGGCGAGGAACCAGCGCAGCATCCGGTTCACCCAGTTGCCGTCCGCGGGGTGATCGGATGCCTCGCTGCGCCAGGCGCCGTCGAGTCGGCCGTGCCGCACGAGCCACGGCTCGAACGGGATCGTCGCGTACGGCACGATTGCCGTCACGACGCCGAGCGCCATGAGTCCGACGCTCCACCGCTGATTGACGCCGACGAGCACGACGCTGAACGCGTACGCGAGGAAGACGAAGCCGTGGATCGACCCGCCCACGAGGACCGCGTCGTCGACGCCGGCGGCGTACTTCAGGATCATCGCGACGATGAGGATCGTCCAGGTGACGGCCTCGGCGAAAGCGAGGGCACGGAAGAGGCGCTTGGGGGTCACCCTTCCATCCTCGCGAAGTCGGATGGGAGAGACATCCGTCGAACGATGGAACGGCGGACGGTCCAGCCGATACGATGCGGCTCATGACGGGCGGCGGGGAGGGCTCGACGGGCGCCGTGCGGGCGGCCGTCGCCCAGCGGGCCGGCCTGGTGCTTCGTGCATACCGAAGCGAGTCGGCGATCTACGGCGTCATCCTCGTCAGCGCGCTCATCGGCATCGGCTGGAACGAGGACACCGATCTCGAGGTGCTCGGGTTCACCCTCGGCACGGTCCTCGTGTTCTGGCTCGCGCATGTCTACGCGGGCGCGATCGCGCGCGAGGAGGCGGCCGCCGGCGAGACGCGCTGGCGGTCGATCGTCCGCGCCGTGCGGGCGTCGGCGGCGCACTCGATGGGCCTGCTGCTCGCGATGGTGCTCCCGATCGTCTTCCTCGGCCTGTCCGCCCTGGGGGTTCTCGACGAGTACGTCGGCTACTACCTCGCGCTGTGGGTGGGGGTGGCCGTGCTCGCGGTGATCGGCTGGACGGCCTCCGCCCGTCGCGGCAGCCCGTGGGGCTTCCGACTCCTGTCGGCGGTGCTGACCGCGAGCCTCGGGCTGATCGTCATCTGGCTGAGCGCGCTGGTGCACTGAACGATGGCGGTGGAGGATCCGGCGGCGGAGGATTCGGCGGCGCAGATCGGCAGCTTCGAAGTGAGTCGTGAGGCACTCGACGCGGACGGCGAGCCGCTCGAGGAACTCCTCGCTCGGCTCGGCTGGAACGACGCGGTCGAACTGCCGAGGGATGCGCCGGCGACGGGTTGGCGGGTGCTGCACAGCACGGAGCGGTTCGTCGGGGTGGGGACGCCGCTCGAAGGGGAGCCGCTGCGCTGGCGCATCGGTCAACTGACGACGCCGACGGATGGGTCGCCGCAGTTCGCGGTGCACCCGGACGCCTTCCCGCAACGGCCGGGTCGTGTCGAGCGTCGACGCGGACTGGAGCTCCGCTGGCCTGCGACGACGATCGCCGAACCCGACCTCGACGGACCGGCGATCGACATCGTCAACACCGGCGGGGAACGATGGCGCCCGGACGGCGACGCGTTCCACGTGGCCGCCGTGTTCTCGAGCCCCGACCGCAATCCCGACGGCGTGTGGTTCGGCTTCGTGGGCGGGGAGCCGCGCGCCCCCGCCCTCGACCCCGGCGAGTACGTGCGCGTGCGCGCGCGAATCGACGAGAACCAGTGGCGTGACCTCAAGCCGGGAACGTACGACGTACACGCCTATCTCGTCTCGCTCGGGCTGCGGACGATCGAGCCGCTGCGCGTCGAGATCGGTGCCGACGCGATCGAGGCACACCGGCCCAAGCGCGGACCAGGCCGGACATTCGACGCGGCCGATCACCAGGCGCGCCTGCGCGAACGCCTGGGGAGCATCGACGCCCTCATCGCCGCCCGCGACCATCTGCCCGACCTGCTGGAGGGGATCAGCGGACTCGACGACGATGCCGCGGTCGGTGAGATCGCGCGACGACTGGAGTGCTCACCGGAGGCGGCGAGAATGGTGCTGCACACGCCGCTGCTGCGGCTGCGCCGCCAGGCACCGGATCGACTGGCGCAGGAGCGTGCGGACCTGCTGCGTGCATTGGGCGGATCCGCCGGCGGCGACCGCCCGGGTGGGCTGCCCAGGCCGCCGCGGTAGCCTTGGCCGGTGAACGCGCCCGATTCCGACGCCCGCGCCCTGGTCGAGTCCCACCTCGCGCTGATCCCCGACTTCCCCGAGCCGGGCATCCTGTTCCGCGACCTGACGCCGGTGTTCGCCGACGGTCCCGCGTTCCACGCCCTCTCCGAGGCGCTCACCGCGCCGTTCGCCGGCACCTTCGACCACCTCGGCGGCGTCGAGGCCCGCGGCTTCCTGCTCGCCGGCGCCGCGTCGGCGCTGTGCGGCGCCGGCGTGCTGACCGTCCGCAAGGCGGGCAAGCTGCCCCGCGCCGTCCTCCGCGAGGAGTACGCGCTCGAGTACGGCACCGCCGCGCTCGAGGTGCACGAGGGCGAGCTGCCGCCCGGTTCGCGGGTGCTGATCGTCGACGATGTACTGGCGACCGGCGGTACCGTGGGCGCCGCAGCGCGGCTCATCGAACGCGCCGGCTGGGTGGTCGCGGGCATCTCCGTCGCGATCGAGCTCGTCGACCTCGGCGGCCGTGAGGCGCTCGGCGACCGCTACGAGGTCCGGAGCCTGCTGCAGTACTGAGTCGACCGGCCGTCACCCCGCGGCGACTCAGCGCGCCGCGTCGAGACCTGCGAGGTACGCCGCATTGCCCCGCATGGATGCCTCGTACCGCAGCACCTCGGGCGTGCGCACCCGGTCGAGCACGAGTTCCATGAGCTCCGCGACCGCGCCGTCGCTGCGGCCGGCGGCGTGCAGGCTGAGCGCGTGCGCGAGCCGCACCGAGTCGGAGTCGGGGAACTCGGCGCGTGCCCGGTCGAGCACGGCGACCGACTCGTCGAAGCGGCCGAGCACCCGGAGCGTGCTGCCCTGCTGGAGCAGGCACTTCCGCAGCGTCTCGCCGGTGAGACCCGCGGCGAGGGCACGCTCGTAGTAACCGAGCGCGGTGTCCTCCTCACCCGCCGTGTCGTACGCGCCGCCCACCTCGTAGAGCACCTCGGGCACGTCGGGGTGCTCGTCGAGGACGGCGAGGAACGCGTCGATCGTGGGCTGCATGTTCGCGCGGTCGCGGGCGTCGAAGATCTCGCGCAGGCGCTCGAGCAGGGCGGGGGATGCGTCGGCCATCCGGCCATTGTCGCTCGTGCAGCGTCGTGGCGTGACATCCGCTCAGTTGTTTTGAATGAATCAAAACAACTGCTAGCGTCGATGGCATGAGCACCGCCCCCGCATCGACGTCGACGGCGCTCGCCGACGCCGAGCGGCACCTGCGCGCCGCCGGCCTCAAAGTGACCGCGCCGCGCCTGGCGGTGCTCGACGCCGTCACCGGCAACGGGCATCTCGACGCCGAGGCGGTGCACGAGCGCATCCGCGCCGACCTGCCCGGCACCTCGCTCCAGTCGGTCTACAACGTGCTCGGCGCCTTGCACGGCGCAGGCCTCCTCCGCCGCATCGAGCCTGCCGGCTCGCCGGCGCTCTACGAGAGCCGCATCGGCGACAACCACCACCACGTCGTCTGCACGCGCTGCCACGCCGTCGCCGACATCGACTGCGTCGTCGGTGAACCGCCGTGCCTCGTGCCCGCCGACGCGGGCGGCTTCGCCATCCACACCGCAGAAGTCACCTTCTGGGGCCTCTGCGCCGAATGCCGGCAGGTGCCGCCGGCGTAGGCCGCGGCATCCGCTCTCCGACCGCCTCGCCGAGGCGGCCGTCGGCGTGCCCGCACGCCGGATCACCACCCAACCGAAGGACGATATGTCGAACTCCACGACCCCGCCCACCACCACGCAGACCGGCACGCCCGTCGCGAGCGACGCGCACTCGCTCACCGTCGGCGCCGACGGCGCGACGGTGCTGCACGATCGGTACCTCGTCGAGAAGCTCGCCCAGTTCAACCGCGAGCGCATCCCCGAGCGGATCGTGCACGCGAAGGGCGGCGGCGCGTTCGGCCGCTTCGAGGTGACGGCGGATGTCTCGGCCTACACCCGCGCGGCCGTCTTCCAGCCCGGTACCGAGTCCGAGACGCTGCTGCGCTTCTCGTCGGTCGCGGGCGAGCAGGGATCGCCCGACACCTGGCGCGACGTGCGCGGGTTCTCGCTGAAGTTCTACACGGCCGAGGGCAACTACGACATCGTCGGCAACAACACCCCGGTGTTCTTCATCCGCGACGCGATCAAGTTCCCCGACTTCATCCACTCGCAGAAGCGTCTGCCGGGCTCGGGCCTGCGCAACGCCGACATGCAGTGGGACTTCTGGACCCTGTCGCCCGAGTCGGCGCACCAGGTGACCTACCTCATGGGCGACCGCGGCCTGCCGAAGTCGTGGCGCGAGATGCAGGGCTACGGCTCGCACACGTACCAGTGGACCAACGCCGAGGGTGAGCGGTTCTGGGTGAAGTACCACTTCCGGTCGCAGCAGGGCGACCTGCACCTCGACGCCGAGACCGCTGAGGCCATCGCCGGCGCCGACGCGGACTACTACCGCCGCGACCTGTACGAGGCGATCGAGCGGGGCGAGTTCCCGAAGTGGGACCTGTTCGTGCAGGTCATGCCGTACGAGGACGCCAAGACGTACCGGTTCAACCCGTTCGACCTCACCAAAGTGTGGCCGCACGCCGACTACCCGCTCATCCCGGTCGGCACGCTGACGCTCGACCGCAACCCGCAGAACTTCTTCGCGGAGATCGAGCAGGCGGCGTTCTCGCCCGCGAACACGGTGCCCGGCATCGGCATCAGCCCCGACAAGATGCTGATGGCGCGCGTGTTCAGCTACCCCGACGCGCAGCGCTACCGCGTGGGCACGAACTACAACCAGCTGCCGGTGAACGCACCGCACGCGGCGCCGGTGCACAACTACTCGCAGGACGGCGCGCAGCGGCACCACTTCAACGCGCCCAACGTGCCCGTCTACGCGCCGAACTCGTTCGGCGGCCCGGTCGCCGACGCGGCCGTCGCGGGCGAGGGCTCGTGGGAGGGTGACGGCGAGCTCGTGCGCACGGCGTACACGCTCCGCGCCGAGGACTCCGACTTCGGCCAGGCCGGCACGCTCTACCGCGAGGTCTACTCGGACGAGGCGAAGGCGCGCCTCCAGCGGACCCTCGCCGGCCAGGCGAGCGCGATCACGATCGACGAGATCCGCGAGCGCTTCTTCCAGTACTGGACGAACGTCGACGCCGAGCTCGGTGCCGCCGTGCACGCGGCCTACCAGGCAGGCGTGAACGCGGATGCCCCGCAGCAGCCGGAGGCCGACGGCGCCGCGGCGTAGCCGGTCGGACGGAGGGGAGGTCGCTCGCGCGGCCTCCCCTCTCGCGTCGTTCGGGGCGCATCGGGGCGCGGCGGCGCGCGTCGCGCGGGTGCTCCGAGTGGGCTCCGGCGGGACGTTCGGAGCGGCCCGCGCCCCAGCGGAGGACGCCCGTCCCTTGACCCCCCGTTCGGGGGTGCATACGCTCGCATCAACGTCCGCGGGAAAGCCTCTTCCGAAGCATTCCCGCGGACGCGCGTCGCATCCGCGGCGCAACGAACTCGAGGGGGAGTCTCAGATGCACACTGGCGTCACGCCGCACCACCGCCGTCGCACCACCACCATCACGGCAGCAGCAGTCCTCGCACTCACCGCCCCGCTCACCGCGGCCGCACCCGCCATCGCCGACGCGAACTTCCCGTCGCCCGAGGGCAGCACGAACATCTCCTCCATCGCCACCTACGACGACCTCGTCGCCGAACTCGGCAAGCTCGAGCAGACCTCGCGCTTCGGCGTCGACGTCTTCACCCTCGCCGAAGCCGGCACGGCGGTCTCCACGTCGGAGCAGGGCCGCGACCTCTACGTCGCCACGGTCGGCGACGGGCCGGAGCACGTGTGGCTGCAGGGCCGCATCCATGGCAACGAGCCGTACGGCACCGAGTCGCTGCTCGCCGTGCTGAAGGAGCTCGGCACCAACGGCTCGGCCGACGCGACCCTGCTGCGCGACACCTACACGTTCCACGTCATCCCGATGTACAACCCCGACGGGTCTGAGGCGAACATCCGCCACACGATCCTGCAGGACGGCAGCGAGCGGCGCATCGACCTCAACCGGGACTGGGGCGAGGGCAAGTTCGCGGCCGCCGAGTCGGAGGCCTTCTACGAGTACTGGACCATGGTCGACCCGGCGTTCGCGGTCGACATCCACCACCAGGGTCTCAAGACCGAGCGCGGCGACGGCGACGAGGTAACCCTCTCGCTCGGCGTCTCGCTCGCCCCGGGCGGGCCCACGCTGCCCGGCATCGAGGGAAGCGCCTACGACGTGCTCACCCGGCAGATGCAGGTGCACGTCTACGACGAGCTCTCGAAGTACGGCTCCATCAACATCGACCGGTACGACGTCGGCCGCGGCATCGAGATCGACATCAAGGGCGGCGTCGTGTCGGCCATGATGCTCGGCCTGAACCACGACGGGCTGAACCCCGAGGGCCACAGCAACCCGGCGATCTTCTTCGAGACCAGCGGCAACACCAGCGACGGCAGCCTTGGCCAGAAGGCCCGCGGCAAGTCGATCCAGCAGAACGTGCGGGCGCTCACCGAGCTGCTCGTCGGCATGGCCACCGGCGAGGTGCAGCAGGAGGACCCGGCTCGCTGGGACGAGATCCCGCATGCTCCGGTGACCGCCTACCAGACCGACGACGGGGTCATCCCGGCGTCGTTCTGACCCGCGCTTCCCGAACGCGAAACGGCGGCAGGCCCCCGATGGCGACCTGCCGCCGTCGGCGTCTGGGTGATGCGGGCTACGCCTCGACGAGGCTGCGGCGGATGACGCTGGTGAAGAATGCGAGCCCGTCGACGCCCGACCGCATCGCGGCGGCCGTGTCGGGGCCGAAGCCGGGCTCGACCGCGTGCTCGGGGTGCGGCATGAGGCCGACGACGTTGCCGCGCTCGTTGGTGATGCCGGCGATGTCGCGGAGCGAGCCGTTGGGGTTCACGTCGACGTAGCGGAACACCACGCGGCCCTCGCCCTCGAGCCGGTCGAGCGTCTCGTCGGAGGCGATGAATCCGCCCTCGCCGTTCTTCAGCGGGATCGTGATCTCCTGACCCGCCTCGAAGCCGCTGGTCCAGTCGGTCGACGCGTTCTCGACGCGCAGCACCTGGTCGCGGCAGATGAACGAGCCGTGGTCGTTGCGGATGAGCCCGCCCTCGAGCAGGTGCGCCTCGGTGAGCATCTGGAAGCCGTTGCAGATGCCGAGGACCGGCATGCCGCGGTTCGCCGCGTCGATGACCTCGGTCATGATCGGGCTGAGCGACGCGATCGCGCCGCAGCGGAGGTAGTCGCCGTAGCTGAAGCCGCCGGGCAGGATGAGCGCGTCGACGCCGTCGAGGTCGTGCGAGCCGTGCCAGAGGGCGACGGGCTCGCCGCCGGCCAGGCGGACCGCGCGCTGCGCGTCGCGGTCGTCGAGCGAGCCGGGGAAGGTGATGACGCCGATGCGCATGTCGGGTGCCTGCCTCAGTGCGTCTCGCCGGCGGGGGCGGTGAAGCCGGCTGCGGTGGATGCCTCGCCCGCGGCCTCCTCGGCCAGCTCGGCGTTCGAGATCTCGTAGTGGATGCCCACGACGTCTTCGATGACGGAGTTGGAGAGGATCTCCTCGGCGATCTGCTGCACCGACGCCTTGAGTGCGTCGTCGACCGGTCCGTCGACGGTGAGTTCGAAGCGCTTGCCGACGCGGACGCCGCTGATGCCGGCGTGTCCGGTGCGGGCGAGGGCGCCGGCGACCGCCTTCCCCTGGGGGTCGAGCAGTTCGGCCTTGGGCATCACGTCGACGACGATGGTGGGCACCGCGGTTCTCCGTCCGGTGTCGAGAGAGTGGGAATGCCTCGATTCTACCGGGACCGGGCGGGTGCCCCCAGCACCCGCCCGGCATCTGCGGCGACGGCCCGCGGTGTGCGGACGCCGCAGCTCGTACGCGCAGCTCAGCGCTTGGCGATGGCCTTGATGACCAGGCCGAGCGCCACGGCCGCCGCGGCACCCACGGCGATGACCTTGCCCGGGCTCTCGCGGTACTTCGCCTTGACGTAGCCGACGCCCTCTTCGACGAGCTCGCGGCCCGACTCGTAGGCCTGCTTCGCCTGCTCCTGTGCGGCGCCGAGGGCGTCGGTCCCGGCGTCCTTCGCCTGCCCGGCCGCGGACTTCAGGTTCCCGAGAACCTCGTCGACGGTGTCCTTGGCGTCGTCGGCGCCGGCCGCCGCGGCTCCCCGGGCGTTCTCGGCTGCGCTCGCCAGGTCGGGGCCGGCGTTCTGCGCGGCCGTCTTGGCGTTCTCCGCGGCGCGTGCCGCGGCATCCTTCACGTTCGAGGCGGTGCTCTGCGCCGTCTCCGTGGCCTCCGCAGTCGTGCGGTTCGTGTCCGTCATGCTGCCCTCCTGCCGTTCGGGATCCGGGCCGCGCCGTGGAGGGCGCGGCCGTCCGGTGATCGGGCCATGGTACGTCCGCGACCCTGCGGCGACCTGATGCGGACGGTGGGGTTGTCAGGCCGTTCGGCGGGTGCTATTCAGGCCAGACCGGCGCGTCAGGCCAGTCCGGCGCGCTCGGCGAGCACCTCGCGGAGCACCGCGCGAGCGGCGTCGAGCCCGCGATGGACCTCTTCGTAGCTCGTCGACAGGGGCGAGAGGCCGATGCGGAGGCCGCCCGGATCGCGGTAGTCGGGGATGACGTCGCGCTGCCAGAGCCTCGCGGTGACCTCGCGCATGGCCTCGTGGTGCAGCGTGATGTGGCCGCCGCGCTCGTCGGGGTCGGCGGGCGAGGCGAGCGTCACGCCGTGCGGTGCCAGCCAGGCCTCGGCGAGCTCGATCGCGTACTGGGTGAGCGCGACGGACTTCGTGCGGATCGCCGCGATGCCGGCTTCCTCGATCATCGCGAGCGTTTCGTCCATCGGCAGCATGGCGAGGATCGGCGAGGTGCCGGAGAGGAATCGGCGAATCCCGCGCACCGGCTCGTAGGCGGGTCCCATGGCGAACTGGTCGGCCGAGCCGAACCAGCCCTGGATGGGCTGGGTGAGCACGCGCTGCAGGTCGTCGCGCACGTACGCGAAGGCAGGCGACCCCGGCCCGCCGTTCAGGTACTTGTAGGTGCAGCCCACGGCGAGGTCGAAGCCCCACGCGTCGGCGCGGATCGGCACCGACCCGGCCGAATGGCAGAGGTCCCAGAGGATGAGTGCGCCGGCGTCGTGTGCGATGCGGGTGAGCTCGCGGGCGTCGGCGAGGTACGCCGAACGGTAGGCGACGTGCGACAGCACCACGAGGGCGGTCTGCGGGCCCGCGACCTCGGCGAGCTGTTCGGGCGTGACCCCGGCGGTGAGGTCGACGTCGATCCACCGCAGACGGAGCCCGCGCTCGCGGGCGATGCCGTCGAGCACGTAGCGGTCGGTGGGGAAATTGTCGGTGTCGAGGACGATCTCGCGCCGTTCGGGATCGCGCGCGAGCTGGGCATCCACCGCGGCGCGCGCGAGCTTGTAGAGCAACACGGTCGTCGAGTCGCCGATGACGGTCTGACCGGCCTTGGCCTCGATCACGGCGCGGCCGATCCGGTCGCCGATCTCGGTCGGCAGCTGCAGCCAGGCTTCGTCCCAGCCTCGGATGAGCCGGCCGCCCCACTCCTCGGTCATGAAGCGCTGCATGCGCTCGATGGCCGCGACCGGCGGCCGGCCGAGGGAGTTGCCGTCGAAGTAGACGAGGTCGGTGTCGTGACCGGCGAAGCGCTTGCGGTAGTGGGCGAGCCCGTCGGCGCGGTCCATTCGGCGGGCGTACGCGAGCAGGGGGTCGAGGCTCATGGGTCGAGCTCCTCCAGTTCTTCGGCGGGCAGCAGGCGGGCGCCGGCGAGCCAGGCCGGCACCTCGGCGAGCGTGGCGGGCGGCGGACCGGCGACGAAGGTCACCACCCCGTCGAGTCCCCACGCCTCGCGGTCGGCCGCGGGCCACGGGTCGGTGAGCGCCTCGATGAGGGCGTGCGCGTCGAGACCGGCGGCGACGAGCGCGTCGAGTTCGCGGCCGTTCACGCCGTCGGGCAGATCGCCGTTGCCGAGATCGGTGCCGTAGAGCACCCGGCCGCCGGCCTCGCGGAAGCGGCGGAGGTTCGACACGGCCCGGTCGAGGTCGCCGGGGACGCCGTCGCGCGCGTGGATGTCGAGGGTCGAGATCCACGCCTGCCCCGCCGCCGCCGCGGCGCTCGCGAGCAGCTCGTCGGGCAGCGCCTCGGTCCACGGCGTGTGGACCAGCACGTCCGCGCCGGCGTCGATCGCGCGGCGCGCCGTGCCGTCGCCCTCCGCGTGCACCGCGACGCCGAGCCCCCGCTCGTGCGCCGCACGGACGATCGCGGCGAGCGTGGCGTCGTCGAAGACGGGTCCGGCGTCGGCGTTCAGCACGACCTTGACCACGGATGCCCCGAACACGGCCTGCTCGTCGACCGCGAGCTCCGCGGGGCCGGGCAGCGAGCCGGTCGCCGCCGGAGGGGGGCCGGCCGGCACCTCTCTGAGACTGCCGTCGCGGAGCCACCACCGCCCGCCGGGGTAGCCGCCCGGCGCGGTGAGGAACTGTCCCGCGAACCGGATGGCGGGCAGGCCGTCGGCGGCGGCCAGCCGCGCCACGACCGCCGGGTTCGCCCCGAGGTCGACGACGCCCGCGATACCTCCGCCCGGCAGACGCTCGGGGTGCACCATCTCGAGGTGCACGTGGTGGTCGATCAGCGCCGGCAGCGCGGTGCCGGTCTCTCCGGGGTGGTCGCCGTTGAGCGATCGTCGCACGGGGCGGGCGAGCGGTCCGAGGTCGACCGGGTCGTGGGGTGCGGCGGGTCGAGGCATCCGTCAGCCCGGGATCTCGGTGCGCACCGCGTACAGCTCGGGGAAGAACGTGAGCTCCAGCGCTCGCCGCAGGAACGGGGCGCCGCTCGAGCCGCCGGTGCCGGTCTTGCCGCCGATGATGCGCTCGACCGTCTTCAGGTGGCGGAACCGCCAGAACTGGAAGTTGTCCTCGAGGTCGACGAGCTCCTCGCAGGTCTCGTACGCGGCCCAGTGGTCGTCGGGGTCGGCGTAGATCGCGCCGAACACGGGGACGAGCTCGGGCTGGAAGGTCCACGCCTGGGTCACGTCGCGGTCGAGGATCGCCGCCGGCACGGGGTAGCCGGCGCGGGCGAGCAGCCGCAGGAACTCGTCGTAGAGGCTCGGCGCCTCGAGCGCCTCGCGGAGGATCGCGGTCGCCGCGGCATCCGATTCGAAGACCTGCAGCATCTTGGCGTTCTTGTTGCCGAGCACGAACTCGACGGCGCGGTACTGGTACGACTGGAAGCCGCTCGCGCTGCCGAGCACGCCGCGGAACTGGCCGTACTCGCTCGGCGTGAGGGTGGCGAGCACCGACCACTGCTCGGTGAGCGTGCGCTGGATGTGCTTGACGCGGGCGATGCACTTGAGCGCGGGCGCGAGCTCGTCGGCGCGGAGCAGATCGCGCGCCGTCTCCAGCTCGTGGAGCACGAGCTTCAGCCACAGCTCGGTCGTCTGGTGCTGGATGATGAACAGCAGCTCGTCGTGGTGCTCGGGTCGCGAGATCGGCCGCTGGGCCGAGAGCAGGGTCGGCAGGTCGAGGTAGCCGCCGTAGCTCATCCGATCGGAGAAGTCGGTGACGACGGATGCCTCGATGGTGCGGGTGTTCTCGGTCACGCCCTCGGTCTCGGCCACCCGGCCAGCCTACGCGGCGGCCGCGGACGCCGTCGGGTCGTGCGGCCTCGGCGGCCGAGGGGGCCGCGGCGGTCGGATGGCTCGCACCGCCCCGGCGCCGAAGAACCCGGCGAACCGGGCGAGGACCCGGAGGCGCCTGGCGGTGGTGAAGCCCACGCCGCGGAGGGAGCTGGCGAGCCGGACGAGGTCGACCGTACCGATGCGGAGCTCGCCCGCGCCGAGGGCGCCGTCGGCATCGCCGATGACGAGCTGCAGCCGCGTGAGCGCCGCGACCGGCGAGAGCGGGCCGCGGGGCAGCTTCGCGCCGACCAGGCGGAGGGGGCGGCCGTCGTCGGCTCGCGCGTCGAGGACGTACCTCATGAGTTCGCGCTCACCGTCGGGGAAGAGCTCGAGTCGGCCGCGAACCGGCTGCCGCGTGGCGAGCCCGTCGACGTCGAGCAGACCGGTCACGGTGAGCGGATGCCGCCGAGCCGCCCGGAACCGGTGCCAGCCGGGAAGCTCGGCCGTGAGCCGCAGCCCCGCCCGGCGTTCCTCCCCATCGACCGAGAGCGACCCGTTCAGTCGCTCGGCGAACCGCACGCCGTCGCCCTCGCGGGTCCGGCGCTCGCGCGCCATGGCCGCGACCGCGGCATCCTCGGGCGCCGGCATCGGTTCGACGTCGTCCCACTCGGGCGCACGCCAGTCCGCGTCACCGGTGAGCGTGCGCACGGCGTGCTCGATCGATCGCTCCGCGAGGGCGAGGATCGTGGCCGACGGGTTGGCGCCCGTCGCCGTGGGAACCGCCGCGCCGTCGACGACGAGCAGGCCCGGGTAGC
Source organism: Agromyces sp. G08B096 (assembly GCF_040267705.1). Taxonomy (NCBI): domain Bacteria; kingdom Bacillati; phylum Actinomycetota; class Actinomycetes; order Micrococcales; family Microbacteriaceae; genus Agromyces; species Agromyces sp. G08B096. The sequence continues at coordinate 370,848 of NZ_CP158374.1, forward strand.
CGTGCACGCGGCCGAACTCGTCGATGACGCCGTCGTCGGCGTCGGCACCGATGGGCGCGCCGCCGAGGGGATGCACCGTGATCGGGGTGCGCAGCAGCGACCAGGTCGGCACCGCCATGGGACGTCCGCCCAGGTGGCGCGCGACGAAGCCGCCGACCCTCGCCTGGGCCCGCGTCAGGCGTCGATGGGCGCGGGCATCCCACGAGACCGTCGCCCGGTGGCGCCGGTCGAGGCCGATCCGGCCGGTCGCGGCATCCCGGCCCATCAGCAGCAGCGCGAGCGTGTCGCGGCGCGGGCGGGCGGTGGCGGCCGCGCGCGGGGCGCGGTCGCCTCGGCGGGCCGACGGCCGGCGGGCCGGGCCCGTCCGCCTCCGCCACGGCACGGCGTCGCGGGCGATCTCCGCGAGGAGGGCGGAGAGGGGCGCCGGGATCGCGCCGTCCTGCACCTGGAACCAGACGGGCTCGCCGCGCTCCTCGACATCGAGCACGGTGCTCGTCGTGATGGTGGGGCCGCGCCCCGCTTCGAGGCCGGGACTCGTGCGGCGCAGGAACGTCAGCGCGTCGCCGTTGCCCGAGAAGTGCTCGCCGAGCCGGTCGGAGAGCGCGGGCAGCGTGCCGAGCACGTCGCGCTGGCGGAGGAGGAGCTCGGTCGTGCCGACGGCACCGGCCGCGAGCACGACGGTCCGCGCGCGCCGGCTGCGCGTGGTGCCCGAGCCGAGTTCGCGCCAGGTCACGCGGTACCCGCCGGCGTCCGGCTCGATGCGCTCGACTTCGGCGCCCGTCACCGCGGCGGCCCCGTGCTGCTCCGCGACGGCGAGGTAGGTGAGGTCGAGGCTGCGCTTGGCGCCGCGCCGGCAGCCGATCACGCACTCGCCGCAGAACGCGCAGCCGAGCTGGGCGACGCCGTGCCGGTTCGGCACCGGCACGTCGGGCTCCGCGGAGAAGCGGACCGCCAGGTTCGGCCGGATGGTGCCCTCCGGGCGGCCGATGCGCTCGGCGAGCCGCTCGATGCCGTGCGCTCGGGCGGGCAGGTCGCCCCGGTCGGGGTCGGCGGCGACGGGTGCCACCTCGAGCATGTGGGCGGCGAGGTCGTAGTACGGGTCGAGGGCGTCCCGTCGGAGGGTGCGGGGCCACCGCTCGTCGTCGAAGACCGCCTGCGCGGCCCGCGCGAAGACGTTGGCGTAGACGAGCGACCCGCCGCCCCAGCCCGCCGCCTGCACACTCACCATGCGGTCGAGCCAGCGCACGTCGTAGAGGCCGTGTTCTAGGTTCCACAGCCAGCCGGCGTCGAGCCGGGGCTCGCGCGGGAAGTCGTCGGGCCGGAAGCGGCGTCCTCGCTCGAGGACCAGGACCTCGAGACCCGCCTGGGCGAGCCGGGCCGCGGCGACCGCGCCGCCGAAGCCGCTGCCCACCACGATGGCGTCGACGGGCTCGCCGTCGCGGCCGCTCATCGGGCACCTGCCCGCGGCGCGACGACCAGCGTGACGACGGCGGCGACGGCGACGAGGACCGCCGCGCCGGCGAACACGAGCGAGAGGCCGCCCGCGGTCGCCTGGGCGGGGGCGGCGCCGGCGGCCGAGAGCGCATCGGTCCGCATGACGGCGAGCGTGGCCAGCACCGACATCCCGAGCGCGCCGCCGAGCTGCTGGCTCGTGTTCACGAGACCGCCGGCGAGTCCGGCCTCGCCGCCCGCCACGCCGTGCACGGCGAGCTCGGTCGCGGTGACGAAGGCGCCGCCGAGGCCGAGACCGATCACGAGGGTCGGCCCGAGCACGTGCACCGCGAAGTCGGCGCCGGCCGGGGCGAACGCGAGCCAGGCGAGCCCGGCGGCGAGCACGAGCAGAGACCCCGCCAGCACCAGCCGGGTGCCGAGGCGGCCGACCAGCGCGGGCACGATGCCGGCGACGAGGACCAGGGCGACCGCGAGAGGCAGCTGGGTGAGGCCGGCCGCGAGGGCGTCGAGCCCCATGGCCGCCTGCAGGAACACGGAGAGGGCGTAGAAGAGGGCGACCATAGCGCCACCCGCGAGCAGCATCACGAGGTTGCCGGCGAGCACCGACCGGTTGCGGAAGATGGCGAACGGCACCAGCGGGTCGGCGGCACGTCGCTCGACGAGCACGAACACCCCGCCGAGCACGACGGCGGCGGCGGCGAGGCCCCACACGACCGGGTGGCCGAAGCCGAGCTGCTCGGCGCTCGAGAGCGCGGCGACGAGCGCGACGAGGGCGGCGGTGACGGATGCCGCGCCGGCGACGTCGATGCGGCCGGAGACCGACTGGCGGTCGCGCCCGACGAGGCGCGGGACGACGACGAGCACGAGCGCGCCGATCGGCACGTTCACGAGGAAGACGGCGGGCCACCCGAAGGCCGCCGTGAGCAGCCCGCCGAGGAGGACGCCGGCGGCGCTGCCCGCGCCGGCGACGGCGCCCCAGACTCCGAGCGCCCTGGCCCGTTCGCGGCCCTGGAACAGCCCCGTGACGAGGGCGAGGGCGGCCGGGGCGAGCAGGGCCGCGGCGGCGCCCTGCACCGCGCGGGAGGCGAGCAGCACCCCGCCGACGGGCGCGAAGGCCGCGGTCGCCGAGGCGAGGACGAAGCCGGCCACGCCGACGAGGAAGACCCGGCGGTGACCGAAGCGGTCGCCGAGGCGTCCGCCGAGGAGGAGCAGGCTGCCGAACGGCAGCACGTAGGCGGTGATGACCCAGGCGAGGGCGGCGGGGCCGAGCCCGAGGTCGGCGCCGATGGTAGGGATCGCGATGTTCACGATCGACGCGTCGAGTACGACGAGGAACTGGGCGAGGGCGAGCGCGGCGAGCGCCCACCAACGACGCGGGGAGGGGGTGGATGTCTCGCGCTGAGCGCCGGCGGGCTCGAGGGTGGTGAGGTCGTGCATCGGAGTTCCCTTCATGGATGAGTGACTAGTCAGTCACTAATTGGGGCATGGGTGAAGGCCGCGGACCGCGGCCGGGTCAGTCGGCCGTCTCGAAGGATGGGTGGCGGATGCCGCTCGCGAGGACCTTGGCCCAGTGGGCGGTGGAGTCGTCGATGCCGAGCGTCACGATGAGGTGGCAGAGCTGCCCGAACGCGATGAAGCGCTGGACCGCGGCATCCGGGGCGCCGCTGCGCGACGAAGCGAACTCGGTGACGCTCGCGTACCCGCGGCGGAGCGCCGCGCCGATCTCGGGGACCTCGGCCGCGGACTGGGCGTGCACCTGCAGCATGAGCAGATCGCGGTCGGCGATGAGCGCCGCATACGCGCCGCCCATGGCGTCGAGCACGGCGTCGGGCGAGTGGCCCTCCGCAGATTTCGCGCCCTCGGCCAGTGCGCTCAGGATGCGCTCGTGGCAGGCCTCGAGGGCCGCGACGAAGAGCGCCTCCTTGCCCGGGAAGAGCTTGAAGACGTAGGCCGGCGAGATCTTCGCGGCGGCGGCCACGTCGGCCACGGTCGTGGCGCGGTAGCCGGCCCGTGCGAACGTCGCGATGGCTGCCTGCACGACGAGTGGGCGGCGGGCGTCTGCGGTGGAGAGTTTGGTCGAACCGGGCATATGAGTGACTATACACTCACTCTTTCGGCGGCCGCAAGCGTGCACCCGGAACGCCGGGTCGCCGGGATCGCGAAGTGGTGGACGCGGCGAGCGCCCCCTGCCGACCGGAGGATCGGCTCTCGCCCGCCGCGCCCGGACTCGCCCCCCAGCGAGCCCTGGGCGCCCCGTGTTCGGGAATCGGAACGCCTTCTCCGTATGTTAGCGCAGGACCGCGGTAGGCTCGAATGATGAGCTCCGCCACCTCGACCCGACGCGATGCACGACGGAACCACGAGCGTCTCCTCACCGAGGCCAAGGCGCTCTTCACCGAGCGCGGCATCGACGCACCCCTCGACGAACTGGCCACCCGAGCCGGTGTCGGCGCCGGCACCGTGTACCGCCACTTCCCCACCCGCGACGCGCTGCTGCGCGAGGTGTACGACCAGGCCATCGACATGTTCCAGGAGCTCGCGCCCGAGATCCTCGGCGCCCCGACCGGGTGGCGCTCGATCGAGCTGTTCGTCGAGCGGCTGAGCGAGTGGGTCGCCGCCACGCCGTACCTGCCCGAGCTGATGCGACGCGTCGCCGAGGGCGACCCCGGTCACCGCCCCGGCCTCGAGTTCGAGGCCGCGCTCGACGGCGTCGTCGAGCGCGCGAAGGCTGAGGGGTCGCTGCGACCCGACGTCACGGGTGTCGACCTGAACGTGCTGGTCAACATGCTGGGCTCGCTCGGGCGATTCGGCGGCGACTACCTGCCGTTCTGGCGGCGACAGCTGGCCATCGTGCTCGACGGGCTGCGCGCGCGGCCCGATCTGGAGCCGCTGCCCGCGCCGTCGCAGTCATTCGCCGACTTCCACGACATGGCGCACCACCAGCGCTAACCGGCCGCGCGCACCTCGACGAGGTTCGCCCACGGGTCGTCGAAGGCGAGCGTCCGCCCGTCGTCGCGGGCCGGCATGCCGAAGTGCGACATCCGCTCACCCAGTTCGCCGAGATCGTCGGCCGTGGGCACGACGATCTCGACCTTGCCGAGCCCGAGGGCGAGCTGCCTGCGGCCCGCTCCGGCGCTGTTCCACGTGTTCATCGCCAGGTGGTGGTGATACCCGCCGGCCGAGACGAACAGCGCCTGCGAGCCGAGGCTCGCCGTGGTCTCGAAGCCGAGCCGGTCGACGTAGAACTCGCGGGCGCTCGCGATGTCTCCGACGGACAGGTGGACGTGGCCGACGACGGCGTCGCCGAGGTGCGCAGCCGGGGCCGCGTCGTCACGCGAGGACGCCGCGGCGGCGCCGGCCTCGGTGAGGTGCTCCCGCAGGTAGGCGTTCGGATCGAGGAAGATCGTCGCCATCTCGACCTGCCCGTGGGTCCAGCTCCACGTGCAGCGGTCGCGGTCGAAGTAGAGCTCGACGCCGTTGCCCTCGGGGTCGGTGAAGTAGAAGGCCTCGCTCACGAGGTGATCGGCGCTGCCGGTGAAGGTGCCCGGGTAGCGCGAGGCCACCGAGAAGATCGCGGTCGCGAGCGCCTCGCGGGTGTCGAAGAGGATCGCCGTGTGGAACAGCCCGGCGTCGCGAGGGGACGCGTGGCGCAGCTCGGGTGCGTGTTCGAGGATGACGATCGGCGTGGCGCCCCGGCCGAGCACGGCGACAGGCCCGTCGTGCCGGAGCAGCTCGAGGGTCACGCCGTCGCGGTAGTACCGGATCATGCCGTCGAGGTCGGCGACCCGGAGGGTCACGGCGCCCATACCGGTGTCCGCGGCGAGCAGTCCGGCCCGATCCGGGCCATTGGTTGTAGTCACAACTAATCCAACGGCCGCCGCTCGGGGGCTATTCCCCGGCTCGCCCGCTCAGACGCTCGAAGAGCTCGCGGTAGGTCGCCGCGGTCTGTGCGACGATCTCGGCGGGCAGCGTGGGCGGCTCCTCCAGGGCGTCCTGATCCCAGTTCGCGGCGAGCCAGTCGCGCACGATCTGCTTGTCGAAGCTCGCGAGCCGCACCGACGCCGGCGCATCCGTGCGGGCGTAGGCCGCGGCATCCCAGTACCGGCTGGAATCGCTCGTCAGCACCTCGTCAGCGAGCGTGACGATGCCCGTCTCGCGGTCGGCGCCGAACTCGAACTTCGTGTCGGCCAGGATGACCCCGCGCGCCTCCGCGATGGCCGAGGCGCGGCGGAACACCTCGAGCGAGAGCGTGCGCAGCTGCTCGGCGACCGTCTCGCCCACGAGCTCCACCGTGCGCTCGTAGGAGATGTTCTCGTCGTGCTCGCCGAGCGGGGCCTTCCAGGCCGGCGTGAAGATCGGCTCGGGCAGGCGGTCGCCGTTCTCGAGGCCGGGCGGCAGCTGCAGGCCTCCGATCGCCCCGGTCGCCTGGTACTCCTTGAAGCCGCTGCCGGTGAGGTACCCGCGCACGACGCACTCGATCGGGAACATGTCGAGGGTCCGGCAGAGCGTGGCGCGCTCGGCCACCTCGCCCGGCACCTCGGGCAGGAAGGACTGCCACCGGTCGTCGAGGGGCTCCGCGAGGTGGTTCGGCACGTCGGGCAGCTGCTCGAACCACCATCGGGTGAGCCGGGTGAGCAGTGCGCCCTTGCCCGGGATCGCCGGCTCGAGGACCCGGTCGTAGGCGCTGACGCGGTCGCTCGCCACGACCAGCACGACCGGCGAGAGCGACAGCGGGTCGCCCGTCCACGTGTCGTCGTCGTCGAGCACGGCGGTCGGCACGTACAGGTCGCGCACCTTGCCCGAGTAGACGTGCGTCCAGCCGGGGAGGGTTCCGTCGGTCATCAGGGTCTCCTGCGGGTCGATCAGTCGGCGACGCGCGCCGCGATGTCGGTGCGGTACTGGCCGCCCTCGAGCCGGATGCGGCCGAGCGCCTCGTACGCCCGGCGCCGGGCGTCGGCGAAGTCGCCGCCCACAGCCACGACGTTGAGCACGCGTCCACCGGTCGCCACCAGGTGGCGTCCACCGGCACCGTCGTCGACGACCGCGGTCGCCGCGTGCGCGACATGCACGCCGGGAACGGATGCCGCGTCCTCGACGCCCTCGAGGGGCCTGCCGGTCAGCGGCTGCTCGGGATAGCCCTCGCTCGCGAGCACGACGGTCACCGCGGCATCCGGTGAGAACACCGGCCGCTCCAACCCGCCGAGCCCGCCCGTGGCGGCGGCGAGCAGCAGCCCCGAGAGCGGGGTCTCGAGGCGCGGCAGCACGACCTGGGTCTCGGGGTCGCCGAACCGCGCATTGAACTCGATCACGCGGATGCCCCGGCTCGTGAGGATGAGCCCGGCGTAGAGCAGGCCGATGAACGGGGTCTGCTCCGCGGCGAGCTGGCGCACGGTCGGCAGCGCGATGGTCTCGACGACCTCGTCGACGAACGCGCCCTCGTCGCCGAAGGTGCCGCCCCGCCCGTCGGCGGCGTCGGCGAGCCACGGCAGCGGCGAATAGGCGCCCATGCCGCCCGTGTTCGGCCCGGCATCGCCGTCGCGGAGACGCTTGTAGTCCTGCGCGGGCGAGAGGGGCAGCACGTTGGTGCCGTCGGAGAGGAGGAACAGCGAGACCTCCTGCCCGTCGAGGAACTCCTCGATCAGCACGGGGCCCTGCTGGAGGTAGTGGGCGGCGTGGGCGAGTGCGGCGTCGCGGTCGTCGGTGACGAGCACACCCTTGCCGGCGGCAAGGCCGTCGGCCTTGACCACGTACGGGGCGCCGAACTCGTCGAGCGTGGCGCCCACCTCGTCGAGCGTGTCGGCGAGGCTCGCCCGGCCGGTGGGCACGCCGGCAGACTCCATGACGCGCTTGGCGAAGGTCTTCGAGCCCTCGAGGGCGGCGGCCGCCTTGCCGGGGCCGAACACCGGGATGGAGCGTGTGCGCAGCGCGTCGGCGACGCCCGCGACGAGCGGCGCCTCGGGGCCCACCACGACGAGCTCGATGTCGTTGTCGATCGCATAGTCGGCGACGACGACCGGGTCGGTCGGATCGAGCGCGATGGTCGTGACGCTGCCCCGGCCCGACGACGTGGGGCTCGCGGCGATGCCCGCGTTGCCGGGAGCGGCGGTGATCTCGTGGCCGGCCTCCTCGGCCAGGAGGGCGAGGATGATCGCGTGCTCGCGCGCGCCGGAACCGAGGACGAGGATCTTCACCTCTTCAGGGTACTGGGCGGCCCGGGGGCGGACCGCGCCAGAATGGACCGCATGGCACGAGCGAGGATCGACGATCTGGCCGGGCGCGACGCCGTCGCGACGTGGCGTGCGGCGCAGGACGGCGGGGCATCCGCCGACCGCCAGACGCTCGCGCTCGCAGTGCGGTATACGTTGCAGGTGCTCGCCGAGGTCGCCCCGGGCGGCACGGTGGAGGTGCGGGTGCCGCCGTTCGGCGCCGTGCAGTGCATCGAGGGCCCGCGGCACACGCGCGGCACGCCGCCCAACGTGGTCGAGACGGATGCCGCGACCTGGCTCGCCCTCGCGACGGGCTCGCTCGGCTGGGAAGACGGCCGGGCCGCCGGCCGCATCCATGCGTCCGGTCAGCGCGCGAACCTCGACGGGCTGCTGCCGATCATCCGGTGAGCGGCGACCGGATGCGGCGCTTCCAGGGGATTCGGGCGCTCTCAGGCGGATGCGGGACAATGGGCGGGTGAGCGAGACACCAGACGAGGCCCGCCGACGCGACGACGACGTCGAGGACGCCCTCGTCCCGGCCGACGAGGCATCCGTTCCCGCCGACCCGGCCGAGGCATCCGCGCCGGTCGTCGTGCCGATGGTCGTCACCTCCGACGTCACCGACGAGGCCGTGACCGTGCGCCGCGCACCGCGGTACGGCCGCTTCATGGTGCTCGGCGCGGCGCTCGGCGTCGTCCTCGCACTCATCCTGACGTTCGCGTTCCCCGAGAGCGACGAGTTCGACCGCGGGCAGGTCTTCGGGTTCCTGCTGCTCGGGCTCGGGGCCATCGGCGTCGCCTTCGGCGCGCTCGTCGCGCTCCTCTTCGACCGAGTGCTGGCCGGCCGCGCGGGCACCGCGATCGCCGAGCACGAGTCGAGCCACCGCGCCGACTGAGGCGCCGCGACTCACGCGCCCCGACTGAGGCGGCCCGACTGAGGCGCCACGACTGTGGTGCCGCGCGTCAGCGCATCGCGAGCACGCGGAGCACCGCGTCGGCGAACTCGGCCGGCGCCTCCTGCGGCAGATCGTGGCCGATGCCCGGCAGCTCGCGGTACGCGTAGCGGCCGGTGAACCGGTCCCGGTCCTCGTCGCCGGGCGGACCGCCCACGCCGTCGGCGCCGGACTCGAGCACGATGGTCGGCACCGTGATCACCGGTTCGCCCGCGAGCTCCGCCTCCATCGCCGCATACGCGGGGTCGCCGGCGACGAGTCCGAACCGGTGCCGGTAGGAGTGCACCACGACGTCGACGAAGTCGGGGTTGTCGAGGCTCGGCGCGCTCGCCGCGAAGGCCGCCGCCGCTCCGGTCCATTCGGGCGACCACGTGGTCCAGAGCAGTTCGCAGAGCTCGCGCCGATACCGCTCGAGGCCGCGCCGGCCGCGCTCGGAGTGGAAGTAGTACTGGTACCAGTACGTGCGCTCCCACTCGGGACGCGCGGGCTCCTCGCCGAAGCGCGCCCCGAAGAGGTTGTACCCGCCCACGGTCACCAGCCCGGCGATGCGCTCGGGATGCAGCGCAGCGACGACGCACGAGGCACGGCCGCCCCAGTCGTAGCCGCCGACGACGGCCCGCTCGATGCCGAGGCCGTCGAGCAGGTCGAGCAGGTCCTGCCCGAGCGCCGCCTGCTCGCCCGAGCGCAGGGTCGCGGGGTCGCGGAAGCGGGTCGGCCCGGACCCGCGGAGGTACGGAGCGATCACCCGCAGGCCGGACGCCGCGAGCACGTCGGCGACCTCGTCGTATGCCCGCACGTCGTACGGGAAGCCGTGCGAGAGCACGACGACGGGGCCGCCGGGGTCGCCGGCCTCCTCGTACGCGATCTCGAGGACGGGGGTGACGACGGTGCCTCGGCGCGTGAATCCCATCGCGCCAGTCTGCCGCGGCCCCGTGACATCGGCCCCTGACATCGGCCCCGTGGCATCCGCCAGTGGCACCCGCCCCGCGACATCCGGACCGCGACGCGCTGCGTGGCCTTCGCCGGCGACGTCCGACGGCTGCGTCAACTGAGCTGCGTGCGCTCCAGCCAGCCGAGGTATTCCTCGGTGATGGTGCCCGTCACGTACTCGCCGGTGAAGCACGACAGGTCGAGCTCGGTGATGTCGGTGCCCTCAGTGATCGCGGCCTGCAGGTCGGCGACCTCCTGGTAGATCATGTGGTCGGCGCCGAGCTCCGCCGCGATCTCGGGGATCTTGCGGCCGTGGGCGATGAGCTCCTGCCGGCTCGGCATGTTGATGCCGTAGACGTGCGGGTAGCGCACCGGGGGCGCCGCCGAGGTGAAGGTCACCTTGTTGGCGCCGGCGTCGCGGGCCATCTCGACGATCTGCTTCGACGTCGTGCCGCGGACGATCGAGTCGTCGACGATGAGCACGTTCTTGCCCTTGAACTCGGTGCCCATGGCGTTCAGCTTCTGCCGGACCGAGCGCTTCCGCTGCGCCTGCCCGGGCATGATGAACGTCCGCCCCACGTAGCGGTTCTTGTAGAAGCCCTCGCGGTATTCGATGCCGAGCTTCTGGGCGACCTGCATGGCCGACGGCCGCGACGAGTCGGGGATCGGCATGACCACGTCGATGTCGCCGAGCGGCATATGCGTGGCGATGGTGTCGGCGAGGCGGTTGCCCATGCGCAGTCGTGCCTCGTAGACCGAGATGCCGTTCATGATCGAGTCGGGCCGGGCGAGGTAGACGTACTCGAACGAGCACGGCACGAGCCGGGGGTTCCTCGCGCACTGGCGCGAGATCATCTCGCCGTCGAGCGTGATGAAGATCGCCTCGCCGGGCGCGACGTCGCGCACGACCTCGTAGTCGCCGTTCTCGAGCACGAGCGACTCGGAGGCGACGATCCACTCGGGCTTGCCGGTCGCGGTCTCGCGCCGGCCGAGGATGAGCGGACGGATGCCGTACGGGTCGCGGAAGGCGAGCAGGCCGGCGCCTGCGATCATCGCGATCACCGCGTAGGAACCCTCGACGCGCTCGTGCACCTGCTCGACGGCGGTGAAGACCTGGTCGGGGTCGAGTGCGAGCCCCGAGATCTGGCCCTGCAGCTCGGTGGCCAGCACGTTCAGCAGCATCTCGGTGTCGCTCGTGGAGTTCACGTGGCGGCGGTCGATGCGGAACAGGTCTTCCGAGAGTTCGCGGGTGTTCGTGAGGTTGCCGTTGTGGACGAGGATGATGCCGTAGGGCGCGTTCACGTAGAACGGCTGCGCCTCCTCCTCGCGCTCGGCGGCGCCCTTCGTCGTGTAGCGCACGTGGCCGAGGCCCATGTTGCCGAGCAGCGACCGCATGTCGCGGGTGCGGAAGGCCTCGCGCACCTGCCCCTTGGCCTTCGCCATGTGGAACGCCGGACCGTCGGCGGTGGCGATGCCCGTCGAGTCCTGCCCGCGGTGCTGCAGGAGGAGCAGGCTGTCGTAGATCTGCTGGTTGACGGGCTCGGTGGAGACGATGCCGACGATGCCGCACATGCGAGCGATGGCTCCTCGGGGGGTGGGAAGGGCGTCCGAGCTGGACGGGACAATCCTCCCACACGCGCGCGTGTGAGCCGGCTGGGCGTGGGCCGCTGCTCAGCTGAGCATGCGCGACGGCATCGTGACGGTGCGGCCAACCGAGGAGTCTACGTCCGGTCCCGTCGCCGTGGGGCGGATTCCTCGGATGCCCGCGGATCTTCGTCGGTGTCCACGAACCTCGCCCGCGGTGCTCCCCCCGAACGGGGCACATGTGTCACGCTCTCCGACATTCCGTTCACCGCGGCCCAGGTGCACCGGAACATGGGGGGATCGGGCCGCCATCAGAGAGGACCACACGTCCATGAAGCTCACTTCACTGCGCGCCGGGCTCGCCGGCGCGGCGCTCGTCGCCGCGGGGCTGCTGGCCGCGCCGACGGCGGCGGTCGCCGCCGGTTCGCCCGAAGGCGCCCCGCCGTCCGTCGATCACGTCGACCTTCCGGCGGCGGAGTCCGCGGCGGCCGCCGGTTACTGGACGGCCGAGCGCATGCGGGCCGCGATCCCGGCGGATGTGCTCGTCGCCGACAAGGTGGCGTCGACGCCCGCCGCCGAGGTCGCGAAGGGCGCGCCGATGACGTACGGCTCGCCGGCGGCGGCCGACAGCGTCGACCTCCAGGCCGCGAGCGAGGCGCCCGTGCCGAACATCGGCAAGGTGTTCTTCACGCTGGGTGGCCGGAACTACGTCTGCTCGGCGAACTCGGTCAGCGCGGCGAACGGCAGCACGGTCGCCACGGCCGGCCACTGCATCCACAGCGGCAAGGGCAAGTACGCCAGCCGGTGGATCTTCGTGCCCGCATACGAGAACGGCGCGGCGCCCTACGGGCAGTGGGCGGCCGTCTCCTATTCGGCTCCCACGCAGTGGACGAAGGGCGGCGACCTCAGCTACGACACCGGCTTCGTGAAGGTCGGCACCCTGAACGGCCGGACGCTCGCCGCCACGGTCGGAGCATCGGCCATCGCCTTCAACCAGGCGCGCGGGCTCGCGTACAGCGCGTTCGGGTATCCCGCCGAGGCGCCGTTCGACGGGGAGAGCCTGCAGTCCTGCGCCGGCACGGCCACGGCGGACCCGTACGGCCAGTCGCAGTCGCAGGGCATCCCCTGCGACATGACCGGCGGCTCGTCGGGCGGACCCTGGTTCCTGTCGTCGGGAGCGCAGAACTCGTTGAACAGCTTCGGGTACAACAACATCCCGAACGTCATGTTCGGCCCGTACTACGGGTCGGTCGCACAGGCCGCGTACACGGCCGCCGCGTCCTGATCCCCGAGCGACGCCCCCGCGCCGACCGATCGGCGCGGGGGCCGTCTCAGTACTCCGACGGCTTCGCGAGCACGGCCATCGTGCACCGCGAGACGCACACGAGGCGCCCCTGCTCGTCGGTGATGCGGATGTCCCATACCTGCGTCGTGCGGCCACGGGACAGCGGCCGGGCCTCGCCCGTCACCCAGCCCTCGGCGACGGGGCGCACGTGGTTGGCGTTGATCTCCATGCCGACGCAGTAGTTGCGCTCGGGGTCGACGGTGAAGCTCGCGCCCCAGCTCGCGAGCGTCTCGGCGAGCAGTACGGATGCCCCGCCGTGCAGCACTCCGCCCGGCTGCCGGGTGCGCTCGTCGACGGGCATGCGGCCCTTCAACGAGTCATCCGTGAACTCGGTCATCTCGATGCCGAGCGCGCGGATCGCGGTGCCGTCGCAGCGGGAGTTCGCCCACTCGACGCTGGGCTCGCCGAACCAGATGCTCATGCCGTCGAGTCTCGCACGCCGCTCCCGCGCGACACTCGACCCCCGCCTGCCGACCCCCCGCCACCCCGGCCCGCGAAGTCGCACAAACCGCGCCCATTCGCGCTGGATGGCAGCAGTTTGCGCGACTTCACGGGTCCGCGGAGGGGGTGACGGAGGGTGGCGGAGGCGGGGCACCGAGCGGGAGGGACCGGCCTCAGGCGAGCTCGGCGATGATCGGGTGGATCGCGTCGTCGAAGGCCGCCGCATCGGCGCGGAGGGAATCGGTCACCGCGACCGTCATGCTGCCGATCCACCAGACGCCCGTGCCCTGGAAAGGCACGATCTCGACGTTCAGCTCGAAGGAGTGCGCCCGCCGGCCGACCTCCCGCTCGTGCTCGGCGATCGTGCCGGCGTACGCGCGGTACGAGTCACCGCGACGCGCGGCCGACGCCGAACGGTACTGCTCGTGCGCCCACTCCGCCCACGCCCGCGCAGCCTCCGCGTGCGGCAGGATCGCCTGATGCAGCTCCTCCGCGCCCGTCGTGGGCAGCGCGACGTCGGTGTCGTACGCCTCGACGAGCTCGAGCGGCACGGGCGAGGGGTGCGCCTCTGGCTCCACCGTCATGGCCCACCACTCGCGCCACTGGCGTTCGAGCGCATCCTGCCGGTCGGTGGGCAGCGGGCCGCCCGTGGCGCCGATGTCACGCAGCCGGGGGAGTTCGACGGGGGAGGCGATGGCCAGCACTTCGCGCAGGTACAGCGCCAGGAGCACCGCCCGGCTCGCGTTCTCCCGGATCACCCACGATGGCCCGCCCCCCGCGTGCATACCTGAATTCTAGTCGCGTTCAGGCGTTCCGGCCCGGCTCCGCGCGGGATCGCCGAGCGTGTCGCGGGTAGGCTTGTCGGGTGAGCGCGAACTCGTCCTACGCCGCTGCCGGAGTCGACACCGCCGCCGGCGATCTCGCCGTCGAGCTCATGAAGGAGGCGGTCGCGAAGACCCACGGGCCGAACGTGCTCGGCGGGGTCGGCGGGTTCGCCGGGCTCTACGACCTCTCCTTCGCCAAGGACTACGCCAAGCCGCTGCTCGCGACCTCGACAGACGGCGTCGGCACGAAGATCGCGATCGCCCAGGCGCTCGACGTGCACGACACGATCGGACAAGACCTCGTCGGCATGGTCGTCGACGACATCGTCGTGGTGGGCGCGACCCCGCTGTTCATGACCGACTACATCGCGTGCGGCCGGGTCGTGCCCGACCGCATCGCCGCGATCGTCACCGGCATCGCCCGGGCGTGCGCCGAGACGGGCACCGCCCTCGTCGGCGGCGAGACCGCCGAGCACCCCGGGCTCATGGGTGCCGACGACTACGACGTCGCCGGTGCGGCCGTCGGCGTCGTCGAGGCCGACCGCGTGCTCGGGGCCGAGCGGGTGGCCGGCGGTGACGTCGTGCTCGCGATCGCGTCGAGCGGCCTGCACTCGAACGGCTTCTCGCTGGTGCGCAAGATTCTCGCCGACCGCGGCATCGGGTACACGGATGCCTCGGCCGAGCTCGGCACCACGTGGGGCGAGGCCCTCCTCGAGCCGACCCGCCTCTACTCCGGTCAGCTCGTGCAGCTCCTCGCCGGTGCCCACGGCTCCGCGGTGCACGCCCTCTCGCACGTCACGGGCGGGGGTCTCGCCGCGAACCTCGCCCGGGTGCTGCCCAAGGGATCGCGAGCCGAGCTCGACCGGTCGACGTGGTCGCCCGCGCCGGTGTTCCGGGTGCTGAACGAGCTCGCCGGCACGAGCCTCGAGTCGACTGAGGGCACCTGGAACCTCGGGGTCGGCTTCTTCGCCGTCGTCGACGCGGGCGCCGCGGCATCCGTCATCGCCGAACTCGGCACGCTGGGGCTGCCGGCCTGGCAGGTCGGCGCCGTCGAGATGGGCGAGGCGGCCGGCGAGGGCTGGGAGCAGGGCGCCAAGGGCGTCGACGGGGGAGCCGTCCGGCTCGTCGGGACGTACGCGGACTGACGCGCATGCGTGCCGCGGTCTCGATCGGCATCACCGGCCGGGTGGCCGCCTCCGACGTGCGCGCCTTCGCGCCGCGGGTCGAAGAGCTGGGCTTCCGCGCGCTGTGGGTGAACGACGTCCCGGGGGGCGATTCCCTCGCCGCACTCGCCGCGGCCGCGGAGGTCACGACGACGCTCCGCCTCGCGACCGGAGTCGTCCCACTCGACCGGCGCCCCGTCGCGACGCTCGACCTCGACGGGCTGCTGGCGGAGCGGCTCACGCTCGGCATCGGCTCGGGCGGCCTGGCGCACCCGCTCGGGGCGATGCGCGCCGGCCTCGACGAGCTCCGCACCCGCACGGAGGCCGAGCTCGTGCTCGGCGCGCTCGGCCCGCGCCTGCGGCGGCTCGCCGCCGAGCGGGCCGACGGGGTCCTGCTCAACTGGCTCACGCCCGCGGGCGCCGAGTCGGCCATGGCCGACCTCCGCCGCGACGCGGGCGAGCGCCGGGCGCGAGGCATCCTCTACGTGCGGACCATCGTCGACGACGCCTCCCGGCCCGCGCTCGAGCAGGAGGCCGCGCGATACGCGCGCATCCCGGCGTACGCTGCGAACCTCGAGCGGCAGGGCGCGCAGGCGATGGATGCCACGCTCACGAGCGCCGACGGCCTCGCCGCGTACGACATCGTCGACGAACTCGTGCTGCGGGCGATCACGCCGACGGGGTCGCTGGATGAGCTCGTCGACTTCGCGGAGGCCGCTGCCTCGTGGGTCGAGGCGGCGCGATGACCGCGACTTGGCCGGCAGCATCTGCCTTCGTCGGCGCGCACGCGCACGACAGAGCCGTCATCACCGAACCCGAGCGGCCGGCGATGCGTCGTCGGTCAGGTTCAGCGCTGGGGGCTGTCGCCCGGTACGTACGAGTCGTCGTCGGCGTAGTCCGCCCACTTCGACGCCTCGTCTTCATACGGGTCATGCTGCGAGCTGGTGAGCTCACGCTCAAGCGCGCTGTAGTCGGTTTCCGGGCTGAAGTACTTCAGCTCCCGAGCGACCTTGGTGTGCTTGGCTTTCTGACGGCCGCGCCCCATGCGTGACCCCCTTACGACATCTGGCCGGGTGGAATGCACTTCACCCGGCTCTACTGATAAATGACAATCCCAGGTGATGAGTTTAGCACCGACGCACGGCTCGCCCTCCGGGCCGTTCACAGCTGAGACGTGCTGAGATGGACTCGTGACGAGCGTGCCCGAGCGTGTGAAGGTGGCCGTGATCGGCGCCGGGCAGGCCGGCCTGTCGGTCGCGTTCTATCTGCGGCGGTTCGAGCTCGTCGCCGACGAGGATTTCGTCATGCTCGACCGGGCGCCCGGCCCGGGCGGCGCATGGCAGCACCGCTGGTCGTCGCTGAAACTCGGCACCGCGCACCGCGTGAACGACCTGCCCGGGATGGTCGACCTCGGGCTGAGCTTCGACACCGCCGACCGCTCGCTGCCGGCGCGTGAGGTCGTCGCCGACTACTACGGCCGGTTCGAGGAGCACTACGACCTGAAGGTGCATCGGCCGATGCACGTGCGACGTGTCGAGAACGACGGCGCGGACCTCCGCATCCTGTTCGAGGATCATTCGCCGCGGCCCGTGGAGGAGCAGCGCTCGCGCGGCTTCTTCGGCCGTCGCCGGAAGACGTTCGAGGAGGTCTCGGGCCCGTCCTTCCCGCAGCACGCGCTGCGCGCGCAGTTCCTCGTGAACGCCACCGGCACGTGGGGGTCGCCCTTCGTGCCGTACTACCCGGGTATGAGCGACTTCCGCGGGCGGCACCTGCACACCTCCGACTACGTCGACGCCGAGGACTTCCGCGATCAGCACGTCGTGGTCGTCGGCGGCGGGACGTCGGCGATCGGCTTCATGCTCGAGCTCGAAGACGTCGCGGCCGGACTCACCTGGGTGTCGCGCCGGCCCATCGACTGGCTCGATCGGCAGGAGCTCGACCTCGAAGGCGCGTCGGCCGCGGTCGCGGCGCAGGACGAGGCGGCGAGGTCGGGCCGTGCGCTGCCGTCGATCGTGAGCGGCACGGGCGTGCCGAAGAGCCGCCGCATCGCCGCAGGCATCGAACGCGGCCTGCTCGTCGCCAAGCCCATGTTCGACCGCATCGAGGCCGACCGGGTCGTCTGGGACGACGGCACCGAGGCGCGCGCCGACGCCATCATCTGGGCCACGGGCTTCCGTCCCGAACTGCGCCACCTCGCGCCGCTGAAGCTGCGCGAGAAGGCGGGCGGCATCACGATCGGCCAAGGCGCGTCGTGGTCGGACCCGCGCATCTTCCTCGCCGGCTACGGGCCGCAGGCCTCGACCATCGGAGCGAACCGCGCGGGCCGGATGATCGCGCGCCAGATCATGGCGATGCTGTAGGCGGAGCCGGGGCGTCGCCGCCCGCGCGGCGGGCCGTGCGGACCGCGCCGATCGAGGCTGCGACGACGAGGCCGACCGCCAGGACCGCCACCCACGTGAAGGTCTGGCCGAGCAGCAGCAGCCCGGCGATGGTGGCGATCGCCGGGGCGAGGCTCATCAGCACGGCGAACGTCGACGAGGGGAGCCGCCGGAGCGCCACGAGCTCGAGGGCGTACGGGATGGTCGAGCTGAGCAGCGCGACGGCCGCGCCGAGCGCGAGCACCTCGGGGCGGACCAGCACCGCGCCCGAGGTCGCGATGCCGAACGGCAGGATCGCGATCGCTCCGATCGCCAGGGCGATGGCGAGGCCGTCGAGTCCGGGGAACCGCCGGCCGGTGCGGGCGGACAACAGGATGTACCCGGCCCAGGTGGCGCCCGTCGCGGCGGCGAGCGCCACGCCGAGCGGGTCGAGATGGCCGAAACTGCCTTGGCCGAGCAGCGCGACGCCGATCGCGGCGAGGATCGCCCAGAGCCAGGACGCGGCTCGCCGGCCGGCGAAGACGGACAGGACGAGCGGGCCGAGCACCTCGATGGTCACGGCGGCCCCGAGCGGGATGCGTTCGAGCGAGAGGTAGAACAGCGCGTTCATCAGGGCGAGCACGACCCCGAAGGCGATGACGGTCGCCCACGAGCCCGCTGCGTGGCCGCGCAGGCGCGGCCGGGTGAGAAGGACGAGCACGAGGGCCGAGAAGACGAGTCGCAGTGCGACCATGCCGATCGCCCCGGTGGTGGGGAAGAGGATGACGGCGATCGAGGCGCCGACCTCCTGGCAGGTGAGACCGGCGACGACGAGGGTCACGGCGGCACCCCGGCCGTGGCGGGCGTGTTCGCCGCTGGTCACGAACCGACGTTAGCGCCCGGACGGTCGGGCGCTCGTGTTTCGGGCGCGTAACGACCTGGGCCGATCACCCCGCGGGCTCTTGACGTCACCGTGTCGGTGCTGCGTAACATGTCACCCACTTCATCTGTAATATGTCACGTCGTACAGTGTCGTGCCGAACCGAGGAGCCGCCTCGCATGTCCCAGTCCCCCTCCCCGACCGTCCAGGTCTTCGAGCAGGCCCGGTGGAGCGCCGCGATCGCCCCCGTCGGCGGCGTTCGTCGTCCGCTCGGCGCCACCGAGGTCGAGCTCACGGGCGGCACACTCGCCGGCTGGCAGGCGAGGAACCGGGCCGCCACCCTCGCCCACGTCATCGCTCAGCTGCGCGAGGCCGGCAACCTCGAGAACCTCCGCCGTATCGCGGAGCCCGACGGGCCGGCCGCGGCCGAGCCGTTCCGCGGCCGCTACCCGTTCCTCGACACCGACGTCTTCAAGACGGTCGAAGGCGTCGTCTACGAGCTCGCACGCGACGGCGGTGCCGATGCCGGCACCCGCGACTTCTACGAGGAGGCGGTCGACCTCATCCAGCGCGCCCAGCGCGAGGACGGCTACCTGAACAGCCACTTCCAGGCGCCCGACATCGATCGCGAGCCGTGGTCCGACCTCGCCTGGGGGCACGAGCTCTACAACCTGGGGCACCTCATCCAGGCCGCCGTCGCCGCCGAGCGCCGGCTCGGCGACGATCGCCTGGTGCGCGTCGCCATCGCGTTCGCCGATCTCGCGGTCGCACGCTTCGGACCCGACGGCGATCCCGAGGTCTGCGGCCACCCGGAGGTCGAGATGGCGCTCGTCGAGCTCGCCCGCGAGACCGGCGACGACCGGTACCTCGAGCTCGCGCGCCTCTTCATCGATCGCCGCGGACACGGCACCGTCGAGCTGAAGATCTTCCCCGCCGAGTACTTCCAAGACCACGTGCCGCTCCGGGACCTCGACTCCGTCACCGGTCACGCCGTGCGCATGGCCTACCTCGCGGCCGGAGCGGCCGACGTCGCGATCGAGACCGACGACGCCGAGCTGCTCGCCTCGCTCGAGCGCCTGTGGGACGACATGGTCGCCACGAAGCTCTACCTCACGGGCGGTCTCGGCAGCCGTCACTCCGACGAGGCGATCGGCGACCGCTTCGAGCTGCCGAGCGAGCGCTCGTACAGCGAGACGTGCGCCGCCATCGCCGTCATGCAGTGGGCCTGGCGGATGTATCTGGCTGACGGCCAGGCCAAGTACCTCGACGTCTTCGAGACCGTGCTCCACAACGCGTACGCCGTCGGCATCTCCGACGACGGCCGGGCGTTCTTCTACGACAACCCCCTGCAGCGGCGGCCCGACCACCAGCAGCGCTCCGGAGCCGAGACGCACGGCGAACTGCTGCGCCGCGCCTGGTTCGTCTGCCCGTGCTGCCCTCCGAACATCGTCCGCTGGACGGCGGAGCTGCAGGACCACGTCGCCGCCCTGGCCGGGCGTGACCTCGAGCTCGCCCAGTACGCCACCGGGCGTGTCGACGCGGGCGGGCTCGCGCTCGACGTCGAGACCGACTACCCGTGGGACGCGCAGGTCCGGATCCGGGTGCGCGAGGCCGCCGGCGACGCCGCGCGGCTCGTGCTCCGTGTGCCGGGATGGTGCCGAGGGGCATCCGTCGCGCTCAACGGCGTCTCGCTCGGCGACGATCTCGCGCCCGGCTGGGTGGCGGTCGACCGCCGGCTCGCGGCCGGCGACGTCGTCGAGCTCGTCCTGCCCATGCCCGTCCGCGCCCACGGGGCCGATCCGCGGGTCGACGCGCTGCGCGCCTCGGTCGCCTTCGCGCGCGGCCCCGTCGTGTACTGCGCCGAGCAGGTCGACCAGCGCGTCGACCTCGACCTCGCCGTGCTCGACCCCTCGGCGGCCGCCTCGGCGACGGCGACGATCGATCCCGTCACGCGCCACGCGGACCCGGCGACGCGCACCATCCGGGTCGCCGCCGCCTCGACGCCCGCGCCTTCCGGTGGCCTCTACCCCGAGCTCCACCCGGCGGAGACCGGGCACGACGGCGGGGCATCCGCGGCACCCGGTGCCGAGGCGGAGCTCACCCTCGTGCCCTACCAGCTCTGGGGCAACCGTGGCGCGGGCGCCATGCGCGTCTGGCTCCGCACCGCCTGAGCCACCCCCACCTCCCCGAGACCGACGCACCACCCAACCACGAAGGAGATCACATGAAGAAAGGCACCGTGTTCATCGGGCTGGCCCTCGCCGGCTCGCTGGCACTGACCGGCTGCACCGGCGGTTCCGGCGGCTCCGGCTCCGGCTCCGGCTCCGGCTCCGGCAGCGGGCTCAGCGGCGAGCCCGCGACCGGCGGCACCCTCCACGTGCTGCAGAACGCCGACTTCTCCCACCTCGACCCGGCCCAGGGCTTCGACGGCGGTGTCAACAACTTCTACCGCCTCATCTACCGCACCCTCACCACGCAGGGCGCGGGCGAGGGCTCGGAAGGCACCGAGATCGTCCCCGACCTCGCCGTCTCGCTCGGCGAGCCGAACGAGGACAACACCGTCTGGACGTACACGCTGAAGGACGACATCTTCTTCGAGGACGGCACGCCCATCACGAGCGCGGACGTGAAGTTCGGCGTCGAGCGCTCGCTCGACCCGTCGATCGCGATCGGATCGCCCTACGCGAAGATCGTCCTCGACATCCCCGAGGGCTACGAGGGCTACTACCTCTCGGGCCCGCTCGACTCCATCGAGACGCCCGACGAGAAGACCATCGTCTTCCACCTGAACCAGCCCTACGCCGACTTCGACGCCGTCGTCGGCCAGGCGCCGTTCACCCCCTTCCCGGCCGACGCCGGGGTGACCACCACGAGCATCGACCAGCAGCCGATCGCCTCGGGCCCCTACCGGGTGACCGAGTACCAGCGCGGCAGCACCCTCGTGCTCGAGCGCAACGAGCACTGGGACGCCGCGACCGACGAGGTCCGCACGGCCGCTCCCGACTCGTTCGAGTGGACCTTCGGCCTCGACGCCGCCACGATCGACGAGCGCATGATCGCCGGCCAGGGCGACGACGCGAACGCGATCGCCGGATCCGTCGCACCCGCCTCGATCGCGCGCATCCAGACGCCCGAGATCAAGAACCGCACCATTGCGGGTCTGCAGGGCTGCACGACGTACATGGGACTGAACACCACCAAGCCCGGCATGGACAACGTGCTGGTCCGTCAGGCCATCAACGTCGCGATGGACAAGGAGGCGGTGAAGGATGCCACGGGCGGCAGCCAGCTCGCCGACATCGCGACCACGATCCTGCCGCCGACCGTCGTCGGCCGCCAGGAGTTCGACCTGTACGGCACCGAGGACCAGACCGGCGACCCCGAGAAGGCCAAGGAGATGCTCGCCGAGGCCGGCTACCCCGACGGGTTCGAGTTCACGCTCGACATCCGCAACCAGCCGAAGATGCAGGCGCAGGCCGAGGCCGTGCAGCAGGCGCTCGCGAAGGCGGGCATCACGGTGAACTTCAACCTCATCGACACGTCCACCTACTACGAGGTGATCGGCACGACCTCGCAGCAGCATGACGCGGCCATCACCGGCTGGTGCCCCGACTGGCCGACGGGTGCGACCTTCCTGCCGCCGCTGTTCGAGGGCTCGCAGATCTTCGAGAAGGGCAACTCGAACATCGCCCAGCTGAACGACCCCGCGATCAACGAGCGGATGGCCGAGATCCGGCTCATGACCGATGTCGACGAGGCGAACGCCGCCTGGGGCGAGCTCGACGAGCAGATCATGGAGCTGGCCCCGCAGGTGCCGCTGCTCTACGAGAAGACGGTCATGGTCGTCGGTGAGAACATCGCCGGCGCGTACAGCCACGCCGGGTTCTCGGGCGGCATCGACTACGTCTCGGTCGGACTGAAGAACGTCGACTAGTCGCATATGAGCACGGTTCCCAGCGAACTGGCCGTCGAGACCGAGGCGAAGGGGGCACTGCCTTCGGGCGGTGCCCCCACCCCGGCCCGGCGCGTCCTGCACTCGCTCCGCACGTCCCCCGGCGCGATCGCGAGCATCGCGATCATCGCCGCGATCTCGCTCATGGCGATCCTCGCGCCCGTGCTCTCGGCCATCACCGGCTGGGACCCGTACGAATTCGACCAGAGCGCGATCGACTCCGACCTGGGCGGGCTGCCGATCGGCCCGCTCGGCGGCGTCAGCGCCGAGCACTGGTTCGGCGTCGAGCCCGGCAACGGGCGCGACATCTTCATCCGCATCGCCTACGGCGCCCAGGTGTCGCTGCTCATCGCGGTGAGCGCCACGATCGTCACCACGACGATCGGCGTGGTCCTCGGCATGGTCGCGGGCTACTTCGGCGGGGTGGCCGACCAGATCATCTCCCGCGTCATGGACTTCCTCATGGCGTTCCCGACGCTCATCTTCATGATCGCGCTGCTGTCGGCGCTCCCGGCCGGCAACCGGCCGGCGCTGCTGGTGATCGTGCTCAGCATCTTCGGATGGCCCTACACCGCGAGGATCATCCGCGGCCAGACCATGTCGCTTCGGAACAGCGAGTTCGTCGAGGCGGCCCGCTCGTCGGGCGCGACCCCCCTCCGCATCGCGTTCCGCGAGGTGCTGCCGAACCTCCGCGGCACGATCATCGTGCTCGCCACGCTCGCCGTGCCCGGCTACATCGGCACGGAGGCCGGACTGAGCTTCCTCGGCGTCGGCGTGACCCCGCCGACGCCGTCATGGGGGCAGATGATCGCCACGGCCGTCGGCTGGTACGCCGTCGACCCGATGTACTTCCTCATCCCCGGCACGTTCCTCTTCCTCACCGTGTTCGCCTTCACCGTCCTCGGCGACCACCTGCGGAAGACCCTCGACGCGGGAGACGCCGCCTGATGCTCCTCTATCTGCTCCGCCGCGTGCTCGCCGGCGTGCTCGTCCTCTTCCTCATCTCGCTGTTCACCTTCGCGATCTTCTTCTGGCTCTCGCCGGATCCCGCGGTGCAGATCTGCGGCAAGACCTGCACACCGGAGCGCATCGACCAGATCCGGTCGCAGCTCGGGCTCGACCTGCCGTTCCTGCAGCAGTACTGGCAGTTCGTCAGCGGCATCTTCGTCGGCCGCACGTACGGCGAGGGCGCCGGGGCCGTCACCTGCGCGGCGCCGTGCCTCGGCTTCAGCTTCCAGACCAACCAGTCCGTCACGGACATGATCGCCGAGCGCCTCCCCGTGAGCGTGACGGTCGCCGTCGGCGCGGCGGTGCTGTGGCTGCTCGCCGGAGTCGGCGGCGGCCTGCTGAGCGCCGTGAAGCAGGGGACGGGCTGGGACCGCACCGTCATGTTCGGCGCGCTCGCCGGCATCAGTCTGCCGAATTACTTCGTCGCACTGCTCCTGCAGTACGTCCTCGTGGTGCAGCTGCAGTGGCTGCCGTTCCCGCACGCGGCGGACTTCGCGGAGGATCCGGTGGCCTGGTTCCAGGCCTACCTCATGCCATGGATGGTGCTCGCCTTCGGCTACGCCGCGATGTACTCGCGGATCGTCCGTACGAACGTCATCGACACGCTCGGTCAGAACTTCATGCGGACCGCCCGGGCCAAGGGTCTCGACCAGTCGCTCGTGATGCGGCGCCACGCGCTCCGGCCGTCGCTGACACCCGTCGTCACCCTGTTCGGCATGGACTTCGCCGGCCTCCTCGGCGGCGCTCTGATCACCGAGACGGTGTTCGGCCTGAACGGCGTCGGCAAGCTCGCCGCCGACTCGATCACGAAGAACGACCAGCCGGTGATCATGGGGGTGACCCTGCTCGCGGGCCTCCTCGTCGTCATCGGGAACATGGTCGTGGATGTCGCGTACACGGGTCTCGACCCGCGAGTGAGGGTGAGGTCGGCATGAGCATCACATCCGCAGCACGGACGATCTCGATCCCGGTCGTGGGGGCGCCGCTGCTCGAGGTCGAGCACCTGGGCGTGAGCTTCCCGACCTCTTCCGGAACCGCGGCCGTCGTCCGCGACGCCTCGTTCGTCGTCGAACCCGGCACGACCCTCGGCATCGTCGGCGAGTCGGGCTCGGGCAAGTCGATGACCTCGCTCGCGATCATGGGCCTGCTGCCGCGCGGCGGCACTGCGACCGGCAGCGTGCGGCTGTCGGGTCACGAGCTCCTCGGGCGTACGGACCGCGATCTGCGGCGCATCCGGGGCGACCGCATCGCGATGGTCTTCCAGGACCCGCTGTCCTCGCTGAACCCGTACTACACGATCGGGCTGCAGATCACGGAGGCCTACCGTGCGCACCGCGGCGGCAGCCGCGCGGCCGCGCGCAAGGTCGCCGTCGAGGCGCTCGACCGGGTGCGGATCGCCGACCCGGAGCGCCGGTTCGACCAGTACCCCCACCAGTTCTCGGGCGGCATGCGGCAGCGCATCATGATCGCCATGGCGATCTGCCTCGAGCCCGACCTCGTCATCTGCGACGAGCCGACCACGGCGCTCGACGTCACGGTGCAGGCGCAGATCCTCGACCTGCTCGCCGACCTGCAGCGGGATACCGGCATGGGGATGATCTTCATCACGCACGACCTCGCCGTCGTCAGCCGGGTCGCCGACGACGTGCTCGTGATGAAGGACGGCGCCGAGGTCGAGCGCGGCACGACCGAGCAGATCTTCACGGCGCCGCGAGCCGCCTACACGCGAGCGCTGCTCGACGCGCTGCCGCGCATCGACGACCCGTTCGAGAGCCTGAAGGGAGTGCAGGCATGAGCGCCGCGCCCATCCTCTCCGCACGCGGCCTCACGAAGGAGTTCGTGACCCGCGGCAGCGGCAAGATCGTCGCCGGCCGCACGCGGTTCACCGCCGTCGACGACGTGAGCTTCGAGGTGCCGCGTGGCGGCACGCTCG
Source organism: Agromyces sp. G08B096 (assembly GCF_040267705.1). Classification (NCBI taxonomy): domain Bacteria; kingdom Bacillati; phylum Actinomycetota; class Actinomycetes; order Micrococcales; family Microbacteriaceae; genus Agromyces; species Agromyces sp. G08B096. Next base: position 395,875 of record NZ_CP158374.1, read on the forward strand.
GCATCGTGGGCGAGTCGGGGTCGGGCAAGTCGACCACGGCGCGGATCATCGCCAAGCTCATCGAGCCGACCCGGGGCAGCCTCGAGTTCGACGGCGAAGACGTGACGGCGGCCACCGGGCGGGCGCTCGCGTCGTTCCGCCAGAACGTGCAGGTCGTGTTCCAGGACCCGTACTCGTCGCTGAACCCGAAGCACACCGTCGAGCGGCTGATCTCCGCGCCGCTCGACTATCAGCGCATCACACCGCCGCAGGGCCGGCGGGCGTTCGTGGCCGAGCTGATGGAGCGGGTGGGCCTGAATCCCGATCACGCCCAGCGCAACCCGGCGCAGTTCTCGGGCGGGCAGGCCCAGCGCATCGGCATCGCCCGCGCGCTCGCGCTTCGGCCGAAGCTCGTCATCTGCGACGAGGCCGTCTCGGCGCTCGACGTGTCGGTGCAGGCCCGGGTCATCAACCTGTTGAACGAGCTGAAGGCCGACCTCGGGCTCAGCTACGTGTTCATCGCGCACGATCTCGCCGTGGTGCGGCAAATCGCCGACACGATCGCGGTGATGCATCGCGGGCGCATCGTCGAGGCGGGCAGCCGTGACGACGTGTTCGAGCGTCCGCAGGACGAGTACACCAGGTCGCTGCTCGCGGCCGTGCCGCGCATCGATCCCGACTGGGACCGGCGGCGTCTCGAGATGCTCGCCGCCGAGGCGGCGGGGCGAACGGCGGTCGGCGCCGGGGGAGGAGCGGCATGATCACTGCCGAGTACACGATTCCCGGCGTGCACGTGCGCGATCACGTCGAGCGGGTGCCGCTCGACTGGTTCGGGAACCCGGATGCCGCGACCATCTCGGTCTTCGCTCGAGAACTCGTGGCGCCGGAGCGCCGGAACGAGGACCTGCCGCTCCTCGTCTACCTGCAGGGCGGGCCGGGGGGCAAGGGACCCCGGCCGACCGGGCCCGACGGGTGGATCGGCGAGGCGCTGAAGACGCACCGCGTGGTGCTGCTCGACCAGCGCGGCACCGGCCGCAGCACCCCCGTCACCGGCCGCACCATCGGTCGGGCGGGCGACGCGGCCGCGCAGGCCGACTACCTCTCCCGGTTCCGGGCGGACTCGATCGTGGCCGACGCCGAGCACCTGCGCACCACGGTGTTCGGCGGCCGCCGGTGGTCGACCCTCGGCCAGAGCTACGGCGGCTTCCTCACCCTGACCTACCTGTCGCAGGCGCCCGAGGGGCTCGCGGCCTGCTACGTCACCGGCGGACTCGCGAGCATCCACCCGGATGCGGCCGAGGTGTACCGCCGCACCTACCCGCGGACCGAGCGGAAGAACCGCGAGTTCTACGCCAGATACCCGCACCATGAGGCATCCGTCGCACGGATCGCCGACCGCCTCGCGGCGCAGGACGTCCGGCTGTCCGACGGAGACCGGCTCACCGTGCGCCGGCTCCAGAGCCTCGGCATCGATTTCGGCATGAAGCCCGGTTACGAGCGCATGCACTACCTCGTCGACGAGGCGTTCGACGAGGCATCCGGCGAGTTCACCGAGACGTTCCTCGCGCAGGTGCTCGCACGCAGCTCGTACGCCGACAACCCGCTGTTCGCGGTGATGCAGGAGTCGATCTACGGACACGCGGGCGGCGGAGCTACGGCCTGGGCAGCCGAGGCCGAGCGGGCGCGGCATCCGCAGTTCGCGGAGACGGCCAGACCGCTGCTCTTCACGGGGGAGATGATGTACCCCTGGATGTTCGCGCAGATCCGCGCCCTGCGGCCCTTCGAAGCGGCCGTGCACCGGCTCGCCGAGCACGCGGACTGGTCGCCCATCTACGACCTCGACCGGCTCGCCGCCAACGAGGTGCCGGTCGCGGCGGCCGTCTATTTCGACGACATGTACGTCGACGCCGACCTGCAGCTCGAGACCGCCCGCGCGGTCGGCAACGTGCAGGCCTGGGTGACCAACGAGTACGAGCACGACGGCATCGGATCGGAGCGGGTGTTCCCCCGGCTCGTCGAGCTCGTCGCCCAACGCGGCGGACCCCGGCCCGACCGGGCCCGCCCCGAACCGAAGGGAGCCGCGGCATGACCGACACCGCGCACCGCCACGACCACCCGACCGCTCCCGCGGCAGCCACCAGCATGCCGGTGCCGGCCGAGCCCGACCCGCGGCTGCCGAGGCTCGCCGAGATCCCGGCCTTCCTCGACTACATGGCCACGGGCTGGGGCACCCCCGATCGCACGCCGAACGTCGAACCCGGCGCCGCGGCCGCAGCGGCCGAGCACCGGGCCCGCCTGTCCGCCGCGTTCCCCGGTCGGATGATCGCCGTCGCGGCGGGGCGCGCCCCCGTGCGCTCCAACGACACGTCGTACGACTTCCGGCCAGACAGCGACTTCTTCTGGCTCACCGGATGCCCCGTCGAGGACGGCGTGCTGCTGCTGACGCCCGCCGCGGGCGGGCACGACGCGACGCTGTACCTGCCGCCGCCCGCCTACCCCGGCGACGTCGACTTCTTCCGGGATGCCGCGCACGGCGAGCTGTGGGTCGGGTCGGCGCCGAGCCTCGACGACTGGGCCGGCGCGCTCGACGTCGCCGTCGCGCCGCTCAGCCGGCTCGAGGAGGCGCTCCGCGCGGCCCGAGACCTGCTCGCCGGCGGCGCGCCGGGGCATCCGCTGCTCGTGCCCGGACGCGACTCGGCCGAGCTCGGCCGGGTCCTCGCCGAACTGCGGATGATCAAGGACGCGTGGGAGATCGCCGAGCTGCGCCACGCCGTCGACGCCACGATCGAGGGGTTCGCCGACGTCATCCGCGAGGTGCCGAGGGCGATCGAGTGGGGCGGGGAGCGCTGGCTGCAGGGCACGTTCGACCGGTACGCGCGGACGGCCGGCAACGGGCCCGGGTACGCGACGATCGTCGGCAGCGCCGGACACGCCCCGACCCTGCACTGGGTCCGCTGCGACGGACCGGTCGTGCCCGACGAGCTGCTGCTGCTCGACATGGGCGTGGAGACGCGCTCGTACTACACGGCCGACGTGACGCGGACCTTCCCGGCGTCCGGGACGTTCTCCGCACCGCAGCGCGCCGTGCACGACCTCGTGGAACGCGCGCACCGGGCCGGGCTCGCCGCCGTCGGCCCCGGCCGGGCGTTCACCGACTTCCACCAGGCCGCGATGGAGGTCATCGCGACGGGCCTCTCCGACTGGGGGCTGCTGCCCGTCTCGGTCGACGAGGCGCTCTCGCCGCAGGGGCAGCAGCACCGGAGGTACCTGGTGTGCGGCATCGGCCACCATCTCGGCCTCGACGTGCACGACTGCGCGCAGTCGAGCTACGCGGCCTATCAGGGTGCGACGATGAGCGAGGGCATGGTGCTCACGGTCGAGCCGGGGCTCTACTTCCATGCGTTCGACGAAACGCTGCCCCCCGAGTTGCGGGGCATCGGCGTGCGCATCGAGGACGATATCTTGATCACGAGCAGTGGTTCCGAGGTGCTCTCCGACGCGTTGCCGCTCGACGCCGGTGGCCTCGAGGACTGGATGCGCACCCGGTGAGGTCGCGCACGGAGAAGAGAGGCCGGCGATGAGCCTGCAGATGATCAAGCCGCCGGAGCAGCGGAGCCTGCGCTCGCACGTCGAGCAGGCGCTGTCGGCCGCGATCATCTCGGGCGAGCTCGCTCCGGGCACGCTGCTCACCGTGCCGACGCTCGCGACGCAGTTCGACGTGTCGGCGACGCCGGTGCGCGAGGCCATGCTCGACCTCGAGAGCCGCGGGTTCGTCGAGCCCGTGCGCAACAAGGGTTTCCGGGTGACCGAGGTGAGCGACGAGGTGCTGCGCGAGCTCGTCGAGGTGCGCCAGCTGCTCGAGCCGCCCGCGATGGAGCGCCTCGCGACGATGTTCCCCGAGGAGCGCATGGGGGAGATGCGCCGGGTGGCGGAGCTGATCGTCGAGGGGGCGGCGTCGGGCGACCTCCAGGCGTACCTCGCGGCAGACCTCGAGTTCCACCTCACGCTGACGCAAATGCTCGGCAACCGGCTGCTCGTCGACATCGTGCGCGACCTCCGTTCACGGACGCGTCTGGTGGGCCTCGCGACGATGCTCGAGTCGGATCGACTCGGGGAGTCCGCCGCCGAGCACCTGCTGCTGCTCGACCACTTCGCCGCCGGCGATGCCGCGGCGGCACGCGACCTGATGCATCGGCACATCCACCACACGCTCGGCTGGTGGGCCGGCAACCCCGAGCAGGAGTAGCCGGGCAGGGGCGCTGCGGCGACCTTCGACGCGGTGCGCGCAGCGTGCCGGGGGGTCCTTCCATTTCAATGAAATGTGTGACATATTACTGATCGGCGACACCGTGTCGCCAGGGCGGTCGGCGACGAAGGAGGCGGACATGGCGTACGACGTGGCGATCATCGGCGCCGGCATCGTCGGCGCCGCATGCGCCCGCTCGCTCGCAGCCGAAGGACTCCGCGTCGTCGTGCTCGACCGCTCCGCCGCCGCCTCCGGTACGACCGGCCGCGGCGAGGGCAACCTCCTCGTCTCCGACAAGGCGCCCGGACCCGAGCTGACGCTCGCCCAGCGGGCACGCGCCCTCTGGCCGGTCCTCGCCGACGAGCTCGCCGACGAGCTCGGCCCGGCCTTCCCCGGCATCGAGTTCGAACCCAAGGGCGGGCTCGTCGTCGCCACCACCGAGGCCGGTGCCGCCCCGCTCGCGGACTTCGCCGCGGCGCAGCGCGCCGCCGGAGTCGACGCCAGGCAGATCGGCGCCGACGAGGCGCTCGAGCTCGAGCCCCACCTCACGCGGGACATCAGCGCCGCCGTGCACTATCCCGAAGACGCCCAGGTGCAGCCCGTCATCGCGACCGAGGCGCTGCTCGCCTCCGCCCGCAGGCACGGCGCCGAGGTCCGTACCGGCGTGGAGGTGACGGGCCCGCTGCTCGACGTCCGCGGGCGCCTCCGCGGGGTCGCCACCTCAGCCGGCGACGTCGCCGCGGACCGCGTCGTGCTGGCCGCCGGCCCCTGGACGGCCGAGGTGAGCGAGCGGCTCGGCGCCCGCCTGCCCGTCCGGCCCCGCCGCGGCATGGTGCTCGTGACCACCCGCATGCCGCACCGCGTTTTCCGCAAGGTCTACGACGGCGACTACTTCGGGGCCACCCAGTCCTCCGATGCCGCACTGCAGACCTCGAGCGTCGTGGAGTCCACGGCCGCCGGCACCGTCCTCATCGGCTCCAGCCGGGAGCAGGTCGGCTTCGACGACCGGCTCCGGGTCGAGGTGCTGCGGCAGGTGGCCGCCAAGGCGCTGCGGCTCTTCCCCTTCCTCGCGGGCGCCTCCGTCATGCGCGCCTACGGGGGCTTCCGGCCGTACATGCCCGACCACCTGCCCGTCATCGGCGCCGACCACCGGCTCGACGGGCTCTGGCACGCCACCGGCCACGAAGGAGCCGGCATCGGGCTCTCGCTCGCGACCGCGGAACTCGTCGCCGCCGGCCTCACCGGCGCCGCAGCCCCGGTCGATCCGGAGCCCTTCTCACCCGCTCGACCGAGCCTCGCGCCCCACCTGACGGGAGCGGCCGCATGAGCGCCCGCATGCTCCCGCCGGCCTCCGACCCCATCCGGCCGGATGCCTCCGACGCCATCACGATCCGCATCGACGGCGAACCGGTCGGCGGCGTGGCCGGACAGACGATCGCGGGCATCGTGCTCGCCAACGGCCGGCTCGCCTGGCGCCGGACCTCGGCCGACGGCCGACCCCGGGGACTGTTCTGCGGCATCGGCGTGTGCTTCGACTGCATCGTCACCGTGAACGGCGACAGCGACGTCCGGGCCTGCCAGCGCCGGGCCTGCGACGGCGACGACGTCCGCACCCAGCACGACGAGCTTCCGGAGGCGACGCGATGAGCGCGATCCTCGTCGTCGGTGCAGGGCCCGCCGGACTCGCGGCCGCGCGCGCCGCCCGCGCGCGCGGTGCTGAGGTGATCCTGCTCGATGCCTCTGACGAGCTCGGCGGCCAGTACTGGCGGCACCTCCCCCCGCAGCGGCCCGCGGCGCGCGAACGGATGCTGCACCACGGCTGGGCGCGCTTCGAGCGGATGCGCCGCGAGCTCGTGGCAGATGCCGGCTGCGAGGTGCTCGTGAACGCGCAGGTCTGGGCGATCGAACCCGCAGACCCCGCCGACACGGTCGTCGCAGCCGACGGCCGGATCGACGACACCGCACGCGCCTCGCTCGTCGTCCACGTGCTCGTGGGCCCCGCCGACGGCGCGGACCGCGAGGCACGGAGCATCCGCCCCGACGCGATCGTGTTCGCGACCGGCGCGCACGACCGCACCCTGCCCTTCCCCGGCTGGGACCTGCCCGGTGTCTTCACGGCGGGCGCCGCGCAGGCGCTCGCGAAGGGCGAGCGCGTCGCCGTCGGCGAGCGGGTCGTCGTCGCGGGCGCCGGCCCGTTCCTGCTGCCGGTCGCGGCCTCGCTCGCCGCGACGGGCGCGCGGGTCGTGGGCGTCCACGAGGCCAACCGCCCCGCCAGGCTCGCCGCCGGCTGGCTGCCGCGGCCCTGGGCCCTGCTCCGCGCGACCGGCAAGGCCGCGGAGCTCGCCGGCTACGCCTGGAACCACGTGCATCACCGCATCCCGTACCGCACGGGCAGCGCCGTGATCGCCGCCCACGGCACCGATCGGGTCGAGGCCGTGACGGTCGCCCGGCTCGACCGCGACTGGCGGCCCGTCGCTGGCACCGAACGACGTATCGAGGCCGACGCCGTCTGCGTCAGCCACGGATTCACCCCGCGGCTCGAACTGCCGATCGCGGCCGGATGCGCCATCGGCCCCGACCGGTTCGTCGTGGTCGACGAGCGGCAGGCGACGAGCGTCCCCGGTGTCTACGCCGCAGGCGAGATCACCGGCATCGGCGGCGTCGACGCCGCACTCGCCGAGGGCGCCGTCGCCGGCCACGCGGCCGCCGGCGGCTCGACCGCGGACGCGGGGATCGGCAGAGCGGTCCGCGCCCGCGCGACGTTCACCGACTTCGCCGCGCGCATCGAACGCGCGCACGGCATCCGCCCCGGCTGGACCGCCTGGCTCGACGACGGCACGCTCGTCTGCCGGTGCGAGGAGGTTCCGTACGGGCGCCTCCGCCGCACCGGCGAGGCGACCTGCTCGACCGGCCTGCGTTCGCTGAAGCTCACGACCCGAGCCGGCCTCGGCATCTGCCAGGGCCGCATCTGCGGGCGCACGGTCGAACACCTGCTCGGCGGCGACGGCGGCTTCGCCGACGGCGTGAGCACCGACCGGCGGCCCATCGCCGCACCCATCCGGCTCTCCGAGCTCGCCGGCTCGGCCGCCCCGTCACGCCCGACCGGGCTCCCACGAAAGGAAACCCCATGACCGACCGCTTCGACCTCGGCGGCGTCGTCGTCGCCACGACGCTCGCGTTCAAGGAGGACGCCGCTGCGCCGGCGGGCCTCGCCGTCGACTACGACCGGTTCGCCGAGCACTGCGACTTCCTGATCAGCAACGGATGCCGCGGCGTCGGGCCGAACGGCTCCCTCGGCGAGTACTCCTCGCTCACCGACGCCGAACGGCGGAAGGTGATCCAGGTCGCCGTGGAGGCCGTCGGCGGGCGCGGCCTCGTCGTCGCCGGCGTCCACGGCGTGGGCTGGCACCAGGCCGTGCAGTGGGCCGAGTACGCCAAGGAGGACGGCGCCGACGGCGTGCTCGCGCTGCCGCCGACGATCTACCGGGCCAACCGGTCGGAGGTCGTCGAGCACTACACGCGCCTGAACGAGGTCGGCCTGCCGATCATGCTCTACAACAACCCCATCGACACCAAGGTCGACCTCACCCCCGACCTCGTCGCCGAGCTCTTCCAGCTCGAGAACGTCGTCGCGATCAAGGAGTTCACCACCGACATCCGCCGCGTGCTCGAGATCCAGGAGCTGTGCGACATCGACGTCATCGCGGGCGCTGACGACCTGCTCTTCGAGTCGCTCGTCGTGGGCGCGACCGGCTGGTTCGCCGGCTACCCCAACGCGTTCCCGAAGGAGGCCGTCGAGATCTACAACCTCGTCCGCGCCGGCGAGATCGAGGCCGCACGGGAGCTCTACAAGGGCCTCGTCGCCGTGTTCCGGTGGGATTCCAAGACCGAGTTCGTGCAGGCGATCAAGCTGTCGATCGACATCGCCGGACAGAGCTACGGTGGACCCACCCGTCCGCCGCGCGGACCGCTCTCTGCCGAGCACGAGGCGACCGTGCGCCGTGACACGCTGAAGGCACTGGAGTACGCGGCGAGCCGCAACCTCGTCTCGGCCCGCTGACGGGCCGTCCGGAACCGGCAGGAGATCCACCCATGCGTTCGAACCGAGTGATCACGGCGGTCGACTCGCACACCGAGGGGATGCCGACGCGCGTCGTGACCGGCGGCGTCGGCGTCATCCCCGGCGCGACCATGAACGACAAGCGCCTGCACTTCATGGCGCACCTCGACGACCTGCGCCTGTTCCTCATGAACGAGCCGCGCGGGCACGCCGCGATGAGCGGGGCGATCCTGCAGCCTCCTACCCGGTCGGACTGCGACTGGGGCGTCGTCTACATCGAGGTGTCGGGGTGCCTGCCGATGTGCGGGCACGGCACGATCGGCGTCGCGACGGTGCTCGTCGAGACCGGCATGGTCGAGGTCGTCGAGCCGGTGACGGAGATCCGGCTCGACACCCCCGCCGGGCTCGTCGTCGCCCGCGTGCAGGTCAGCGACGGGCACGCCGACTCGGTGACGATCGAGAACGTGCCGAGCTACGTGGAGGCGCTCGACACCGCGGTCGAGGTGCCGGGACTCGGGCGGGTGCCGTACTCGATGGCGTTCGGCGGCAACTTCTACGCGATGGTGGAACTCGATGACGTGGGCCTGCCGTTCGACCGGTCGCACCAGCAGGAGATCCTCGCCGCCGGGCTCGCCATCATGGACGCGATCAACGAGCAGGCGCCGCCGCGACATCCGACCATCGAGGGCCTCGACCACTGCCACCACGTCGAGTTCATCGCATCGGGCTCCGACGCGAAGCTCTCGCGGCACGCGATGGCCATCCACCCCGGATGGTTCGACCGGTCGCCGTGCGGCACCGGAACCTCGGCCCGGATGGCCGAGCTCTGGGCCAGGGGCGAGCTCGCCCTCGACACCGACTTCGTCAACGAGTCGTTCATCGGCAGCCGCTTCGTCGGCCGCCTCATCGCCGAGACCGAGGTCGACGGCCGTCCGGCGGTCATCCCGACGATCACCGGTCGGGCGTGGGTCACCGGCATGGGCCAATACCTGCTCGACCCCAGCGACCCGTTCCCCACCGGATTCCAGTTCTAGGAGCATCGAGATGACCGACGACACCCCCGCCCAGGACCTGGACGCGATCGCCGCCCGGGCCGCCGCCGCCGCCGGCCCCTTCGCCGACACGAGCCCCACGGAGCGTGCGCGTGCGCTCGTCGCGGTCGCCGACGCGCTCGAGGCAGACGCCGACGAACTCGTCGCGATCGCGATGCGCGAGACCGGGCTCGCCGAGCCCCGCCTGCGCGGCGAACTGAAGCGGACCGCGGTCCAGTTGCGCCTGTTCGCCGACACGATCGTCGACGGCGCCTACCTCGACGTGCGCATCGACCTGGCCGACCCCGACTTCGTCCTGGGCCCGCGGCCCGACGTCCGGCGCACGCATGTGCCGGTCGGGCCGATCGTGAACTTCGCGGCGTCGAACTTCCCGTTCGCGTTCTCGGTGGCGGGCGGCGACACCGCCGCGGCGCTGGCGGCGGGATGCCCCGTGATCCTGAAGGGCCACTCCGGGCACCCGGAACTCTCGCGCCGCACGGCGGCCGTCGTCACCGACGCGCTCGCCGGGGCCGGCATGCCCGACGGCGTGTTCCAGCTGGTCACCGGGCAGGAGGCCGGCGTCACGATCCTGCAGGACCCGCGCGTGAAGGCCGGCTCGTTCACCGGCTCGATCCCCGCAGGTCGGCTTCTCGCGGACATCGCCGCAGCCCGGCCTGCGCCGATCCCCTTCTACGGCGAGCTCGGCAGTGTGAACCCGGTCTTCACGACCGCGGCGGCGATCGCCGAGCGCGGCGCGGAACTCGCGGCGGGCTACGTCGCGAGCGTGTCGGGCTCGGCCGGTCAGCTCTGCACGAAGCCCGGGTTCCTCTTCGCGCCCGAGGGACATGGCCTCGATGCCGCGATCGCCGAGGCGGCGTCCTCACTGGCCGAGCACCGCATGCTGAACCCGCGCATCGCCGCGGGCTACCGCGACCGCCGCGACGAGGTGCTCGCCGCCGCCGGCGTGCGCACGATCGCCGAGGGTGGCGTGCGGTTCGACGACGACGGCCACGGGTGGGTGACGCCGACGATCGTGGCGGTGCCGCTCGACGACCTCGTCGCCGGCCGCGACGTGCTGCTCGAGGAGTGCTTCGGACCGCTGTCGATCCTCGTCGAGGTGGGCCGCGCGACCGGGCCCGCCGAGCTCGCCGCGCTCGTGCCCACCCTCTTCGCGGGCAACCTCACGGCGACGCTGCACGCCGGGGCCGGCGAGCAGGGCGAGGACGTGCGGACGCTCGTCCGCGTGCTCACCGAGCACGCCGGACGGGTGCTGCTCGGCGGCTGGCCGACGGGTGTCGCGGTGACCCCCGCCATGCAGCACGGCGGTCCATGGCCCGCGACGACGAACGATGCGTCGACCTCGGTCGGCACCGCGGCCATCTCGAGGTTCCTGCGTCCGGTCGCCTACCAGGGTGCCGCCGAGGAGTTGCTCCCGCCGCCGCTGCGGAGCGACAACCCGTGGGGCGTGCCGCAGCGCATCGCCCCCGCGGGCGAGTCCGCGGAGTGGGGCGGGCGCGCCGTCGCGACCTCGTGAGCCGCCGGCCTGACCGCCTGAGCCGGGTCGGCGCGTCAGCGCGGCATGCGGTCAGCGGGGCGTCCGGTCAGCGGTGCTGCTTCGCCGGGGCATCCGTCATCGGCCGCCGTGGCACGGGCCGCACCGGCTCGCCGCGGCGGTCCTGACCGGGCAACGGACGCGAGCGCCGGCCGTAGATCAGGTCGGAGGAGTCGAGCAGCCACGGAACCAGTGCGACGGTCACGCCGTGCACGAGCATCAGCTTCTGGCGGATGCGCCGCGCCTTGTGGTTGTGCAGGATGTTCTCCCACCAGTGGCCGACGATGAACTGCGGCATGTACACCGTCACGACCTCGGAGCCGTGCTCCGCCCGGTGCTGCTTGATGTACTTGATCAGCGGGTAGCTGAGGTCGCGGTAGGGCGAGGACAGGATCCGCAGTTTCACGTGGATGTTCTGCTTGACCCAGTCCTTCTTCAGCTGCTTCGTCTGGTCGTCGTCGAGGGAGACGTGCACCGCCTCGAGCGAGTCGTGGCGGGCGGCGATGGCGTAGTCGAGGGCCTTCAGGGTCGGCTTCTGCATCCGGCCGACGAGGACGATGGCGTGGTCGCCTGAGGCGCCGAACGTGGTGACCGGGTCGACCTCGATCTCCTTCTCCACGTCGCGGTAGTACCGGTTCACACCCATCATCAGCACGAACAGGATCGGCATCAGCACGAAGACGATCCACGCGCCGTGGGTGAACTTCGTCACCGTGACCACGATCAGCACGACCGCGGTCATGAGCGCGCCGACCGCGTTGATCACGAGCGCCCGCAGCATCGCGCCGCGCGAGAGCGCGCGGTCATCGGGCGTCGGAGGATGTGCTGGCCGCCGCTCGCGCTTGGACCCGGCCGGATGCCGCAACCGGGCGAGCTCGCGAAGCCAGTGCCGCACCATGCCCGTCTGCCCGAGCGTGAACGAGACGAACACGCCGATGATGTAGAGCTGGATCAGGACCGTGAGGTTCGCCTGGAAGACGAGCAGGATGACGCTCGCCGCCAGGGCCAGGATGATCACGCCGTTGGAGTAGATGAGCCGGTCGCCGCGGGTCGACAGCGACTTCGGCGCATACCCGTCGCGCGCGAGCACCGAGCCGAGCAGCGGGAAGCCGTTGAACGCGGTGTTCGCTGCGAGGAGCAGCACCAGCGCCGTCGACGCCTGGATGACGTAGAACGGCACCGAACCGTCCCCGAACGTCGCCGCCGCCACCTGGGCCATGAGGCTCGGCTGCGGCTCGGTCGCGCAGCCCTCCCAGCCGATCAGGTTGCAGGGCACCTCCGCGTAGTGCACGTTCGAGATGAGGGCCATCGCGGTCAGCCCCGCGAAGAGCGTGATGGCGATGCCGCCCATGAACACGAGCGTCAGCTGGGCGTTGCGGATCTTCGGCACCCGGAACGCCGGCACGCCGTTCGAGATGGCTTCCACGCCCGTCAGGGCGGAGCATCCGCTCGCGAAGCTGCGCAAGAGCAGCAGCACGACCGCCGCCTGCGTGAGCGACTCGGCCTGCACGTCGTACCCGGCGGACTCGGCGACCGGCGCGTCGCCGAACGCCGTCCGCGTCAGGCCGACGACGATCATGAGGAAGACGCTGCCAATGAACAGGTACGTCGGCACCGCGAACGCCTTCGACGACTCGCTGACGCCGCGGAGGTTCACGGCCGCGAGGATGATGACGAAGAGCACCGCCAGCTCCACGCGGAAGGGGTTCAGCTCGGGGATGGCGGAGATGATGTTGTCGACGCCGGAGGCGACGGAGACGACGACCGTCATCACGTAGTCGACGAGCAACGCGGATGCCACGACGAGCCCGGCCTTCTCGCCGAGGTTCTTGTGCGCGACCTCGTAGTCGCCGCCGCCGGACGGGTAGGCCCGGATCAGCTGCCGGTAGCTCAGCACCACCGTGACGAGCAGCACGACGACCGCGAGCGCCACCCACGGGGTGAAGGAGAGGAACGCGAGGCCGCCGACGAGGAGGATCATCACGAGCTCCTGCGGGGCGTAGGCCACCGAGGAGAGCGGGTCGCTCGCGAAGATGGGGAGCGCCAGGCTCTTTGGAAGGAGCTGTCCTTCGAGTTTCTCGGTGGGCAGAGGGTCGCCGATGATCCAGTGCTTCGGCGACTTCAGCTCAGCGGGAGGTGTGTCCGCCTCATTTGTCACGGCGGTCGAGACTACACCCGCCACGGGGCCTGTCAAGTCGGCCGGCGCAGGCGATTTTCGCAGGTGCCGCCGCAGATCCTGCCGGGGCTCACCACAGACCCCGTGCAGGCGTCGTTGCTAGCATGTGGCGCCATGACCCCCAGCAGCCAGCTCCCCCTCCGCCGCCGTGCCACGGCCCGCCTCACGCGCCTCGCCGGTGCCGCGCTCGCCGCGGGTGCGCTGCTCGGTCTCGCTGGTCTCGCGGCCGCGCAGCCGGCCTTCGCCCACGACGAGCTGCTGGGGTCGACGCCCGAGAACGGGGAGGTCTTCGACACCGCTCCCGAGCAGGTCGAGCTCACGTTCTCGAACGACGTCATCGCCGTCGGCTCGGTGATCGAGGTCGTCGATCACCACGCCGAGCCGGTCGAGACCGGCGAGACCACCGTGCTCGGCCCGGTCGTGAGCGCCGCGCTGCCGGCCGACCTCTCCGGCGAGTACCAGGTGCGGTGGCGCGTCGTCTCGAGCGACGGCCACCCCATCGAGGGCACCATCGACTTCGGCGTCGGGGCGGATGCCACGGGATCGTGGGCGTCCGAGGCGCCGCACGACGGCGCCGGGTCGGGCGAGGAGAGCGCCGAGGATGCGGGCGACGGTTCCGCCGACGACGCGACCGGCGCGAACGGGTGGGCGATCACCGGGTTCGTCGTGGGTGCGCTCGCCGTGCTCGGCCTCGTCGCCGCGATCCTCGTCCGAACGGTGCGGCGCCCGCAGGCGCTCGGCACCGGCGGGGGAGCCGCCGACCGCCGAGATGGTGCGGAGGGTGCGGCGCGCGAGGAGCGTGACGACTCGGCCGGCGGCTCGGGCTCGAGCGACGGTCCGCTCGCATGACCGCGGTGTCGGACTGGGTCGCGGTCACCCGCGACGACGGCGAGACCGTGGGTTACCTCGACTCGCAGAGCCCCGACTACGACCCGGTCGTGCCGCGCAACCGCCTCGGCCACGCCGTCGGCGAGCCGCAGTCGTACGTCGACGCCGAGGAGCTGCTCATCTCGCGAGGCATCGGCGAGCTCGCCGAGCACTGGTCGCTCGACGGCGGCGGCCAGGCGCTCGCGATCGCCGAGCTCTCCCCGGCCGGCATCGTGCTCCGCGACGCGCTGCTCGCCAAGGCGCTCGTGCCGACGGAGGACGTCCGGGTCGCGTGGCCCGACCTCGACGGGCGCCTGACCCGGTTCACCGCGTCGCGCTGAACCGGACTGAGCCCTCGCGCGGGCACCCTCGTCGTGCCCGCGGCCGCCGATTCAGCGCGTCAGCAGGTAGGCGGCCGCGCAGGCGGCCACGCCGAGCACGAGCGTGACCGCCACGTTCAGCACGGCGGCACGCCAGCGACCGCCGGTGGCGAGTTCCACGGTCTCCACGGTCCACGTGCTGAACGTCGTGAGCCCCCCGCAGAACCCCGTCACGAGGATGAGTCGTACATCCTCGCCGACCGCGGCGCGTTCGGCGAGGCCGATGATCGCGCCGGCGACCGCCGACCCCGCGACGTTCGCGATGAGGATGCCGCCCGGCAGATGCCCGGGCCGCACCGGGAGGGCTCGGGAGAGCGCGTACCTCGCGACCGCGCCGACCGCGCCCGCGACGAGCACCGCGGCGACCACCCACGGCGTCAGCGTGCCCGCCGTCACAGCGTCGCCCCCGCGTCGGTGACCTCGCCGGGCATCGGGCGGTGGGCGAGGCGGGAGCCGAGCGCGAGGCCGGCGCCGGCGAGCAGCAGCCCGCCGATCACCGACGCGGCGAGGTAGCCGGCCGCGACCGGCCAGGCGCCCGCGGCGCCGAGCAGCGTGAGCGAGGCGGCGACGGCCGAGAGCGTCGTGAACGAGCCGAGCACGCCCGCGCCGACGCCCGCCTTGACCCAGGTGGGCGTCGCTGGACGGGTCCAGAGCCCGCCGGCGAGCCAGCCGAGGACGAACGCCCCGGCGAGGTTCACAAGCAGGGTCGAGACCGGGAAGGCGTCGTCGGCGTGCGGCAGGAGGAGGTCGGCACCGAGCCGGAGGGCGGTGCCGACGAGTCCGCCGGCGAAGACGGACAGGTACGTGCGCACCCCACGAGGCTACGCGCCGGCGCCGGTGTCTTCGGCCCGGTGGACCCAGACGGATGAACGCGCCCAGGTGCCCTTCGGGTACTCGAAGGGCTCCTCGCCGACGAGCACGAACCCCGCCTTCCGGCAGATGGCGTTCGACGCGGCGTTCTCGACGCGCGGGTACGCGTACACGTCGACGGCGCCGTGCGTCGCGCGCGCGTCGTCGAGCACGGCGAGGAGCGCGGCCGTCGCGATGCCGCGGCCCTGATGTGCCGCCTCGACCGCCCACCCCGTCTCGAAGGCTCCCGAGCCGTGGTGGCCGTCGGGCCAGGTGCCGATGCTGCCGACGCCCTCGGGGTGGTCGGGGGTGACGATGCGGAACATCCGCGCGCCGCCCTCGCGCCAGAGCCGCAGGTACCTCGCGTGACGCTCGACGAGCGCCTGCTCGCTCTCGGGCCCGCCGAGGAACGCCGTCATCTCGGGCGTGTTCGCGCGCCGGAGCGTCTCGAGGCCGTCGTCACCCCACTGCTGCAGCCGCACCTCGGTCATGTCGCGAGTGAACCGGGCGCCGCCGACATCCGGCGGCGCCCGGCGTCGGATGTCGTCAGCGCGAGAGGTCGGCGAGCAGCGCGTCGCGCACCTCGCCGAGCCGGCGGCGCAGCGCCGCCACGGTCTCCCCCGAGACCCGGCTGCGGTGCGCATGCGTGCGCAGGTCGGTCCGCACCTGCTGCCGGAACTCGTTGATCGCCAGCTCCGCCTCATGCAGGGCGCGGTTGGACTCGGCGTGCAGGTTCGTCGTCGACGTGGCATCCTTCGCGGCGCGCTTGGCCTCGCGGGCGGCGCTCGCGAGCTCGGCCCGGAGCGTCCGCATCGCCTCGTCGACCTCGGCGCGCACGCCGTCGGCGAGGCGGCGGACGGAGTCGGTCACCTCGTCCTCGATGGCGTCGAGCTCGTGGCGTCGGCTCGCGAGCTCACGGCGCCCGGCGTCGGTGATGGCGTAGACGGTCTTCCGGCCGTCGGCGGACTTCGTGACGAGCCCCTCCTCCTCGAGCTTCGACAGCCGGGGGTAGATGGTGCCGGCGCTCGGGGAGTAGGTGCCGCCGAACCGGTCGGACAGCGCCTGGATCAGCTCGTAGCCGTGTCGCGGTCGCTCGTCGAGCAGGGCGAGCAGATACAGCCGCAGGTTGCCGTGGGCGAAGACGGGCGGGGTCATTCGGATGCCTCGCCGTCGGTCGCCGCCGAGGCGGAGGCATCCGTCGCCCCTGCCCTGCCGGCGTTCGCGGGCGCGCGGTGCATGATCGAGATGTCTCCCGAGACGCTGTTCGCGGCGAGGTCGAGCCACTGG
The DNA here is from genome assembly GCF_040267705.1 of Agromyces sp. G08B096. Taxonomy (NCBI): domain Bacteria; kingdom Bacillati; phylum Actinomycetota; class Actinomycetes; order Micrococcales; family Microbacteriaceae; genus Agromyces; species Agromyces sp. G08B096. The sequence continues at coordinate 412,302 of NZ_CP158374.1, forward strand.
CCCGCGAGCTCGCCGGTGACGCGCTCGAAGCCCTTGCCGAGCATGCCCTTGAACCGGCTGTCGTCGATGAAGAGCGTGCCGCTCACGGTGTTGACCCGGTAGCGGGCGCCGGCGCCCTCGTCGAAGCGGAGCGTGAGCTTGCCCGACACGGTGTTGGTGTCGACGCGCGACGGGGTGCCGTGGGCGTCGACGATGAGGTCGCCCGACACCGTGTCGGCGGCGAACACGACGATCTCGCCCGAGGCGATGACGTCGCCCGTCACGGTGTGCGCCGTCACGCGGCCGACGTGGTTGCCCGCGGAGACCTCACCGGAGACGCTCGACAGCTCGATGTCGCCGGAGTGGTTGTCGACCACGAGGTCGCCGGAGACGGTGCTGAACTTCGCGTCGCCGTCGAAGCCCGAGACGAGGGCGTCGCCCGAGACGATGCCGAGCTTCAGGGCGACCTGGCGGGGCGCGAGGATCGAGACCTGGGCGCGGGCGCTGCCCGCGAAACCCTTGAACGCCTCGATGAAGTTGTCCCAGCGCAGCTGCGGGTGGTCGATCTCGAGCCGGTCGCCGTCGATCGTGACGGCGAGCTCCTTGCCGGTGACGCCCGAGATCTCGACGCGGGCGCCGGGCTCGTCGTGGGCGATGACGTCGACCTTCCCGCCGATGAGGCTGATCTTCAGGTGCCGGACGAGCTCGAGGTCGATGATGCGGCTCTCGCCCGGGGCGATGCTCCACTTCTCGATGGACATGTGCGGTGCTCCCTGGATACGGCGGCCCGGTCGGCCGGAGGTCGGTGACGCGATATATCGCGATTGCTGAGAACACGATATATCGCGTTTGCGCGAACCGCAACCCGAGGATGCCCCGTACGGGAGCGCCGCGCCGGATGCCCGTGTCGGCGGGATTCGCCGGTGTGGACCAGGTCCGACCGGCGAATCGTGCCGACACGCGTGCCGAGCCGTGGGAGCCCGTGACAAGGTCGGCGGCGTCCACGGCTTGACATTGACGTTGCGTCAAGTTCTAGCGTGGCATCCAGACCGGCGAACCCGCTGGTGCACGACCGGAGATCACGACGCGGAAGGAGGCGGACGATGGACTGGTCCATCCAGGAGATCGCGAAGCTCGCCGGCACGACGAGCCGCACACTGCGGCATTACGACGACCTCGGGCTGCTGCCGCCCACGCGGATCGGCTCGAACGGCTACCGCTACTACGACCAGGCCGCCCTCGTGCGACTGCAGCGGATCCTGCTGCTGCGCGAGCTCGGCCTCGGTCTGCCGGCGATCGCCGAGGTGCTCGCGGGCGAGACGTCGCAGACGCATGCGCTGGCCGGCCACCTCGCGTGGCTGCGGCAGGAGCAGCAGCGGCTGGCGCGCCAGATCGCGTCGGTCGAGAAGACGATGCACGCCGTGGAAGGGGGTGAACAGATCATGGCACCAGAGATGTTCGACGGGTTCGACCACACGCAGTACCGCGAGGAGGTCGAGCAGCGCTGGGGCGCCGACGCGTACGAGCGCGGCGACCGCTGGTGGCGCGGCATGAGCGACGAGGAGCGCGCGTCCTGGAAGGCCCGCACCGCGCAGCTCGGCGCCGACTGGATGGCCGCCGCCGAGCGCGGCGTCGCGGCCGACTCGGCCGAGGCGCGGGCGCTCGCGAAGCGGCACGTGGAGTGGCTCACGGGCGTCCAGGGGACGCCGGCGGCGACGCCGGGCGGCGACCTCAAGGGATACGTGCTCGGCCTCGGCGACCTCTACGTCGCCGACCCGCGCTTCGCTGCGAACTACGGCGGCCAGCGGGGCGCCGAGTTCGTCCGCGACGCGCTCCGCATCTACGCGGAGGCGGAGCTGTAGTCCGCCAGGCCGGTGCGGAGGCCCACCGAGTCTCCGCTCATGGAGCGCCGCGGCCCCCGAGGTGTCCCGCCTCGGGGGCCCCGGCCGTCTGGGGTCAGGGAGTCGTGGGGGCGGCGGTCGCCGCAGCGGTCGCGGAGGTCTCCCGCCAGTCCGCCGGCGCCCGCCGGATGGCGAAGAGCGGGATGGTCCAGCCGCAGAGCGGCCCGATCGTCGCCGCGAACAGCACGGTGCCGATGCCGACGTTGCCCCCGAGCAGCCAGCCGGCCGTGAGCACGGTCAGCTCGATGCCGGTGCGGACGATCCAGATCCGCCAGCCGGTCACCCGGTGCAGGCCCGTCATGAGGCCGTCTCGCGGCCCGGGGCCGAAGTGCGCGCCGATGTAGAGGCCGGTCGCGATCGCCAGCACGACGATGCCGGCCGGGAGCAGCAGCATCCGCACCCAGAGGTCGAGTCCCTGGGGGATGAGCCACAGGCCGACATCCGCCGACGGACCGACGAGCAGCGCGTTCATGACCGTGCCGAAGCCGAGGCGCTGCCGGAGGGGGATCCAGATGAGCAGCACGACGCCGCTCACGAGCACGGTGATCACCCCGAAGCTCAGCCCGGTGTGCTTCGCGATGCCCTGCGTCAGGACGTCCCACGGCGAGACGCCGAGCTCCGCGCGGACGATGAGGGCGATCGCGATGCCGTAGAGGAAGAGGCCCGCGAAGAGCTGGATCAGCCGCCGCGTGAGGATCGGTGCGGGATCGTCGAACGAGGGGAGGCGGCGCGGCATGGAACCATCCAATTGCGCGATTGGCCTTTCAGCAAGATGCCAATTGGCCTAACGTGGCCTGCATGTCGGATGCCTCGCTGAGCGCCAGAGCGCTCGAGACCCTCCTCGGCGCCTGGCGCGGGGCCGCGTCCGAGGGCACGGCCGGCGAACCCGTCTACCGCGCGCTCGGCGAGCGGATCCGCCTCCTCGCCATCGACGGACGCATCCCCGTGGGCACCCGGCTGCCCGCCGAGCGGGATCTCGCCGACCGGCTCGCGCTCAGCCGCACGACCGTCACCGCCGCGTACCGGCGCCTGCGCGAGCAGGCGCTGCTCACGAGCGTGCGCGGATCGGGCTCCGTGGTGCGCCTCCCCGGCGCGCCCGCCGTCCCGTCCGTCGGGGGCGAACCGGCCACGATCGACTTCTCCAAGGCGGCCCCGCCCGCCCTGCCGTGGCTCGCCGAGGTCGCCCGCGAAGCCGTCGACGACCTGCCCGCGCAGCTCGCGGGCCACGGCTTCGACCCGGTGGGCCTGCCCGCGCTGCGCGAGGCGATCGCCGACCGGTACACGGCCCGCGGCCTGCCGACCTCGCCCGACGAGATCATGGTGACGATCGGCGCCCAGCACGCGATCGCCCTGCTGTCGCGGGCGCTCATCGGCCGCGGCGACCGTGCGCTCATCGAGGCGCCCACCTACCCGCACGCGTACGAGGCGCTCCGGGCCGCCGGCGCCCGGCTCGTGCCCGTCGCCGTCTCGCCGCACGACGACCAGTTCGGGGCATCCGACGAGGCTGAGGCGCTGACGCGAGCCATCCGCCACGCGAACCCCGTCGCCGCCTACCTGATGCCCGACTTCCAGAATCCGACCGGCCGAACCATGAGCGAGGCCACCCGCGAGCGCGTGCTCGACGCCGCAGCCCGGCAGGGCACCGTCGTCATCGCCGACGAGACCATCGCCGAGCTCGACATCGACCGCGGCTTCGCGCCGCGGCCGCTCGCCGCGTACGGCCCCGCGGTGCTCGTCGGCTCCACGGGCAAGACGGTCTGGGGCGGCATCCGCATCGGCTGGATCCGCGCAGAGAAGCCGCTCCTTCGCCGCGTGCTCGCCGTGCGCCCGCCGGGCGATCTCGGTACGCCCATCCTCGAGCAGCTGATCATCACGCGCATGCTCGGGCGGATGGACGACGTCCTCGCGCTCCGCCGGGCGCAGCTGCGAGCCGGCCGCGACCGGCTCGAGCGACTGCTCGCCGACGCCTTCCCCGACTGGCACGTGCCGCACGTCGACGGCGGCATCGTGACCTGGGTCGGGCTCGGCGCCCCGGTCAGCTCGCAGCTCGCGCTCGCCGCTCGCACCCACGGACTCGTCGTGGCCGCCGGTCCGCGGTTCGGCATCGACGGGGCGTTCGAGCGCTTCCTGCGACTGCCCTTCTGCCAGCCGGCCGACGAGATGGATGCCGCGGTCCGGGCGCTCCGGCTCGCCTGGGACTCGATGCCCGGCATGCCGGCCGTCGAGTCCGGGTTGGCGTCGGAGGTCGTCTAGACCGAACGCGCCGCCCGCAGGCGGCACAGCTGCGGGCGCGGGTGGGCGGCGGCCCGGACGCATGGCCCGGACCGCCGCCGTTTCTCCTCATTCCCCAGGTCCCCCTGCGGATTCCCTTCGATCCTGTGGTGGAGCGCCGGGTCGGCGGTGGGGGACAACCGCCGACCCGGCCGGCCGGTCGGGTACTACCGGCCCCGCCGCGCGCCGGTGAGGCGCGCGGGGTCGAGTCCCCGCATCGGGCGGGGAGCCCGGGGTCGCCGTCCCCCGGCGGCCCCGGGGCCGCCCGTCAGCGACGCAGAGCGAACCGCCGGAAGCCGACGAGCAGCAGGCCCGCGAGGAGCGCGAGGCCGGCGAACCCGAGGGCCGCGGTGTCGGTGCCCGTCGAGGCGAGCGAACCGGACGCGCCGGCGGCGAGTGCCGTCGCCGAACCCGAGCCGGCGACCGTCGACGAGCCGCCGTCACCCGGCGTGCCGGGGTCCGTGGGGTCGGTCGGGTCGGTCGGGTCCGTGGGGTCGGTCGGGTCGGTCGGGTCCGTCGGGTCGGTCGGGTCGGTCGGGTCCGTCGGGTTCACGACCGTCGTCGGCCCGTCGGTCTCGCTGTCGCCGATCACCGAGATGGCGTTGCCGCCGATCGTGATCGGCAGCGAGATCCCGGGGATCAGCTGCGTGCCGCCCAGGAGGCTGCCAGACCCGTCGGTCGTGGCCCCGCCGGTGCCGCCGGTGCCCGGCGTCACGACCGTCTCCGCGCCCGACGACGTGGAGTCGCCGATGCCCGAGATGGCGTTGCCGCCGACCGTCACCGGCAGGCCGACCACCGGGAGCACCTGCGTGCCGCCGAGGATCGAGTCGGTGCCCGAGGTCTCGGCGCCGGAGGCGCCGGAGCCCGACGTGCCAGAGGAGACGCCGGTGGAGGCATCCGTGGACTGGCTGTCGCCGATCACGCTGATGGCGTTGCCGCCCACCGTGACGGGAGCGCCGATCGCGCCGACGACCTGCGTGCCGCCGAGGATCGAGTCGGTGCCCGAGGTCTCGGCGCCGGAGGCGCCGGAGCCCGACGTGCCAGAGGAGACGCCGGTCGAGGCATCCGTGGACTCGCTGTCGCCGATCACGCTGATGGCGTTGCCGCCCACCGTGACCGGCGCCGAGATGCCCGGGACCAGCTGCGTGCCGCCGAGGATGGAGTCCGTGCCCGAGGTCGACGCGCTGCCGCCGGCCTGCGTTCCCGAACCGTTCGAGACCTCGGTCGAGGAGTCCTCGGCCGAGGAGTCGCCCACGAGGCTGATCGCGTTGCCGCCGACGGTGATCGGCAGCGACACGTTCACGAGGCCCTGCGTGCCGCCGAGCAGCGAGTCGTCGCCGCTCGTCTCAGGTGCGGGAGCAGGAGCAGGCGCCGGCGCGGGCGCCGGTGCGACCTCGGTGGCGGCGTCCGTCGACTCGCTGTCGCCGATGACGCTGATGGCGTTGCCGCCGATCGTCACCGGGACCGACACCTCGATCAGGGCCTGGCTGCCCGAGCCGATGCCGTCGTCACCCGACGTGACGGCGACGGGCGCGGACTCGCCGCCCGAGGCGACCTCGGTGGCGGCGCCGTCCGACGACGAGTCGCCGACCAGGGAGATGCCGTTGCCCGAGACCGTGATGGGCAGGTCGATGGAGATCCCGGCCTGGGTCGCCGAGAGGATCCCGTCATCGCCGCTCGTCTCCGAGGCGTTGGCGATGCCGGCACCGAGGAGCGTGAGCCCTCCGGTGACGAGGGTCGCGTACAGCGCCCTCACGGCGAATTGCTTCGCGTTCATGATCAGTCCTCCTGACTGAGTTGGGTGGATTCGCTCCCGCGCGGGGAGCATGACCGTGTCCGTCTGCGTGACGGCGCGCGGGAGCGCGACCGAGCAGACGGGACGGCACCCGTCAGTCAGGGGTGGTGTCGGTCTCGAAGACCGGCGACGACGGCAGCGCGTCGTCGACCGAGTTGAGCGCGAGCGACGCGAGCGCGTCGAGCTGGAAGGCGGCGGATGCCGCGTCGGAACCGCTGAGGCCGCCGGCCTGGCCGCCCTGCGCCGAACCGCCGGCGCCCGGCGCGCCCGGCGCGCTCGCGGGCGCGGCCGGCGTGGCGGGAGCGCCCGGCGTCTGAGCCGGGGCGAGGTCGGCGGAGCCGCCTGCAGGCGCGGAGCCCGGCGGCGCGCCTGATGCCGCACCGGAGCCGGCGCGAAGTGACTGCGAGCCGCCCGGCGGCGCGTCGGAGACGCTCGCGGGCGCCGCGCCCGGCGGGCCGGGATCGCCAGAGACCACGCCGCCGGAGGCCGGAGCGCCGGGTGGTGTGGCGGGCTCGTCGACCCCGGGGTCGGTGCCCGTACCCGGCAGCAGCGGAACGTCGGGGAGGTCGGGCAGGATGCCGCCGTCGGGCAGCGACCCGGTCGAGCCGACGACCGCGCCGAGCGTGTCGTCGACCAGGCCGGTGACGGGCGTGACGACGGTGCCGAGCGTGTCGTCGCCGAGCAGTCCGCCGACGATCGGAAGGGCGCCGACGATCTGGTCGAGGCCTTCGGTCACGGGGTCGACGATGCCACTGACCGTGCCGCCTCCGGCGACGCCGGAGACCACGTCGGTGACGCCGCCCACGACCTCGGTGACCGTGCCGTCGACCGCGTCGACCGTGCCGTCGACCGCGCCGGTCGTGGTGTCCACGACTTCGGGCACGACCTCGACGACCTCGGCGACGGGCTCGGGCGCGACCTCGACGACCGGCTCCAGCACCTCGTTCACCGGCGCGACGACCGTGCCGACGACGCCGCCGAGCAGGTCGCCGACGGCACCCGTGGTCGACGAGACGTCGCCCAGCAGACCGCCGACGGCGCCGAGCAGACCGCTGCCGTCGCGCTCGTCGGCGGAGGCCGATTGCGCCCCGGAGACGAGGCTGATCACGAGCCAGCCGGCGGAGACCGCGGTGCCGAGAAGGGCATACCGAAGCACCGGTCGACGCACACGCGCGGTCGCTTCGGTCATCGGATCACCCCCGCCTCTCTGCACGATAACCGACGGGCCTCGCGTGACGAGACCCCCGAACGGGGGCCAAATCCGACCGAACGGCGCTCGGCATTCAGCTTCTCGTGACCTTTCGGACACACGTGTCCTGAGAGAATCGACCCCATGTCCCTGCTTGCCAAGCTCAGCATGAAGAACCGCGCCCTCATCGCGCTCGTCACGATCGTGGTCGCGATCTTCGGCGGCATCTCGCTCACGAGCCTCAAGCAGGAGCTGGCCCCCTCGATCGAGTTCCCGCAGCTCATGATCGTGACCAGCTACCCGGGCGCCTCGCCCGACATCGTCAACACGGATGTCTCCACCCCCATCGAGACCGCGATCCAGGGCATCACCGGGCTCGAGTCGACGTCGACGACGAGCTCGACCGGACTCTCCCGGGTCACCGCGAGCTTCACCTACGGCACCGACCTCGCGTTCGCCGAGCAGAAGCTGCTGTCGTCGGTCAACCGCGTCCAGGGGCAGCTGCCGGAGGACGTGGACCCGCAGGTCGTCGCGTTCAGCCTCGACGACTTCCCGGTGATCTCGATCGCCGTCACCGGCGCCGACGACATCAGCGCCCTCTCCGACGAGATCACCCGAACCACCCTCGGCGAGATCGAGGACATCGACGGCGTCCGCGAGGCCAGCCTCGTCGGCGACATCGGCCAGCGCGTCACCATCACGCCAGACCAGGCGAAGCTCGCCTCGTTCGGTCTCACCCAGCAGGCCATCCGCGACGCCCTTCAGCAGAACGGCGTGCTCGTCCCGGGCGGCACCGTCACCGAGGGTGACACGACGTTCTCTGTGCAGACGGGCACCCGGCTGGGGAGCGTCGACGACCTCGCGGCGCTGCCGCTCGTCGGGGCCACCCAGCAGCAGCCGTCCCTTCCCGACGCCGGTGACGGCGAGGGTTCGCCCGACACGGGCGCTGCCCCCGAGGCCGGCGCGGACGCCGGTCTGGCCGCCGGGGCGATCACCGCGCCGAGCGCCGTCGCCGTACCCGCCGAGGTCACCATCGCGGACGTCGCGACCGTCGAGCTCACCGACAACCCCGTGACGAGCATCTCGCGCGTGAACGGCGAGCCCGCCCTCACGATCTCCGTCACGAAGCTGCCCGCCGCGAACACCGTCGAGGTGTCGAACGCCGTCACCGCCCTGCTGCCCGATCTCGAGTCGTCGCTCGACACGACGAACCCCGGGGCATCCTTCACCGTCGTGTTCGACCAGGCGCCCTACATCGAGCAGTCCATCGAATCGCTCGCGACCGAGGGCCTGCTGGGTCTCCTCTTCGCGGTGATCGTGATCCTCGTCTTCCTGCTCTCCGTTCGGGCGACGCTCGTGACCGCGATCTCCATCCCGACGTCGGTGCTCATCACCTTCATCGGCCTCCAGGTCGCGGACTACACGCTGAACATCCTCACGCTCGGCGCCCTCACCATCGCGATCGGCCGTGTCGTCGACGACTCGATCGTGGTCATCGAGAACATCAAGCGGCATCTCGTCGCCGGCGTCGACAAGGCCTCCACCATCGTGCGCGCCGTGCGCGAGGTCGCCGGCGCGATCACCGCGTCGACCATCACGACCGTCGCCGTGTTCCTGCCGATCGCGCTCGTCGAGGGCGTCACGGGCGAGCTGTTCCGGCCGTTCTCGCTCACGGTCACGATCGCGCTCCTCGCGTCGCTCCTCGTCGCGCTCACCATCGTGCCGGTGCTCGCGTACTGGTTCCTGAAGCCCGCGAAGCCGCATAAGCACGACGAGCAGTCGGATGCCGCGGCGGCCGCGTTCGTCGACGAGGAGGCTCCCGGGCAGCCCGTCGACGAGCTCGAGCACCCGTCGCGTCTGCAGCGCGGTTACCTGCCGATCATCGAGTGGACGCTGAAGCACGGGGTCGTCACCCTCGTCGTCGCGGTGCTCATCCTCGGCGGCACGCTCGCGCTGACGCCGTTCATGAAGACGAACTTCCTCGGCTCGTCGGGGCAGAACACGTTCCAGGTGACCCAGGAGCTGCCGGTCGGCACGAGCCTCGACGCACTCGACGAGGCCTCGACCTCGGTCGAGCAGGCGCTGCTCGACACCGAGGGCGTCGAGACCGTGCAGACCTCGATCGGCTCGGGCGGGCGCGGGCTCGCCGCCGTGCTCGGCGGGGCGAGCGCGACCGTCACCTACTCGGTCACCACCGACGAGGGCGCCGACCAGGACGCGCTGCAGGCCGAGGTGCGCGAAGAACTCGACGGCATCGACGACGCCGGTGAGATCACGCTCGCCGCGTCGAGCGGCTTCGGCGCCTCGAGCGACATCGAGGTCGACATCACCGCCTCGAACGCGGAGGACCTGCAGGCCGCGACCAACGCGGTCGTCGACGAGCTCGACGGCATCGACTCGCTCGCGCAGGTCTCCTCGAACCTCGAACAGGGGCGTCCGTACATCGCCGTCGAGGTCGACCGGGCCGCTGCCGCCGCGGCGGGCTACTCGGAGGTCGCGCTCGGCGGCTACGTCTCGGCCGCCATGTCGCCGCAGAGCGCCGGGTCGATCGTCATCGACGAGAAGACCCTGACGATCTACCTCGCCACCGACGCCCCGCCCGCCACGGTCGAGGAGCTGCAGGCGCTCGAGGTGCCGACGCCCGCCGGGCTCGTGCGGCTCGACACCCTCGCCACCGTCGAAGAGGTCGACGGGCCGGCCACCGTCACCACGGTGCAGGGCCTGCGCAGCGCCACCGTCGCGGCGACCCCGTCGGGCGACGACCTCGGCACCGCGAGCGCCGCCGTGCAGGTCGCGGTCGACGAGGTCGACCTGCCCGCCGGCACCTCCGCCTCCATCGGCGGCGTCACCGCCGACCAGACGGAGTCGTTCTCGCAGCTCGGCCTGGCGCTGCTCGCCGCGATCCTCATCGTCTACATCGTCATGGTCGCCACGTTCCGGTCGCTGCTCCAGCCGCTGCTGCTGCTCGTGTCGGTGCCGTTCGCCGCGACCGGAGCGATCGCACTGCAGGTGGCCACCGGCATCCCGCTCGGCGTCGCGTCGCTCGTCGGCGTGCTCATGCTCGTCGGCATCGTGGTGACGAACGCCATCGTGCTCGTCGACCTGGTGAACCAGTACCGGGATCGCGGCATGAGCGTGCGGGAGGCGCTGCTGCACGGGGCATCCCGTCGTCTGCGGCCGATCCTCATGACCGCGCTCGCGACGATCTTCGCGCTGCTGCCCATGGCGCTCGGGATCACCGGGCACGGCGGGTTCATCTCGCAGCCGCTCGCGCTCGTCGTCATCGGCGGCCTGCTGTCGTCCACGGTGCTGACCCTCGTCGTGCTGCCCGTGCTCTACGACCTCGTCGAGGGCGGTCGCGAACGTCGCCGCGCGCGGAAGGCGGAGCAGTCCGGAGGCGCCGGGGGAGGAGCGCCCGTCGACGGTGCGCCTGCGGACGGAGGGCCGGTCCCGGCCGGTGCGGCGCCTGCGGCGCCGGCCCCGACCCCGCCCACGGACTGACGCGGGTCCCGCCGGCCGCGCCGCGTCGTCCCGTCGCCCGGTCGTCGGGTGGTCGGTGCGCCTGGCTGTGGACATAGGTACCCCAGGGGGGTATAGTACAGATGACGAGACGGAAGGACTCCGACATGACCACCACCCCCGCCGACGCCCGCCTGCTGCCCCTCGCCGACGAGGCCGCCGACGCCTCGTGCTCGTGCTGCGCCGTGCCCGCCACCACGTCCGCGAGCGCCGACGAGCAGGCCGCCGCGACCGACGCGATCGTCGCCGAGTACGCCGTCGCGGGCATGACCTGCGGCAACTGCGTCGCCCACGTCACCTCCGACCTGTCCGCGCTCGAGGGCGTCCGTGCCGTCGAGGTCGACCTCGTCGCGGGCGGCGTCTCCACCGTCCGGGTGACGAGCGACGTCGCCCTCGAAACCGACGTCGTCGCCGAGGCCGTCGCCGACGCCGGGTACCAGGTGGTGCAGCGATGAGCCGCCGGCGAGGCATCCCGCTGCTCGGCGCCGTGGGACTCGCGGGCGTGCTCGCCCTGACCGGCTGCGCGACGTCCGCGACCGAGGCCGGCGGCGGCCACGACGGGCACGGGTCCGCGAGCGAGGCACCCGCCGAGGCATCCGCCGCCGACGTGATGTTCGCGCAGATGATGATCCCGCACCACGAGCAGGCGCTCGAGATGAGCGCGATCGTGCTCGCGAAGCCGGGTCTTGCGCCCGAGGTCGCCGAGCTCGCTGAGGAGATCCAGGCGGCGCAGGGCCCGGAGATCGCCCAGCTCGAGCAGTGGCTCGAGGAGTGGGGCGAGCCGCGCGAGATGCCCGAGGGCCACGGCCACGAGATGGACGGCATGCTGAGCGACGACGAGCTCGCCGCCCTCGAGTCGGCCGATGCCGAGACGGCGTCGACGCTGTTCCTCGAGCAGATGATCGCCCACCACGAGGGCGCCGTGGCGATGGCCGAGGAGGAGCTCGAGGCGGGCACCCACGAGGGTGCACTCGAGCTCGCTCAGGCGATCGTCGACACCCAGACCGCGGAGATCGAGCGGATGCGGGAGCTCCTCGCGGGCTGACCGGCACGCCTCGCCCCCGCCCGTTCACGCAGAGTTCACGCGGCCGTCTCCCCGGCTCCATCGGCACCGGGCGGGCGCGTTCGTAGGGTCGAGACATGTCCGCCACCACCGCGCCCGTCTCCCAGCGCGTGCGCGCGGAGCTTCGCCAGCGCATCGAGCGCGGCGAGTGGACGCCCGGCATGTCGCTGCCGAGCGAGGCGGCGCTGTGCCGCGAGTTCGGCACCTCGCGCGGCCCGGTGCGCCGGGCGCTCTCCGCGCTGCGCGCCGAGGGGTTCGTCGTCGGCGGACGCGGTCGCCCGCCCGTCGTGGGCAAGGTGGTGCCGGCGCAGTCGCTCTCGACCTTCAAATCGTTCACGGAGTGGGCGCGCGAGGAGGGCAAGACGCCCGGCACCCGTACGCTCGTGCTCGAGCGCAGGGCCTCGACGTCGACCGTCGCCGGGCTCCTCGAACTCGACGAGGGTGCGGTCGTGGTCGACCTGGTGCGGGTCCGGCTGCTCGACGACGTGCCGATCATGATCGAGCGGGCCTCCTTCGTGCCCGACGTCGGACGCTACCTCTTCGGCTTCGACCCCGACTCGGGGTCGGTGTCGGCCGAGCTGGCCCGCCACGGCGCACCGCTCGTGAGCGCCAGGCACACCATCGACGCGGTCGCCGCGAACCGGCTCGACGCCGAGGCGCTCGGCATCGCGGCCGGCGCACCGCTGCTCCGCGAACGGCGGCTGTCGAAGGATGCCTCGGGCCGGCCGGTCGAGCACGCCGAGGCGAGGTACCGGTCGGAGTTCGCGACGTTCCGCGTCGACAACCGGGCCATGGATGCGAGCCCCATCGAGGTGCGCTCCAGCGAGTGAACGCACCCCGACGGGCGGCATCCGGTGCTCACATCGAGCGCTGGTACGCGCGGATCGAGCGCACGGCCCACGCGAACGCGAGTGCCGCGATCGCGGCGAGCAGCGCGGTGCGGCCGGCCGCGAGCGACCAGTCGAGGTCGCCGGCGAGGCCGTCGCGGGCGATCTCGACCGCCCACGTCATGGGGTTCCAGGCGGCGACGGCGGCGACCCAGTCGGGCAGCAGCGAAGCGGGCATCATCGTCGTCGAGAGGAAGGTGGCGGGCAGCACCACCGTCTGCGAGAGCCCGATCAGGGCGACCTGGCTGCGCGTGGTGAGCGCGACGGCCGTCGACGCGCAGCAGAACGCGGTCGCGAGCAGCGTGGCCGCCGCGAGGGCGATGAGGATGCCGCCGGCTCCGCCGGGGTAGCGGGCACCCGCGAGCCAGCCGATGCCGAGCACGATCGCCGACTGCGCCAGGTTGATCACGAGCTGCTGCAGCAGCTGCCCGGTGATGATCGCCGACCGCGCGATCGGTGCCGTGAGCAGCTGGTCCATGACGCCGGATCGCATGTCGTCGATGTACCCGGTGCCGGCCCAGGCGCCCGAGTACAGCACGGTCATCATCAGCACGCCGGGCACGAGGTAGGCGATGTAGCCGCCGTCGCCGAAGGCAGGCAGCTCGCCGAGCGAGGAGTACACCTGGCCGAACAGGACGATCCAGATGATCGGCTGCAGCAGCGACATGACGGGGCCCCAGGCCTGCCGCCAGGTGCCAAGCATCCAGCGGGCGCACACCTGCCCCGTCTGGGTGAACCAGCTCGCGTCGTGCGCGGCCGTGGTGGACGTGGTGGCGACGAGGGCGGTGCTCATGCCGCGGCTCCTTCCTGGTGGGCGGCGCCGCGCGCCGCGGTGTCGATGCTCCGGCCGACGTGGTGCAGGTAGACGTCGTCGAGGCTGGGTCGCGACGCGGCGACCGCGCCGAACGGGATGCCGCTGCCCTCGAGCGCCGCGATGACGCGGCCGACCGCGGCCGAGGCGTCGTCGGTGCGGGCGACGAGCGAGCCGACCGGCCCGTTCACCTCGACGACGACCTCGCGGAGCGCGGGGATGCCGGCGACCGCGAGCCGCACGGCCGCGGGGTCGGGCTCGAAGAGCGCGACGCGCACGGTGTCGCCGCGGAGGGCGGACTTCAGCTCGGCCGCGGTGCCCTGCACGACCTTGGTGCCGTGGTCGATGATGACGAGCTCGTCGGCCAGGCGGTCGGCCTCTTCGAGATAGTGCGTGGTGAGCACGACCGTGAGCCCGCCCTCGGCGGACAGTCGGCGGATCTCGGCCCACATCGCGGCGCGCGCCTCGGGGTCGAGCCCGGTCGTGGGCTCGTCGAGGAAGAGCACCTCGGGCCGGTGCACGAGCGCGCACGCGACGTCGAGGCGGCGGCGCATGCCGCCCGAGTACGAGCCGACCGCGCGCGAGCCGGCGTCGGTGAGGCCGAACTCGTGCAGCAGTGCCGTCGCCCGTTCGCGGGCGGCGATGCGGGAGAGCCCCCGCAGGCGACCGGCGAGCGCGAGGTTCTCCGCGCCGGTGAGGAGCGGGTCGGCGCCCGTGCCCTGCGACACGTAGCCGACGGCGCGGCGCACGGCCGCGGCATCCGTCGTGACGTCGTGTCCGGCGACGCTCGCCCGGCCGGCGTCGGGGCGCGACAGCGTGGTGAGGATCTTCGTGGTCGTCGACTTGCCGGCGCCGTTCGGGCCGAGCATGCCGAAGACCGAGCCGCGCGGGACCTCGAAGTCGAGGCCGCGCAGGGCGGGCACGGGGGTGCGACCGCGGCGGTAGGTCTTCTCGAGCGCCTCGGCGACGATCGCGGTCGCTCCGGCACCAGTCATCTTGATCATGCCGAGTACTGTAACAGATCAACTACCAAACCACACGAACTGATTCCGGCGCCGAACGACGAAGGACCGGCCCGCGAACGGACCGGTCCTCCTCATCGTGAGGTGCGGCTAGCCGCGCTCGAGCACCGCCCTGGTGGATGCCTCGGGCGCGAGGTCGAGTCGCCGGAGCAGCTGCGCGTTCAGCGCCACGATCACCGTCGACAGGCTCATGAGGATGGCGCCCACCGACATCGGCAGCACGAACCCGATCGGCGCCAGCACGCCCGCCGCGAGCGGGACCGACAGCAGGTTGTACCCGGCCGCCCACCACAGGTTCTGCGTCATCTTGCGATACGTCGCCCGGGACAGCTCGATCACCGACAGCACCGATCGCGGATCGCTCGAGGCGAGCACGACCCCCGCCGAGGCGATCGCCACATCGGTGCCTGCGCCGATCGCGATGCCCACGTCCGCCTGCGCGAGCGCCGGGGCGTCGTTCACCCCGTCGCCCACCATCGCGACCGTGAGTCCCTCGGACTGGAGCTCCTGCACCTTCGCCGCCTTGTCCTCGGGCCGGACGCCGGCGTACACCCGGTCGATGCCGAGCGCGACCGCGACCGACCGCGCCACCGGCTCGGCGTCGCCCGTGATCATCACGACCTGCACGCCGAGCGCGTGCAGCGCGTCGACGGCCTCCTTCGACTCGGGCCGCACCTCGTCGGCCAGCGCGATCGCGCCCGCCACCTCGCCGTCGACCAGCACGTGCAGCACCGTCTGGCCGGCCTCGCTCCAGCCGGCGGAGGCGGCGAGCGGCTCGGCGCCGGCCCCGGCGAGCATCGCCGGACCGCCGACCTGCACCGCACGACCGTCGACCTCGGCGCGCACACCGACGGCGGCCGACGCTTCGAACCCGGATGCCGCGGGCACGGCGAGCTGCCGCCGCGCGGCGTCGGCCACGATGGCCTTCGCCAGCGGGTGCTCGGAGTCGCCCTCCGCGGCCGCCGCGAGCGCCAGCACGCGGTCGGCGTCGAAGCCGGCGGCGGCGACGGCGTCGGTCACCGCCGGCTCGCCCTTGGTGAGGGTGCCGGTCTTGTCGAACAGCACGGCGCCGACGGTGCGCATCGTCTCGAGCGCGAGCCGGTCGGTCACGAGCACGCCGCCCTTCGCGGCCCGCTCGGTCGCGATCTGCACCACGAGCGGGATCGCGAGGCCGAGGGCGTGGGGGCACGCGATCACGAGGACCGTGATGGTCCGGACGACGGCGTCGTCGGGGTCGCCGAGCAGCGTCCACGCGATCGCCGTGAGGACGGCCGCGCCGAGCGCGAACCAGAACAGCCAGCCCGCGGCACGGTCGGCCAGCCGCTGCGCCCGCGACGTGGACGCCTGCGCCTGGGCGACGAGGCGCTGGATGCCCGCGAGTGCGGTGTCGTCGCCGATCGCGCCGACCCGCACGCGGATCGCGGTGTCGGTCGCCACTGTGCCCGCGACGACGTGGTCGCCCGGGCCGCGGCGCACCGGCCGAGACTCGCCCGTGATCATCGACTCGTCGACGTCAGCCGTGCCCTCGATCACGTCACCGTCGGCAGGCACCCGCCCGCCGGGGCGCACGACGACCACGTCGCCGACCGCGAGCTCGGACGGGGCGACCCGCTCGATCGTGCCGCCGTCGGCGCCGCCGACCACCCGCTCGGCCTCGTCGGGCAGGAGCGCCGCGAGGGCGTCGAGCGCGCTCGAGGCCTGCATGATCGACTTCATCTCGATCCAGTGCCCGAGCAGCATGATCACGATGAGGAGCGCGAGCTCCCACCAGAAGTCGAGGTGGTGGCTGAGCAGGCCGAGGCTGGCGCCCAGGCTCGCGAAGTAGGCGACCGTGATCGCCAGCCCGATGAGGAGCATCATGCCGGGCTTGCGTGCCTTCAGCTCCGACCAGGCGCCGGTGAGGAACGGCTTACCGCCCCAGAAGTACATGACGGTGCCGAGGATCGGCGAGATCCATGCGATCGCCGGGTTGTCGGGCAGCGGGTAGCCGAGGATCGAGGCGAACATCGGGCTGAACGCGATGGTCGGGATCGCGACGACGAGCATGATCCAGAAGAGGCGGCGGAACTGGCCGACGTGATCGCCGTGGCCGCCGTGGCCGCCGTGGCCTCTGTGACCGGAATGGCCGGCGTGACCGTCGTGGGCCTGATGCGCGTCGTGGCCGGCGTGGTGGTCGTGGCCGGCGTGCGCCTCGGATGCCTCATGCCCGGCGTGCATCGAGTGGCCCTCGTGACCGTCGTGGCCCTCGTGACCGTCGTGGCCCGCGTGCGCGTCGTGCGCCTGCGGGCCCTCGTGCCCGTGATGGCCCTCGTGCCCGTGATGGTCTTCGTGACCCTCGTGCTCGTCGTGTCCCGCGTGCGCATCGTGCTCGTGGGCCGCGTGCTCCTCGCGCCGTGTGGTGTCCATTCGATCGTCCTCCTGGGATCAGGCTATACCCCATGGGGGTATTCGCGATAGGACAACGGCGCGACCGGCATCCGCATTCCCGCACCGATCACGCGCGACGTGCTCGACGGTACCGGCGACGCGCGCGGGAGCCAACCCCCGCGGTGACGGCGCGATCGACCGGGGCTGACCGGCGCGCGGCGTCCGCCCACGGCAGACGCCGTACGCGGCGGGCGAACACCGCGTGCGGGGCATCCGATCGCCGTGCTTGCATGAGCCCATGGACCTGCTCATCCTCGGTGGAACGCAATGGGTCGGCCGCGCGCTCGCGGCCGAGGCGCTGGCGCGCGGGCACGCGGTGACCTGCCTCGCGCGCGGCGAAGCCGGCGAAGTGGCGCCCGGCGCCGACCTCGTGGTAGCCGACCGGACGCAGCCCGGCGCGTACGACGCGGTCGTGGATCGCGAGTGGGACGCGGTGATCGACGTCACGCGCGAGCCGCTGTTCGCGCGCGAGGCGGCGGCCGCGCTCGCGCCGAAGGCCCGGCTCGGGGTGTTCATCTCGACCGGGAACGTGTACGCGCACCACGACGTGCCGGGAGGTGACGAGTCGGTCGAGCTCCTGCCGCCGCTCGAGGCCGACCGCTCGACGCCAGAGACCTACGGCGAGGCGAAGGTCGCGTGCGAGCTCGCGTACCGCGCGGCGTTCGGCGACCGCCTGCTCATCGTGCGGCCGGGCCTCATCGGCGGGCCCGGCGACCCGTCCGGCCGCACCGGTTCGTACGTCGTGCGCGCCGCCCGCGACACCGAGGCGCCGATGCTCGTACCCGACATCCCGGAGGCCGCGGCCCAGTTCATCGACGTGCGCGATCTCGTCGCCTGGGTGCTGCAGGCCGTGGAGGACGGTCTCACGGGCACGTTCAACGCCGTCGGCGACCGGTCGACGTTCGGCGCCCTGCTCGACGTCTCGCGCCAGGTCGGGGGGCACGCCGGCGAGGTCGTCGCCGCGCCGTCGACGTGGCTCGAGTCGCGGGGCGTGAACGAGTGGTCGGGCCCCGACTCGCTCGCGTTCTGGATCATCGACCCGTCATGGTCGGGCTTCCAGGACCGGTCGAACACCGCGGCCGTGCACGCCGGCCTCCGCGTGCGGCCCGTCGAGGACTCCCTGGGCGACGTGCTCGCCTGGGAGCGCGAGCAGGGCCTCGACCGCGAGCGCGGCGCCGGGCTGTCGCCCGCCCGCGAGGCGGAGCTCATCGCCGACTGGCGCGCGTCGGGTCCGGGATCGCAGACGACGACCTGATCGGATGCCTCGGCGCGGGGCATCCGGCGCCGTTAGCGTGAGGGCATGGCCCTCTCGCACGATCCGAACTGGCCCCGCGCGGGCGGCTGGCCCGCCCTCGACGACCTCGCGCCGGACGAACGCGCGGGACTCGCGCTCATCGGCGTGCCCGCCTGGCGCACCTCGCTGTCGCCGACCGCCGCGCACGCGACGCCCGCCGCGATCCGCGACGCGCTCGCCCGGTACAGCCCCGCGCTCGTCCCCGATCGGCGCTCCGCCGGAGCGGCCGCCCCGCTCGATCTCGACGAGGCGATCGCCGTGGTCGACGCGGGCGACGTCGACGAGCCCGACGGTCCGGAGGGCGAAGCCCGCACGCGTGCCGCGGTGCGCCGCGCCCTGGAGGTCACCGACACGGTTCTCGCGCTGGGCGGAGACAACTCGGTCACGGTCGCCACCGCGCTCGGCGCATGGGGCGAGGACCTCGGCACTGCCGGGCTCGTGACGATCGACGCGCACTACGACCTCCGCGACGGCGTCTCCAACGGCTCGCCGGTGCGCCGGCTCGTCGAGGGGGGCCTCGACCCCGCGCGCATCGTGCAGGTCGGCATCGCGGACTTCGCCAATTCCGCGGTCTACGCACGGCGTGCTGCCGACCTCGGCATCACCGTCATCCACCGCGACGAACTGCACGGGCGGTCGCCGGCCGACGTCATGGCCGAGGCGATGGAGATCGCGGGCGCCGGCGGCGGGCCGGTGCACCTCGACGTCGACGTCGATGCGTGCGATCGCTCGGTCGTGCCCGCATGTCCGGCCTCGGTGCCCGGGGGCCTCGCGGCGTGGGAGCTCCGCGCGCTCGTCCGGGCCGCGGCGCGCGACCGGCGCGTGCGGTCGGCCGACCTGGTCGAGATCGACGCGACCGCCGACGCGCCCGACGGCCGCACCGTCCGGCTCGCCGCCCTCTGCGTGCTGGAGTTCGCGGCGGGGGTCGCGCTGCGCTGACCGCGGTGGAAGGCTGGCAGCGTGAAGACGTTGCTCGTCGTCCGCCACGCGAAATCCGACTGGGGCCACCCCGGGCTCGACGACCACGACCGGCCGCTGAACGACCGCGGCCTCCGCGACGCGCCGCGCATGGGCGAGCGGCTCGCGGCGAGGGGGCTCGTGCCCGACGTCATCCGGTCGAGCACCGCACTTCGCGCGCGGACCACCGCGGCGCTGCTCGCCGAGGCCCTCGGCCGCGATCCCGGCTCCGTCGAGCTCGACGCCTCGATGTACGCCACCGGCGCGGCGCACCTGCTGGAGGTGATCCGCGGGCTCGACGACGCCGCAGGCACCGCCATGCTCGTCGGTCACAATCCCGAGTCGAGCGCCCTCGTCGTGCGCCTCACCGGCGAGTTCGCCGAGCTGCCGACGTGCGCAGTCGCCGAGATCCGGCTGCCCGTCGATCACTGGGCGGATGCCTCCGCCGATGCGGCCGAGCTCGTCCGGGTCGACACGCCGAAGGACGGGACGCGCTGACGCGGAGCCGGCATCCGCTAGCAGCCGATCGAGCCAGCCACAACGGGTTCCGATGATCCGGCCGACGGCGCACGATGTCCGACGAGGGACGACGCGGGTCGGGAGATCCGATGGGCGGACGAAGGGAGCCATCATGACGGACCAGGGAGCGGGAGCGAAGCCGAGCCAGGCCGAGGGCGAGGATCCGCGCGACGACGAGCAGCGCGTGGAACCGGCTCAGGGCAAGCCGTCCCAGGCGGAGGGTGAGGACCCCGACCGTTCGTGACAAGGGCGTCACCGTGTGGATCGGCTGGGCCGAGTTCGACCTGCTCCTCGGCGACGTGCACTCGCTGAAGGCGAAGCGCGCGGTGCTCCGCCCGCTGCTCGCCGGGCTGCGGCGCGAGACCGAGGCGAGCGTCGCCGAGGTCGGTGCACACGACCTGCACCGCCGGGCCGTCGTCGGCGTGGCCGTCGTGGCGGCGAGCGCCGGATGGGTGGGCGATGTGCTCGACCGGGCCGAACGGCTCGCGGCCGAGCAGCCCCACCTGGTGCTGCTGTCGGTGCGCCGACGCCTTCGGCGGAGCGAGGACGATTGAGCCGGCGCCCGACCCGACCGCGCGTCGACGTCGGGTGCACCGGCGTCGCCGCGCGGTCGGGTCGGACGGCCAGGGTCAGACGCCGGACGGCGAGGCCGCGACGTCGAGGATCCACGTCACGCCGAACGGGTCGACGAGCATCCCGAAGCCCGGGCTCCAGGCCGACGCGGCGAGGGGCTCGATGATCGTCGAGCCGACGGCGAGACGCTGCCAGACGGCGACGACCTCGTCGAGGGTCTCGCCGCTCACCGACACGAAGAACGGCCGGTCGGTGACGGTCGCGCCGTGTTCGCGCGTGGTCGATCCGGCGTTGCCGGCCGAACCGCCGGATTCACCGGGGATGTCGTACGCCATCACGCGGAATCCGGTGGGTGAGTCGACCCGGCCGAAGACGATGCCGTCGGCGCCCGGGGCATCCTTCGGCATGCCGACGTCGCCGTAGGTGGTCGCGCTGAGTTCGCCGCCGAAGACGGAGCGGTAGAACTCGAGCGCCTGGCGCGCGTCGCCGCGGAAGTTGAGGTGGGTGGTCGTGGTCAAGCTCATGTCGGTTCCTCCGGTGATCGCCCGGGCGATTCCCGGGGGTACCACCAGACTGTCGACAGTGCAGGTCAGATCGTGTCCTGGACTCCGAGTACCTTGAGGGACATGACCGCACCGACATCGCGACTGCTGCAGCTCCTGTCGCTGCTGCAGACCCGGCGCGACTGGCCCGGTGCGGTGCTCGCCGAACGTCTCGGCATCAGCGACCGCACCGTGCGCCGCGACGTCGACCGGCTCCGAGAGCTCGGGTACGCCATCACCGCGACCATGGGGCCCGACGGCGGCTACCGCCTCGACGCCGGCGCCGACCTGCCGCCACTGCTCTTCGACGACGATCAGGCCGTCGCGCTCGCCGTCGGCCTGCAGACGGCGGCCGTCGCCGGCGTCGAGCTCGAGGAGGCCGCCCTCCGAGCGCTCACCACCCTGCGGCAGGTGCTGCCCAGCCGGCTGCGACACCGGATCGACGGCCTCGAGATCGTCGCGATCCCGGGTCGCCCCGGCGACGGGCCCACGGCACCCGTCTCCGCGGAGACCCTCGTCGAGCTCTCCACGGCGATCCGGGCCCGACAGGTGCTGCGCCTCGACTACGCCTCAGCGGTTCCGCATGCCGAGCCGGCACGGCACCGCGTCGAGCCGCACCACCTCGCATTCGCCGGCGGCCGCTGGTACCTGCTCGCCTGGGACCTCGACCGCGCCGACTGGCGCGTCTTCCGCGCCGACCGGGTCGCGCCTCGCACCCCGCTCGGCGGGCGGTTCGAGCCCCGTCCGGTGCCGGGCGGCAGCGCGGCCGCCTTCCTGTCCGCCCGCTTCAAGGGCTCGCGCGACGCCGACGAGTGGCCATGCACCGGAACGGTGGAACTGGGCCTGCCCGCCCGCGAGGTGCTGCCCTTCGCCGGCGACGGCACGGTCGAAGACCTCGGCGACGGGCGATGCCGGCTGCGCTCCGGCTCTTGGTCGTGGGTCGCGCTTGCGGCAGCGCTGAACCGGTTCGACACCGACATCGACGTCGTCGAGCCCGAGGAGCTGCGAGCGGCGTTCCGCACGCTCGCCGAACGGAACGCCGCCACCGCGGGCCGGTAGGCGGAGGCGCGAAGCCGGGGTCGGCCGGCGCGTCAGACCGGGTCGCCGGCGAGGACCGGGTCGCCGACCAGCACGCCCTCGCGCCACACCCGACGCACCAGCGGCACGCCGGGCCGGTAGGCGAGGTGCACGTGGCCCGGCGCGGCGAGCTCGACGAGGTCGGCGCGCATCCCGGGCCGCAGGGCCCCGACGTCCTCGCGGCGGAGCGCCCGCGCGCCGCCAGCGGTCGCCGCCCACACCGCCTCGGCGGGTGTCATCCGCATGTCGCGCACCGCGACCGCGATGCAGAACGGCATCGAACTGGTGAAGCTCGAGCCCGGGTTGCAGTCGCTCGCGATCGCCACCGTGACACCCGCGTCGATGAGCCGGCGCGCGTCGGGGTACGGCTGCCTGGTCGAGAACTCGACGCCGGGCAGCAGGGTCGCCACCGTGTCGGAGCCGGCGAGCAGCGCGACGTCCGCGTCGTCGAGGAAGGTGCAGTGGTCGACGGATGCCGCACCGAGTTCGACGGCGAGCGCGACGCCCTCGCCCGGGCCGAGCTGGTTGCCGTGCACGCGCACCCCGAGCCCCGCCTGCCGCCCGGCCTCGAGGACCCGCCGCGACTGCGCGGGCGTGAACGCCCCGCGTTCGCAGAAGGCATCGACCCAGCGCGAGGACGGCGCGCACGCGTCGAGCATCTCGCCGACGACGAGGTCCACGTAAGCGTCGGCGCCCGGGCCGTCGGGCTCGCGGAACTCGGCCGGCACGACGTGCGCACCGAGGAAGGTGACCTCCTCGGTCACCTCGGCCGCGAGGCGCACGAGCCGCGCCTCCGTCGCGACATCCAGCCCGTACCCCGATTTCACCTCGAACGTCGTGGTGCCCTGCGCGTGCAGCTCGGCCACGAATCCCGCGAGCCGAGCGCGCAGGACGTCGTCGCTCGCGGCGCGCGTGGCCGCGACCGTGGAACGGATGCCTCCGGCCTCGTACGGCCGCCCGGCCATGCGCGCGGCGAACTCGTCGGCGCGGTCGCCGCCGAACACCAGATGGGTGTGGCTGTCGACGAAGCCGGGCAGGACGGCCCGCCCACCCGCGTCGACGACCTCGACCGAGGCATCCCGGCTCGCCCGGTGCTCCTCCCCGTCCCGCCGGTCCGCAGCGTCGACCGCGCCCGGCAACTGCTCCGAGGCGTGGGCCGCCGGTCCGACCCAGGCCACCCGGCCGTCTTCGACGAGCACCGCCGCATCGCGGACGATGCCGAGCGGACCGCCCGCTCGGCCGGGCGCCGGATCGTTCGTCACCAGCTCGCCGATGCCCGTCAGGAGCATCCGGCGCACCGCCCCGCCGTCGTTCATCGGCCGGACGGCTCCCCATCGAGCATCGGCACCCGCAGGCCGCGCTCCCGGGCCACCTCGATCGCCCGGTCGTACCCCGCGTCGACGTGGCGCATCACGCCCGTGCCGGGATCGTTCACCAGCACCCGGGCGATCTTCTCCGCGGCGAGGTCCGTGCCGTCGGCCACGACGACCTGCCCGGCGTGGATCGATCGGCCGATGCCCACGCCGCCGCCGTGGTGGATCGACACCCACGTCGCCCCCGAGGCGGTGTTCAGCATGGCGTTCAGCAGCGGCCAGTCGGCGATCGCGTCGGAGCCGTCGGCCATCGACTCGGTCTCGCGGTACGGGCTCGCGACGCTGCCCGCGTCGAGGTGGTCGCGGCCGATGACGACGGGCGCCGACAGCTCGCCGGAGGCCACCATCTCGTTGAACCGCAGCCCCGCGAGGTGACGCTCCTGGTAGCCGAGCCAGCAGATCCGCGCCGGCAGGCCCTCGAAGTGCACCTTCTCACCCGCCTGCGTGATCCAGCGGCGCAGGTGCTCGTCGTGCGGGAACAGGTCGAGGATGGCCCGGTCGGTCGCGGCGATGTCGGCCGGGTCGCCCGACAGCGCCGCCCAGCGGAACGGCCCCTTGCCCTCGGCGAACAGCGGCCGGATGTACGCGGGCACGAAGCCCGGGAAGTCGAACGCGTGCGCATAGCCGCCGAGCTTCGCCTCCGCGCGGATCGAGTTGCCGTAGTCGAAGACCTCGGCGCCCCGCGCCTGGAAGTTCACCATCGCCTCGACCTGCTTGGCCATCGACCGTCGCGCCAGCCGGGTGAACTCCGCCGGGTCGAGCGCCGCGAGTTCGCGCCACTCGCCGACGGCCACCCCCTCGGGCAGATAGGCGAGCGGGTCGTGCGCACTGGTCTGGTCGGTGACGATGTCGATCGGCGCCTCGCGGTCGAGCAGCTCGGTGAAGACGGTCGCGGCGTTGCCGACGACGCCGACGCTCAGCGGCTCCCGCGCCTGCTTCGCGGCGAGCACCCGCTCGAGCGCGACGTCGAGCGACGGCGCGACCTCGTCGAGGTAGCCGTGCTCGACCCGCCGACGCAGCCGAGACTCGTCGACGTCGACGATGAGCACCGCGCCGCCGTGCATGGTGACGGCGAGCGGCTGCGCGCCGCCCATGCCGCCCGCGCCGCCCGTGAGCGTCAGCGTGCCGGCCAGCGACGCGCCCGCGGGACCCTCGCCGCCCTCACGCCGGGCCGCGAGCTTGCGCGCGACCGCGCCGAAGGTCTCATAGGTGCCCTGGAGGATGCCCTGCGTGCCGATGTAGATCCACGACCCGGCCGTCATCTGGCCGTACATCGTGAGCCCCAGGTGCTCGAGGCGGCGGAACTCGGGCCACGTCGCCCAGTCGCCGACGAGATTCGAGTTCGCGATGAGCACCCGCGGCGCCCACTCGTGGGTGCGGAACACCCCGACGGGCTTGCCCGACTGCACGAGCAGCGTCTCGTCGGCCTCGAGGGACTCGAGCTCGCGGACGATGGCGTCGAACGCCTCCCAGCTGCGGGCCGCGCGGCCCGTGCCGCCGTAGACGACGAGGTCTTCGGGGCGTTCGGCGACCTCGGGGTCCAGGTTGTTCATCAGCATGCGGAGCGGCGCCTCGGTCTGCCAGCTCTTCGCGGTGAGGGCCGAGCCCCGAGCGGCGCGGACGGTGCGAGCGTGGGTCATGCTCCGATGCTCGTGCAGGCCGTGGCGGCGGGCAACGTCCGCCGTGGCCAGATTGTCCGGAATCCCGGACGCACCGCGATCGCGCTCACCCCTCGGCGTCGCCCCGCTCCGCCGACCCGTCGAGCGCGAACCCGTACTCCTCCCGCGGCAGGGTCACCGTCGCCACGAGACCGCCCCCGCGTCGCGCTGCGAGGTGCAGGGCGCCGCCGTGCGCCTCCGCGATCGCACGCACGATGGAGAGGCCGAGTCCGGCGCCGGCGGTTCGGCCGCGGTCCGGAACGCCGCCGCCGAGCCGCCGGAACGGCTCCACCAGTCCGGCCACGGCGTCCTCGGCCACGACCGGCCCGGAGTTCGACACCTCGAGCCGGGCGCGGCCCGTGGCATCCGTGCCGGTCGCGACCCGCACCCATCCGCCGGCGTCGAGGTTGTGCCGTATCGCGTTCTCCACGAGGTTCCGGACGAGGTGCGCGAGCAGCACCGGGTCGCCCGCGGTCGGGGCCTCGCCGAGCTCGAGCGCGAACTCCGGCGCGGCATCCGGCGCGACGTCCCGCGAGAGCCCGGGAGCGGAGCCGGGGTCGCCACGCACGCCGCCGGCCGGCGACGTCGCGTGCTCGGCGAGGTCGGCGAGGTCGACGAAGCGCCGTTCAGCGAGTTCGCGCTCCGACCGGGCGAGCAGCAGCAGCCCGTCGATGAGCCGGTGCTGGTCGGCGTTCACGTCGAGCAGCTCGCGTGCGAGCGCGCGGACGTCGTCACTCGCTCCGGGGCGGGCGGCCGCGACCTCGACGAGGGCGCGCTCGACCGCGATTGGCGTCCGCAGCTCGTGCGACGCGTTCGCGACGAACCGACGCTGGGCGTCGAACGCGGCGTCGAGCCGGTCGAGCATGTCGTCGAACGTGTCCGCGAGCTCGGTCACGTCGTCGCGCGGGCCGTCGAGCCGGAGCCGCTCGTGACGGCGCCCCTCCGGCGCCGCCGCGATCCGGGCCGCCGTGGCGGTGATGGCACTGAGGGGCCGGAGCATCCGCCCCGCCACGACCCAGCCTGCGGCCGCGGCGAGCGCGCCCACGACGACGACAGCGATCGAGCCCTGCGTGAGGAGCGCGCCGAGCGCCTGGTCGCGTGCGGCGCCCATGATCTGCACCGTGTACTCGTACGTGAGCCGGTCTCCCGCGGGAAGCGTCGGCGACGGCTCCCAAGGACTGCTGCAGCAGACCGACGCGTTCACCACGGCGGCGTCGTCGATGAGGCGTTGCTGCACGAGGGCCCAGGTGAGGCCGAGCATCACGAGCCCGGCCACGAGGAAGAGCGCGCCGTACACCGCGGTCAGCCGCACCCGCAGCGGCAGCCGGAACCGCCACATCGGATGCGGTACCCGACGCCCGGCTCGGTCTCGATGACCGACGCGTCGCCGAGCTTCCGGCGCAGCTTCAGCACGGTCACGCGCACCACGCCCGTGAACGGGTCGAGCTGCTCGTCCCACGCCTTCTCGATGAGCTGTTCGGCCGAGACGTAGCCTCCATCGGCAAGGAGCAACTCGACGAGCACCGCGAACTCCTTCTTCGACAGCGGCACGTAGCGGCCGCGGAAGACCACCTCGCGGTGGTGCGGGTCGACGCGCAGGCCCGAGCGCTCGAGCACCGGCGGCGCCGCGGGGCGCGACCGGCGGCCCAGGGCGGCGACGCGCGCGCCGAGCTCCGCGAACGCGAACGGCTTCGGCAGATAGTCGTCGGCACCCATCGCGAGTCCCGCGACCCGGTCGTCGACGCTCGCCGACGCGGTGAGCATGAGCACGCGCGGCGGCGCGTCGAGGGCGAGGATGCCCCGGCACACGTCGTCGCCGTGCACCACGGGAAGATCGCGGTCGAGCACGACGACGTCGTAGTCGTTGACGCCCACGCGCTCGAGCGCCTCGGCGCCGTCGCCCGCCACGTCGACCGCGTGCGCGACCCGGCGCAACCACTCGGCGACGGCATCGGCGAGCCGGGGCTCGTCTTCGACGACCAGAACGCGCATCCGCCCATTGTGCCCGCGTCGCGGGTTTCACGGGCGTTAGCGTCGGCGCTCACGCCCAGGGAACCGGCGACCCGGTGGACTGACGTCCGACGACGGAAGGACTCCGAGATGCAGCAGACCTCAGCCCGCGCCCGCTGGGCATCGGCCGGTGCCGGCCAGCCGGGCCGGGGCATCCTCTGCGCCGCCGTTGCGCTCGCGCTCGCCCTCGCCGGCGCCGGCTGTGCGACGACCGAGCGTGCGGAGGTCGCGTCGTTGGCCGACGGGACGCGCCCGGCGCCGGCCGCGAGCGCCGAGCCGTCGGCCGACGTCAGCGGCGACCCCGTCCGACTGGTCGAGTGCGTCGCGGAACACGGCATCGACATGCCCATGCCGGTGGAGGAGGGCACCACGTTCACCTACACCTACCCGGAGGACGTGGCCGCGTCGGAGTTCGAGGCGGCGCTCGCCGCCTGCGACGCCTACCTGCCGGGCGGCGGCGAGCCGGCCGACACCGATCCCGAGACCATCTCGCGGTTGCGAGAGCTCGCCGAGTGCATGCGCGCAGAGGGCATCGCCGGGTACCCCGACCCGGGCCCCGACGGGATCATCCGGATGGAGCCCGACAGCGGCATCGACGTCACGACTCCCGAGTACCAGGCGGCCCAGGAAGCGTGCGCGGGGGCGGAGCGATGACCGACGAGGCGCCCGACGATCGCGCCGCTCCGCGCCGCGGCATCCGGATCGCGGCCCGGGCCGGTTGGCTCGCCCTCGTCGCCGCGACGGGGGCGGGCGTCGTGCTGACCGCCGCTGCGGCCGTGGGGTTCGGGGGCGAGCCGGCGGCCGACGCGGGGGCGAGCGGCGGCCTCGCCTCGCCCGCGACGGTCGCGGTCGAGCGGCGCGACCTCGTGGCGACCACCGAGCAGGCTGCGCGCGTCGCGCGGCGCTCGGAGACGGTGGTGCGGGGTCACGGCGGCGTCGTCACCTGGCTGCCCGCGGTCGGGACCGTCGTCGAGCCGGGCGGGCAGCTCGCCCGCGTCGACGACGCGCCGGTCGTGTTGATCGGCGGTTCGCTGCCCGCCTATCGACCGCTGACGCCGGGCGCCGAAGGGGCGGATGTCGCCCAGTTCGAGGCGAACCTCGCGGCCTTCGGCTACGCCGGGTTCGAGGTCGACGACCGGTACACCTGGTCGACGGCGGCGGCGGTCGAGCGGTGGCAGCGCGACCTCGGCGTCGAGCCGACCGGCGTCGTCGCGCCCGACCGGGTCCAGGTCGCCGACGGCCCGGTCGAGGTGATCGCACGAGCGCTCGCCGTCGGCGACCCCGCGGACGGAGTGCTTCTCACCGTCGCCGGGCGTGAGCGGGTCGTGAGCGTCGACCTCGACGAGGCCGATCGGAGGTTCGCGATCGTCGGCGCGGCGGTGTCGATCCGTCTGCCGGACGGGACGACGCTGCCCGGCCGGATCGAGGCGGCGGACAGCGTGGTCGAGCCCGCCGCGCCCGGCTCGGGGGCGGAGGCACGCACGGTGCTCCGGCTCACGATCGTGCCCGACGACGCCGCGATGCTCGCGTCGGCGCCGCCGTCGACGGCGACGGTGGCGTTCGAGGCCGAACGCGTCGAGGACGTCCTCGTCGTCCCGATCGGTGCGCTCCTGGCGCTCGCCGAGGGCGGCTACGCCGTGGAGGTCGTCGAGACGGATGCCTCCGCCGAGCGGCCGACGAGCGTCGTCGGCGTCGAGACCGGCCTCTTCGCGGCCGGCTCCGTCGAAGTGCGTGGCGCGCTCGCCGAGGGCGACGAGGTGGTGGTGGCGGAGTGAGCGCGATGGTGGAACTCGAGGGCGTCGGTCGGCGCCACGGCTCGGTCACGGCGCTGAGGGACGCGTCGCTCGTCATCGGCGAAGGCGAGTTCGTGTCGATCGTCGGCCCGTCGGGGTCGGGCAAGTCCACCCTGCTGCAGCTGATCGGCACCCTCGACCGGCCGAGCTGGGGCACCGTGCGGATCGGCGGCCACGATGTCGGGCGGCTCGGGGACCGGCAGCTCGCGGCGCTTCGCGCCCAGCGCATCGGGTTCGTCTTCCAGCAGTTCCACCTCGCGCCCGCGGCGACCGCGGTCGAGAACGTCGCCGACGGCCTGCTCTACGCCGGCGTCCCGCGCCCGAGGCGTCGCGCGCGCGCCGCGGAGGCGCTCGAGCGCGTCGGGCTCGGGCGCCGGTTCGGGCACCGGCCCCATCAGCTCTCCGGCGGCGAGCGGCAGCGCGTCGCGGTCGCGCGGGCCATCGTCGGCCGGCCCGATCTCCTGCTCGCCGACGAGCCCACCGGCAATCTCGACTCGGCCTCGGGCGCCGGCGTGCTGTCGTTGTTCGCGGGCCTGCACGCATCCGGCACGACCGTGGTGATGATCACCCACGACGCCGAGATCGCCGCACGGGCGCCCCGGCGGATCGCGCTCCGCGACGGCAAGGTGCAGGCGTGAGCCGCGACACCGGAGCTCCCGGACCCTCGCGCCTCGGCATCGCGGACCTCCTCCGCGTGGGCGCCGCCGGGCTCGGCGGGCGCCCGCTGCGGACGGCGCTGTCGGCGCTCGGCATCGCGATCGGGATCGCCGCCATGGTGGCGGTCGTCGGCATCGCGAGCTCGGGCCGCGTGCAGCTCGACCGGGAGCTCGACCGCCTCGGCA
The DNA here is from genome assembly GCF_040267705.1 of Agromyces sp. G08B096. Lineage (NCBI taxonomy): Bacteria > Bacillati > Actinomycetota > Actinomycetes > Micrococcales > Microbacteriaceae > Agromyces > Agromyces sp. G08B096. Next base: position 441,804 of record NZ_CP158374.1, read on the forward strand.
CCGACCTCCTGCGCGTCGCGCCCGGTGCCGACCTCTTCGGCGAGGCGACCGCGCTTCCCGCCGCCGCGCCGGCGATGATCGCCCGCATCGGGCCCGTCACCGACGTGGCCGCGACCGGGTCCGTGGAGGCGAAGGTGTACCGCAGCGACCTCATCGCTCCCGAGGCATCCGGCGGCATCGCGGTGCTGACCGCCGGACCCGAGTTGCTCCCGACCGTCGGCGCCGAGCTCGCGGCGGGAGCCTGGCTGAACGACGCGACGGCGCAGCTGCCCGCGGTCGTGCTCGGGGCGACGGCGGCGCGACAGCTCGGGGTCCACCGCGTGGGCGTGCAGGTGCTCGTCGGCGACGAGTGGTTCACCGTGACGGGCCTGCTCTCGCCCGTGCCGCTCGCCGAGGAGCTCGATCTCGCCGCGCTCGTCGGCGCCCCGGTCGCGGCGCGGCTGCTCGGGTTCGACGGGCATCCGACGACCGTGTACACCCGCTCGGACGACGCGGCGGTGGAGTCCGTGCGGGCGGTGCTCGCCGTGACGGCGAACCCGGCGGCACCGAACGAGGTGGCCGTCTCGAGGCCGTCCGACGCGCTGGCGGCGAAGGGCGCGGTCGATCAGGCGTTCACCGGCCTCCTCGTCGGGCTCAGTGCGATCGCGCTGCTCGTCGGGGGCGTGGGTGTCGCGAACACCATGGTGATCTCGGTGCTGGAACGCCGCGGCGAGATCGGCCTGCGCCGGGCGCTCGGGGCGACGCGCGGGCACATCCTGGCGCAGTTCCTCGTGGAGAGCACGCTGCTCTCGGTCGCGGGCGGTGCCGGCGGGGTGCTGCTCGGGGTCGCGGCGACGGCGCTCGCGGCCGCGGCTCGCGGCTGGCCGGTGTTCGTCCCCGTGTGGGCCTCCCTCGGGGGGCTCGTCGCCACGGCGCTGGTGGGCGCGGCGGCGGGCCTGTACCCGGCCGCGCGGGCCGCGCGGCTGTCGCCGACCGACGCGCTCGCGGCTGCCTGAGCGGCCGGGCTCGGCGGGATGCTGCCCGGTCTCAGCCGAGCGCGACGAAGCGCGACCTCAGCCGAGCGCGATGCCGCGGGCCGCGAGGAACGGCCGGGCGTCGACGGCCACGCCGCCGAGGCGCACCTCGAAGTGGAGGTGGCAGCCGGTCGAGGCGCCCGTGGATCCGACGGTGCCGATGAGCTGGCCGGCGGTGACCGACTGGCCGGGGGACACGAGGATGCCGCCGTCTGAGAGGTGCGCGTACCCCGTGGAGACCCCGGCGCCGTGATCGATGAGGATCCAGTTGCCGTAGCCGCCGCTCGGACGCGCCTCGACGACGAGTCCGCCGGTGGCCGCGAACACCGGGCTGCCGCACTGGGCCGCGACATCGGTGCCACGGTGGAACTCGTTCACGCCGGGAAGGGGCTTGTCGGGACGAGGACCGAACCCGTCGCTCAGCCGGCCGCTCACGGGGGACGACCAGCCCTGCTCGCTCAGCTGGCCCGAGTCGGCGGGCAGCGAGTCGACGAGGGCGACGCTCGTTGCCGCGACCTTGGTCTGCAGACCCTGGAGTTCGGCACGCGCCGCCGCGACGGCGGCCTCCGCGTCGCGGACCGCCTGCTGGCGCTCGGCGACCGGGACGGCGTCGACCTCGGCCCACGCCTCGTTCGCGCGCTCCTCGGCGGCGTCGGCCTTGGCATCGAGCCGCTTCGCGAGGGCCAGCAGCTCGTCGGCGTCGCCGCCCAGCTCCGTCATGCGCGCCATCCCGCTGAGGCCGGCGAGCAGGTCGCGGCCCGATCCCAGCGCGGCGGCGGCCGACGCGTTCGCGGCCTCGGCGCCGCGCCCGGCGCCGAGGGAGACCTTGGCGGCGCGGTCGGCCTTCTCGCGGGCGACCTCGGCCGCCTCGTCGAGCTGCTCGGCGACGGTGCGGGCCACCTCCTGCTCGGCCTTCGCCGAGGCGAGGTCGGCCTCAGCGGCGCGCAGCTGCTGCGTCGCACGGTCGACGGCGGTGCGGAGGCTGAGGAGCCCGGCGAGCTGGGGGTCGGGCCCATTCGCGATGCGCAGCACGGGGCCGTCGCCGATGAGCAGCGGAGCACGCGGCGCGGGCGCCGGCGGGGCGGGCGGTGCCGACGTCGGCGGTGCCGTGGGCCCGGGCGTGGGCGTCGGAGTGGGTGTCGGAGTGGGCGTCGGCTCGGGCGTCGGCGTGGGTTCCGGTGTGGGCGTCGGTTCCGTCGTCGGCTCCGGCGTCTCCGTGGGGGCCTGCGTGCCGCCCGTGCCATCGTCAGCCGGCGGCTCGGACTCCTGAGTCGTGTCGTCCGCGACCGGCGCCTCGGTCGTCACGACCTCGGGGGCGGGAGCCTCTTCCGCGTGCACCGGCGAGACCCCGCCGAACGCGAGGGCGGCGGAGGCGAGACCCGCGACGGCTGCCGTGACGGCCCGCCGAGCATTCCCTGCCCGGAGCGGGTCGAATCGTCCGAGCTCGACACGCTCGGGAAGTTCACGGCTCGACGTCATCAGCGGTTCCAGTCGTCGGCTTCGGGTGCCGACGTCCCCCAGTCTGGCACCGGGTCCAGAGGGGCACAACACCTGATCCGGCGAGTTCACCCCCCGTTCGGGTGGTCGGCCCGGCGGACGTCATCCGGGTCGACCGGAGCGGCCGCCGCGTCGCGATCCGAGCGGCCGCACGTTCCCGGGACCGGCGGCCGGCCGCCTCAGACGAGCGGCCCGGCGCCCTCCTCGGCTGCCGCGCGCACCCGGCCGGAGCGGACGAGCTCGACCACCGTCTCGATCTCGGGCGAGAGGAAGCGGTCGGGTCCGGGACCGCCGGGCGCCTCCGTCACGAGCCGCACCACGCTCCCGGTTGCGGCACCCGGCTCGAGCGGCGCTCGAAGCGAGAGCCCTCTCGCCGCGGTCATCGTCTCGATGGCGAGCACCCGGGCGAGGCCGTCGACGGCTCGTCGCAGCTTTCGCGCCGCGGCCCAGCCCATCGACACGTGATCCTCCTGCATCGCCGACGAGGGGATCGAATCGACCGAGGCCGGCACGGCGAGGCGCTTCAGCTCGCTCACGATGCCCGCGGCCGTGTACTGGGCGATCATCAGCCCCGAGTCGACGCCGACCTCGTGGGCGAGGAAGGGCGGCAGGCCCTGGTTGCGCGCCGGGTCGAGGAAGCGGTCGGTGCGTCGCTCGCTCATCGACGCGACATCCGCGACGGCGATCGCGAGGAAGTCGAGCACATACGCCACCGGCGCGCCGTGGAAGTTGCCGTTCGACTCGACGCGGCCGTCGACCGTCAGCACAGGGTTGTCGATGGCGCTCGCGAGCTCAGCGTCGGCGACGTTCGCCGCGTGGGCGAGCGTGTCGCGCGCGGCGCCGTGCACCTGGGGAGCGCAGCGCAGCGAGTACGCGTCCTGCACGCGCGTGCACTCCGGACCCTTGTGGCTCGCCACGATCGGCGAGCCGGCGAGCAGGGCGCGGAGGTTCGCGGCGGAGTCCGCCTGACCCCGCTGCGGCCGGAGCCGGTGCAGGTCGGCGGCGAAGACCGCGTCGGTGCCCATGAGGCCCTCGACGCTCATGGCCGCGGCGACGTCGGCCGTGGCGAGCAGCGCGCGGAGGTCGTGGACCGCGAGGGCGAGCATGCCGAGCATGCCGTCGGTGCCGTTGATGAGGGCGAGGCCCTCCTTCTCACCGAGGCGGAGCGGGGCGATGCCGGCCGCGGCCAGGGCGGACGAGGCATCCATCAACCGGCCCTCGGCCGGCTCCGCTGGCTCGCCCGTCGAGTGCACGCGGACCTCGCCCTCGCCCATGGCGACGAGCGCGCAGTGGGCGAGCGGCGCGAGATCGCCGGAGCAGCCGAGCGAGCCGTACTCGCGGACGACCGGGGTGATGCCCGCGTTCAGGATTGCGGCGTACGTCTCCACGGTCTCGCGGCGCACGCCGGTGCGTCCCGTCATGAGCGTCGACAGGCGCAGCAGCATGAGCGCACGCACGACCTCCCGCTCGACCTCGGCGCCCGAGCCGGCGGCGTGCGAGCGGATGAGGCTGGCCTGCAGCTGCGCCCGGCGGTCTTCCGCGATGAACGTCGTGGCGAGCGCGCCGAACCCGGTCGAGATGCCGTAGTGCGGTTCGGGGTCGTTCGCGAGCGCCTCGATGACGGTGCGGCTCGCGGCGACCTGCTCGAGCGCACCCGGTTCCAGCACGACGGATGCCCCGTGCCTGGCGACGGCGACGACGTCGTCGATGCGGAGGGGGCCGGTGCCGACGACCACGGTGGTGTCGGGTCCGGCGGCGCGGTCGGTGATCTGCGTGGTGCCCATCCTCCGATTCCACCGCGGTCGCGACGCCGCGGGAACGCGGGCGGGTACGCTGGCGTCCGGGATTCCGGACACGCGGAGGTGGACGATGGGCGGATCAGGCGGCGCGACCGCGCGGTCGAAGGTGCCCGCCGCGGACCAGACGCTCGCCATCCTCGCCCACCTCGCCGCGCAACGCGGCCCGGTGCCGGCCGCCACCATCGCGGCAGCCCTCGGCCTGCCGCGGTCGACCGTGTACCACCTGCTCCAGGTGATGCAGGAACGCGGCTTCGTCGTGCACCTGCCCGAGGAGCGGCGGTACGGGCTCGGCATCGCCGCCTTCGAGCTGTCGAGCGGGTTCAGCCGCCAGCAGCCGCTCGCCCGGCTCGGCCGCCCCCTCGTCGCCTCGCTCGTCGACCGGGTCGGCCAGAGCGGTCACCTCGCCGTCCTGCACGGCCGCGACGTGCTCTACCTCGTCGAGGAGCGGGCGCCGCGGCGTCCATCGCTCGTCACCGACGTCGGTGTGCGGCTGCCCGCCCACCTCACGGCGACCGGGCGCGCCATGCTCGCGGCGCTGCCCGCCGCCCAGCTGCGCGCGCTCTACCCCGATGCGGCGGCGTTCGCCGACCGGGCCGGGGCCGCCGAGGCATCCGAGTGGACGTACGGCCGGCTGAAGCGCGTCCTCCAGCGGGTCCGCGCCGACGGGTGGGCCGCCGAGGACGGCGAGGTGACACCCGGCCTCGCGTCGGTCGGCGCGGTCGTGCTCGACCACGTCGGGTGGCCGGCCGCCGCGATCGCCGTCACCTACCCGGATGCCACGTCCGAGGCATCCGCCGGCGACCTGGTGCCCATGGTGCGGGAGGCGGCCGCGGCGCTCTCGCGTCGCATCGGCGCGCACCGCTGAGCACGCACGGCACCCTCCGCTGAGCCCTGCCTCGCTGAGCCGCGCACCCAGACTCCGCTCAACCTGCCCGGGTAGCGTGGCGCGCGCCGCCGAGCACCGATCATCGACCGCCGACCACGAGAGCAGCCGAGACCATGCTGACGACCGCCGCCGACCACGGATTCACCGGACTGACCGGCTTCGCCGCCGATGTGCTGACCGCGCTCGGCGACCTCGGCGTCGGGGTGCTCGTCTTCCTCGAGGTGCTCATCCCGCCGATCCCGAGCGAGGTGATCCTGCCGTTCGCGGGCTACCTCACGCAGGCGGGCGACCTGCACCTCGGCCTCCTCATCCTGTGGTCGACCGTCGCCTCGGTCGCGGGCGCCCTGCTGCTCTACGCGCTCGGCGCCTTGATCGGCCTGGAACGCGCCATCCGATGGATCGCGTGGACCCGGCTCGTGAGCCGCACCGACCTCGAGCGGGGCGCCGCCTGGTTCCACCGCTTCGGACGGTGGTCGGTGCTGGTCGGGCGGATGATCCCCGGCATCCGGAGCCTCATCTCGCTGCCCGCGGGAGCCGACCGCATGCCGCTCGTGACGTTCGCGGTGTTCACCGCGATCGGGTCGGGCGCGTGGAACACGTTGCTGATCGGGCTCGGCGCTGCGCTCGGGACGCAGCACGCACAGCTCGAGGGCGTGCTGCAGTACCTCGACTGGGTCGTCTACACCGCGCTCGCCGCGGCGCTCGTCGTGCTCGTCGTCAGGCGGATCCGGGAGCATCTGCAGGTCCGCCGGAGCGCGGCCGCCGAGGACTGAGGACGCTCCGCAGCCGGTCTGCGAGGCGGCGCGGCACCGAGCGGGTGTCGGGGTGCTGCAGGCAGGCTCGCAGATCGATCATCGCGGCACCCCGGCCCCACTGCAGGCGGACCTCGATGCGCCGTCCTCGCGCGAGGAACGACGTGGCCTCCGGGTCGAGCGTGACGCGGATCCGCCCGCCGTCGGCCGGTTCCGCGGTGCGGCGCAGCACCCGCGTCGTGCCGCGCGGCCGGAACGAGATGACCACCGGCTCCCCGGCGGATCCCTCGAGGCGGCAGGTGAACCGGAGCCGGCCGTGCCGGAGGCGCAGCCGCGGGCGCGTCACGGCCACCGTGTCACGAGCCGCTGCGGCGGCGCGTCCGCCGTCGGCGACCTGCGAACGGGCCGTGTGCTCGGCGAGCACCTCGCGTTCCAGCTGGAGCCAGCGCCGGGTCACGGCCTCGTCGTCGAACGCCTCCGCCGTCGCGCGAGCCGCCGACCGCATGGCCGCGAGCTGCTCGTCCGGCATGGTGGCGATGGCGCGGATCGCGGCCGCGGCGGCGCCGCGGTCGCCGGCGCCGACGAGGAACCCGTTCACGCCGTGCTCGATGAGGTCGGCGGGGCCGTACGGCACGTCGTACGCGATGGGCAGGCATCCACGAGCCATGGCCTCGACGAGCACGAGCGGCGCGCCCTCGCTTCGGCTGGTGAGCAGCATCCACGACGCGTCGGCGAACCGGGATGCCGCGTCGCCGAGGTGACCTGTGAAGGTCACCTCCCCCTCGCCGTCTGCCGCGAGTCGCTCGAGCCGTGCCCGTTCGGGGCCGTCGCCGATCACCGTGAGGTGCGCGGCGACGCCCTGCTTCGTCGCGAGGCCGACCGCCGCGATGGCGTCCTCGACCCGCTTCCGGGGTGTGAGCCCGGCCACCACGAGCCCCGCGAGGCGGTCGCGGTCGCGCGGCGGCTCAGGCGGCAGAGGGCGCCCGTTCGGAATCACGCGCAGTGCGCCGGCATCCGTCAGCAGCTGCTCCGCATCGGTCCGCTGGCGTTCCGTGAGGAAGACGACCGCGTCGAAGCGCTCCGGCTTCGACAGGGCGGTCCAGCGCGACCGGCGGAGCGGCGCGATCGGCCTCGCCGACCCCGAGAGGTGCGAGGCGTGCACGACGTGCACCGTCGCGAGGCTCGCGAGGTCGAGCCGCGCGGCGAACGGCGCCATGGTCTTGCTGTCGACGACCGCGACGGCCGGTCGGTCGCCCACCAGCTCGGCGATCCAGTCGCGGTAGAAGGCCCACGCGCCGTCCCACGAGCCGGTGGTGTGGCCGTCGGCATCGACGCGGACGAGCCGCCGCCGAGCCGCCCCAGGCTCGCCGATGCGCTCGTCACGGAGGGCGACCGAACCATCCGCCCGCAGGTGCTCGACCACCGCGACGCCCGCCGCGCGGGCCTTCCGCACCCGCCCGCCCGCGCCGCGGGCCTCGGCGAACGGATTGCGCAGCAGGACGCCGGCGAGTCCGCCGCGCTCGGCGACCCGCGCCTCGGCCTCCGCGAGGTCGAGCACGGGGTCGAAGGTGAGCACCTGGACCGGCCGGCCGGTCGCCGCGGCGAGTGTCCGCGATCGGTGCAGCAGAGCCGCCGTCATGCCGCCGAAGGCGTCGGGGATGGTCCAGGTCAGCGCCAGCCGCTCCACGTCATCCGCCCCCGCCGTCGCCGCATCGATCCCCACGGGAGCCAGAGTGTAGCGACGGGGGCTGTGCGGCCGCTCAGCGCGAGCGTGCGAGCCAGCCGCGGAGCGCCCTCGTCACGAACGGCAGCACCCAGTACGTCATCACCGGGGTCAGCACCAGCGTCGTCACCAGCACCCGGAGCCAGAGCGGCAGCTCGCCCCAGCCCGGCACGGGTGTCATCAGATACGTGAACACCAGGTTCACCGGGAAGAAGCCGAGCCAGATGGTGACCGCCTGCTTCCAGCGCGGCGGGGCAGCGGTGACGGATGCCTCCGCCTCCGGCGACGAGGCATCCGCGACGGCGACCGAGCCGGTCGGCGGCTCGTCGAACCAGCCCTCGATGCCGGTGCGCCGGCGGCTGCGCTCCGAGCGCACGAACCCCTCGCCCATCGAGAGCCACCAGGCGCGTTCGCTCGAGCGCTCCCAGGCGTCGAGCGTCTGCTCGTCGGCGAAGCGGTAGAGCATGTGCCAGACGGTCGAGTCCTCTCCGGCGCGCACCCAGCCCGAGCCGAGGAAGCCCGGGTACTTGTTCGCGAGGTTCACGCCGGTCTGCACCCAGACGGTCGCCTCGGAGATTCGCGAGGGGTCGACCTCGCGCCGGATGGACACGGTGATGGGCTGGCTGGTCGTCATGGGAGGAGGGCTCTCTCGAGGTCGCGGATTCTGTCCGCCGAACGGGTGAGCGGGACGAGGGCCGGCGGGTGTCGCGGGCGCGTCCGGGGTTCGAGTGTAGGCGGTGCGTGTTTCGGGGCGGTAACCGGGGTGCGCGCGGGCGGGCGAGGTCGCCTGCCGAACCGGGTCGGCGGCCCGGCTAGGCTCGCGCCGTGAGCGACTACCAGGTGCTGCAGATCGGCCGGCTCGACGAGTGGCGCGACCACTACGGCGGGTTCCGCCCCGACAGCTCCCGCGACGGCCGGCGCGTCGTCGACCACGAGATCCAGATGCAGTACATCGGCATGACCGCGAACGCGCTCGAGCCGGGAGAGCAGGCCGGGTACTGGCACCGGCACGCCCGCATCGAGGAGCTCTATGTCTTCCTCGAGGGCCGCGGCGAGTTGGCGCTCGACGACGACATCGTCGAGGTGGGCGCCGGCACCGTCGTGCGGGTGGGCCAGGGCGTGTGGCGCACGTGGCGTTGCCGCCCCGACAGCGAGGGGCAGCTCCGCTGGCTCTGCATCCGCGCCGGCGGCGCGGAGCTGCCGCACCTGCCCGACGACTCCGAGCGCGGACCCGAGCGCCCGCTGCCCTGGTAGAAGGCCGGTCCGGCCGCGACGCAGCTCAGGCCGAGGTCGGGATGACCACGACCGGGTCGCTCGTCGGCTGCTCCGACCCGCCGGCGGGCTCGACCGTGATGCCGACCGCGACGCCCGGAGCGAACTCGCCCTCGAGCAGCCGCCACGCCTCGTCGCCCCGCATGTCGAACGTGCCCGCCGAGACGGCGCCGGCGTCGTCGATGTACCAGAGCTCGTAGGTCTGCTCGCGGCCGAGGTCGTCGAGGCCCTCGGCGACGACCGCGCTGCGCCCCTGCTCGGCCGACCACACGAGGGTCACCTCGCCGCCGCCGGGCACCTCGGCCGTCGTCTGCTGCGCATCGGATGCCTCGGCGAGCGCCGTCATCTCGCGCTGCGCGCCCCAGCCGTTCGGGCCCGACCAGTTCACCCCGACGATCGTGCCCGCGACGAGCACCGCGGCGGCCGCGGCCGACGAGAGCACGACGGCGAGCCGGCGCCGGTTGCGGCGGATCGCGAGCTCGTCCACGGGCTCCTCGGCGAGCACGGCGAGCGTGGGCGGGGCGGGGTCCTCGCGCAGGTCGCGCGGTGCCGCGGTCGGGCGCGGGGCGGCTGGTTCCTGCTCGAGCTGGTCGAGCCGGGCGAACACGCTCGCCTTCACCCCGGCGGGCGGTGCGGCAGGCGGCAGCGCCTCGCCGAGGCCGGCCGCGGCGGCCCGGAACGACTCCACGTCAGCGCGGAGGTCGGGCGAGGTCGCGAGCGCGCGCTCGAAGCGGGCGAGGTCGTCGCCGTCGAGCGCGCCGAGCGCGTACAGCGGCGCGAGCTCGCGCAGGTCGTCGCCGGGCGCCTGGTCCGGGTCATCCGTACGGTTCATGTCGTCACCCCCAGCAGGTCTCTCAATCGGATCATGCCGTCGCGCAACCGGGTCTTCACGGTGCCGAGCGGTACTCCCAGTCTCGCCGCGATCTCGGACTGGCTGCACCCGTCGTAGTACGCCAGCGACAGGCACTCCCGTTGCGCGGCGCTGAGCCCGGCGAGCGCGCCGGCGACGCGTTCGTGTTCGACGGCGATCTCGGCCTCCTCGGCGACCCCGTCGACCGGCACGTCGAGGTCGCGCGCGCCGACCCGCAGGTCGCGGTCGCGTGCGGCCTGCGCGGAGCGGACCCGGTCGACCGCGCGCCGGTGGGCGAGCGTCAGCAGCCATGTCACGGCCGCACCGCGGGCCGGGTCGAACCGTGCCGCCGACTGCCAGGCTTCGAGGAACACGTCCTGCGTGACCTCCTCCGCCTGCGCCGCGTCGACGAGGAGGCGGCGCACGAGGCCGAAGACCCGCGGGGCCGTCTCGTCGTACAACCGGCTGAAGGCATCGCGATCGCCGCCCGCCGTCGCCACGAGGAGCTCCTCGAGGGTGCGGACGAGCGGCTCGCGCTGTCCTCCGCCGTCGACCATGTGGTCCAGCATGTCAGAGCGCGGGCCCGCGGCCGGAGGGTTGCGGAACCCGACCGGCGGCGTGCAGAGCGTCAGCGTCGTCATGGGTGCGATCGCCGTCGTCATCCGAACGTGAACGAGTAGGCCTCGACGCCGGCCGGCACCTCGACGGTGAGCAGGCCCGTGGCGGAGGCATCCGTCGCCCGCAGTTCGTAGGATCGCGGCACGCCCGAGACCTCGATGCGGCGCTCGCGGTCGCCGTCGCGGAGCATAACCGTGCCGTCGCCGGCGAGCACCATGCGCACCTCGCGCGCCTCGTAGGCGAGCCGGATCGCCGCCGTGCCGTCGCGCGGGGTGATGGACTGCGTGCCGAGCGACCAGGCGCCGTCGAGCGCGAACGAGTCGTCCGGCTGCTCGTCGGGCAGGGCGAACGCGGTGGTCGAGCGCCGGTACGGTTCGGTGCCCGCGAAGTTCACCTGCTTCGTCGTGCCGAGGTAGGTCTCGGGCGTCGTCGAGCCCGCGGTCGGCGTGGCGTCGTCGACCCCGGTCGGCGCGGGGAGCGTGGCATCCGGGTCCGCCGCCTGGAGGAGCTCGCGGATCAGGCGCTCGGTGCGGTCGTAGTGCCCCTCGCCGAAGGCGACGTGGCGCACCGTGCCCTCCGCGTCGATGAGGTAGTGGGCCGGCCAGTAGCGGTTGCGGTACGTCGTCCACGTCGAGAGGGTGTTGTCGAGCCCCACGGGGTAGTCGATGCCGAACGACTCGATGCCCGCCTGCACATTCCTCGGCTCCTTCTCGAACGCGTACTCGGGCGAGTGGATGCCGACGACGGTGAGGCCCGCATCGCGGTACGTCTCGTCCCAGGCGGTGACGTGCGGGATCGAGCGCTGGCAGTTGATGCAGGAATACGCCCAGAAGTCGATCAGGACGACGCGCCCGCGGAGCTCCTCGAGGTCGACGGCGGCGCCGCCTGCGGTGTTGAACCACTGTTGGATGCCTCGGATCGACGGTGCCTTGCCGCACGACTCGAGCTCGGCCGAGCCGTTCGTGCAGTTCGACAGCTCGCGGTTCTCGTCGGTGACGAGACCGCCCAGGTCCAGCGCCTCGGTCACCTCGTCGGACGCCGCGAGCTGACGCTGCAGGTCGGCCGTGTAATCGGGCACCAGACGCTGCAGCGCCTGCGGCAGGTTGAAGGCGAGCCCGGCGGCGAGCGCGATCATCACGACCCCGCCGGTGATGCGGATGCCCCGCTGATGCCGTCGGAAGGTATCGAGCCGTTCGGCCATGCCGCGCCCGGCGAGGGCGAAGAACAGCAGCGGCGCGGCCGCGCCGACCGCGAACGACAACGTGAGCACGACCGTCTCGACACCGATGCGGCCCGTCGACCCGGCCACCGTGATCGCCGCGAGCACCGGCCCGGCGCACGGCACGTACACGGCGCCGAGCGCGAGGCCGAGGCCGAAGCCGCCGCGATCGGTGCCGACGGCTCTCCGGGGGATCCACGAGAACGGCTTCTCGAGCAGCTCCTCGAAGCGCGGCACGATCAGGCCGATGCCGATGAGGGCGAGCACCACGAGGCCCGCCCAGCGGAGGACGTCCTGCGGGAGGCCGAGGAGGCCGAGGAGCAGTGAACCGACCAGCGTCACGAGGCTGAAGCTGACGACCAGGCCCGCGATGACGAGGTACGGCCGCCACCGGCTCGGCCGCGAGCGCCCGTCCGCGTCGCCGCGCGCGCTCTGCGCGCCGCCTGAGAGCAGGATCACGGGCAGCACCGGCAGGATGCACGGCGAGATGCCGGTGATCAAGCCGCCGGCCAGGCCGATGAGGGCGAGAGCAAGCACGGGATACCTCGTTTCGCGGGGGTCATCGGTGATTCGGAGCGGCGGCCCGATCCGATTGGACGACGGGCGTCGAACCCGCTCGGAATGTCCTCCAATCCGTTCGGCGCCCGCCTCCGAATCCCTCATGACGGCCCGCTCGGGGTCGCCACGTCGAAGGAGGAGATCCATGCGATCGTTCCGCAGCACCCGCACCGCCCTGGCCGTGTTCTCGATCACGGCCGTCGCCGCCCTCGGCCTCGCCGGCTGCACCATGGGCGACACCAGCGCCACCGAGTCGGATGAACCCGCCATGTCGGAGGAGGCGACGCCGAGCGAAGAGGCGATGGAGATGGACCCGGCCGCCGACCTCGTCGGTCCCGGATGCGCCGCCTACGCCGAGCAGGTCCCCGACGGTCCCGGATCCGTCGTCGGGATGTCGCAGGACCCCGTCGCCGTGGCCGCCTCGAACAATCCGCTGCTCACCACGCTCGTGGCCGCGGTGTCGGGGCAGCTCAACCCGGAGGTCGACCTCGTCGACACCCTGAACGGCGACGAGTTCACGGTCTTCGCACCCGTCGACGACGCGTTCGCGAAGATCGACCCCGCCACCATCGAGTCGCTGAAGACGGATGCCCCGACGCTGAGGTCGATCCTCACGTACCACGTCGTCCCCGGGCAGCTCTCGCCCGACGAGGTCGTCGGCACGCAGACCACCGTGCAGGGCGGCACCGTCGAGGTCACCGGCTCGGGAGACGAACTCACGGTGAACGGCGCGAACGTCATCTGCGGTGGCGTGCACACGGCGAACGCGACGGTCTACCTCGTCGACTCGGTGCTCCTGCCCGCGATGTAACGGCCGTGACGGCGGGCCGCGCCGAGGCGTCGGCCCGCCGGCCACGGATCCATCACCACCCGCGGCATCCGCCGCTCATCCCAAGGAGGGAATCATGCGCAACTCCCCGAACCGCATCGTCGCGACGGTGTTCGGCGCGGTCTACCTGCTCGTCGGCCTGCTCGGCTTCGCGGTGACCGGCGGCGTCGGCTTCATCGCCACCGAGGGCGGGCTGCTCCTCGGCGTCTTCGAGGTCAACCCGCTGCACAACGTCGCCCACCTGCTGATCGGCGCTGCGCTGCTCATCGCCGGACTCGCGAACGTCGCGGCGGCGAAGACCACCAACACGGTCATCGGCGCGGCGTACCTGCTGCTCGGCATCGTCGGGTTCTTCCTCGCGGGCACCGCGGCGAACATCCTCGCGCTGAACACGCCCGACCACTTCCTGCACCTGGCGAGCGCGCTCGTGCTGCTGGGCGTCGGGCTCGGCGCCGAGCGCACCTCGCGCACCGCACACACGGCGACGGCGTAGGGGCCGGCCGTGTCGGCACTTGGAGGCCTCATGCGGAGCTGGCCGATGCTCGCCGCCGTGGGCGCCGGACTGGTGCTCATCGCGGTGGCGGCGGGTGCCGGGGGCGCCTCGGCCTGGGGGATCGCGGCGTCGATCGTCCTCACCGGGTGCGGCGCCGCCGCCCTCGGCTGGGGGGTGCTCGCGCTGCGGGCCGGCGAGGTGCCGGCGCCCCGCGCGACGCTCGTCGCGTCGGCGGGTGCGCTTGCGGCGTCCGGGGCGCTCGTCGCCTCGGGCGCCGCGCCGAGCCTCGGCATCGCGGTGCTCCCGCTCGCCGTCGCCGACGTCTTCCTGCTCGTCGTCGCGGTGGCCGCGGCGGCCGAGTTCCGGGCCGGGCGCCGGCCCGCACGAGACGACGGACGCCGCCGTTCCGCTCGGGATGGCCGCGACGAGCTCGATGACCGCGACGGCTCCGCCGGCCGCGTCGGCCGCGACGGCTCTGCCGGCGGCGGCGGCCTCTCGGTGGTCGGCCTGCTGCTCGGGGCCGCGCTCGTGTCGGGACTCGCCACGCCCGCGCTCGCCGCGACCGATGCCGGTGAGCTCGCCGTGCCCCACGGCGAGCTGCACGGAGGCGGGCACGGCCACTGACTCCGTCGTCGTCGCATCGTGGCGACGAGTGCGATGACGACGGACCCGAGGCGGCCCCGGGATTACCCGCCCGGGGCCGCCGCTTCATGTCCGCCCCCGTCAGGCCGGAGCGTCGAGCCGGGCCCGCTGGTCGTCGGTGAGCTCGAGCTGCACCCCCGTCAGCGCCGCGTCGAGCTGCTCGAGCCGGCTGCCGCCCAGGATCGGGAGGATGGGGGTCGTGCCACCGGTGAGCCAGGCGAGCACGACCTGTCCGCGGGTGGCACCGACCTCCGCGGCGACGGCGTCGAGCGCGCCGAGCCTCGCGGTGCTGCCCGGGTGGTCGAACACGGGGTCGATCGTCTTCGCGGGGTTGTCGTAGGCGCCGCTCAGCAGCGGCGTGTACGCCCACAGGTCCATGCCGTTCTCGACCGCGAAGTCGACTTGCTCGTCGCTCATCAGACCGAACCGGTGGTTCTGCCCGGCGGGCCGGGTTCCGGGACGCGGCACAAGGAGGCTGCGGCTCAGCTGCAGCGCGCTGAACGGCGTCCCGCCGATGGCCACCGCGTGGGCGCGGGCGCGTTCCATCCGCCAGGCCGGGTGATTGGATGCCCCGAGCTGCACCGCGACGCCCTCGTCGACGAGCTCGGAGAAGGTCTCGGCGGTCTCCTCGATCGGCGTGGTCCGGTCTTCCATGTGCGCCCAGAGCAGGTCGACCCGGTCGACGCCGAGGCGCTCGAGGCTGCCCGCGATCGCCTCGCGGATCGCCCGCCGCGAGAGGCCCTCCCGCGATGCGGGCCATTCGCCGTCGCCGATGGGCTCGGCGCCGACCTTCGTGGAGAGGCGCACGCGCTCGCGCACGCCGGGGTTCGCCGCCAGCCACCGGCCGAGCACCGCCTCGCTCTGCCCGCCGAAGCCGGTGTCGCTCGCCCAGAAGCTGTAGCAGTCGGCCGTGTCGATCCAGGTGCCGCCCGCCTCGACGAACCGGTCGAGCAGGGCGAACGAGGTGCGCTCGTCGATCGTCGTGCCGAACATCATCGCACCGAGGGCCAGGGGAATCGTGGTCGTGGTCATGCCGCAAGCCTGCATGCTGGAGTGCGCTCCAGCTCAAGCCTCGAGGGGCAGAATGGCGCCATGGACGCCCTCACGCCCGCCCAGGTCGCCGAGGCGACGGGCTTCAGCCTCGACACGCTGCGGTACTACGAGAAGGAAGGGCTCATCCGGCCCGTCGAACGCACCGCGGGCGGGCGGAGACGCTACCGCCGCGCCGACGTCGACTGGCTCGACCTCATCAAGTGCCTGCGTGACACCGGCATGCCGATCGCCGATCTGAAGCGCTACGCCAGGCTCGCGCAGGACGAGTCCACCCTCACCGAACGCCTCGAGCTGCTCGAGGCCCACGACCGCACCGTACAGGCCCAGATCGACCGCCTGCGCCGGCAGCAGGAACAGCTGCACCACAAGATGGACTGGTATCGCGAGCAGCTCTGAGCCGGAGGCATCCGGTCATCCGACGCCGTCGACGCCCGACGGCGGTCGCAGCTCGGCCGACGCGCGCACGTCGGCGTTGCGCTGCTCCCGGTTCTTCCGGACCATCCGGTCCTCCCGCAGCGGAAGCTGCAGGTGCTCTTCCGCCGGGATGCCCGCGCGCAGCTGCCGGACGCGTTCGACCTCCGTGTCGAGCACGGCGCCGAACACGACCGCGAGGTTCGACAGCCACACCCACAGGAGGAACGCCACCGCGCCGCCGAGCACCCCGTAGTTGCGCTCGTAGGTGCCGAACCCCACGACGTAGAGACCGAAGATCGCCGTCGTCACCACCCAGGTGACGAGGGCGGCGGCGGCGCCCACGCTGAACCAGCGGAAGTGGCGACGCTTCACGTTCGGCGTCGCCCAGTAGAGCAGCGCGATGACGGCCGCGACGAGGAGGGCCGCGACCGGCAGTTTCGCGAGATCCCACCACAAGACGACGCCCTCGTCGAGCCCGATGCCGCGAGCCACGGTCTCGGCGACCGGGCCGGTGCCGATGAGCAGGATCGCCACGCACGAGGCGAGCACCACGACGACGGCGGCGACGAGCAGCATGGCGGGGCGCGACGCCCAGAACGGGCGGCCCTCCTCGACGTGCAGGATGCGGTTCATCGCGCGCCCGAAGACGCCGAGGTACCCCGACGCCGACCACAGCGTGCCGACGACGCCGACGAGGATCGCGAACCAGTGGTGCGAGGCGCCGAGCAGCTGCTCGATGGGCTCGTCGAGCGCCGCGACCATCGAGTCGCCGCCGAGGTCGGACACGACCTGCAGCACGTCCTTCGTCACGGCCTCGGCGGAGCCGACGGCGCCGATGACCGCGAGCGCCGCAAGGAGCGCGGGGAACACGGCCAGCGTGGCGTAGTACGTGAGGGCCGCCGCGATATCGGCCGACTGGTTGATGCGGAACTCGTGCCACGTGCGGCGGAGGATGACGCGCCAGTCGTCGCGGGTCATCCGGATCGGGGAGTCGGTGTGCTCGCTCATGCGCCGCCGTTCAGATCGTCCGCGTGAACGCGACCCGGTGCTCGCCCGGCCCGTCGTAGTCGCGCCACGCACGCACCCCGTCGATCTCCGTGTCTCCTGTGAGCTCGAAGCCCATCGCCCGGTGGAACGCCTGCGACCTGCGGTTGCCCGGCCCGGTGATCGCCTCCACCCGCGTGCAGCCGGCGGCGCGCGCCTCGTCGAAGAACGCGCCGTACAGCGTGCGGGCGAGGCCCGAGGTGCGCAGGTCGGGGCGGACCCCCACGAAGTGGATGTACGCGACCTCCGGCCGGCTGCTGGAGTGGAATCCGATCAGGAACGCGGCGAGGCCGGCGTCGTCCTCGCCGAGGAACGACGTGTCGGCGAAGTGCTGGAAGAACAGGCGCGGCAGCAGCAGCGGCAGATGGGTGGTCGGCGGCAGGCCCCACCAGTCGGCGATGACGGCGGTGACGGGGCCGTGGTCGTCGGGCGTGGGTCGGCGCAGCACCAGACCGGGCGGCAGGGCCGCGCCGGCCGGCAGCGCGATCGACGGGGCGTCGGGGGCCCCGGGCGTCGGGTGGGCGGGATTCGGTTCCGGCACGAGCCGATGATGGCAGGTCGGATGCCGCTGGTCGAGGTGCTTGCGCTATCCGAGGTGCGCGTGCAGGAACGCCGCGACGCGTGCGCGGAGCGTTTCGTCGAGGATGCCGATCGAATGGTTCGCCCCGGGCACCACCGCCAGCTCGACCGGGATCCCCGCGGCGTCGAGGGCGTCGGCGTAGCCGAGGGACTGTACGAGCGGCACGACCTCCTGCTCGGCGTGACCGATGAAGACGGGCGGGTCGGTCGGATCGAGATGCGTCGTCGCCGAGGCATCCGCCGCCTGCTCGCACGCGCCCGACGCGACGTCGGCCGGATCGCAGCCGAGATACGCGCCGGCGATGCCCTGCAGCCACGCCGACGATCCGCCGAGCGCGTCGAGCGCGATCGGGCCGGACAGCTCGGCCACCGCCGCGACGCGCGACCCGACGTCGGTCGGGCCCTCGCCCCTCGCACCGATGAGCGCCGCGAGATTGCCGCCCGCGGACCCGCCGAACACCCCGATGCGCGCCGGGTCGATGCCGAACCGCTCGGCCTGAGCCTCCTCGCGCAGCCACTCCACCGCGAGGGCCACGTCGTCGGGCTGCGCCGGGAACGTCGCGTCGGGCACGAGGCGGTAGTTGACGGATGCCGCGACGAAGCCCTCGCTCGCGAGCCAGAGACACACGTTGCGCCAGTCGGCGTTGGCCTTGTCGCCGCGTGCCCAGCTGCCGCCGTGCACCGACACGACCGCCGGCAGGGCCGCCCCGAACGCCGCAGTGGGAGGGCTGCACACGTCGAGGGTGAGCAGCGTGCCGTCCTCGCGGGCGCCGTACTCGAGGCCGGCGTCGACGCGGATTCCCGCTGGAGCCGTGAACGTGCGGATGCCGATGATCTCGCCGCCGGCGACTTCGCTCGCGGCCTGTGCGCCGCTCGGGTCGATCTCCTGCAGGGGCAGGTGGAACCCGGAGAGCACGCCGGTGGCGGCGAGGGCGGCGGCGACGGCCGCGGCGGTCATCAGGCCCCGACGGCGCCGGGCCCCGCGACCGCCGGAGAGTCGGGATGGGGTCACGGGGGCTCCGGGTTCGAGGTGGAGTGATGCTACCTCAGGTTCGGCGCGCCGCCGAACCGCATCGGTCGGGCGCACGCGGCGGTTTCCCAGCCGCCTCCGGTATCGTGGATGCGTCGGTTCTGGACACCGCGGTTTCCCGCGGATGGGTTTGTGAGTCCAAAGGGCCGGTTTCGAGGCATTCGGCCTCGGATAGTCACCGTATGTGAACGGCCCCGGTCGACGACTGCCCGGGTTCTCAGGCGCGCTGCGCGACAGCAGCGGCCCGCCATGTACATGAGTTCAACCCAGGAAGTCCTCACCATGCCCAAGAACAAGAAGCCCGCCGGCGGCCGGCCCGCCCGCAACTTCGACCCCTCGTACGCCCGCGGCGGTGCCAACCGCGGCGGCGCCGGCGCCCGCGCGGCCGCCCAGAAGCCGGGCTCGCGCAGCGCCGGCCACCGCGGATACCGCCCCGAAGAGGCCGCCGACGGCGCACGCAAGGCGCGGTGGACCCGCGACGAGCGCATCGCCGAGGGACGCGCTCCGCACCGCGGCGACCGCGAAGACCGCGAGCGTGCCGAGCGTCCCGAGCGCCGTCAGGGCCGCGACGACCGTGCGCCCCGCCGGTTCGACCGGGATGACCGTGCTCCGCGTCGGGACGACCGGGGCGAGCGTCCTGCTCGCTCGTTCGATCGCGACGACCGTGGCCCGCGTCGGTTCGATCGGGATGAGCGTGCACCGCGTCGCTTCGACCGGGATGACCGTGCTCCGCGTCGGTTCGATCGGGATGACCGTGCTCCGCGTCGTGACGACCGTGGCGAGCGTCCTGCTCGTTCGTTCGATCGGGATGACCGTGCTCCGCGTCGGTTCGATCGGGATGACCGCGCCCCGCGCCGCTTCGACCGGGATGACCGTGCTCCGCGTCGTGACGACCGTGGCGAGCGTCCTGCTCGTTCGTTCGATCGGGATGACCGTGCTCCGCGTCGGTTCGACCGGGATGACCGTGCTCCGCGCCGCTTCGATCGGGACGACCGCGCCCCGCGCCGCTCCGACCGCGATGACCGGGCGCCGCGCCGGTCCGACGACCGCGGTGCCGAGCGCCGCCCGTCGAGCTTCTACCCCGAGCGCGACGAGCGGCCTCGCTTCACGGCCGAAGACGACGTCGTGCTCGAGCGCCTGGAGGCCGAGGCCATCCAGGCCGAGGCCGTCGACGGCGTCGGGTTCGCCGACCTCGGGCTCGGTGGCAACATCGTGCGCGCGCTGAGCGAGCTCGGTGCGGACGCGCCCTTCCCCATCCAGGCCGCGACCATCCCCGTCGTGCTCGAGGGTCGCGACGTGCTCGGCCGCGGACGCACGGGCTCGGGCAAGACCATCGCCTTCGGCGCACCCACCGTCGAGCGGCTCATGCAGCTCTGGGCCGCCGAGGGCAAGTCGGGCGGCAAGCGCCAGATGGGGCGCGCGCCCCGCGCGCTGATCCTCGCGCCGACGCGCGAGCTG
The DNA here is from genome assembly GCF_040267705.1 of Agromyces sp. G08B096. Taxonomy (NCBI): domain Bacteria; kingdom Bacillati; phylum Actinomycetota; class Actinomycetes; order Micrococcales; family Microbacteriaceae; genus Agromyces; species Agromyces sp. G08B096. Next base: position 461,533 of record NZ_CP158374.1, read on the forward strand.
GCCCTGCAGATCGACCGCACCGTGCAGCCGATCGCCCAGTCGGTCGGCCTGTTCACCACCCAGGTCTACGGCGGCGTGCCGCAGGGCCGGCAGGTCGGCGCGCTCCGCCGCGGCGTCGACATCGTCATCGGCACGCCCGGCCGGATCGAGGACCTGCTCCGCCAGGGGCATCTCGACCTCTCCGACATCCGCATCACGGTGCTCGACGAGGCCGACCACATGTGCGACCTCGGGTTCCTCGAGCCGGTGCAGCGCATCCTCCGCGAGACCCGCGCCGGCGGTCAGAAGCTGCTGTTCTCCGCCACGCTCGACACCGGCGTCGCGGCACTCGTCGACGAGTTCCTCGTCGAGCCGGCCGTGCACGAGGTCGCCGGCGAAGACCAGTCGTCGGGCACCATCGAGCACCGCGTGTTCGTCATCGACAACCGCGACAAGCGCGACATCGTGGCCCAGCTCGCGCATCGCGACGGGAAGACCCTCGTCTTCTCGCGGACGCGCGCCTTCGCCGAAGACCTCACCGAGCACCTCGAGGACTACGGGATCCGCGCGGTCGCGCTGCACGGCGACCTCAACCAGGCGCGCCGCACGCGCAACCTGCAGCAGCTCACGAGCGGCCGGGTCGACGTCCTCGTCGCGACGGATGTCGCGGCGCGAGGCATCCACGTCGACGACATCGATCTCGTGATCCAGGCCGACGCGCCCGACGAGTACAAGACCTACCTGCACCGTTCGGGCCGCACCGGCCGCGCCGGCCGGGTGGGTCGCGTCGTCACGCTGATCCCGCGGAACCGCCAGCGCCGCATGTCGGAGCTGCTCGGCCGCGCCGAGATCGACGTGGACTTCGAGGACGTGCGCCTCGGCGACGAGCTGCTCGTCGACCTCGGGCCGATCGACCTCGCCGAGGGGGCCGAGCCCGAGGCGGCCGCTGCGGAGCGCCCCGCCGACTGATCGGAGCCTCGCGCTCCGCGGGCTCAGCCGCGGAGCGCGAGCGCGAAGGGCAGCACGGCGGATGCCCCGGCGAGCCGCAGCTCGCGCGCGGCCACGGTGAGGGTCCACCGGCTGTCGGCCAGGTCGTCGACGAGCAGCACGGGCCCTGCCGGGACGTCGAGCCCGTCGGTCGAGAGCCGCTCCCAGAGCCCGGCGAGGCGGAAGGCGCTGTTGCCGCCCGGCCCTCCCGTCGGTCCGCCGTCGCGCGGGGCGAGGGCGCCGAGGTAGGGGAGCCGGCCGACCTCGGCCAGCCCCCGCGCGAGCGAGTCGACGAGCTGCGGCCGCGACCGGGACGGCATCGCGACGACCGCGACGGGCCGCTCGGCCCAGCCCCAGTCGGCGAGGACGCGCACGCACGCGGCGAGCACCTGCGGCGGCACGGGCTGGTCGGGGGCACCGGCGGCGAAGAGCTCGCGCAGGGTGCCGCCCCAGCCGAGGTCGGTGAGACGGGCGAGGGCGCGCCCCTCCTCGGCCCGCTCGCCGGGGGCGATGCGCCCCTTCACCGGCACGCCCAGGCGATCGGCGCCGGTGGGCCATTGGCCCCGGGGCTCGATCGGCACGCCGACGCGGTCGAGCGCTCCGCGCGCCGCGCTCGCCGCCTCGTCGGCGAGCCCGGTCGGGTACCACGCGCCGGCGCAGGAGTCGCAGCGGCCGCAGGGGGCCGCGGTGTCGTCGTCGAGGGTGCGCTGGAGGTACTCCATGCGGCATCCGCGGGTCTGCTCGTACTCGATCATGTGCTGCTGCTCGGCGATGCGTTCGGCGGAGATGCGGCGGTAGCGTTCGGCGTCGTAGACCCAGGGTGCGCCGGTCGAGACCCAGCCGCCCTGCACCTTCCGCACGGCGCCGTCGACGTCGAGCACCTTCAGCAGCAGTTCGAGCGGGGTACGCCGGATGTCGACCATCGCCTCGAGCGCGGGCGTCGAGGTGGGGCGTTCGAGGTCGAGTGCGGCGAGCACGCGCTCAGCGCGGTCTTGGTCGGGCATCGAGGCGGTGGCGAAGTAGTGCCAGATCTCGGGGTCTTCCGCCCCGGGCAGCAGGAGGACGTCGGCGCTGTCGGTGGCCCGGCCGGCGCGGCCCACCTGCTGGTAATAGGCGACCGGCGAGCTCGGCGCGCCGAGGTGCAGCACGAAGCCGAGGTCGGGTTTGTCGAAGCCCATGCCGAGTGCGCTCGTGGAGACGAGCGCCTTCACCTCGTTGCGCTTCAGCATGCCCTCGGACTCGGCGCGCTCGTCGGGGTCGGTCTGCCCGGTGTAGGCGCGGACGTCGTAGCCGCGCTCGCGGAGCACGCGGGCGGTGTCGTTCGCCGCCGACACGGTCAGCGCGTAGATGATGCCAGAGCCGGGCAGGTCGCCGAGGTGGCTGATGAGCCAGGCCAGCCGGCTCGTCGCGTCGGGCAGCCGCAGCACGCCGAGCCGGAGCGAGGAGCGTGCGAGCGGGCCGCGGATGGTGAGCACGTCGGATGCCCCGCCGCCCGTGCCGTCCGCCGCGCCGAGCTGCTCGGCGACGTCGGCCACCACGCGGCTGTTCGCGGTCGCGGTGGTCGCGAGCACCGGAACGCCGGCGGGCATCTGCGCGATGAGGTCGCGCAGGCGCCGGTAGTCGGGACGGAAGTCGTGGCCCCAGTCGCTGATGCAGTGCGCCTCGTCGACGACGAGGAGCCCCATGCGGCGCACGAGGGCGGGCAGCTGCTGGTCGCGGAACGCCGGATTGTTGAGCCGCTCGGGCGAGACGAGGAGGACGTCGACCTCGTCGGCGTCGAGCTGCTGCAGCACGTCGGCCCACTCGTGGGCGTTGGTCGAGTTGATCGAGACGGCGCGCACGCCGGCGCGTTCGGCGGCGGCGACCTGGTCGCGCATGAGGGCGAGCAGCGGCGAGACGAGCACGGTGGGCCCGGCGCCCGCGCGGCGCAGCAGCAGCGTCGCCACGAAGTACACGGCCGACTTGCCCCAGCCGGTGCGCTGCACCACGAGGGCGCGGCGGCGGCCCTCGACGAGCGCCTCGATGGCCTCGTACTGGCCGTCGTGGAACTCGGCGTCGTCGCGGCCGACGAGGTCGCGCAGGGCGCGGAGCGCGGCGGCCCGGGTGTCGGTCGCGGTCATCCACCCAGCTTGGCGGATGCCGCTGACAGCGACATCCGGATCGCCGCGAGGGCGGTTCCCGGCGCGAGGCATCCTTGACCGCATGGCCGGATGCCTCCACCCTGGAGCCATGACCGAGCCGCACCGGCCCGCCGCGCGCGGCGCCGCGTTCTGGATCTGCTACGCCGTCGTCGTCATCGGGGCGGGGGTGAGCCTCGCGTACTCGGTATCCGCGATCGCGGGTCAGGGCATCGACGACCCCGACGCCCTGTACGCCGGCGCCCGGAGCGTCGCGATCGTCGTGATCGCGCTCGTCGCGCCGCTGTTCCGGTCGGACGACGCGCTGCTCGCGGTCGCGGCGGTGCTGACGATCGTGCAGGGCATCGACGCGTTCGTCGGCGCGTTGCAGGGCGACCTGGTGCGCACGGTCGTGCCGCTGGTGCTGTGCCTCGTCACGATCGTGTCGGCGACCTTCCTCGCGCGGAGCGACCGGGTGCGCGGGCGCGGCTGAGCGCGGCCGCCCGTCGACGTCGGGGAGGCGCCGGCCGCAGTCCGGGCTCGGGAGGCTTGCGGCGACACCCGGGCGGTGCGGTACGCTCTGATTTCCCGACCGAACAATCGGTCAGGAAGTCGCCACCGCGACGCGCCCCGCCGAGGCCCACCCCGCCGACGCCCCCGCCCCACCTTCCCCCGCACGCCAGAACAACGGAGTTCGCATGTCGACTGCTGTCAAGGACCCCACCGAGAACCGTCGGATGCCCGCCGAGGAACGGAGGGTGCTCGCGGGCACCCTCGTCGGCACATCCATCGAGTGGTACGACTTCTTCATCTACGCCCAGGCCGCCGGGCTCGTCCTCGCGCCGCTCTTCCTCGCTCCCGTCGCCGAGTCCAACCCGGGCTTCGCCCAGGTGCTCTCGTTCGCGACGATCGGCATCTCGTTCCTGTTCCGCCCGCTCGGCGCGGTCGTCGCGGGCTACCTCGGCGACAAGCTCGGCCGCAAGCGCATGCTCGTCTTCACGCTCGTCATGATGGGCCTGTCCACGGCGCTCATCGGCGTGCTGCCGACCTACGCCGCCATCGGCGTCGCCGCACCGGTGCTCCTCATCCTCCTGCGCATCCTGCAGGGCTTCTCGGCGGGCGGCGAGTGGGGCGGCGCCGCGCTCATGGCGGTGGAGCACGCGCCGACCGGGCGCCGCGGCTTCTTCGGCGCGTTCCCGCAGATCGGCGTGCCGATCGGCATGATCCTCGCGACGTCCACGCTGTGGATCCTCACGAGCTCGATGTCGCCCGAGGCGTTCATGGCGTGGGGCTGGCGCATCCCGTTCCTCCTCTCGATCGTGCTCATCGTCGTCGGCTACGTGATCCGCCGCGCCGTCGAGGAGAGCCCGGTGTTCGAGGAGCTCCTGCGCCGCCGCAAGGAGTCGTCGGCGCCGCTCGGCCAGCTGTTCCGCCACAACACCAAGAACGTCATCCTGACGGCCGTCATCTTCATCGCGAACAACGCGGCCGGCTACCTGCTCATCGCGTACTTCGCGACCTACGCGGTCACGGCGCTCGGGATGGACCGTCCGACCGTGCTCCTCGCGACGACCCTCGCGTCGTTCGGCTGGCTCGTCTTCACGCTCTGGGGCGGCCGGCTCTCCGACCGGCTCGGGCGCGTGCGCACCTTCCAGATCGGGTACGTGTTCCTCGCCCTGTGGGCGATCCCGATGTGGTTCCTCATCGACACGGGCGACATCGTCTGGTACTTCGTCGCGCTCTTCGTCATGACGTTCGGGCTCGGGCTCTCCTACGGCCCGCAGGCGGCGCTGTACGCCGAGATGTTCCCGGCGAACGTGCGCTACTCGGGCGTCTCGATCGGGTATGCGCTGGGCGCCATCCTCGGCGGCGCCTTCGCGCCGATGATCGCGGAGGCGCTGATGAACACGTTCCACGCCTCGTGGACCATCGGCGTCTACATCGCGATCGCCTCGGTCATCTCCCTCATCGGCGTCTCGCTGGTGAAGGAGACCAAGGGCGTCGACCTGCTCGACTGACCCGGGCCGACGTCCCACGGCCCGACGAACGGCCCCGCCACCGCGCTGCGAGTGGCGGGGCCGTTCGCGTGCATGCCATAATTACTTTCCGAACGCTCGGTCAGGAATTCGACCGACGTCCGCGGCACCGGCAGGTGCCCCGCACCCGAGACGACGCAGTCAGGAGACCCGCATGGCAGAGGCCTACCTCGTCGGAGGGGTGCGCACCCCGGTCGGCCGCTACGGCGGCGCGCTCGCCGGCGTCCGCCCTGACGACCTCGCCGCGCTGGTCGTCGGCGAGGCGCTCGCCCGAGCGGGCGTGGAGCGTGCCGCGATCGAGGCCGGCGCGATCGACGAGGTCGTCCTCGGCGCGGCCAACCAGGCCGGCGAGGACAACCGCAACGTCGGCCGCATGTCGGTTCTGCTCGCCGGCCTTCCCGACTCGGTGCCCGGCCTCACGGTGAACCGGCTCTGCGCATCCGGCATGTCGGCCATCACCATGGCCGCCCAGGCGATCCGGGCCGGCGACGCCGACCTCATCGTCGCGGGCGGCGTCGAGTCGATGACCCGAGCGCCGTGGGTGCAGGCCAAGCCCGAGAAGGCGTGGGCGAAGCCCGGCGCCGCGTACGACACCTCCATCGGCTGGCGCTTCCCGAACCCGAAGCTGCTCGCCCGCGACAAGGCGACGTACTCCATGCCCGAGACCGCGGAAGAGGTCGCGAGGGTCGACGGCATCACGCGCGAGGAGGCCGACGCCTTCGCGCTCCGGTCGCAGCAGCGCGCCGCCGCGGCGATCGCTGACGGCCGGTTCGAGGCCGAGATCGTCGGCGTGGCGACCGCGCGCGGCGAGGTGCTCGTCGACGAGGGGCCGCGACCCGAGACCACGCTCGACGTGCTCGCCGGGCTGCGGCCCGTCGTCCCCGGCGGGTCCGTCGTCACCGCGGGCAACTCGAGCGCCCTGAACGACGGCGCGTCCGCGATCGTCGTCGCGAGCGCCGCGGCCGTCGAACGGTACGGGCTGACGCCGCGCGCCCGCGTCGTCACGGGCACGGCCGCCGGACTCGCACCCGAGATCATGGGCCTCGGCCCGGTGCCGGCCACCGAGAAGGCGCTCGCCCGCAGCGGTCTCACGCTCGACGACCTGGGCTCGGTCGAGCTGAATGAAGCGTTCGCGACGCAGTCGATCGCGTGCGTGCGCCGGCTCGGACTCGACCCCGAGCGCGTGAACGCCGACGGGGGAGCGATCGCCCTGGGGCATCCGCTCGGTTCGTCGGGATCGCGGCTCGTCGTGACCCTGCTCGGTCGCATGGAGCGCGAGGGCTCCAGGTACGGTCTCGCGACCATGTGCGTGGGAGTCGGCCAGGGCACCGCGCTCATCGTGGAGCGCGTCTCATGAGCGCCCGGCCGCTGCCCGAGGGCGACCGCGACGCCGTGCTCCGGATCGAACGCCAGGACGACCGGGTCGTCGCGACGCTGAACCGGCCCGAGCGCCGCAACGCGATCGATCAGGCAACGATCGACGCCCTGCACCTGCTCTGCGCGGAGCTCGAGGCGATCCCCCGCATCCTCATCCTCAGCGGGGCCGGCGGCGTCTTCGCCTCGGGCGCCGACATCGCCGAGCTCCGCGACCGCCGCGCCGATGATGCCCGGCGCGGCATCAACGCGAACGCGTTCATCCGCATCGCGGAGCTGCCCATGCCGGTGATCGCGGCCCTCGACGGGTACGCCCTCGGCGGCGGCGCCGAACTGGCCTACGCGGCCGACATCCGGATCGCGACGCCGCGGCTGCGCATCGGCAACCCAGAGACGGGCCTCGGCATCATCGCCGCGGCCGGCGCCAGCTGGCGGCTGAAGGAGATCGTGGGCGACGCGCGCGCCGCCGAGCTGCTGCTCACCGGGCGCGCGATCGACGCCGAGGAGGCGCGTGAGATCGGACTCGTCTCCGAGCTGCATCCGGTCGACGAGCTGCTGCCGGCCGCGCACGCGATCGCCGACCGCATCGCGCGCAACGACCCCGCCGCGACGATCGCCACCAAGCGGGTCTTCCGGGCGCCGCGGGAGGCGCATCCGGCGGTCGACCTCGACGCACAGGCCGAGCTCTTCGAGAGCCCCGAGAAGCACCGCCGGATGACCGAGTTCCTCGAGAGGAAGAAGCGATGAGCGCCACCGCGACCGGAGCGCCGGCCGACGTCGGCGTGCTCGGCGGCGGCCGCATGGGGGCGGGCATCGCTCACGCGTTCCTGCTTGCGGGCTCCCGCGTGACCGTCGTCGAACGCGACGCCGAGGCGGCGCAGGCGGCCTCGGCGCGCGTGCTCGAGTCCGTCGCGGCGTCCATCGCCCGCGGCACCGCCGACGACGACGAACGTGCGTACGCGGGCCGCTTCGCGACGAGCACCGACGTGGCCGACTTCGCGCGCTGCGGGCTCGTCGTCGAGGCCGTGCCTGAAGACCTCCAGCTGAAGATCGACGCGCTCACCCGCGTCGAGGCGGTGCTGCCCCCGGAGGCCGCGCTCGCCTCGAACACCTCGTCGATCTCGATCGACGAGCTCGCGGCGCTGCTCGAACGCCCGCACCGGTTCCTCGGCCTGCACTTCTTCAATCCCGTGCCGGCGTCGCAGCTCGTCGAGATCGTGCGCGGCGCCGCGACCGACGGCACTCTGGTCGCCGAGGCGCGCGAGTGGGTGCACGCGATCGGCAAGACGCCCATCACGGTGGCGGATGCGCCGGGCTTCGCGTCCTCCCGGCTCGGCGTCGCGCTCGGGCTCGAGGCGATCCGCATGCTCGAAGACGGCGTGGCCTCCGCCGAGGACATCGACGCGGCGATGACCCTCGGCTACAAGCATCCGGTGGGTCCGCTGCGGCTCACCGACCTCGTCGGCCTCGACGTGCGCCTCGGCATCGCCGAGTACCTCTCGTCGACGCTCGGCGAACGGTTCGAGCCGCCCGCACTGCTGCGCCGGCTGGTGGCCGAAGGCAAGCTCGGCCGGAAGGCCGGCGAGGGCTTCTACCTGTGGGATGCGCCGTGACCGGCGCCTCCGGAGAGGAAACGATGAGCGAGATCCTGCCGAGCTACGTGACCGGCCGGTGGTGGACGCCGGATGCCTCGGCCGAGGCATCCGCCACCGAGGTGCGCGATGCATCGACCGGCGAGGTGGTGACCCGGGTGTCGACCGAGGGGCTCGACCTCGGCGCCGCGCTCGACTACGCCCGCACCGTCGGCCAGGCGAGCCTCGGCGAGCTGACCTTCCACCAGCGCGCCGTGCTGCTGAAGCAGATGGCGCTCGCGCTCACCGAGCGCAAGGCCGAGCTCTACGAGGTGTCGAGCCGCACGGGCGCGACGAAGCAGGACTCGTGGGTCGACGTCGACGGCGGCATCGGCGTGCTGTTCACCTACTCGGGCAAGGGGCGCCGCGAGCTGCCGAACGCGAAGGTGTACGTCGACGGCGCGGTCGAGACCCTCTCGAAGGATGGCTCATTCCTCGGACGGCATATCTACACCCGGCTCCCCGGCGTCGCCGTGCAGATCAACGCGTTCAACTTCCCGGTGTGGGGGTCCCTGGAGAAGTTCGCACCCGCGTTCCTCGCGGGTGTCCCGACGCTCGTGAAGCCCGCAACCCCGACGGGGTACCTCACCGAGGCGTTCGTGCGCATCCTCGTCGAGTCCGGCCTGCTCCCCGAGGGGTCGCTGCAGCTGGTGTCGGGCAGTGTGCCCGACCTGTTCGACCACCTCCGCCTCGGCGACCTCGTCGCCTTCACCGGGTCCGCCTCGACGGCCGAGCGGCTGCGGCAGCACGAGGCCGTGCAGACCGGCGGGGTGCGGTTCACCGTCGAGACCGACTCGATCAATGCGAGCGTGCTCGGCACCGACGCCGTCGCCGGCACGCCGGAGTTCGACGCGTACGTGAAGCAGCTCGTCGTCGAGATGACGAGCAAGGCGGGGCAGAAGTGCACCGCGATCCGTCGTGCGATCGTGCCCGAGGCATCCGTCGACTCGGTCATCGATGCGGTGCGCGCCCGCATCGCGGAGCGCGTCGTGGTGGGCGACCCGCGCGCCGAGGGTGTCACCATGGGGCCGCTCGCCTCGCTCACCCAGCGCGAGGAGGTGCTGCGCCAGGTGGGCCGGCTCGAGGAGGCCGGCGGCGAGCTCGTCGTCGGGTCGACCGAGACGCCGAGCGTGCGGCTCGCCGACGGCGTGGACGGCACCGCCTCCGATGGCGCGTTCGTCGAGCCCATGCTGCTGCGGTTCCGGGATGCCTCGAGCCCCGCCCTGCACGAGGTCGAGGCCTTCGGCCCGGTGGCCTCGGTCGTCGGGTACGCCTCGCTCGACGAGGCCGTACGGCTCGTCGCCCGCGGCGGCGGATCGCTCGTCACGAGTGTCGCGACGCACGACCCGGAGGTCGCCGTGGCGCTGGCCTCCGGCATCGCGGCGTACAACGGCCGCCTCCTGCTGCTCGACCGCGACGACGCCCGCACCTCGACGGGCCACGGCTCGCCGCTGCCGAACCTGGTGCACGGCGGGCCGGGTCGCGCGGGCGGAGGCGAGGAGCTCGGCGGCATCCGCGCAGTGCTGCACCACATGCAGCGCACGGCAGTGCAGGGCTCGCCCGAGATGCTGACGGCGCTGACCGGCGTGTGGCACACGGGGGCGCCGTCGCAGTCTGGCGGCATCCACCCGTTCCGGAAGTCGCTCGCGGAGCTTCGCATCGGCGACCAGGTCGTGAGCGCGTCGCGGACCGTCACCCTCGAGGACATCGAGACGTTCGCCGAGTTCACGGGCGACACCTTCTACGCCCACATGGACGAGGAGGCGGCGGCCGCGAACCCGTTCTTCCCCGGCCGGGTCGCGCACGGGTACCTGCTCGTGTCGTGGGCGGCGGGCCTGTTCGTGGATGCCGCTCCCGGGCCCGTGCTCGCCAACTACGGCCTCGAGAACCTGCGCTTCATCACCCCGGTCTCGCCCGGCGACGCCATCCGCGTCGAGCTCACCGCGAAGCAGATCTCGCCGCGCGAGACCGACGAGTACGGCGAGGTGCGCTGGGATGCGGTGCTGAAGAACCAGCGCGACGAGCTCGTGGCCACCTACGACGTGCTGACGCTCGTGGCGAAGACGCAGGCGGAGGTGCGGGAGGCGCAACCGGCCTGATCGGCGCCTGCATCGGCGGCGGCTGGCAGACTCGGGACATGGCGGAACGGATCGGCACCCCAGGCGGCACCCCCGAGCGGCCCGCCGTGTTCTTCTCGGGGCCCGAGGAGTTCCGAGCGTGGCTCGAGGCCAACCACGACACGGCGACCGAGCTGTGGATGGGGCTCTACAAGAAGCATGTGCCCGACCGGCCGCTCACCTGGGAGCAGGCCGTGCCCGAAGCGCTCTGCTTCGGCTGGATCGACTCGGTGGCCCAGCGCATCGACGACGACGCCGTGCGCCAGCGCTGGACCGCGCGGAAGCCCTCGAGCATCTGGTCGGCGGTGAACATCGCGCACGTCGAGCGACTGACGGCCGAGGGGCGCATGCATCCGGCCGGGCTGGCCGCGTTCGAGCGCCGGCGGGCCGACCGGTCGGGGGTGTACTCGCACGAAGCCCCGCCGAAAGAGCTTCCGCCCGAGGCGGCGGCCCGGCTCGCCGCCGACCCGGCTGCGTCGGCGTTCTGGGAGGCGGCGACGCCGACCTACCGTCGCCAGGTGGTGCACTGGGTGCTCACCGCGAAGCAGGAGGCCACGCGCGAGCGGCGGCTCGTCCAGCTCATCGACGACAGCGCCGCCGGCCGCCTGGTGTCGTTCCAGCGGTACGGCGAGGTGCCGAAGTGGGTCGAGCGCGCGGCGGCCGCGGCGGCCGCTGCGCGGGGCGCGCCATCGGATGCCTCGACGGCAGGGTCTGCCGAAGACCCCCGGCCGGAGGCCTGACGCGAGGGGCGTCAGCCGAGCAGTTCCTCGACGCGATTCGAGGTGGGCATGCGAAGGCCGTCGAGCGCGATCGCGACCACGTCGTCGGCGAGCCGGTCGGCGTTCTCGCGCCCACCTGGCCGATACCACTCCACGATCGAGTTGATCATGCCGAACGCGAGGCGCGAGACGACGCTCGCGTCGATGTCGGTGCGGAGCGACCCCTCGGCCTGCGCGTCGGCGACGAGGGCCGTGACCCGCTTGTCGAATGCGCGCCGGCGCTCCAGCGCCCGCCGCTCGACCTCGGTGTTGCCGCGGACCCGGAGCAGCAGCGTGACGTACGGCAGCTGGTCGACGAGCACGTGCACGGCACCTCGGAGCACGCGGTCGAGCCGGTCGGCGGCGCGGCCGCCTGAGGCATCCGTCTCGTCGACGACGCCCTCGAGCGCGCTGAGGGCCGCATCGAGGGCGCGGTCGAGGATCTCGTCCTTCGAGGCGAAGTGGTGGTAGATCGCCGACTTCGACAGCCCGAGCCGTTCGGCGAGCACGCCCATCGACGTCGCGTCGTAGCCGAACTGGTTGAAGGCGGCCACGGCGACGTCGAGGATGCCCTGCTGGTCGTAGCCGGGGCGGCCCCGCCGGAGCGTCGCGTTCTCAGACATCGCCCTCAGTCTCCCATCTCGGTCATGCTCCGCGCGGGAGCGCGCGGCCGACGGACGCCGTGCTCAGCGCAGGTCGTACACGCGCTGGTACTTGCCCTCGCTGCGCGGCAGGGCGCCGGGCTCCTCGAGCTGCACCGCGACGGTCGATCCGATGTGCACCTTGATCCGCTGCTGCAGCACCACGGCCGCAGCCTCGCAGGTCTCGATCGACAGCTCGGGGTGGCGTTCGATCCGCACCTTCAGCGCGTCCATCCGGCCCTCCTTGCTGAGCTCGAGGATGAAGTGCGGGGTGAGCTGCTCGATGCCGAGCACGAGCTCCTCGATCTGCGTCGGGAAGAGGTTCACGCCGCGGAGGATGATCATGTCGTCGTTGCGACCGGTGATCTTCTCCATGCGCCGCATGCCGGGGCGGGCGGTGCCGGGAAGGAGGCGTGTGAGATCGCGCGTGCGGTAGCGGATGACCGGGAACGCCTCCTTCGTGAGGGAGGTGAACACGAGCTCGCCGAGCTCGCCGTCGGGCAGCACCGCCCCGGTGTCGCCGTCGATGATCTCGGGCAGGAAGTGGTCCTCCCAGAGGTGCGGGCCGTCTTTCGTCTCGAGGCACTCGTTGCCGACGCCCGGGCCCATCACCTCGCTGAGGCCGTAGATGTCGACCGCGTCGAGTCCCAGGCGCTGCTCGAGCTCGTGGCGCATCTCGTTCGTCCACGGCTCGGCGCCGAGCACGGCGACCTTCAGCGACGTCGAGCGCGGGTCGATGCCCTGCTCGGCCATGCAGTCGGCGATCGTCAGCAGATAGCTCGGCGTGCAGAGGATGGCGTCGGGGCGGAAGTCCTGGATGAGCTGCACCTGCCTGGCCGTCTGGCCGCCCGACATCGGGATGACCGTCGCGCCGAGCCGCTCGATGCCGGCGTGCGCGCCGAGGCCGCCGGTGAACAGGCCGTATCCGTACGCGTTGTGCACCTTCATCCCGGGCCGGATGCCGCTCGCGCGGAGCGACCGGGCGACCAGCGAGCCCCAGCGCTCGAGGTCGCCCGACGTGTAGCCGACGACCGTGGGACGGCCGGTCGTGCCGCTCGAGGCGTGGATGCGGGCGACCCGCTCCATGGGCACGGCGAACATGCCGAACGGGTAGGTCTCGCGGAGGTCGGCCTTCGTCGTGAACGGCAGCCGGGCGACGTCGGCGAGGGTGCGGATGTCGTCGGGGTGCACGCCGGCCTCGTCGAACTTCCGCGTGTAGAGGGGCACGTTCGCGTAGGCGTGCCGGACAGTGCGCTGCAGGCGCTCGAGCTGGAGGGCCTCGACCTCGGCGCGGGACATCCGCTCTTCGGGGTCGAGGTCGTCGAGGGCCGGGGGCACCAGGCCGGACACAGTGGCGGAGAGGGTCGTCGTCGACACGGGGGCTCCTGGGGAGGTCAAAGGGTGCGGTTCGTGGAGAGGGAGCGGCCGCGGAACTCGGCGACGGGATCGCCGTGCTCATCGACGACCGAGACGTCGTAGAGGCCCGTGCGGCCCGACCGGGTTCGGCGGACGGCGGTCGCGGTGAGGGTCTGCCCCGCGACGGTGGCCTTCAGGAAGGTGATGTCGGCGCCCGCGGCGACGGTGACGCGCTCGTCTTCGTTGCAGGCGATCGCGAAGGCGGTGTCGGCGAGGGCGAAGACGAACCCGCCGTGGGTGATGTCGAAGCCGTTGGTCATGTCCTCGCGAACGCGCATGGAGACGACGGCGTGACCGGGGTCGTCGCGTTCGACGACGAGGCCGAGGGAGGCGGAGGCGCGGTCGCGCTCCATCATCGCCCGGTTGGGGGCGGTGGCGTCGGTCGCGGCATCCGTCATCGGCTACTCCTCGTCGAGTCCGGCGCCGTTGCTGCGGCGCTGAGGATGACTATATACTAACTGAACGATCGGTTAGTAATACGGATGTCCCGAGCCGATCCCGAACCGAGGAGTCGATGATGACCGAGCCAGATGCCGCCGCCCAGGCGCTGTTCGACGAGCTCATCGCGAAGGACTCCCGCATCGAGCCGCGCGACTGGATGCCGGAGGCCTACCGCAAGACCCTCATCCGGCAGATCAGCCAGCACGCGCACTCCGAGATCATCGGCATGCAGCCCGAGTCGAACTGGATCACGCGGGCGCCGAGTCTGAAGCGCAAGGCGATCCTCATGGCCAAGGTGCAGGACGAGGCCGGCCACGGGCTCTATCTCTACTCGGCCGCGCAGACGCTCGGCATCTCCCGCGAGGAGATGATGACCCAGCTCATCGAGGGTCGCGCCCGCTACTCGTCGATCTTCAACTACCCGACCCCGACCTGGGCCGACATGGGCGCCATCGGCTGGCTCGTCGACGGCGCCGCCATCTGCAACCAGGTGCCGCTGTGCCGCGCCTCCTACGGGCCCTACGGCCGCGCCATGGTGCGCATCTGCAAGGAGGAATCGTTCCACCAGCGACAGGGCTTCGAGATCCTGCTCGAGCTCATGCAGGGCACCGAGGCGCAGCGCGAGATGGCGCAGGACGCCGTGAACCGCTGGTACTGGCCGTCGCTGATGATGTTCGGGCCCCCCGACGACCAGTCGCCGAACTCCGCGCAGTCGATGGCGTGGAACATCAAGCGGTTCTCCAACGACGAGCTGCGGCAGCGCTTCGTCGGCATGCTCGTGCCGCAGGCCGAGGTGCTGGGCGTCACCCTGCCCGATCCGAACCTCGTCTGGAACGAGGAGAAGCAGGTCTACGACATGAGCGAGATCGACTGGACCGAGTTCGACGAGGTGCTCGCGGGGCGCGGTCCCGCGAACGCCGAGCGGCTTCGGCGTCGGCGCGAGGCCCACGAGGAGGGCGCCTGGGTGCGCGAGGCCGCGGCCGAGTACGCGCGCAAGCAGGCCGCCATGCAGCGGGCGGTGGCGTGATGTCGACGCCGGGCGAGACGGGCACGGAGGCCTGGCCCCTCTGGGAGGTCTTCGTGCGGGCCAACCGTGGACTCAGCCACGTGCACGTCGGGTCGCTGCACGCGCCCGACCCCGAGATGGCCGTGCGGAACGCCCGCGACCTGTACACGCGCCGCGGTGAGGGCGTGTCGATCTGGGTGGTGCCCGCCGACGCGATCACGACGAGCGACCCCGATGCGAAGGGCGCGTTCTTCGAGAGCCCGGCCGGGAAGAACTACCGGCACGCGGTCTACTACACGAAGTCCGAGGGGGTGAAGCACCTGTGAGCGCCTCCGACCTCGACCCGCACGGCGACGTCTCGGTCGACCGGCTGACCCTCGCCGACGAGCTCGTCGGCTCGGCCGCGGGCGCCGACGGCGCGGACGGCGCCGCCGGACCGGTCGCCTCGGCGGACGTCGCGGAGTACGCGCTGCGCCTCGGCGACGACGCGCTGGTGCTCGCCCAGCAGCTCGGCATGTGGATCACCAGGGCGCCTGAGCTCGAGGAGGATGTCGCGCTCGGCAACATCGGGCTCGACCTCATCGGGCACGCCCGGTCTCTGCTGCACTACGCGGGGACCGCGACGGGTCGCAGCGAAGACGACCTGGCGTACTGGCGCGATGAGCCCGAGTGGCGCAACGCCTGGCTGTTCGAGCAGCCGAACGGCGACTTCGCTCACACGATCGCCCGCCAGCTCGTGGCCTCCGCCTACCTCTTCGAGCTCTACCGACGGCTGTCCGACTCGACCGACCCCGTGCTCGCCGCCATCGCGGCGAAATCGGTGAAGGAGGTCGACTACCACCGCGACCACGCCGTGCAGTGGACGCTCCGGCTCGTCGGCGGCACCGAGGAGTCCAGGCGGCGCATGCTCGTCGCCGTCGCCGACACCTGGCCGTACGTCGACGAGCTCTTCGACGACGACGACCTCGTCGAGCGGCTCGCCGCCGACGGCGTGGCCGTCCTCCCGTCCTCCCTCCGGGCCGCGTTCGACGAGGCGATCGACGCCGTCTTCGACGAAGCGGCGCTCGAGCGCCCCGCCGGCCGCACCGCGTTCATCGCCGCCGGCGCCGGACGCCGCGGACGGCACACCGAGCACCTCGGGCCGCTCCTCGCGGAGATGCAGGTGCTCGCCCGCGCACACCCGGGGGCGTCGTGGTGACCGCGGCCGTCGCCGAGCGCACGGCGTGGGAGGTCGCGGCCGCCGTGACCGACCCCGAGATCCCCGTGCTCACGATCGAAGACCTCGGCGTGCTTCGCTCGGTCGAGGTGGGTGACGACGGTGGCGTGCGCGTCGCGATCACGCCGACGTACAGCGGATGCCCCGCCATGGACGCGATCCGCGACGACGTCATCCTCGCCCTGACCCATGCGGGCTTCTCCGACGTGAAGGTCGATCTCGTGCTCGCCCCGGCGTGGACGACCGACTGGATGAGCGAGGCCGGCAAGGAGAAGCTGCGCCGCTACGGGATCCAGGCGCCGTCGGGGCAGGCGGCCGCCCGCCCGGCCGGCCCGGTCCGGGTGGCCCTCGCGGTGAAGTGTCCACGCTGCGACTCGCTGCGCACCCGCGAGCTCGCCCGCTTCGGCTCGACCTCCTGCAAGGCGCTCTACGAGTGCCTCGACTGCCTCGAGCCGTTCGACTACTTCAAGGTGCTCTGATGGCCGCGCGCAACCTCGGGTCGACGACGACCCGCGCCGCGGACGGCACGGCGACCGGCGGTGCGACGGGCGCCACGGATGCCTCGGTCGCCGAGGCCTTCCTCGCGTCGACCGTCGGCGGCGAGGCATCCGCCGCTTCAGGATCGCCCGCCCGGCGTCGCGCCCGCTTCCACCCGCTCGAGGTGGCCGAGGTGCGCCCGCTCACGGCCGACGCGGTCGAGGTGACGTTCGCCGTCCCCGACGAGCTCGCCGACGAGTACGACTACCTGCCCGGGCAGTACGTCGCGCTTCGCAAGGAGCTCGAGGGGCACGAGCGCCGGCGCAGCTACTCCATCTGCCGCCCGCCGGAACGCGGCCGGATCTCGGTCGCGATCAAGCGCGACCTCGGCGGCATCTTCTCCAGCTGGGCGAACGAGGAGCTCCGCGCGGGCGACACGCTCGATGTGATGAGCCCGCAGGGCACGTTCACGTCGACGCTCGACGACCTCGACGGCAAGCACATCGTCGGCATCGCGGCCGGCAGCGGCATCACCCCGCTCATGGCGCTCGCGCACACCGTGCTGTCGCGATCGGCGGATGCCTCGTTCGAGCTCGTCTACACGAACCGGTCGACGCTCGACGTGATGTTCCTCGAGGAGCTCGCCGAGCTGAAGGACCGCTACCCGTCGCGGCTGGCGCTGCACCACGTGCTCTCGCGGGAGCAGCGGACGGCGCCGCTGCTGTCGGGCCGCATCGACCAGGAGAAGCTCGAGACGATGCTCGACGTGCTGCTCCGGCCCGAGACGGTCGACGAGTGGTTCCTGTGCGGGCCGTTCGAGCTGGTGCAGCTCGCGCGCGACACCCTCGCGGCGCGGGGCGTCGACGCGAAGCACGTGCGCTACGAGCTCTTCACGACCGACGCCGACCGGGTCGAGCCGCGGCACGGCCGGCCGGTGGTCGTGCGGCAGGGCGAGCAGACCGTCGCGATCGAGTTCACGCTCGACGGGCAGTCGGCGACGGTGGAGAGCCCGGTCTCGGCGAACGAGTCGATCCTGAACGCGGCCCTGCGGGTGCGCCCCGACGTGCCCTTCGCCTGCGCGGGCGGTGTCTGCGGCACCTGTCGGGCCAGGCTCATGGACGGCAGTGTCAGGATGACCGAGAACTACGCCCTCGAGCCCGACGAGCTCGAGGCGGGATACGTGCTCACCTGCCAGTCCCACCCGACGACCGAGCGGGTCGTCGTCGACTACGACGTTTGAGCTGCGGCCGCGTCGGAACGGAGCGACATGATCGAGATCATCCTGGCCGGCGGCGTCGCCGAGATCGTGCTGAACTCTCCCGAGAAGCTGAACGCACTCGACGAGGAGGCCATCAGCGGGCTCGCCGGCGCGTACGCGGAGGTCGAGCGGCGAGCCGACGCGGGCGAGGTGCGCGCCCTCGTGCTCCGCGGCGAAGGCCGGGCGTTCTGCGCCGGCCGCGACATCTCGGGCGTCGACCCCCGAGATGACGACGTGCAGGGCTACCTCGGCGGGCTCGTCGAGCCGCTGCTGCAGCGCATGGCCGCCGTCCCGGTGCCGACGTTCGCCGTCGCACACGGCGCCTGCCTCGGAGTGGGACTCGGCCTGCTCATCGCCACCGACATCGTCTACGTCGCCGACACGGCGAAGATCGGCTCGCCGTTCGCGAACCTCGGCGCGACGCTCGACTCGGGCGGGCACGCCCTCTTCTTCGAGCGACTCGGCGCGCATCGCACGATGGACCTCATCGTCACCGGCCGCCTGATGTCGGGGGAGGAGGCCGTCACCGCCGGACTGTTCTCGCGGGTGCTGCCGGCCGACGAGGTCGTCGAGGCGACCCGTGAGGCCGCCCGCACCGCCGCGCGAGGTGCGACCCAGGCGTTCGTGGCATCCAAGCGGCTCATCGCGTCGCTCCGCGACGACCGCCTCGGGCTCTGGGCCTCGATGGCGGAGGAGAACCGCGCGCAGGCCGCGCTCTGCGACACCGACGACTACCGCGAGGGGTTCGCCGCGTTCCAGGAGAAGCGGAAGCCGGCCTTCACCGGCCGCGGGTAGTCCGCCGGTCGCGCCTCGCCATCAGTCGTCCGCGTGCGCCGCGATGTCGCGGCCGAGGTCGTCCTCGATGAGCAGGTCGCGGCGCACGTGGTCGGTGCGATAGGCGCTGCGGCCCAGCATGTGCGCCGTCATGGGCTGGGTGAGCAGCTGGAACGTCATGATGAGCACCACCGTCGTCACGACGCCCCAGGTGGGGGCTCGCAGCACGATCGCGAGCAGCACCGCGGCGAGGCCCAGCACCTGCGGCTTCGTCGCCGCATGGAGGCGGGTCAGCACGTCGGGGAAGCGCACGATGCCGATGCCCGCGGCCATCGACAGGAACGCGCTCAGGAGGATGAGCACGCCCGCGACGATCTCGCCCGCGCTCACGAGGCATCCTGCTTCGCCATGAACCGCGCGATCGAGATCGAGCCGACGACCGCGAACATCGCGAGCACCAGCAGGATCACGAGCGTGTCGGTGTGCCGGTTGATCGCCATCTCGGCGCCGAGCCCGCACATCGCGATCGCGAGCAGCACGTCGGTCGCGAGGGCGCGGTCGAGGATGGACGGGCCGCGGATGATCCGGACGACGGCTGCGAGGGCGCCGATGCCGAACATGATGCCCGCGGCGATGCTGATGAGCTGCAGGAAGGTCACATCTCCTCCTTCGAATGCGCGTCGCCCGAATACGCGTCGCCCGAGTGCGCGCCACCCGAGTGCGTGTCGTCGCGGATGCCTCGGCGCGGGGCATCCGCACCGGCTGCGCGTCGCTCGCGCCGTGCCCGCCGCACCGACTCCGCCTGCGCGCGCGTGCCGATCGCCAGCACGATCCGCTCCTCGGTGCCGAGCACGTTGCGACGCGTGCGGTCGATGTCGGCGGCCGTGCGCGTGCCCAGCGCATGCAGGTACAGCAGGCCGCGCTCGCGGTCGATGTCGACGACCACCGTGCCGGGCACGACGGAGATCGCCTCGGCCGTGAGCGTGGTCACGAGGTCGCTGCGGGTCAGCAGCTGCACGGCGATGAGCGAGTTCATCGGCTTCCACCATGGCCAGATCGCGAGGCCCGCGACCTGGAGCGACGCGACCACGACGTCGAACATCATGCGGAGGCCGAGCAGCAGGCCACGCCACGGGTTGAACCGGCCGGAGAGCAGCACCGGCGGCAGGTACAGCGCGCGCGTGACGCCGATGGCGAGGAGCACTCCGGTCACCACGGTCAGCACGTCGATGTGGTCCCAGAGCAGCAGCCACAGCACCACGAGGGCGACGAGCAGCGGCAGCTGCCGCCACGCCGACCGCCACCGCGACGGCTCGTGACCCTCGGCCCGCGCCGGGTTCATCGGATGCCTCCGGGGAACACCATCGACACGTACATGTCGGGGTCGACGAGGTTCTCCGCCGCCCGGCCGGTGAGGTCGAACAGCGGTCCCGCGAAGACCGTGAGCAGGAGCGTCACCGCCACGAGGGCCGTCGTCGCGGTTACCATGAGCCACGGCGTGGTGCGGGTCGCGGTCGTCGTGGACGTGCCGCCCTCCCATTCCTGCACGGAGTTCAGCAGCACCGACTCGTAGCCCTCGAGCTCGTCGCGTCCCCGCCAGAACGCCATGTTCCAGAACCGGGTCAGCGCGTACAGCGTGATCAGCGACGTCACGGCGCCCGCCGCGATGACCGCCCAGGTGAGCCACGCCGGGCCGCCGACGTCCGCGGGGGCGCCTTCGGCGCCGGCGACGAAGAGGCCCACCTTGCCGAGGAACCCGGAGAACGGCGGGATGCCGCCGAGGTTCAGGGCCGGCAGGAAGAACAGGATCGCGAGCAGCGGCGACGCCTTCAGCAGGCCCGCGAGCCCGTTGATCGAGGTCGCCCCGCCGAACCGCTCGATGAGCCCCGTCGTGAGGAACAGCGCGGTCTGCACGGTGATGTGGTGGACGACGTAGTAGATCGTCGCGGCGAGGCCGAGCTCCGTCGACAGTCCGATGCCGAAGATCATGTAGCCGATGTGGCTGACCAGCGTGAACGAGAGCAGACGCTTGATATCGGCCTGGGTGAGCGCGCCGAGGATGCCGACGAGCATCGTCAGCCCTCCGATCACGAGCAGCAGCGTCGATAGGTCGCTCTCTGTGAAGATCACGGTCTCGGTGCGGATGATCGCGTACACGCCGACCTTGGTGAGCAGGCCCGCGAACACGGCCGTGACCGGCGCGGGCGCCGTCGGGTAGGAGTCGGGCAGCCAGAACGACAGCGGGAACACGGCGGCCTTGATGCCGAACGCGATGAGCAGCAGCAGGTGCAGGATGAGCTGCACGCTCGACGGGAGCTCCGCGATCCGCACCGAGAGCTGCGCGATGTTCGCCGTGCCCGTCGCCCCGTAGATGAGCGCGATGGCGCTGAGGAAGAACAGCGACGACACGAGGCTCACGATGATGTAGGTCACGCCCGCCCGGATCCGCTCACCGGTGCCGCCGAGCGTCAGCAGCACATAGCTCGCCGACAGCAGGATCTCGAACCCGACGTAGAGGTTGAACAGGTCGCCCGCGATGAAGGCGTTGAACACGCCCGCCGACAGGATGAGGTACGTCGGGTGGAAGATCGAGACCGGGGTCTCGCGGTGCTGGTCGGCGATGCCCTGCCCGACGGCGTAGACGAGGACGCCGAGGAGCACGACCGCGGAGATCACGAGCATGATGGCCGACAGCCGGTCGACGACGAGCACGATCCCGAACGGCGCCTCCCAGCCGCCGACCGCGACGACCGCGCCATGCCCGGTCTCGTCGACGTTCACGAGGAGGATGGCGGCGATCACGGCGACCGCGCCGAGGACGCTCGCCGACACCGCCATCTGCGCGCGTCGGTGGCGGCCGAGGATGAGGGCGACCGCGGCGCCGATGAGCGGCAGCAGCACGACGAGCGGGACGAGGACGGCGGTCACCGGCGCACCTCCCCGTCTCCGGGCCGGGCCGGCGCGGGCTCCTCGTCGCTGGCCTCGATGATCTCCTGGATGGCGCGGTCGTCGGCGGCGGAGGAGCGGATGAGGTCGGCCGCCTCCTCCGCGTCCTCCACGAGCTCGGCCTCGTCGTCGACGAGGTCGCCCTTCTCGCCGAGCTGGGCGAGCCACCAGGACCGGTAGATGAGCGCGAGCATGAACGCCGTGATGCCGAGGTTGATGACGATCGCCGTGAGCACGAACGCCTGTGGCAACGGATCGGAGATCTCCTCGGGGTCGACGCCCTCGCCGAGGATGGGCGCGAGGCCGGGGGCGCCGCTCATCAGGTAGATGAGGATGTTCACGGCGTTGCCCACGAGAAGGAACCCGATGAGGATGCGCGTGAGGCTGCGCTCGAGCATGATCGAGATCCCGGCTCCGAAGAGCACGGCCATCAGCACGACCAGGGTCAGCGACGCGGTCATCCGCGATCACCCCCGCCCTGCGAGGCCGCCGCCACCTCGCCCGTCGGGGCGCCCTCCGCCTGGCCGGTGCCGTGCTCGGTCGCGCCGAATCCGGGATGCTCCTCCTCCGACTCCTCCTCCTGTCGGTCGACCTCGGCGCCGAGCGAGCGCAGGATGTCGAGCACGAGTCCGATGACGACGAGGTACACGCCGATGTCGAAGAGGGTGGAGGTGCCGATCGACAGCGTGCCGAGCACGGGGACGTCGAGCTCGAACCAGCTCGACTCGAACACCGTCATCCCGAACACGAGCGATGAGGCGGCGGTGCCTGCGGCGAGCAGCAGCCCGGTGCCGAGCAGCCGCCCGGCGTCGACGGGCGCGGCTTCGCCGAGTTCGTAGCGGCCGCCGGCGAGGTACCGGGCGACGAGCGCGAGGCCCGCGAGCAGTCCGCCGGCGAAGCCGCCGCCGGGGGCATTGTGCCCGACGAAGAGCAAGTACACCGACACGACGATGGCGGGGTGGAAGAGCAGCCGCACGAGCACCTCGATGAGGATCGACCGGCGGCGCGGCGACAGGGTGCGCCCGGCGAGGAGCCAGGTCTGGCGGGTCTCGGCCGCCTCTGCCGCGGCATCCGTCTCGCCTTCGACCTCGGCGAGGCTCGGCCGCGCGGCGCGGATGCTGGATGCCGGCTCGGGGACGGGCCGCAACCGGTCTCGTCGGTTCGGCTGCTCCTCGAGCCGGGGCGCGCCCCCGGTGCGCCCCGAGACGAAGAGGAGGCTCGCCACGCCCGTCGCCACGGCGACGAGCACCGAGATCTCGCCGAGCGTGTCCCAGGCGCGGATGTCGACGAGCATGACGTTCACGATGTTCTTGCCGTGAGCCTCGATCGCGAGCGCGGGCAGCCCGTCGGCGATCGAGGGCTCCACGCGTGCGCCGAGCGCGATGAACCCGACGACGGCCATCACCACGCCGGCGACTCCGCCGATGATGCCGCGCACCAGCTTGTGCACCGGAGGATGCCGCTGCGCGATCTGCTTGGGAAGCCGGCGCAGCACGAGCACGAAGACAACGAGCACGATCGTCTCGACGAGGGCCTGCGTGAGTGCGAGGTCGGGCGCGCCCGACATGCCGAACAGGAGCACGAGGCCGTACCCGGTGACGCTCACGAGGAGCACGGCGGTCATGCGCTGCTTGACGACGGCTGCGGCGACGGCCGCGATCGCCATGACCGCGGCGAGGAAGGGCTGCGACGGGTAGTCCCAGAGCCGGACGCTGCCGGGCCAGGCGGTGTTCACGATGCCGGCGAAGCCGAGCCCCCCGATGAAGACCAGCACGATGAGGGCGAGATAGCCGGGCAGCCCGCGGTGCTGGATCGCCGTCGTGACCCACGCGGCGAACTGGTCGACGACCGAGACGATGCCGAGGTATCCGCGGCCCGAGTCGAGGATCGGCGGTAGCGCCGCCTGCATGCGCGCGACGCGGGCCCTCCCCCAGACGAGAAGCGCGCCGAGCGCGAACACGGCGAGCGACAGCCAGAGTGCCGGCTCGAGGCCGTGCCAGAGCGCGAGGTGGTACCCCGTTCCGCCGGGGAGCTGGTCGGCGTAGGCCGCGAGGAGCGGCTCGATCCACGCGATCGCGAAGGCGGCGACGAGGCTCGCGACGGCGAGCACCCCCGGCGCGATGCCGATGAGCGGACTCGGGCGGTGCAGCGGCGTGGGCGCGACGTCGGGGCGCGTGAAGAACGCCCCCCAGACGAACCGCACGCTGTAGGCCACCGTCAGCACGGAGCCCGCGAACGCGCCGGCGAGGGCCAGCCAGCCCCACGCGGCGATGGCGGACTCCCCGGATGTCGCGGCCTCGAGGAACGCCGTGAAGACGCCCTCCTTCGCCACGAAGCCGAGCAGCGGCGGCACGCCGGCCATGGATGCTGCGGCGAGGATCGCGAACCCGGCGATGACCGGCATGCGCCGGCCGAGCCCCGAGAGCTTCCGCCAGTCGCGCGTGCCGGCGGCGTGGTCGACGATGCCGACGATGAGGAACAGCGCCGCCTTGAACAGGGCGTGCGCGAGCAGAAGGGCGACGCCCGCGAGCGCCGCATCGTGCGTGCCGAACCCCGTGACGAGCACGAGGAAGCCGAGCTGGCTCACGGTGCCGTAGGCGAGCAGCAGCTTGAGGTCGTACTGCCGGAGCGCACGCCAGCCCCCGACGAGCATCGTCAGGCCGCCGAGGAGGATCACGATCGGATGCCACACCGTGAGGTCCGCGTACCCGGGGGCGAGTCGCGCGACGAGGTACACGCCCGCTTTCACCATGGCCGCCGCGTGCAGGTAGGCGCTCACCGGGGTCGGTGCCGCCATGGCGGCCGGCAGCCAGAAGTGGAAGGGCACGAGGGCGCTCTTGGAGATCGCGCCGACGAGCACGAGCGCGATGCCCCACTCGCCGGCGGTGCCCGTGACCGGCGACGCCACGAGCTCGGACAGCGACGTCGTCCCGCCCTCGACCGACAGCAGCACGAGCCCCACCAGCATCGCGAGTCCGCCGAATGTGGTGACCGTGAGGGCCTGCAGGGCGGCGCCGCGGCTCTCCTTCCGACCCGTGTAGTGGCCGATGAGGAGGTAGGAGAGCACACTCGTGGCCTCCCAGAAGGTGAACAGCACGAACACGTCGTCGGCCGTCACGAGCCCCAGCATCACGCCCGCGAAGGCCAGCAGCAGCGCGGCGAACCGGCCGAGCGCCGGCTCGTCGTCGTCGAAGTACCACGTGCAGTACGCCAGGACGAGCGCGCCGACGCCGGTGACGACCAGCGCGAGCAGCATCGCCAGGGCGTCGAGCCGGAACGACAGCGCGATGTCGAGCGCGGGGATCCAGGGGATGGACTCGACGAGCGGCTCGCCCGCCAGCACGTCGGGGAGTCTGGTCAGCAGCCAGACGAACACGGCGGCGGGCAGCAGTGCGACCACGAGGAACACCCGCCGGCCGAGCAACCTCGTCAGCAGGGGCGTCAGGAGGGAGAGGGCGCCGAAGGCGACGAGGCTGAAACCCATCCATCCTCCTCGCGCCGCGCATCCGTCCGGCTTCCAGCTTAACGGGCGGGTCCTGGCATCCCTCGGCCAGCCGCTAGCGTGGGCGTGTGATCCGCGTGCTGCTGTCCGTTCTCATGGGCGCCGGGCTCGCCGGCGTCGCCGCCTGGATCCTCTCGGCCGACGACGCGTGGAGTGGGCTCGTCATCCCGTGCGTCATCGCGTTCAGCGTGCTCCTGCCCCTCGTGCTCATCGTGGGCGGGCTCGCCGGGTCGGGCGGCCTCGCCGGGCTCGCCGGCACCCCCTCGGCCGACGATCTCGCACGAGCGGAGTCCGAAGGCCGGCTCGCGCTCGCCCGGGTTCGGCGCATCACTCGCACCGGCACCTCGATCAACGACCAGCCGGTCTGCGATCTCGACCTCGTCGTCGTGCCGCGCTTCGGCTCCCCGTTCGAGGTGCGCACCCGGCGACTCGTCGATCTCGTCGAGATCCCGAGGCTGCAGCCCGAGGAGGTCGTCGTCGTGATGACGGCCGAGCGCGGCCCCTCAGCCGCCACGATCGTGATGGACCCGCCCGACGACTGGGCGGTGCAGGCGAGGTCCGACGAGCGCGTTCGGGAGGTGCGCACGGCCCCGCCGTTCACCCCGGCGCCCGAGCACGCGCAGCGCGCCGGGCTCCGACGCATCCCGCCGGCGGTCTACGTCGTCGGCGCCCTCGTTGGCGCCGCGGTGGCGCTCATCCCCGCGTACCCGACGATCGCCGCACTCATGAGCGGACAGACGACACTCGGCGAGGTGCGCCATGCCGCCTCGGACGAGGGCAGAGCCGAGGCGGAGGCGGAAGCCGAGGCCGCGGCCGAGGCGGCCGCAGGCATGTTCGTCGGCGACAACGCCGAGCGGGCGGTGGGTCTGCTGGCCGAGGAGCTCGGCTCGCCGCAGGTGACGCAGCTGTCGTTCTGGGGCAGCCGGCTCTCGGCGGTGGCGCCGAGCGCGCCCGGTGCCGCGACGCTGGACGACTTCCTCGTCGAGCGCGACGGCGTCGAACGCACGGGCGCCTCGGCCGACCAGCCCGAGCCGGGCGAGCTCGAGAGTCTGCTCTTCGACGCGTCGGCCATCGACTACTCGGTCATGCCCGGCCTCATCGCCGAGGCCAGACGGCTGAGCGGCATCGAGGAGCCCGACCCCGACCGACCCGACCAGTGGGTGTACCTCGACCGCAGCACGCCGCCGGGTTCGGACGCGGCGCAGATCGTGTTCGACGTGCCGATCTCGGGCGAGTACTACGACGCGTGGATCACCTTCTCGACGACGGGCGAGGTGCTCGCGATGCGCGGCGGAGCGCCCGGATCCGCGAGCTATGAAGCGGAGCACGCCGGATGACCCGCCCCGACGCCGCACGACGGCCGATCCTCATCGACGCGGACGAGCTGGCCGCGCGCCTCGCAGAGCACCCCGAGCGCCGCGGCGCACGCACCGTGGTGCTCGACGTGCGCTGGTCGCTGCAGCAGCCCGACGGCCGCGACGCGCATCGTGCCGGGCACATCCCCGGCGCCGTCTACGTCGACCTCGACACCGAGCTCGCCGACCACGCGCGACAGGGCGAGGGGCGCCATCCGCTGCCCGGCGAGGCCGCCCTCACCCGCGCGATGCGGCGCTGGGGGCTCCATGACGGCGACACCGCCGTCGTCGTCGACGACCTCGCCAACCAGTCGGCCGCCCGGGCCTGGTGGCTCCTGCGGTACGCCGGTTTCGACGACGTCCGGATGCTCGACGGCGGGCTCGCGGCCTGGGTCGCGGCGGGGCATCCGCTCGAGACCGGCGACGTCGTTCCGGAACCGGGTGACGCGACCGCGCACTACGGCAGCATGCCGGTGGCGGGCATCGACGAGGCGGCGGCGATCGCCGCTGAGGGCGTGCTGCTCGACGCGCGGGCCGGCGAGCGATACCGCGGGGAGGTGGAGCCCGTCGACCCCGAGGCCGGCCATATCCCCGGGGCGATCTCCGCGCCGACGGCGGCGAACGTCGGGGCCGACGGCAGGTTCCTCGCTCCCGACGCGCTGCGGACGCGCTTCGCCGAGCTCGGTGCGGTGCCCGGCGCCCGCGTGGGCGCGTACTGCGGCTCCGGCGTCACGGGTGCGCACGAGGTCGCCGCACTCGCGCTCGCGGGCATCGACGCGGTGCTCTACCCCGGCTCGTGGAGCCAGTGGTCGCGCACCGACCGGCCGGTCGCGACGGGCGCGGAGCCGGGCGGCGCGGAACGCGGCGCGGCCGGGCCGAGCGAGGCCGAGCCCGCACCTGGCCCGGACGGCGCCGAATCCTGACCGGACGCGCGCCGACCACCGATCACGCCGGTGCGACCGGTTCCTCCGGCCGGCGCCCCACGCCCACGATCGTGCCGATGTCGACGCGCGCGACGCCGTGATCGCGGAGCGCCGCGACGAACCGCCCGCGGACGCGCTCGCGCGTCTCGTCGTCGAGATCGGCGACGAGTCGCTGGCGGCCCGTGCCGAGCACGAGGCGCCAGGCGAGGTCGTCGTCGAGGTCGAGATGGCGCGGCACCTCTTCCGCGCGAACGTCGACCAGACCGAGCGTGTGCAGCCAGTGCGCGAGGGCGCCCGCGGTGCCGGGCTCCTCGTGCCGCTGCATCCGTTCCCGGAAGCCGGCGACGGCGTCCTCGCCGGCCTCCGCCTCGACGGCGGACACCAGCAGTTCGGTGAAGCCGCTGAACGCGTCGGCGCCCCACAGTGTGATCGCCACCCGTCCGCCGGGCTTCGCGCGGGAGACGAGCTGCCGCGCGCCGGCGTCGAGGTCGTCGAAGAAGAAGACGCCGAGCACGCACTGCACCAGGTCGTACCCCTCGGTCTGCCACTCCGCCACGTCGGCGACGTGGAAGGAGAGCTGCGGCAGCAGGTCGCCCGCGGCGCCCTCACCGCGGCCGGCTCCGAGTGCGGCGGCGCGCGCCCGGGCGAGCTCGATCATCGGGGCGGCGACGTCGACGGCGTCGACCAGTCCGTCGGGTCCGACCAGCTCGGCGGTGGGCACGGCGGACGCGCCGTCGCCGCAGCAGGCGTCGAGCACGAGCTCACCCAACTGCGGGTCGGAGCGCAGGATCGTCGCCAGGGAGATCGGCTCCCACAGTTCCGCGTCGAGGTCCGCGAATGACGAGGCATCCTCGACGAATCTCCTGACGGCATCACGCACGTCGGTTTGTTCCCCCATGGGTATATCATGCCGCCTGCCGCCCCCGGCGGCGAGGATCGCGCCCGGCTGCGCCGCGAATCGGCTCGACTCAGGCAATCGTGATGCGGAGGGGGCAGACTGGTCGGGTCCTGACCTCGATCGAAGTGAGCTCATCCATGAATCGCGCCATGCGCCGCGCCGCGCCCGTCGCGCTCGCCGCCGTCTCCGCCCTCGTCCTGGCCGGATGCGCCGGCGGCGGAGACGCCGAGTCGACCCCCACCCCGACCGCCGCCGCCTGCATGGACGTCAGCTCGGGCGACCTCTCCGACGGCGTGAAGGTCGAGGGCGACTTCGGCGCCGCCGAGCCGACGGCGACCTTCGACACCCCGCTCGAGACCAAGAAGCTCGAGCGGACCGTCGCCATCGAGGGCGACGGCGACGAGACCGCGGCGGGCGACGTCGTCGACGTCGTCATCAGCATGTTCTCGAGCACGAGCGGCGAGCGGCTCGTCTCCCAGCCCGCGCAGCTCGGCGTCGGCGACGACACCGTGCTCGAGGCGTTCGGCGCCTCGATCGACTGCGTCCCCGTCGGCTCGCGCACCGTGACCGTCGCCCCCGCCTCCGCGGTGTACGGCGACCAGGGCAACGAGACCATCGGTGTCGCCCCGGGCGAGGCGGTCGTCATCGTCGCCGACGTCACGGGCATCGTCGAAGAGCCGACCCCCGAGCCGCTGCCGACCCCGGCCGAGTGGACCGAGAACGTCCCGGAGGTCACGTTCAACGGCGACGAGGCGCCCACCGTCGTGATCCCCGACGCTCCCGCATCGACCGAGCTGCAGCTGAAGGTCCTCGAGGAGGGCGACGGCGCCACGGTCGGCGAGGGCGACAGCGTCACCGTGCAGTACGAGGGCATCAACTGGGCCACGAAGGAGAGCTTCGACAGCTCGTACTCGCGCGGCGAGCCCGCCACGTTCTCCACCTCGGGCGTCATCACCGGCTTCGCCGCGGCGCTCGTCGGCCAGAAGGTGGGCACCAAGCTCATCGTCACGATCCCGCCGGAGCTCGGCTACGGCACCGACCCGGCCGCGCACGAGCTCGGCGGCCAGACGCTGGTGTTCGTCGTCGAGATCGAGGACACGCAGGCGGCCGAGTAGGGCCGGCGCACGACGAGGGCCGGGGCGATCGATCGCCCCGGCCCTCGTCGTCTTCGCGATGGTCGCCGGTCAGCCGGCCGCCGGCTCCTGCCGGGCCGCGACCGCCGGCGCCGCCTGACGCGGCTGCAGCCCGCGCGCCACACCGGCAGCCTCCAGGCGGGCGGCGATGGACCGGCCGACCCAGATCGCCGCCACGTTCGAGGCCGTGCCGATCACGGCATACGCCGCCTGCATCCACACCGGGTTCGCGCCGAAATCGAGGTAGGCCATGGAGTACAGCGAGTACGCGAGCCCGAACACGGCGGCCCCGACGTACCAGATCCAGGCCCGCCACGAGCGGTAGCCGCCGAGCGCGATGGGGATCTCGATCATGGCGCCGACCATGAGGGAGGTGAGGATCGCGGACGGACCCTGCGGCGTGAGCCCGGCGTTGACGATGCCTGCGATGAGCCCGGTCAGCAGCGCCGTGCCCGGGCGCCGGATCAGGGCGAACGCCACGACGAACGGCACCGTCCACACGCCGGAGAGCACGGCGTAGAGCAGCGGCATCGCGGCGGCGATCGACGCCGAGATCCAGTTCAGTGGCACGAGCAGCAGTCCGCCCGCCGTGCCGATGGCGGCGCAGGTGAGCAGGATGCGGGTGGGCAGCTTCACGTCGGGTCTCCTGTCGGGGGTGCGGTGGGCGCCGGCGGCGCCGGCCGGGGGTGCGGCGGCGGTGTGCTGCGCCGTACGTCGCGGGGACGCGGTCATGCGCGGACGCCGGAGCTGTCGGGCGACAGCGCCCCGAACCCGACCGTCAGGCCCCACCAGTAGACGAGCGCCGCGAACGCCCAGAACACGACGACGAAGACGCTGTCGCGCACCCGCCACCGGCTGATGGTGCGCTCGGTGCGGGTCGGATGCGCCCCGAACGCCCTCGCGTCCATCGCGAGGGCGACCCGCTCGGCGTGCCGGATCGCGCTCGCGAGCAGCGGGATCGCCAGACCCACGGTGCGGCGCGCCCAGGCGACTGGTCCGCGGCCGTGGTCGGTGCCGCGCACCCGGTGCGCGGCACGGATGACCTCGAGCTCGTGGCCGAAGCGCGGCACGAAGCGAAGCGCCGCGAGGGCCGTGTATCCGATGCGGTACGGCACCCGGAGGTTCTGCACGAGCGCGCGGACGAGCTCGGGGCCGCCCGTGGTGAGCCCGGCGATGAGCGAGAGCATCACGAGCGCCGCGATGCGCACGGCCGTCGCGACGCCGACGAGGTACGCGGCGAGCGTGAACCGCCAGTCGCCCACGTACGCGAGCACCACGGATGCTCCGGGCGCGTCGACCGGGATGCGGGCCGGGTCGACCCACACGCCGAAGCTCAGGCCGAGCAGGGCGACCAGCACCGGCGTGCCGACGACGAGCGCGACGACGGCGCGCGGGCGCAGGCTCGCCCCGACCAGGATGAGCAGGAGCGCGCCGATGAGGATCGCCGCCGGGATCGGCACGCCGCGCGTGAAGATCAGCGCCACCATGACCGGCAGCGGCGCCGCGAGCTTCGCGAGCGGGTTCAGCGCATGCAGGAACCGGCCGCGCGCGGGCCGGCGCTCGGCGAACGGGTCGATGGCGCCGGTGGAGCCCGCCCCCGGAGCGGCGGCCGCCGGCGAACCGGCGACCGGCGTGGATGCGGTGCGCGCTGCCCCGCTCACGCCGCCGCCTCCGAGGAGCGCGGCAGCTGCGACATCCGCGTCACCGTGCGCCACGCGGGATGGTTCGCGAGTCCGCGCGTCGCCCGCGCGAGCGGGGGATGCCGCAACCCGGCCTGCTCGATGAGCGGGCCAGCCAGCACCTCCGCCGTGGGGCCGGCACCGAGCAGCCGCCCCTCCGCCATCACGGCCGTGCGCGTCGCGTGGTCGGCGACGAGCTGGAGGTCGTGCGTCACCACGACGATCGTGGTGCCCTGCTCGTTCAGGTCGCGGAGCATGGCGAGGAGTTCGGAGGCCCGCTCGCGGTCCTGTCCGAAGGTCGGCTCATCCAGCGCGAGCACGGGGGCCCCGGCCACGAGCGCCGTGCCGACCGACAGGCGTCGCTTCTGGCCGCCCGAGAGGAGGAACGGGTGCTGTCCGGCCAGCCCGTCGAGTCCGAAGCGGCGGAGCATCCCCTCGACGACGGCCGCCCGCTCGCCTTCCGCGACGCCCTGCACGAGGAGCCCGACCTCGAGCTCCTCGGCGACCGTGCCCGCGACGAACTGGTGCTCGGGGTTCTGGAACACGAAGCCGATACGGCGGCTGCGCTCGCGGGCGTCGGCCCGCACCGGGTCGAGTCCGAGCACGTCGATGGCGCCCGCCGGGGCGGGAATCACTCCGGCGATGGCCTGCAGCAGGCTCGTCTTGCCCGCGCCGTTCGTGCCCACGATGGCGAGGAACTCGCCCGCCTGCACGTCGAGGTCGACGTCGTGCACGACGACGGGGCCTCGCCGTCCGCCCCGCTGCACCGAGAGTCCGCGGACCCGGATGGCCGGGTCGCCGGCCGCCCGGTCGCCGGCCGCCCCGACGTCGGTCGCGGTCGGGTTCGTCGCCGTGCCGGTCGCCCCGTCGCTCAGCGGCGCCGGGAGGGAGGCCCGCGCGTCGAGCGCCTCGGCGAGCTCCGACGGCGTGAGCGGCAGGGGCTCGAGCAGGACGCCGGCCTCGCGGAGCCGCAGCGCGGCGAGCGTCGACACGGGCAGCCACACGCCGAGAGCGAGGAGCTCGTCGGCCCGCTGCTGCAGCACCTCGCGGGCCGGCCCGTCGACCACGAGCCGGCCGGCGCGGTCGAGCACCACGACGCGGTCGACGAGGTCGACCGCCGCGTCGAGGTTGTGCTCGACCAGGACGATGGCGTGGTCGCGCTCGCTCGCGAGCTCGCGCAGCACCGCGTACACCTCGTCGATGCCCGCGGGATCGAGGTTCGCCGTGGGCTCGTCGAGCACGAGAACCGGCGAGGCCATCGCGAGCGCGCAGGCGATGGCAAGGCGCTGACGGCCGCCCCCTGAGAGGCGGTCGGGGTTCTCGTGCCGGCGCTCCCAGAGCCCGACGAGCTTGAGCGCGCGCTCCGCCCGAGCGAGCACCTCCTCCGCAGGCACGAGCTGGTTCTCAGGGCCGAAGGCGACCTCGTCGAGCAGCGTCCCGGTGACGACCTGCGCATCGGGGTCCTGGAAGACCATCGCGACGTGCTCGCTCAGCACCCCGACCGGGTGGTCGCGGCTGTCGAGCCCCGCGATGCGCACGGTGCCCTCGACCTCGGCCGGCACCGCGTGCGGGATGAGGCCGTCGAGGGCGAGCGTGAGCGTCGACTTGCCGCACCCCGACGGGCCGAGGATCAGCACGACCTCACCCGGTCGCACCTCGAGGCTCACGCCGTCGGGTGTCGACGCGCTCGCGCCCTCGTGTCGGATGCCGACGCGGTCCAGCGCGAGCAGCGGCTCGGCGTGGGCGTCGGTGGTCATGGCGGTCCCGGGCGGTGGCGCCGGCGGGTGCGCCGGCGGCGAGGCATCCGGTGCTGGACCGGCTTAGGCTAGCCTAACCTCGTTTGCCGGCCGGCACCGCCGGCCCGGCGTTCAGAGCCGCTCGGCGATGACCGCGGCGGCCGAGAGCCACGCGTCGCGCGTCTCCTCGGAGAGTGCGTCGAAGTCGATCGGGCCGCCGTCGACCAGCGCCGGGTCGAACGGCACCTGCGTGACGGCCGACGTGACCTGGCTGAAGTGCGACTCGAGCCGGTCCGTCAGCCGCGGGTCGGGCTTCGCCGAGGGGGCCGCGAGGATCGTGACCGCCTCGTCGACCTTCTGCCCGAAGCCCTTCTCGCGGAGGCCGTCGAGCAGCCAGGCCGCGCTCGCCGCGGTGTCCTCGCGGACCGTCGACACGATGACGAGCTGGTCGGCCGCCGCCACCGAGGCCACCCAGTTCGAGGCGCGCATGTTGTTGCCCGTGTCGATGAGGATGAGCCGGTAGTAGCGGGCGAGCATCGCGTGCAGGCGGTCGAACGCGGCCGCATCGATCGTCGACGAGGCCGCGGCATCCTCATCGGAGGCGAGCACGTCGAAGCGGGCGTCCACCTGCGTGCGCACGTACGCGTCGAGCCGGGCGAGGCTCGCGCTGCCCGCGTCGGCGAAGCTGTCGAGGTCTTCGAGCAGGTCGACCGCGGTCCGGTGATGCGGCGCGTGCTGGGCGCGCCAGCCGAGCGTTCCGCGGGTCTCGTTGTTGTCCCAGGCGAGCGTCGAACCGCCCCGCAGGGTGCCGAACGTCGCCGCGAGCAGCAGCGTGCTCGTCGTCTTGTGCGCCCCGCCCTTGGGGTTCAGGATCACGATCGTGCGCGACCCGTCGAGCCGGCGCTGCACCTTCCGTTCGCGTTCGAGCCGCGAGCGCTCGGCGCGGCTCGGTGTGGGGGAGATGACGCCGCCCGTGGCGCGCCTCACGGCTCCGCGCCAGCCGGTCGTCGCGCGGTCCCGACGCGGTCGGCTGCGCGAGTTCAGCAGGTCGTCGACGGTGGGCTTCGGGGCGGCCGAGGCGACCGGCCGGCCGGCCGGAACCGGGTCCGCGACGGGTGCGGCGGCAACCGGCGCCGCCGGGGCGGGGGCCGCAGCCGCAGCGACGGGCGGCGCGACCGCCGAGACCGGCGGGGCCGCCACGGGAGCGGCCGCCGGCACCGGCGCACCGGGCAGGGGCGGCAGGCCGGCTCCGCCGGTCGGCGAGGCGAAGCCGAGCTGGTCGGCCGGAAGCGGCTCGGGCGCCGGCGGCGCGGGCTCGGCGACCGTGCCGTCGGGGTGCACCACGAGGGGCCACCGCGACGAGCCCTCGACGAGCGTCGCCGTCACGGGATGTCCCGCCGAGGCGGCCAGGAGGCGCACCGCCTCGACGACGCGGTCGCGCAGCGCATCGCCGTTGGCCGCCATGAGGTGCTCGATCTCGCCGTCGAGGTGCACCTCCGCGGCGGTGCTCGACCGAAGATAGACGGTCGCCTGACTCGGGGTGGTGGTCACAACAGCT
Source organism: Agromyces sp. G08B096 (assembly GCF_040267705.1). Lineage (NCBI taxonomy): Bacteria > Bacillati > Actinomycetota > Actinomycetes > Micrococcales > Microbacteriaceae > Agromyces > Agromyces sp. G08B096. The sequence goes on from NZ_CP158374.1 coordinate 495,491, forward strand.
CCTCACGTGCTCGCACGGGCGGGTGGGGAGCGCGGCGCCTCACCGGCCCGGGTGCCGTGCGTCGCTCCCGGGCGTCCGCGCATGCGCGCTCCATCCCCCGGTCAACGAGCGTACCGGGAGCGCCCGAGCGGCCGCTGAGAGCGGGTCCGGTGCGATAAGCGACGCGGACGCCCGAGCGGCCGCCGTGAGCGGGCCGGTGTGACGAGCGGCGCCGGCGCGGGGAGCGGTCCGGCGCGGAACGCGCCCGCCGTCAGCCGACCGGGGTCTGCAGCCGCAGCCGCGCCGCCGCGACCTGGGCCTCGAGCTCCTCGGCGATCAGCTCGAACGTGTCGTAGCCGGCGATCGCCCGGGCCAGCGCTCGAGCTCGGTCGCGGTAGTCGCGGTCGGCGAGGATCCGAGCGACCGCATCGCCGACGGCGCGCGGCGTCGGAGTGCCGGTGCGGAGGTTCACGCCGACGCCCGCCCACTCGGCTCGCGCCGAGACCTCGGGCTTGTCCTCGGTCTCGCCGGCGGCGACGATCGGCACCCCGAAGCTGAGGGCGTACTGGGTGCCGCCGAAGCCGGCGTTGGTCACGAAGACGTCGGTCTTCGGGAAGAGCAGGTCGTACGGCAGGAACTCGGCCGCGCGCGCGTTCGCCGGCAGCTCGCCGAGCTCGGCGACCGGGCGGCCGCCCGTGGAGACCACGACGAGCACGTCGAGATCGGCCAGGGCGTCGAGCGTCGGCCGGACGAGCCGCCCGAAATCGCGGTTGTCGATCGTCCCCTGGGTGACGTGCACGACCGGTCGGTCGGCGCGGTCGAGCTCGTCCCACCAGGTCGGCAGCGCCGCGGCGACCGGGGCGGGCGGCAGCACGGTGCCCGCGAATCTGACGTTCGGCGACAGATCGTGCCGCGGGTATTCGAACTCGGCGGCGGACAACTGCAGGAACCGGTCGAAGCGGCGCGAGAAGTCGAGCACGAAGGCGTCGAGCGCGGGCCGGCCGAGTGAGCGGAGCACGTCGTCGGCGAGGCGTTGCGTGCGGCGGAAGACGACGCGCTGCACGAGCAGGTTGAGCGCGCGGTTCCGCAGACGGCCGGCCGGGCTCGCGTTCGGGCGGAGCCCCAGGCCGTAGGGCGCGACGTCCGTGCTCGACTGGCTGAGCGGCACGACGCCGACCGCGATGATCGGCGGCCGGCTCGTCGGGTCGTCGAGCAGCAGGGGGACGGCGCCCGCGAAGGCGGCCTCGACGATGACGGCGTCGGGGGAGAGTTGGGCGATCGCCTCCTCGAGTGCCCGCGTCTGATCGGGGATGGGACGGATGAACACGGTCTGGATGTCGTATTCGAGTTTGGCGACGCCGCGGTGCCGGTCCCGCTCCGGGAGGTGATCGTGCATCTGCCGGTCGTCGTAGTCGGCGAGGCCGCCGAGCGGCAGGTGCCGGGCGCCGGCCTCTTCGACGCTCGCACGGAACCGCGAACCGGTGAGGACGGCGACGTCGTGGCCGCGGGCGGCGAGGTCGCGGGCGATCGCGACGATGGGGCCGACATGGCCCTGGATGGGGTTGGCGCAGAGGAGGTAGGTGGACATGACGAGCGACCGTAGTGACGCTGAGGATGCCTCGACAAGAGAATCCGGCGCCGTTCAGGGCCAGCCCGTCGCGGTTTCAGTGGCAGCACCGAGAGTCCGGGAATGTCCAGGTCAGACCGGGTGTTGTACCAATGTCCGGACGGATCTGACTCCCGTCCGCGAAGGGAGGAGCCCGTGGGCATCCACTACGTCGAGTTCGAGGACGACGCCGGGGTGCTGCGGCGGTACCGCAAGCACCCGAACGGCCGCGGCCTCGTCGCGACGACTGCGAAGGTCGACCCGACCGCCTTCGTCGACCCGACCGCCTACGTCGACCCCGGCGCCGAGGTGCAGCCGCACGCGACCATCGGCCCCGGCGGCTGGGTCGATCGCGATGCGATCGTCGCCGAGCGCGCCACGATCGGGGTCAACGCGCACGTCGGCCGCCGAGCCGTCGTCGGCCGCAACGCCATCGTCGGCCCCTACGCCGAGATCGGCGCGGACGCGCGCATCCAGAACGGCGCTCGCGTGCCCCGCGAGCAGGTCGTCGAGGCGGGCGGCGAGTACCGCGCGTCGAACGACGACCTGCGCCGGCTCGGCCTCGCGGCCTGAGCCGTCGCGCGAAGCACAGCAGGATGCCCCGGGCCAGATGCCCGGGGCATCGTCGTATCGGGGCGACTCAGCTCGCCGGGGCGACTCAGCTCGCCGGGGCGACTCAGCTCGCGAGGGCGCCCGCGAGCAGCTCGAGCGTCTGCACGCGACCAGGCGTGGCATCCGCGGGTTCCGCCTCGTACGTCCCGCCGATCGGGACGACCATGATCTCGTCGACGCCGTGGCGCTCGGCGAGGCGACGGAGCTCGGCGGCCGAGGCATCCGGGTCGCCGATGATCCAGCGTCGCCGCATGCCGGCGATGACCTCCTCACCGATCGAGTCGCGGGGCGCGGCGAGCGCCTCCTCGACCGTCTCGAGCGGGCGCATGGGCTTGTTCGTGCGCAGCCTCGCCATGGAGTGCAGCTGCGGCAGCGCCCGGTCGGCCGCCTCCTCGGCGGTCGGGGCGACCGAGGCGTTGACGGTCAGGAACGTCTCGGGTGCGGGATGCGCCTCGCTCGGCCGGTACTCGGTGCGGTACAGCTCGAGCGCCCGCTCAAGGCCCTCGCCCGAGAAGTGGTTCGCGAAGACGTACGGCAGGCCGAGCTCGGCGGCGAGCTTCGCGGAGTAGTCGCTCGAGCCCAGCAGCCACAGCGTGGGCGTCGCCTGCGCGGCCGGCGTCGCGGTGATCGGGTACTCGCGTCCGCTGGTGAGGCGCAGCGTCGCGCCGTCGGGGGAGAGGAGGCTCAGGATGTCGGCGATGTGGTCGGGGAACCGGTCGACGTCGGCCGTCGGCCCCGAGATGCGCAGCAGCTGCGTGATGACGGGGTCGCTGCCCGGCGCGCGCCCGATGCCGAGATCGATGCGCCCGGGCGCCAGCGCCTCGAGCGCCGCGAACTGCTCGGCGACGACGAGCGGGGCGTGGTTCGGCAGCATGACGCCGCCCGAGCCGACGCGGATCCGCTCGGTCTTCGCCGCGATCGCGGCGATGAGCACGGGCGGGGTCGTCGACGCGACGGCGGGCATGTTGTGGTGCTCGGCGAACCAGTAGCGCTCGAAGCCGAGGCGATCGGCCGCGCGCGCGAGCGCGACGGACGAGGCGACGGCGTCGGCCGAGGTCTGCCCGGTCCGCACCGGGATGAGGTCGAGTACGGACAGGCGGGGCGTCGTGGTCATCCACATGGGCAACGGCTCGACCGCCGGCCCTATTCCGGAGGGGGCGGGAGAACCCTGAGGCGATCGGCGGGAGCGCCCTGACGCGCCGGATCGGCGCCGCCGCTCCAATGGTGGGGCGTCGTGCGCGTCGCGGGGACTCCCGCGGCCGTCGAGCAGCCCGAGTGCGCCGGCCCGCGACGAGACCCCGAAAGGATCCAGCAGAGTGAACACCCCTGTGCCCGCCGGCGCCGAGCCGGCACTCCGCGACGACGAGTCGCGCGCCGATCACATCGCCCCCGTCATCCCGCTCGCCGACACCACGACGAACGGCGCGGATGTCTCCACCCTGAGCCTCCGCGAGGCGCTCGCACTCCTCGCCTCCCGCCTCGACGGCCGGCTCGCGATCCCGGGCGACCCCGGCTGGGACGAGGCGCGCTCCGCGTGGAACCTCACCGTCGACCAGCGGCCCGTCGCCGTCGTCGTGGCGGCCTCGGCCGCCGACGTGGTCCGCACCGTCGAGACCGCCCGCGACGTCGGGCTCTCCGTCGCGCCGCAGGCGACCGGCCACAACGCGGCGCCACTCGCCGCCGACCACGGGCTCGCCGACGCGATCCTGCTCCGCACGCACGAGCTGCGCGGCGTGGAGGTCGACCCCGACGCGCGCGTCGCCCGCGTGGAGGCCGGAGCCCTCTGGGGCGACGTCGTCGCCGCGGTCGCGCCGCACGGGCTCACCGCGCTCGCCGGGTCGTCGCACGACGTCGGCGTCGTCGGGTACACGCTCGGCGGCGGCGTCTCGTGGCTCGCGCGCTCGCACGGGCTCGCGGCCAACCACGTGCTGTCGATCGAGCTCGTGACCGCCGAAGGGCACCTGCGCCGCGTCGACGCCGAGCAGGACCCGAGCCTATTCTGGGCCCTGCGCGGCGGCGGCGGAGACTTCGGCATCGTCACCGCGATGGAGTTCCGGCTGCACGAGGTGGCCGACGTCACGGCGGGCATGCTGCTCTTCCCCGTCGAGCGCGCGGAGGAGGTCCTGCAGGCCTGGCGTGAGTGGACCACGACCGCGCCGGCCTCCGCGATGAGCGTCGGGCGCGTGCTGCACCTGCCCCCGCTGCCCGAGCTGCCGCCCTTCCTCTCGGGACGCTCGGTCGTCGTCGTCGAAGCGGTCGTGCAGGAGTCGCCCGACCGGGCCGACGGCCTGCTCGCGCCCCTGCGCGCGCTCGGCGCGGAGCTCGACACGTTCCACCCGCAGCCGACCGCCGAGCTCCTCGCGCTGCACATGGATCCGCCCGAGCCGTCGCCCGGCTTCGGCGACGGGATGACCCTCGACGAGCTGACCCCGGAGGCCGTGCGCGCCTTCGTGGGCGCCGTCGGCGGGGCATCCGGCACCGCGCTCATGACGATCGAGATCCGCCATCTCGGCGGGGTGCTCCGGCCAGCGGCCGCGTATCGGGCCGCCGCCGGCTTCGCGGTGCCCGCTCCCGGGGCGACCGCCGGCTTCGATGCGGAGTACCTCGTGTTCGCGGGCGGTATGGCGCTGCCGGGCATGGAGGATGCGCTGGTCCGCTCGCTCGGCCGGCTGTTCTCCGCCATCGAGCCGTGGCGGGCCGACGTCGAATACCTGAACTTCGCCGAGCACCGCCGCGACCCCCGCCGGCTCTTCGGCGACCGGCTCGAGCGCCTGCGCGAGATCAAGCGGGCCGTCGACCCGACCGGGGTGATCCGGTCGAACCACCCCGTGCGCTGAGCGCCGCGCCCGCCCGCCCGTCCCGCCGTGCGCGCGGTGGCTCGGGCCGGCGGGCCGCTCGCACGCCCGCCCCGCTCGGCTCCGGGACATCCGGGGGTTCTCCCGAGTGACGCCGCCGGGCTCGCGGAGTATCGTGACGGGCCTGGAAACGGACGGGGGCCCACCATGAGCCGATTCGGCGACGCGTTCGCGACACTCGCGGGGGCACGCGAGGACGTGCTCGAACGGGCGCCGGGGCAGCGACAGCGCTACGTCGCCATGGGCATCGTGCTCATCGCGACCGCCGCCGTCTCCGCCGCCGCCGCATCCTTCGCCCTCGCGATGGCGCTCACCGCGCCGGTGTGGGTCGCCGTCGTCGTGGGCCTGATGTGGGGCCTCGTGATCCTCGCGATCGACCGCATGCTCGTGGTCGGGATGCCGCGTCAGCCGCGAGCCTCCGCGAACCTGCTCGTCGCCCTGCCTCGGGTCGCCCTCGCCCTCGTCATCGGCGTCGTCGTCGCCACCCCGCTCACCCTCCAGGTCTTCGAGCGCGAGATCGCCGCCGAGACCGAGGTGATGGCGCTCGAGGCGAAGCAGGCGTTCGAGGAGGAGCTCGCGGCCGACCCGCGCTACGCCGAGATCGACGAGCTCGCCGCGAGCGTCGCCGCGCAGCGGGAGCTCATCACCGCCGGCGGACGTGACGCGCTCGCCGCGGACCCCGACTACGTCGCCGCACAACAGGCGACCGCCGCCGCGCAGGCCGCGTACGACGAGGCCAACCGCGTGTGGCTCGCCGAGCTCGACGGCACCGGCGGCACGGGCATCGTCGGCGACGGCCCGATCACGCAGTCGAAGAAGCTCGACCGCGACGGCAAGCTCGCGGCGCTCGACGCCGCGAAGGCTGCAGAGGCCGAGGCGAAAGCCCAGGCCGAGGCGCGGCTCGAGGCCGGCGCAGCCGAGTCGGTCGCGCAGGCGGAGGCGACGCTCGCCGAGGACAGCGAGCGCCTCGACCGGCTCGTCGCCGCCCGCGACCTCGAGACCGCACGCTTCGAGGCCGCGGCGGATCAGAGCACCGGGATGCTGGCGCGCCTGGAGGCCCTGTGGCGCATCGGCGAGCGGAACACCCTGCTCGGGTTCGCGCATCTCATGATCGCGCTGCTCTTCGTCTGCATCGAGCTCATGCCCGTGCTGACGAAGACCCTGCAGAACCTCATGGCGCCGACGGCGTACGACGAGGTCGCGACGATCACCGACGAGACCATCGTCGAGGCCGAGCGCGACCGCACAGCCGAACGGCTGCGCGCTGCACGCGACGATCTGGCGCCGACGGTCGAGGTCGCGCGTTACCGCGCCGAGCTGCGCCGGGAGTCGGGCCGCCGCGTCGCCGACGCCTTCGTGGCCCGTCAGGAGGAGGCGGAGCTCGCCGCGGTCGACGAGTGGGCCGACCAGCGCGCCCCGTTCATCGCCGCCCGCGCCGTGCGGGAGTGGGAGCGCGACGCCGACGGCGCGCCGGTCGACTCGCCTCGAGCGAACGCGTAGCCGGGCGGTCGGCTGGTCCCACCTGACGGTGCCCTGAGCGTCCGCGCTCGGGGGGTGTCGCTCGGAGCCCGGCCTTCATAGGCTGGGGGCGTGCGACACCGCTGTCGCGGGTCGCGAGCATCCCCGGGGGAGGAACGCATGACCGTTCATTACGAGTTGCCCACCACGGCCGATTTCACCGCACTGGCCGGGGTCCACCACCCGGCGATCTCGATCTACGCGTCCACCTCGCCGGTGGTCGCCGAGCGCGAACGCGCCGAGGTCGCCGTGAAGAGCGGGTTCGACGAGGCGATCGAGCAGGTGCGCGCATCGGGCGCGGCCGCGCACGAGGTCGAGGCGCTCCGCGCCCGGCGCGACGCGATCCTCGGCGACCAGCAGCTGTGGGGCAATCTCGCCCGTTCCCTGGCCATCTTCGTGGCTCCCGAGTTCGAAGAGGTCTTCGTGCTGCCGAACCGGCTCGACGACGCCGTGCACGTCGGCTCGCATTTCACGCTCGGGCAGCTGCTGCGGGCTCCGAGCCAGGATCAGGAGGCGTTCGCGATCACGATCTCCGCGAACGAGTGGTGCCTCTGGCACGCGACGCCCACCGACCGGGCGTTCAAGCTCGACGTCGACGCCGAGGGCGTGGCGAACCTCGACGAGGCGACGAACCGCGAGCCGAACGAGGAGAAGCCGCGCGGACACAACCGGGCCGCCGGAGCCAGCCAGGGCGGGGCGAGCCGGCTCATGGGAGACGAGGGCCGCAAGACCCTCCTCGACCTCTACGCCAAGCGGGTGGTCGACGTCGTCCGCCGGGCGCTGCACGAGCTCGACCCCGACGAGCGCGTGCCGCTGTTCGTCTTCTCCGCGGAACCGCTGCTCAGCCTGTTCATCGAGCGGGTGCGGAACGCCCGGCGCATCGTGCCGGTCGCCGGCGGCTCCGACCGGCTGAACGCCGCCGAGATCGATGAGGCCGTGCGGCTGCAGCTGGCGAAGCTGAACGTGCGCGAAGCCGCGGCGCAACTGCACTCGCTCACGGAGGGCAGCGCGGGGCGCGTCGAGCGCGATCTCGCCGCGATCGCCCATGAGGCGGCCGATGGTGCGGTCGAGACGTTCTGGTTCGACTTCACCACATCGGTGAACGGCACGCTCGACCGGGAGTCGGGAGCCATCCAGTTCGCGAGCGATCACGGCGCCGGCGACGCGCTCGCCGACGGCAGCCACGCCGGCGACCTGCTGCCCCAGCTCGCGCTGCTCGTGATCGCGAAGGGCGGCAAGGTGGTCACGGTGCGCGGCGACGACCTCGACGGCTCGGTGTGGAGCGGACCGGCGATGGCCGAGCTGAGGTTCGCACTGGCCTGAGCGGGAGCCCGACCGGCAAGCCGCTCAGTCGCGCGCGACCGCGAGCGCCCCGCGCCGCGGCGAGCCGCCCGCGGCCGCGAGTTCGAGGACGGGCAGCCGGATGGGGTCCCGCCACCCGAAGCGGATGACGACCTCGTCGGCCTCCGAGTCTTCGATGATGGCCTCCACGCTGGCCGGCGTCAGCACACGTGCGGATGCGTCGCGCGGGGCCTGCTCACGGAGCGCGAGCCAGAGGCTCGTCGGGTGGGGCACCACCCCGGGGTTCGCGGCGGTGAGCTCGAGGCTCCAGCCCGCGCTCGGGCAGAGGCCTTCGCCGGTGACCCGGATCAGCCGGCTGCCGCAGGATCGGACGGCGGTCGCCCGGAAGTCGGAGGCGTCGAAATCGCAGTGTTGCGTGCTCGATCGGTTCATGCGGGCGAACCTACGAGCGGTGGGGCATCCCGGCATCAGTGCTGCCGCTGAGATCGGACGGCAGGAGCGGCCGCGCAGCGCAGCCTAGGCTGGTGCGCATGCGATTCGGAATGTTCGTTCCCCAGGGGTGGCGTCACGATCTCGTCGGCATCGAGCCGGCCCGGCACTGGAGCACGATGCGCGAGATCGCCGAGCGCGCCGATGCGCCCGACTCGCCCTGGGAGTCGATCTGGGTCTACGACCACTTCCACACCGTCCCCGTGCCGTCGACGACGGAGGCGACGCACGAGGCGTGGTCGCTGATGTCGGCGTTCGCCGCGTCCACGACGCGCGTGCGACTCGGTCAGATGTGCACCTGCATGGGCTACCGCAACCCCGCGTACCTCGCGAAGGTCGCTGCCACCGCCGATGTCGTGTCGGGCGGCCGCGTCGAGATGGGCATTGGCGCGGGCTGGTACGAGCACGAATGGCGCGCGTTCGGCTACGGCTTCCCGGATGCTCCCGAGCGGCTGCGGATGCTCCGCGAGGGCGCCGAGATCATGCACCAGGCGTGGACCACGGGCACGGCGACGTTCCACGGCGAGCACTACGACGTCGACGGCGCCATCTTCCAGCCGATGCCGCTGCAGGAGGGCGGCATCCCGATGTGGATCGCCGGCGGCGGCGAGAAGGTGACGCTGAAGATCGCCGCGCAGTACGCGTCGTACACGAACTTCTTCGGCAGCCTCGAGGAGTTCACCCGCAAGTCCGAGATCCTCCGCGGGCACACCGAGCGGGCGGGCCGTGACTTCGCCTCGATCACCCGATCGGCGAACTTCAACACCGTCATCGGTGAGGATGCCGCGGACGTCGAGCGCCGGCTCGCCGTGATCGAGGCTCGCGTCGCGCCGTACCTCGGTGCGGAGGCGACCGCCCGGTTCCTCGGCGACTACCGCTCGGAGGGCGCCCTCGTCGGCACCGTGGCCGAGGTCACGGCGAAGCTGGCGGAGGCCAAGGAGCGCGGGCTCGCGTACGCGATCTCGTACTTCCCCGAGGCCGCGTACGACCGTTCCGGCATCGAGCTCTACGAGCGCGAGGTCATCCCCGCGCTCCGCTGAGCGGGCGCGACGGCTGAGCCGTACGCGGCGGCATGACGCCGGTAGCGTGAGCGCATGCGCTGGCAGTCGGATGTCTCGCGCGGCGACTGGGTCCGCGAACGCATGGCCGACCGCTTCGGCCATCTCGCGCAGATCCTGCCGACCGGGTTCCCGGCGTACGTGCGCGTCTTCCATCCGCTCGACGCCCGGAGACCGGTCGGCGTGACGTGGCGTGAGGTCGCATACGGTCGGCGCCCGACCGCGTGGGAGCATCGGCCGGCATCGTGGCGAGAGGTCGCGGACGAGGTGGGCGCGACGTGGCATCCGCTCGTGCAGTGGCAGCGGATCCCGGAGGCGGCGCCCGCAGACAACGTCCGCGACGGAGGCGTGCCGGCCCGAGCGGGTTGGCGCGCCGACGCACCGGAGGCCGGTCGGTTGGATGCCGCGCACCTTTCCGCGCTCGCCGTGGTGCTCGCTCGGCACACCGCGACGCCCGAGCGCGGCTCGGCCGCCGTCTGGGAGGGCTGGGGCGACTCGTTCCGACGGCTCGATCCCGCCGCCGCGACCGGGCCGCGACTGCGGCTGCCGGGCCGCGCGCACCTGCTGTTCGACGCGGGCATCGCCGAGTTCGAGGCATCCGACTGGCCCTCGCGGGCGCCGTGGGTGCGCGAGGGCGAGCCGCGACCGGTGTCCCCGAGCCTCATCTGGCCCGAAGACCGGGCGTGGGTGCTCGCGACCGAGGTCGACTTCGACTCGACCGTCATCGGCGGCAGCCCGGCGCTCGTCGCCGATGTGGTCGCCGCAACCGGCGTCGAGGCGGCCCCGATCCCCGACGATGCCGATCTCAGCTCCGACGGCGACCGGGTGAACCGCTGACTCGCGTCATGATCGGCCGCCTACGCAGTCACCTCCGGTGACGTCGCCCAGCCGGCGTCGTGGAGGAGGAACCATGCGGGCTCGCCGCAGCGGCGCGCGCCGGGAGCGCACGCACTTCGAGATCGTCACCTCGGCTCTGGGGGAGTCGTTCATCCCCTGTGTCTGCGACCGCCGGCGCGATCACGTGCGCCTGACCTCGTTCCACCTGCCGGCCGAGCGGGTCGATGCCACCGAACCGGGCGAGCCGTGGACGCGCACCCGGGCCTCATGACCGCCAGACATCGCGCTCGGCCGCGGCGGCGCGACCAGCTCGCGCGCCTCGACGCCGCGCGCGCCCGGCTCGACGAGGCGATCCGTCACGAATTCACCGCGAAGCTGCCGCCGATGCTGAGTGTGGCCGAGCTCGCCGAGCTCACCCGCTCGACGTCGCACGCGGTGCGCGGGCTCGTGCAGAGCGGCACGATCGCGGCGCGCTTCAGCGACGGGAAGTACGAGATCTCGGTGGCGGAGAACTGGGAGACGATCCGCAAGCTCCGGCCGAGACTCCTCGGCGGCCCCTCCGCCGAGGGCGCGACCGCCGAGGAGGCGGCGCCGGCGCGCACGCCCGTCTGGATCGACGCCGAACTGGCACGTGCGCTGCAGCAGCACCTGCTGCGGACCGGTGAGGACCTCGAGACCGTCGTCGCGCGCGGCCTCGAACCGCGCGCCGACGCCTGAGGCCGGTCAGGCCTCAGAGTCGGGTCGAGCGTCTACGACGGCTCAGGCGGCCGTTTCGGCGACCTCGTCGAGCTTTGCGCCGAGCTCGGCGTCGGTGGGCTCGGTGAAGTGGGTGCCGTCGGGGAAGACGACGACCGGGATGTTCGTGCGGCCGCTGATGGCCTTCGCACGCTCGGCGCCGTCGACGACGACCTCGAGATCGACGTAGTCGTACTCGACGCCCCGGCGCTCGAGGAGCGCCTTCGACCGGCGGCAGTCGCCGCACCAGGCGGCGCCGTACATCGTGATGCGGGCAGGGTGCAGGTCGGTGGGGGAAGTCACGTCAGTACCCTACGCGGGAAGGCTGTGCACTATTCCCGGGCGGGACGGGGCCACGTCAGTCCACGAGGGCCGGCGCGGGAGCCGGGTCGAGCGCGTCGGCGCCGACGAGCCGGATGAAGGCGCTCAGCTGGGCGACGCCTTCGGGTCGGTGCGGCAGGGCGTCGAGCAGCCCTGGGGAGTAGAGCAGGTACGCGGCCCACTTCGCCCGCGAGATCGCGACGTTCAGCCGGTTCTTCAGGAGCAGGAACTCGATGCCGCGCGGCGCCGCCGACGCGGAGGAGGCGGCGAGCGAGACGATCGCGACAGCGGCCTCCTGGCCCTGGAACTTGTCGACCGTGCCGACGGGGACGCCCGTGAAGCCGGCGCGGTCGAGCGCCTCGCGCACCGTGGTGAGCTGCGCGTTGTACGGCGTGACGACGATGAGGTCGGCCTCGCCGAGCGGGCGCGGCGGCGCGACCACGGTGCCGGCGGCGCTGTCGTCGGCGTCGTGCCAGGCGCGGCCGAGCAGTGATCGCACCAGCTCGACGACGGCTTCGGCCTCCTCGGGCGAGTACGTCGTGTTGTCTTCGTGGCGGACCGGGATGGCGTGCAGACCAGGTTCGACCCCGTCGAGGCGCCGTGCCGACGCGACGGGGTGCGAGCGGAGCTCGCCCTCGTAGGCGAGGCGCGACACGGGCGCCGCGACCGCGGGGTGCATGCGCCGGCTCTCGGCGAGGAAGTACCCGTACTCGTCGGGGAGGACCTCGTGACCGTCGGCCACCCAGCCGAGCGCCGAGGTATCGACGGGCTCGGGGTGCTGCGCCTGGCTCACCTGCGGCAGCTGCTGCGGGTCGCCGAGCAGCAGCAGGTTGCGGGCCGCGAGCGAGACCGCGATGGTCGACGCGAGCGAGAACTGCCCGGCCTCGTCGATTACGAGCAGGTCGAGCGAACCGCGCGGGACGCGCTTGACGTTGCAGAAGTCCCACGCGGTGCCGCCGATGACGTATCCGCCCGGGAGCTCGGCGGTGAAGCTCGCGAGGTCGTCCTTCCGGGCGAGCGCGGTGAAGGTGCGCGTGCCGACGTCGGCCGGGTCTTTCGCGGCCTTGCCGACGCGGCCGGCGTCGAGTCCGGCCTCGACGACGGCCTCGAGCACGTGTTCGACGACCGCGTGCGACTGAGCGACCACGCCGATCTTCCAGCCGTGGTCGGCGACGAGCCGGGCGATGACGTGGGAGGCGACGTAGGTCTTGCCTGTGCCGGGGGGACCCTGCACCGCCAGGTAGGAGTGCTCGAGTCGGCGCACCGAGCTCACCACCGCGTCGACGTAGTCGATGCTGTCGATGAGCAGGGTGAGCCCGCCGGCGACTCGCGGCGGGAGCCGGCGCAGCACATCCATCGCGGGGTTCAGCGGCAGCGCGGGCTGGGCGCCGGGGATGGGCGACGCCCACTCGGCGATGGCGAGGCGCAGGGCGTCGCTCGAGGGCGGGCGCCCGGGGCCGACCGCCATGGGCAGCGCCTGCCAGGTCACGCCGGCCGCGGCGCGCTCCTCGATCAGCAGGCCGGTGTCGGTGACGCCGATGATCGTCGCCTCGGTCGTGCGGCGCTGGCCGGGCCGGCGCACGCCCGACGGCACGCCCGAGTCGGCCTCGTAGAAGAGGAAGACGCCCGCGCCCACCGAGAACTTCGAGCCAGGCGCGATCCGGCCGGCGAGGCGGATCTCGCGGCGCGGGCTGTGCCAGTTGGGCTCCTCGTGCCAGGCGGTCTCGATGCCCGACACCGCCGGATCGACCACCAGCACGTCGCGGTCGTTCTCCCACGAGTCGACGGGCTGGTCGGCGCGCAGGAAGTGCGCCCACCAGAAGCTCTTCGACTCCCGCTCGTGGTAGTCGATGGCGGCTGAGGCGAGCGCGAGGGCGGCGTGGTCGGGGTCTCGCCCTTCGCCGGGCGCGGTGGGGCCGGCCAGCTCGCGCAGCGCGACGGCGAGCGGCGAGGCGACGTACACCTTGCCCGCGGGGCGATCGAGCAGCTCTTCGGGCGGCACCGGCACGATGCCCTCTCGGCGGGCGATGCCGATGAGCCAGTCGCGCAGCCGGCGCGTCGAGACGCAGTCGTAGCGGTTGTAGTCGGCGAGGTCGTCGAGCACCGCCTGAGCCTCGGCTCGATCGGCGGGGTCGGTCGAGTCGGCGAGGGTGCGTGCGCGGACGTACTCGGTGATCGAGTCGCCGCCCGACTTCACGTCGGCCTCGCGCAGCTCGGTACCCATGTACAGCGGCTCGAGCTTCTTGATGGAGTACGAGCGGCTGCCCACGCGCACCGCGCGCTTCACGATGGGGTAGAGGTCGACGAGCACGCCGTCGGCGAGGAGCTGGTTGACGTCGGCTTCGCCGACGCCGTGGCGCGCCGCGATCGCCGTGAGGTGGGTGCGCTCGTAGGCGGCGTAGTGGAAGATGTGCATGCCCGGATGCACCTGCCGCCTGAGTTTCACGAGCTCGAGGAAGCGCAGCAGGGCCTCGCGCTCTTCGGCGAACGAGTGCGCCCAGAAGGCGGTGTACTGCTCGCGGTCGTCGACCATGCCCCACAGATAGTCGAGGTTCCAGCTCGTGGCGTCGCCTTCGGTGTAGAGCGGGTCGCCTTCGAAGTCGAAGAAGAGGTCGCCGGCCGAGGGCCGCGGGATCGCCGCGAGGGACGCGGCGTCGCGCACCTCGACGGGCGGGGCGAGCGGCGGGTCGCCCGGGGTGAGGGTACCCGCGGCCTCGGCGGCCGCAACGGCGGATTCGGCCTCGAGTTGCAGCCGGGCCTGCGCGCGGAGGTTCTCGACGGTCGAGTCGATGAGGTGCGGAACGGGCCCGGTGGAGGCGGCGAGCTCGTCGATGGTCGTGATGCCGGCCGCGGCGAGGGGCTCGCGCTGGGTGACGCGGAGTCCGCCGACCATGAGCACGTCGCGGTGCGCCTGCACCTCGAGCTCGCAGGTCGGGCATCGGCCGTCGTGCCGGTACCTGGGGTCGCCCCAGGCGACGGGGCCGGTGTCGGCCACGCGCTCGTCGACGAGCTGCCTGAGCCGGGCGACGCGCTGCACGTAGACGGGCGTGATGTCGTCGCGCCGGTGCTCGCTCGACGAGCCGTCGCCGAGGAGCAGCTCGACGACGTCGTCGCAGGGGATGCCGATGCGGTCGAGCTGGGCGGCGTATGCGGCGAGCTGCAGCAGCGCGGTCACCCGGGCGTGCCGGGCCAGCTTGCTGTCTTGCACGCGGTAGCGGCCGTCGGGCCGGCGGACGATGAAGTCGGCGAAGCCGATGAAGCCGTCGTCGGCGAACGTCGCCTGGTACACCACGGGTGCGCCGGACCTGAGCGCGTCGATCGTCTGAGCGACCGCCTCGGCCACGGCCTCGCGGTCGCGCACGGGCGGCTGCGCGATCTCGACCACGCCGTCGCCGAACCGTTCGCGGTACCGCTCGAGCACGCGCAGCTCGTGCTCGGTGCCGAGCATGCCGGCCCGCTGCAGCATGGCGTCGGTGTCGGGCTCGAAGAGCGTGTCGCGCCCGAGCTTGACGTCGAGCTCGCGGAGGAAGGCGAACTCGCAGTCGGACGCCTTCTTCAGGTCGCTCGCGCTCGTGACCACGGAGCCGTCGACGATGAACATGCGGCTCCTCCTGACCGGCCCGGGCGGGTTCCCGACGTGCTGCCACGCTAGCGCGCACCGCCGACACCCGGGCGCGGGGCGTTGTCCCTGCACGGCCGCCGGCGTAGGTTGACGGCCATGGACTGGGAGCGGGTCCGAGAGCTGGCGCTCGGCATGCCGGGCGCGACCGAGCACGTGAGCCGAGGCGCGGCGCACTGGCGGGTGGGAGGCCGCGGCTTCGTGTGGGAGCGGCCGCTCCGGCGGACCGACCTCGCGCACCTCGGCCTCGCCGAGCAGGAGGGGCCGGTGCTCGGCGCGCGCGTCGAGGACGAGGCTGTGAAGTTCGCCCTGGTCGAGCAGGACCCGTCCGTCTTCTTCACGACGCCGCACTTCGACGGCTTCCCGGCGGTCCTCGTCCGGCTCGATCGCATCCCCGAACGCCGACTCGCCGAACTGGTGCAGGAGGCCTGGATCGCCGTGGCGCCGCCGAAGCTCGCCGACGCCTGGCTGACGGAGCATCCCGACTGACGCGGAAGGATGCGTTCCGGGCGAGACGCACGCGGGACCCGCAGCGGCGACCGCGTCAGCCGGCGGCCGCCGCCAACGCGCCGCGCGGCATCCCGAGCATGCCTTCGACGGCGTGTCCGATGCGCGATCCGCGGTCGGCGGCGTCCTCCCAGCGCACGAGTGCGTGGGCGTTCAACCCGTCGATGATGCCGAGCAGCTGCCAGGCGACGGATGCCGCGTCGTCGGTGTCGAACTCGCCGGCGGCGATCCCGGACTCGAGGAGGCCCTGCACGAAGTCGCGCCAGACGTCCATCTCGTCGCGGACGCGGGCGGCGAGCGCGTCGTTCCGGCGGCCGAGGGCCCACGCCTCGACCCAGACGAGGGTGACCTGGTCGCGGGTGCCGTCGAGGAGGGTGTCGAGGAGGCGCGCGAGCCGGCTGGCCGGGGTCGGCAGTGCTCCGATGAGGTCGCCGAGCTCGTCGAGCTCGGCCGAGACGATGGCGCCGAAGGTCGCCGCCACGAGTGCGTCCATGTTGGGCTCGTAGTGGGCGACGAGCGCGGGGGTGACGCCGATGCGCGCGGCCACGCCGCGGAGGGTGACGGCCGTGAGCCCGTCGGCGAGGGCGAGCTCGCGCGCCGCGCGCGTGATCTCGTCGCGGCGCTCGCCGGGTGGCTTGCGGGGGGCGCGCGGGCGTTCGACTCTTGACATCTCGGCCCCAGTCTAGGTAGCTTCGGGGCAATTATTGATCAATTGATCAATATTCGCGAGGAGGAACCGATGGCCTGGCGCATGCCCGCCGAGACCGCACCGCACGAGCGCACGTGGATGGCGTTCCCGCGCGAGGGCACGACCCTCGGCGAGGGCGCCGCCGAGCGCGAGGAGGGCTACGAGGCGTGGACCGCGGTCGCCCACGCCGTGGCCGAGTTCGAGCCGGTCACCATGGTCGTCGACCCCGCCGAGCGAGCGCGCGCCCGGCGCATGCTCGGCGACGGCATCGAGCAGGTCGAGGCACCCGTCGACGAGTTCTGGATGCGCGACCACGGCGCCACGTTCGTCGTCGACGACGAACGCCCCGGCGTGCTCGGCGCGGTCGACTGGGTGTTCAACGGCTGGGGCGCGCCCGCCTGGTCGGAGTGGCGGCAGTCCGCCGAGCACGCCCGCCTCATGGCGGGTCTGGTGGGGGCCGAGCTCGTCTCGAGCCTGCTCGTCAACGAGGGCGGCGGCATCCACGTCGACGGCGAGGGCACCGTGCTCGTCACCGAGACGGTGCAGCTCGACCCGCGGCGCAACCCCTACGCCGACCGGGCCCGCGTCGAGGCCGAGCTCGCCCGCACGATCGGCGCGACGAAGGCCGTCTGGCTGCCCCGTGGGCTCACCCGCGACTACGACGACTTCGGCACGAACGGCCACGTCGACATCGTTGCCACGATCCCGTCGCCCGGCGTCCTCCTCCTGCACGACCAGCGCGATCCGTCGCACCCCGACTTCGAGGTGAGCCGCGAGCTGCGCGCGCTGCTGTCGGAGCAGACGGATGCCGCGGGCCGGCGGTTCGAGATCCTCGACCTGCCGGCTCCCGCGACGCTCCGCGACGACGAGGGCGTCGTCGACTACAGCTACGTGAACCACCTCGTCGTGAACGGTGGCATCATCGCGTGCGGGTTCGGCGAGCCCGAGGCTGACGCCAGGGCGCGCGACATCCTCGAAGCCGCCTACCCCGGCCGGCGCGCGGTCACGGTCGACGCGCGACCGTTGTTCGCCCGAGGCGGAGGCATCCACTGCATCACGCAGCAGCAGCCCGCCGTCGGCGCCGCCGGAGCGGGCCGATGAGCGCGTTCGACGTGGTCGAGGCGTCGATCGCCGAGCTCAGGGGCGCCCTCGAGCGCGGCGCCGCAACGAGCGTGCAGCTCGTGCAGGCGTACCTCGAGCGCATCGCCGCGTACGACGCCCCGGGCACGGAGACCGCGCTGAACGCCGTCGTGGTGCCCAATCCCGAGGCCCTCGCCGAGGCCGCCGCGTCCGATGCCCGGCGCGAGCGGGGCGAGCTGCTCGGCCCGCTCGACGGCATCCCGTACACCGCCAAAGACAGTTATCTCGTCCGCGGCCTCACGGCCGCCGCTGGCAGCCTGGCGTTCGAGCACCTCGTCGCGCAGCGCGACGCGTTCACGATCGAGCGGCTGCGCGGCTCCGGCGCGATCTGCCTCGGCCTGACGAACATGCCCCCGATGGCGAACGGGGGCATGCAGCGCGGGGTGTACGGCCGCGCCGAGTCGCCGTACAACGCCCGCTACCTCACCGCGGCCTTCGGGTCGGGCTCGTCCAACGGGTCGGGCACGGCGACCGCGGCGAGCTTCGCGGCGTTCGGCCTGGGCGAGGAGACCTGGTCGTCGGGGCGCGCGCCCGCCTCGAACAACGCGCTCTGCGCCTACACCCCGAGCCGGGGCATCATCTCGGTGCGCGGCAACTGGCCGCTCGTGCCCACGATGGACGTCGTCGTGCCGCACACCCGCACGATGGCCGACCTGCTCGAGGTGCTCGACGTGATCGTCGCCGACGACCCCGAGACCCGCGGCGACTTCTGGCGGGCGCAGCCGTGGATCGAGCTGCCGGCCGCGTCGGCGGTGCGGCCCGCGTCGTATCCGGCGCTGGCGCCCGCGGATGTCCCCGAGGCGAAGGCGGCCCTCGCCGGCAAGCGGTTCGGCGTGCCACGCATGTACGTGAACGCCGACCCGGAGGCCGGCACGGCCGAGCCCGGCGGCTCGGTCGGCATCGGCGGCCCCACCGGCCGGCGCATCGAGACCCGTGCGTCCGTGATCGAGCTGTGGGAGGCAGCGCGGGCGGACCTCGAGGCGGCGGGCGCCCAGGTCGTGCTCGTCGACTTCCCGGCGGTGTCGAACTACGAGGGCGATCGTCCCGGTGCCCCGACGATCGCGACGCGCGGGCTCGTCAGCCATGAGTACCTGCGACGCGAGATCGTCGACCTGTCGGCGTGGGCGTGGGACGACTTCCTCCGGGCGAACGGCGACCCGGCGCTCGGCACGCTCGCCGACGTCGACGGCGCCCGCATCTTCCCGCACCCCGAAGGCGCGCTGCCCGACCGCTACGACGGCTTCGAGGACGACATCATCGCCTACCCCGACTGGGTTCGGGCGCACGGGGATGCCACCCTGACCGGCATCCCGGAGCTCGAGGCGGGCCTCCGCGGGCTCGAGGAGACCCGCCGCCTCGACCTCGAGGTGTGGATGGACCGGCTCGGACTCGACGCCGTCGTCTTCCCCGCCGTCGCCGACGTCGGCCCGGCCGACATGGACGTGAACGAGGCATCCGCGGATCTCGGCTGGCGCAACGGCGTGTGGGTGGCGAACGGCAACCTCGTGCCGCGCCACCTCGGCATCCCGACCGTCACCGTGCCGATGGGCACGATGGCCGACATCGGCATGCCGGTGGGACTCACGTTCGCCGGCCGCGCCTACGACGACACGGCGCTGCTCGCGCTCGCGGCCGCGTTCGAGGCGACCGGCGGGCGCCGCACCGAGCCGCCCCGCACGCCCCGGCTCGGCTGACCGGGCCCGGGCGCGCGGCTGAAGGCGCTCCCAGACGGCGGGCCTACGCTGAGCGTGGACGGGCCGCCCGAGAAGGGATCCCGGCTCCGCGCCCGCCCGGGAAGGACCATCCCATGGCTCAGTACGACGTGCACGGCCGCTCCGCGATCGTGACCGGGGCTGGCAGCGGCATCGGCCGCTCGGTCGCGCTCCTGCTCGCGGCGAACGGCGCCTCGGTCGTCGTGAACGACCTGAACGCGGAGCACGCCGAGCGCGTGGTCTCCGAGATCCGTGACGCCGGCGGCACGGCGACGGCGTCGGTCGGCGATGTGACGGATGCCTCGTGGATCGCCTCCTCCGTCGAGGAGGCCAACGCGCTCGCGCCCCTCAAGATCGCCGTGAACAACGCCGGCATCGGCGGAGCAGCCGCCCTCGTCGGCGACTATCCCGACGACAGCTGGGACAAGGTCATCGGCATCAACCTCAACTCGATCTTCCACAACCTGAAGGCGCAGCTGCCCGCGATCGCCGCGAACGGCGGCGGCGCGGTCGTGAACATCGCCTCCATCCTCGGCAGCGTGGGCTTCGCGAACTCGTCCGCCTACGTCAGCGCGAAGCACGGCGTCGTCGGCCTCACGAAGAACGCCGCCGTCGAATACGCCACCCAGGGAGTCCGCGTGAACTCCGTGGGCCCGGGCTTCATCAAGACGCCGCTCATCGACGCCAACCTCGACGACGCGGCCCAGCAGTTCCTCGTGTCGAAGCATCCGATCGGCCGGCTCGGCGAGCCCGACGAGGTGGCCGCACTCGTGGCGTTCCTCGCGAGCGACGCGGCGAGCTTCATCACCGGCAGCTACCACCTCGTCGACGGCGGGTACACCGCCGTCTGACGCGGGTGCTGTGGCCCGGCTCTCCTAGGCTGAGGGCGTGTCCGCCACCAGAGCCGCCGCCCTCCTGCTGACCGCAGCGCTCCTCTCCGGGGCCAGCGCCGCCACCGCATCGCCAGCGGTCGCCGCGCCGGCGGCCGCGACCGCGGCGCCCGTGGCGGCGGCCGTGCCCGCCGACGTCGACGACTTCTCCTTCGACTCGTTCACGGGCGAGTACACCCTCGGGCGCGACGCCGAGGGCCGCTCCACGCTCACGACCGTCGAGACGCTCGTCGCGCGGTTCCCCGAGACCGACCAGAACCGGGGCATCCGCCGCTCCCTCGTCGACACGTACGACGGCCATCCGACCGGGCTCGACGTCGTCTCCGTGACCGACGAGACCGGCGCTCCGCGCCCGTACGAGGAGGACTCCGAGGACGGCGTCGTCACCCTCACGATCGCCGCGGACGACTACGTGCACGGCGCGCAGACCTACGTCATCACCTACACGCAGCACGATGTGACCCGGTTCTTCGCCGACACAGATGCGGACGAGTTCTACTGGGACGTCAACGGCACCGACTGGGCGCAGCCGTTCGCGCGCGTCACCGCCGACGTCCAGCTCGCCGACGGGCTCGCCGAGCACGCCACGGGCGCCGTCGACGCGGCCTCGGGAGCGGCAGGCGCCGACGGGCCGGCGACGATCGCCGAGACCGACGACGGCTGGCGGTTCGAGGCCACCGCCCTCGGGCCGGGCGAGAACCTCACGTTCGCGATCGGGTTCGAACCGGGCACATTCACCCCGCGGCCCGACGGGTTCACGGCCATGCCCTTCCCCGCGCTCTCCGCCGGGGGCGCCCTGCTCGCGCTGCTCGCCGCCGCGTGGGCCGGCGTCGTGCGCCGGCGTCGATTGCGGGATGCCCCGGGCCGGCCGGTCATCGTCCCCGAGTACCTGCCGCCCAAGGGGGTCGGGGTGCTGCTCGCCTCGGTGATCGGCAAGCACACCACGCACGCGATCCCGGCTGAGATCCTCCAGCTCGCCGTCCTCGGCCGCGTCCGGGTCGTCGAGGTGGAGAAGTCGGGCTGGCTGAGCTCGAAACCGGCGTTCGAACTCGAGTACGTCGACGAGCGCGACCGCCGCACCCGCGGGCTCCGCGATGTGCCGCCGACGGCCGACGACGTCGAGGCGCTGCACGCCCTCTTCGGCGCGACCCTCACCCCCGGCGAGCGCCGGGAGCTCGGGTCGAGCGATCAGAAAGCGGCGAAGCGGCTGCACGAGCTCGTCGTCGCGGTCGCCCGCCGGGCCACCTCTGACGGCTACCGGCGGAAGCTCCCCGGCGGCCTCATCGCAGGGGTGCTCGCGGCCGCCACTGCCGCGTTCGCGGCGGCCTTCGTCTTCGCCGTCGTCTCGTTCGACCAGGCCGTCGGCGGATTCTGGCCGCTCGCGACGCTGATCGTCGCCGGGCTCGCCTTCGTCGCCGCCATCGTGCTCGTCGCGAAGGTGCCGCTCGAGTCGAAGGGCGCCGAGCTCCGCGACCACCTCGCGGGGCTCGAGCTGTACATCCGCCTCGCGGAGAAGGACCGGCTCGCGTATCTGCAGTCGCCGCAGGGCGCCCTCCGCGAGCCTGTCGCCGCAGGGGACCCCGAGCAGGTGCTCCAGCTCAACGAGAGACTGCTGCCCTGGGCCGTGCTCCTCGGCCAGGAGAAGGCGTGGACCGCCGAGCTCGGCCGGGCCTACGAGCGCCTCGGCCGTCAGCCCGACTGGTACACCGGCCAGCATGCGTTCAACGCCGCGGTCTTCGCGTCGGCGATCGGCGGCATGAGCCAGAGCGTCACCTCGACGTACTCCGCCGCCAGCGGCGGCTCCGCGGGCGGCGCCTCGTCCGGCGGCGGCGGTGGCGGCGGCGGAGGCGGTGGGGTGTAGCAAGGAGCGTTGCTGCCCTGACCGCTCAGCCGACCTCGACATCGACGGTGTGCAGCCCGGTCGCGCCGTCGGGCACGACGCCCTGTTCGACCGCCGTCTGCACTTCGCCGTCCGCGCTCGTCGCACGAACGCGGAGGGTGTGACTGCCGGCCGAGGCATCCGCCCAGTCGTACCGCCACTGCACCCACGTGTCGGCCGAGATCGCGGTGGCGAGCCGGGCGGGGCGCCACGGCCCATCGTCGATCTGCACGTCGACGGCGGCGATGCCGACGTGCTGGTGCCACGCCACCCCGGCCACGACGATGCGCCCGGCCGTCAGCGCCTGCCCGCGCCTCGGGACGTCGATACGGCTCGACAGCTTCACCGGTCCGCGCTCGCTCCAACCGCGATCCGTCCAGTAGGCGGATGCCTCGTCGAACCGGGTGACCTCGAGCTCGGTGACCCATTTCGTGGCCGACACGTAGCCGTAGAGGCCGGGCACGACCATGCGGACGGGGAACCCGTGCTCGAGCGGCAGCGGTTCGCCGTTCATCCCGACCGCGAGGATGGCGTCGCGGTCGTCCTGCAGTACGGCAAGGGGCGTCGACGCCGTGAACCCGTCGATCGAGCGCGACAGCACCATGTCGGCCTCGGCGGTCGGCTCGGCCCTGGCGAGGAGTTCCCGGATGGGGTGGCCGAGCCATACCGCGGTGCCGATGAGTGAACCGCCGACCTCGTTCGACACGCACGCGAGGGTCGTCGTGCTCTCGGCGAGCGGGAGGGCGAGGAGCTCGTCCCAGGTGATCGTCACCTCGCGTGCGACGAGACCGTGGATGCGCAGGCGCCAGCCGGACGGGTCGATCTCGGGCACGCGGAGCGCGGTGTCGATGCGGTAGAAGTCGGCGTTCGGCGTGATGAGCGGCGTGAGGCCGTCGACGTCGAGGGCGGCACCGGCCGGGATGATCGCCGTCGTCGTCGGACGGGGCAGGACGACGGCGTCGCGGAGGGCCTGCACCGCGCGGCGTCCGGTCTGCAGGGCCGTCCCGGCGAGCGCGGCGAGGAGGCCCAGCGCCGCGCTGCCCCCGGCCCAGGCGAGGAAGCGCCGACGATTCTGGTCGGGCTCGGGGAGGCGTCGCACGAGCAGCGTCACCGCGAGGGCGCCGGCCGCACCGGCCACGAGTGAAGGCAGGACCGCGAGGGGGCCCGCGCCCGATCTCGTGGCAGCTGCGACCGCGCCCACGACGCCGAGCGCGATGAACACGACCCGCCCCCAGGGCGGGCGGCGGGCTTCCAGCACCCCGGCTGCGCCGGAGACGGCGAGCAGCACGAGCAGGATGCCGCCGATCAGGGCGAGCTTGTCGGCCGTGCCGAAGAGCCCGATCGCGGCATCCTTCGCCCACGGCGGGGCGAGGTCGACGAGCGCTGCGCCGACCACGACCACCGGTCCGGACTCGGGCGCCGCGACGGCGGCGGCGAGCTCGCCGAGCCCCGCCGCGACGGCTGCGGCCGCGACGCCCGCGAGCGCCTCGCGCCACCGCCCGGTGCGGCGCGGCTGGGGGCCGGACATGCGCCCAGCGTAACCGGGCTGCCGTCTGGCGGCGCCGGTACGTAGGCTGGCAGGTGGGGCGCGACGCCCCACCGGAGGAAGGGGCACGGCATGCCGTTCGCGATCCAGTACGACCGATTCGGCGGACCCGAGGTGCTGGAGCTGCGTGAGATCCCGTACTCGACGCCGGGGCCGGGTCAGGTCGTCGTCGAGGTGCGCGCCGCCGGCGTGAACCCGATCGACTGGAAGCTGCGCGCCGCGATCCGTCCGAGCGGCGAACTGCACGGCTGGCGTGGCGTCGGAACGGATGCCGCGGGCGTCGTCACCGCGGTCGCCTCCGACGTCGATGAGGTCGCCCCGGGTGATGAGGTCATCGTCTCCGACGCGAAGGGCGCGTACGCCACGGAGCTCGTCGTCGGTGCCGGACATGTCGCCCGGAAGCCCGCTGGCCTTCCGTGGGAGCAGGCGGCGGCGATCCCGATCCCCGCCGGCACTGCTTACCAGGTGCTCCGCTCGCTCGGCGTGGGGAAGGGCGACACCCTGCTCTGGCACGCGGGCTCGGGCTCGGTCGGCCAGTTCGCGATCCAGTTCGCACGGGCGGCCGGCGCAGAGGTCTTCGCCACGGCGAGCGAGCGCAATCACGACCGGCTCCGCGAGCTCGGAGCGATCCCCGTGACCTATGGCGAGGGCCTCGCCGACCGGGTCCGTGCCGCGGCGCCCGGCGGGATCACGGTCGCGGTCGACGCTGCCGGCACCGACGAGGCGATCGCCGTGTCGAAGGAGCTCGTCGCCGACCACGACCGCATCGGCACGATCGTCCAGGGCGCGAAGGCCGCCGAGCTCGGCATCCGCGCCTGGAGCGGCGGCAACCCCGTGCCGCTCACCGCCGAAGAGCTGGCCCTCCGCGCCGAGGCCGTGCCCTACGCCGCCGAGCTCGCCGCGCGAGGCGAACTCGACATCGAGATCGCGCACCGGTACCCGCTCGCCGAGGCCGCGGAGGCCCACCGGCAGAGCGAGACCGGCCACGTGCGCGGGAAGATCGTCCTGCTGCCGTAGGTCGGGGTATCCCGATTCACAGCCCGGAATCAGGTCCATCTGCTCTTCGCTCCGACCGCCGCCGGATGGGCGTAGCGTCGGCGATATGAGCAGAACGTATGTGATCACGGGTGCCGGATCCGGCATCGGCGCAGCCACCGCCGCCCTCCTCACCGAGGGTGGGAACCGCGTCATCGGCGTCGACCTGAAGGGCGCCGACATCACCGCCGACCTCTCCACGCCAGACGGGCGCTCCGGCGCCGCACAGACGGCGATCGCCGAGGCCGACGGCCGAATCGACGCGGTCGTCGCCGCGGCCGGGATCTCGGCCCCCTCCGCCCTCACGGTCGCGGTGAATTATTTCGGCGTCGTCGGCTTCCTCGACGCGCTCGCGCCGACGCTCGCCGAGGCGGAGGCTCCGCGCATCGCGGTGGTGAGTTCGATGGCCTCGCTCCAGCCGAACTCGGCCGAGCTCGTCGAGGCGATGCTCGCCGGTGACGAGGCCCGCGCGCTGGAGCTCGGGGCGGCGCTCGCCGACCAGGGGCCCGAGGCGGGCTACCTGAACTACCCCTCCTCGAAGCGCGCCCTCAGTCGCTGGGTGCGCCGGGAGTCGATCACCGCCAGGTACGCGGGCGCCGGCATCCCGCTGAACGCCGTCGCACCCGGCACGGTGGTGACGCCGATGACGGCGCCGCTGCTGGAGAGCGAGGAGGGTCGGGCGATGGTGGATGCCGCGGTGCCGATGCCGCTCAACGGCCACGCCGACCCCTCGGTGATCGCGCGCCTGCTCGTGTGGCTCACCAGCGAGGAGAACACCCACGTGACGGGCCAGACGATCTACATCGACGGCGGCGCCGACGCGACGCTGCGGGGCGACGACGTGTGGAGCTGGGCCGACCCGCGCTGAGCGGCGCGGTGCGTCGTCAGCGCTCGGCGTGCGCGCGGACGAAGGCCGCCACGGCCGGCGCGAGCCCGGCGCCGACCTCGTCGGCCGGCCGCTTCCGGCCCTTCACCTCGAAGGAATGACCGCCGCCCTCGATCCACTCGAGGGCGGCGTTCGGGCCGATGCGGGCGGTCGCGTC
This sequence comes from Agromyces sp. G08B096, assembly GCF_040267705.1. Classification (NCBI taxonomy): domain Bacteria; kingdom Bacillati; phylum Actinomycetota; class Actinomycetes; order Micrococcales; family Microbacteriaceae; genus Agromyces; species Agromyces sp. G08B096. The sequence goes on from NZ_CP158374.1 coordinate 520,862, forward strand.
GGCGAGCTGCTCGTTCGGGATCGCGAACGGGTCGTTCGTGCCCTGCAGGAACAGCATCGGCAGCGTGAGGCCGATGAGGTGCTCGTCCCTCGGGCGGTCGGGCTTGCCCGGCGGGTGCAACGGGTAGCCGACGAACACGAGTCCGGCGGCCGGCATCCCCTCGGCGACGGCCATCGAGGCCATGCGCCCGCCGTACGACTTGCCCGATGCCCAGATCGGCTCGCCGGCAGAGCCCGCCTCGGCGGCGAGGTGCTCGGCCGCCGCCACCGCGGCGCGCCAGGCGGCGATCGCCGGTGCCGGCCGGCCAGGCATCCGTCTGCCCTGCTCCCGGTACGGGAAGTTGAACCGCAGCGTCGCGAGTCCGGCGTCGCGCAGTGCGCGCGTGAAACCGGTGAGGAACGGATGCTCCAGGCCGGTGCCGGCCCCGTGCGCCACGACGACGGTGGCATCGGCACCCGGCGGTCGCCCGCTCAGCGCTGAGACCGGTGCGCCGTCGACATCGAACTGCAGGGCGGTCTCGCCGGGATCGGCCGGCGCGGGCGAGTCGGTCATGCTCCCATCGTCTCGCACCGGCGGGGATCAGTCCCGGACCGGTCCGAGCCGGCGGGTGCGCGCCGCGATCACGCGTGCGGTGAGCGTGCTCGCCACGATCACGACGATGCCCACGATGGCCGCGATCGCCACCGGCACCGAGTGCGGCTCGCCGGTGAGGCGGCCGACCGCGATCCAGGCGAGCCCCCACGACGCGGCGAGCATGGGGGCGAGCCCGCCCCGGCTCGCGACGCCGAGTGCTGCGACCGCGATCGTCGCGACCGCGATGACCACGATCGCCCACACCTCCGCCGGGATGCCGGCACCGTCGAAGCCGCTCGCCGCGAGCGCGGCCGCGACGTTCGCCGCGGTCGCGATCGAGACCCAGCCGAGATAGAGCCCGATGGTGCCGTCGGTGATGAGCGCATCGGCCAGGTGATGCGGGGGATGCCGCACACACGTCCAGTACGCCCAGCACAGCACCGCCAGCAGCACCGCGATCACGGCCACGCTCAGCCAGAGGAGGCCGGCCTGCACGGAGAGGATCCAGGCCGCGTTGAGCAGCAACGAGGCGGCGACCGGATACGCGAGGCGGCGCTGCCGGTCGGCGGCGCGCTGCGCGGGCAGGAACTGCCAGACGGCGTAGACGAGGAGCCCGAAGTAGATGAGCGTCCAGATGGCGAACGCCGGACCGGCCGGCGCGATCGGCGTCGCATCCGCTGCAAGCGCGCCGCCCGCGGCATCCTGGATCCGGGTGCCGCCCGCCGCGCCCGATCCCACGAACGCGCCGACCACGGCGACCACCGCACTCACCGCCACCACGCACTGCCGGACGAGGTCGGCCGCACGACTGCGCCCGGCGTGCGAGGCGCCGGCCCGCTCCGGCCCGCTCATGCCGCCCATTCCGTGGGGCCGCCCGCGATCGTCGTCTGGAACAGCCGGCCGAGACGTTCGCCGCCGCCGCGGAGGAACGCGCTGCGCTGCCTCGCCGCTCCCGTGCCGAGCTGGGTCAGCCGGGCCACGAGCTCGGCCGTCACCTCGAGATCGCCCTCGGCCTCGAGCTGCGGGCCCACGAGCGCGAACAGCCGGTCGAGGACCGACCGAGCGTCGGCCAGCTCTCCCAGCACGGGGTCGTAGACCTGCGCGCGCAGGCCGGCGTGCGCGGAATGCAGCACAGCGGCCGACAGCAGCTCCGGTGCGACATCCGTCTCCTCGATGTCCCGGCCGTCGGTCTCGATCGCATGGCGGACGAGCGCGCGGCAGAGCGCCGCGACGAGCAGCGTGTCCTCGGCGGTCAGCTGGGCGTCGGCCATCCGGAACTCGATCGTCGGGAGGTGCTCGGAGAGCCGGATGTTCCAGGCGATGAGCGCGAGGTCGGTCATGCCGCCGATGCCGAGGAGACGGCGGATGCGCCGGTCGTAGTCGTTGGCGTCGCGGAAGCGCGGCGGTGAGCCGGCGGTGGGCCACCGCCGCAGCTGCACGGTGCGCCAGCTCTCGTAGCCCGTGTCGTACCCGCGCCAGAACGGCGAGTTTCCGCTGATGGCCGTGAGCAGCGGGAGCCACGGACGCGCCGTGTTCAGCGCGATCACGCCCGCTTCGCGGTCGGGGATGCCGACGTGCACGTGCAGGCCGCTCATCTGGTGGTCGGCGATGAGGCCCGCCATGTCGCGTACGATCCGCTGGTACCGCTCGTCGTGCGTGATGGAGGGGAACGCGAGCGTGTCGGGTGGAGTGCCGATGCTCGCGGCCAGCACGCCGACCCGCTCGGCCTCGTCGGCCACGAGCCGGCGGAAGCCCGACAGCACGGGCAGCGCACCGCCCAGCGTGTCGAACACGGGCGAGGCGTGCTCGATCTGCGAGGCGAGGAACTCCTTGTGGGTGGTCGCCGACCACTCGGGGTCCTCGTGCAGCCGGGCGAAGAGGGGCGCGGCGACATCCGCCGGCCTCAGGGTCTCACGGTCGAGGAAGATGAACTCCTCCTCCACGCCGAACGTCGCGTGCATGCCTTCCCCCTTCGGCCGTGCTTCGAGCCTGCGGGGGCGCGTCGGCGGGTGTCAACCCCCTACCGACTGAGGTCGCGCTCGGGCATGAGGGCGTACGGGGTTCCGGGACGGGGGCTCCGTGCACCAGGACGCCGCCGCGTGCAGATCCGGGACGCGGCGGGGCATCCGGCCGATGTCGGCGGCCGCGCGTACCGTGTGAGCCATGACCGACCAGATGCAGCTGAACGTCGCGCACCAGGTGCTCGACGACCCGTGCCCCCGCTGCGGATCCCTGACGGTCCGCGCCATCGTCTACGGCCCGCTCGACTTCGCCGTCGAGGCCGAGCCGCTCGACGCCGTGAGTGTCGACGACGCCCCCATCTTCGACTGCCGCGACTGCGGTTTCGAGTGGGGCCTCGCGGTGCGCGACCTGCTCGGCTGAGCTGCCAGCGCCGCATCCTCGGGCGGCGCGATCCGCTCAGCCGACCGCGGCGGGGCGGTCCCGTCAGATGGCCGCGTCCTCGGCGTTCCTGCCCGGGCCGCGGTCATCCTCATCCCCGTCGAGCAGCTCCTCCCGGATGCGCCGGAGGTCCTCCATGAGCGAGCCGACGAGGATCCAGTGCCCGGATTTCGGCGCCGTGATGACGAGCGGCGAGGTCAGCGCCGGGATCGCCGACGTGAGCGGCTCGGGGTCGACCTCCGCGAGGTGGACCGCCAGGCGCACGTCGTGCGCGGCGCGGCGCAGCTGCTCGGCGATCGCGCGCACGGTGGGCTCATCGGAGAGCGTCGGGTCGTAGTGGTCGAATACGGCCCGGGTCATCCCGATCGCCTGCGTGACGATCGGGCCCAGTCGCTCGAGCAGGGCGCGCTGCTCGGCGAGCTCGCCTCGGTGGGCCGAGCGCCGGGGGTTGAGCGTGAGGGATTCCTCGCCGGCGCGGATGGCCTCGTCGGCCTGGTCGCGCATGGGTCGCATCAGGCGGGCTTCGAGCATGAGCTCCTGCATCGCCGCAGGCGACTGCGGCGTCTCGAGTGCGCTCGCGAGGCGCTCGAGTGAGCCGGCGAGCTCGCCGCCGAGCAGGGCGAGGTCGCGGCGAGCGGGGGCGAGCGCGACGGGCGGCACGATGAGCGCGTTCACGATGATGCCGATGACGGCGCCGATGAGGGTCTCGAGCACCCGGTCGAGCGCGTACTCGGGGGAGGAGGCGCCGAGGGCGAGCACGAGCATGGCGCTGATCGCGACCTGGTTCGAGGTGCCGGGCGTCATCTTCAGCGCCCACGCCACGAGCATGGCGATGACGATGGCGACGAGGACGACCCAGCTCGCCGAGCCGAACGCGAACGAGAGTCCGGTCGCGACGATGACGCCGAGCACGACGCCGACGCTCCGCTCGACGGCCTTGCCGAGGGACTGGTTCACGCTGGGCTGCACGACGAGCAGCGCGGCGATGGCGGCGAAGACGGGCAGCGGCCCGGGGATGAGCCATCCGGCGATGAGCCACGCGGCGATGGTGGCGACGGCGGCCTTGGCGACCTGGAGCAGCGGCATGCGCCCCGCAGCCCGCAACGTCGTCGCGATCTTCATGCCCCAACGCTAGCCCGGTCCGCGTGTTGCGGAATGCAACACCGGAGCGTAGCGTTGCACTATGCAACGGAAGGAGTGGTGGTGACACGTCGAGACGATGCCGCGGGCATCCTGCGCGAACTCATCGTGATCTCCCGCCGCGGAGTCGCCGACGCGCGAACCGCGCGGATCCGGTTGAGCCTCACCGACCAGTCGATCCTCGGCTACATCGTCGACCACCCGGGAGCCCGGTCCACCGACATCGCCACCGCGTTCCGGCTGAACCGCTCCACGGTCTCACGACAGCTCGCCAACCTCGCCCGGCTCGGGGTGGTGCGCGAACGCGCCGACGAGGCATCCGCGTCATCAGGAGCAGGCGGCGCACCCGTGCGCGGCCGCCCGCTCGAACTCACCGACACCGGCTGGGCCGCGTACCACGAGGCCATCGCCATCCTGCAGTCCGTCGTCGACCACCAGCTCGGCGACTGGACCGATGCGGAGGTCGCCCGCTTCGCCCGCGACCTCCACCGCTTCAACACCCACGAGGAAGAAGGAACCACCCCATGACCGCCCTCCAGAACGTCACCGTGCTCGGCACCGGCGTGCTCGGATCCCAGATCGCCTTCCAGACCGCGTACCACGGCCACCCGGTCGTCGCGTACGACATCAGCGACGACGCGCTCGCCGCCGCACGCGAGCGCTTCGCGAAGCTCGCCGACACCTACCGCGCCGAGGTCGACGGCGCCGCCGACGGCCGGGCCGTCGCCGCCCTCGAACGCATCCGCCTCTCCAGCGACCTCGCCGACGCGGTGCGCGACGCCGACCTCGTGATCGAGGCCGTGCCCGAGCAGCCCGAGATCAAGGCCGACACCTACGCCAAGCTCGCCGCCGTCGCGCCCGAGCACACCGTGTTCGCCACGAACTCCTCGACCCTGCTGCCTTCGAGCCTCGCCGAGTCGACCGGCCGCCCCGCGAAGTTCCTCGCGCTCCACTACGCCAACCGCGTCTGGCAGCACAACACTGCCGAGGTCATGGGCACCCAGTGGACCGACCCCGAGGTCTACCGTCAGGTCGTCGAGTTCGCCGAGTCGACCGGCATGGTGCCCATCGAGATCAAGAAGGAGAAGGCGGGATACCTGCTGAACTCCCTGCTCGTGCCGCTGCTGCAGGCCGCGGGCGAGCTGCTCGTCGACGGCATCGCCGAGCCCGAGGCGATCGACAAGACCTGGCGCATCGGCACCGGCGCGCCCATGGGTCCCTTCCAGATCTTCGACATCGTCGGTCTCACGACCGCGTACAACGTGTCGATGATGGGCGGGCCGAAGCAGCAGGAGTTCGCCGCGCTGATCAAGGAGCGCTACATCGACGAGGGCAAGCTCGGCGTCGCCACCGGCGAGGGCTTCTACAGCTACCGCTGAGCTTGCGCTGAACCGGCGCATCGGCTGCACGAACGGATGCCCCGCTCCCGGCTCTATCGCCGGGGCGGGGCATCGTCGTAGCATCCAGCCATGGTCGAACGTCCGACGCTCACCCACATCGGCGGACCGTCGCTGCTCATCGAGCTGGCGGGCTGGCGCATCCTGGTCGACCCGACGTTCGACCCGCCCGGCCGGCGGTACTCGTTCGGCTGGGGCACCTCCTCGGTGAAGACCGCGGGGCCGGCGCTCGCCGCGGCCGACCTCGGCCCGATCGACGTCGTCCTGCTCACGCACGACCAGCACGCCGACAACCTCGACGACGCCGGTCGCGAGCTGCTGCCGGCGGCCGGCGAGGTCATCACCACCGCGGCCGGAGCCAAACGCCTTCGCGGCGTCGACGGGCTCGGCGCCGTCGTCGGGCTGAAGCCGTGGAACACCGCGGAGATCGATGCGCACGGCGGCACCAACGGCGCCGCGGCGCCCGACCGGCCGCCGCTCACGGTGACCGCGACGCCGGCGCGGCACGGTCCGCGCTTCTCCAAGCCGATCGTGGGCGACGTGATCGGCTTCGCGATCTCGATCGGCGACCGCCCCGAGACGGCCATCTGGATCACCGGCGACACGGTGCTGCACTCAGGCCTCCGCGACACCGCCGCGCGTCTCGACGTCGACGTCGCCGTGCTGCACCTCGGCGGCGTGCGCTTCCCGATCACCGGCGGCCTGCAGTACACGATGACCGCCTCTGGTGCGGCAGAGCTCGTCGAGCTCGTGCGTCCGCGTCGTGCGGTGCCCGTGCACTTCGATCAGTGGTCGCACTTCCATGAGCAGGGCGCCGCGGCGCGCGAGGTGCTCGACAACGCCAGCGCGTACGTGCGCGAGCGCGTCCTGTGGCTGACGGAAGGCGTGCCTCGGGAAGTCTGAGGTGCCGCCCCGCGGAGTTCGAGGTGCCGCTCCGCGGGCGACGTGGAAGGATCGGCTCGTGGCCGACCGACTCATGCTCCTCGACACCGCCTCCCTGTACTTCCGCGCGTTCTACGGCGTACCCGACTCGCTCACCCGGGAGGACGGCACCCCGGTGAACGCGGTGCGCGGGCTGCTCGACATGATCGCGAAGCTCGTCACCGACTTCGAGCCGACGCAGCTCGTCGCCTGCTGGGACGACGACTGGCGGCCGGCCTGGCGGGTGGCGCTCATCCCGACGTACAAGGCCCACCGCGTCGAGCGTGAGGTCGACGGCGGCCCCGACGTCGAGCAGACGCCGCCGGGCCTGGTGAGGCAGGTGCCGCTCATCCGCGAAGTGCTCTCGCTCCTCGGCATCGCCGTCGTCGGCGCGCCAGAGCACGAGGCCGACGACGTCATCGGCACGCTCGCGACCGGGGCATCCATGCCCGTCGACGTGGTGACCGGCGATCGGGACCTCTTCCAACTGGTCGACGACGCCACCGGGGTCCGCGTGGTCTACACCGCCCGCGGCATGAGCAAGCTCGAGGTCCTGACCGACGCATCGGTCGTGCAGAAGTACGGCGTGCTGCCGCAGCAGTACGCCGACTTCGCCGCGATGCGAGGGGATGCCTCCGACGGCCTCCCGGGTGTCGCCGGCGTCGGCGAGAAGACCGCGGCCGGCCTGCTGCAGGCCTTCGTCGACCTCGACGGCATCCGTGAGGCCGCAGCCACGGGGGCGGCCGGGATGTCGGCCGGCGTTCGCGCGAAGCTCACCGCGGCGGCCGGATACCTCGACGTCGCACCGCAGGTGGTCGAGGTGGTGCGCGACCTCGACCTCGGGGAGTTCGACGCGACGCTCCGGCCCGTCGACGGAGCGCGACGCGATCGGCTCGAACACCTCGCCGTCGACTGGAACCTCGGCGGGTCGGTCGCGCGCGTGCTCGCGGCCCTCGACCGCTGAAACGGAGGGCGGGCGGCCGCGCCGGCTGAGGTGAGCGGGCGGTCGGCCGACGGCGGTGCCGGCGACGGCCCGTCAGCGGATCAGCCGGAGACGGTTCCGACGGAGACGACTCCGCCGGCGACGACGACGGTCGGCCGGTCGGCGGGCAACGGCTCGGGATGCCACGCCGGCGGCATCGGCCACTCGGCGCCGGTGTCCGCCGCGAGGAAGGCGAGCCAGGCGTACGCCATGAGCGCGATCGCGACCGCGCCGAGCACGGCGCCCGCGAGCCCCGCGATGGACCCGATGCGCGGCGACCGCCGCCCCGGGTCGCTGACCTCACCGCTGACGCGCTCGGAGTCCGTGTCCGCGTCGGCTGCGTCGGCCCGGAGGCGCAGATGACCGGCGAGCCCGAACCACACGGCGAGCGCACCGAAGCCCGCGATCCAGACGATGCCGAAGGGTCTCGACCAGAGCGGCGCGAGCAGTCCGAACGCGATCGCGCCCACGCCGAGCACCAGGCCGGTCCACGCCATGAGCGCCGACCACCCGGGCCCGACGGCGGCCCCGCCGCCCCAGACCGGCGGCTCGCCGCTCACCGGGCCACTCCGCTCACCAGGCGTCGCCGCTCACCGGGAGACTCCACGCGCCCGTGTGACCCCGCTCACCAGGCCATGAGCCGATCCGGCGTGAACACGATGACCGTGTCGAACTTCGCCGCAATGTCGTCGAGGCCCATGCCGTAGTCGCGGATCGCGTCGGCGTACTTCGCCTCGTACGCGTCGCGGAAGGCCGCCAGCCACTCAGCCGCCGGACGCTCCGAGATCTCGGCGCGGCCGTTCATCACGACCACCTCCTCGCCGAACCGATCGCCCTGCAGGTGCACGAGCACGGGCGATCCGCGGCGCACGTGGGCGACCTTGGCCGTCGTGGGCTCGCTGAACACGAGCAGGCGGCCCTCGTGCCACCAGAACCAGACGGGCACGGCGTGCGGTTCGCCGTTCGCACGAACGGTGGTGAACCAGACGATGAGGTCGCGCTCGAGCTTCTCGAGCGCCTTCGCGTGCGCGGGGACACTGGGATCGAACAGCTCCGTCGTCATGGCCACGACGCTACCCGCGGCCACCGACACCGACACCGGCCGCCGGAGCGAGCGAGCCCCTGGGTAGGGTGTCGGCATGGTGGAACGGCTCTTCTCGTACGGCACGCTCCGGCTCCCGCGGGTGCAGCGCGAGACGTTCGGGGCCGAACTGCCCACCACGCCCGACGCGCTGATCGGCTGGCGGCTGGGCACGCTGCGCATCACGGATGCCTCGGTCCTCGCGCTCAGCGGCGAGGCGGAGCATCCCATCCTCGTGCCCACCGGCGACCCGTCCGACCGCGTCGAAGGTGCGGTCCTGGAGCTCACGCCGGAGCAGCTGGACGCCGCCGACGCGTACGAGGTCGACGACTACCGGCGCGTGTCTGCGACGCTCGAATCCGGCCTCGACGCCTGGGTGTATGTGGCGCGCTGAGCGCTGCGCCGGGTCGGCGCGCACCGTCGCTCACGGCGCGTCCACCGCGACCGCCCACGCACGCAGCGGAAGCGTGATCGAGCCGTCGTGCGCCGTCGGGAGCCGCCGGCGCAGCAGGTCGCGGAGGGCGTCGCGATGGTCGGCCTCGAGGCCGACGACGTACGCGGGCGCCGGGCCCTGTCCGCCAAGGAACGGCTGCCAGTAGTCGTCGAAGTCCGCGAAGCGGGCGACCACCTCGATCGCGCCGACACGCGCGTCGACGCCGAACGCCTCGCCGAACAGGCGGCCGAGCGGTTCGGGCTTCGCCCACCGGAACCGGGCGCCCTCGTCGAGTTCGGCCACGGCGGGATCGAGCTGCACCGCGGCGTCGAAGAACTCCCGGATCAGACACATCCCGTCGCCGTAGTCCCACAGATAGGCGGCGACGAGACCGGCCGGGCGCACCACGCGTCGCCATTCGGCGAGCGCCGCCCCGGGATCGGGGACGAAATTCAGCACGAGGCCCGCGACCACGACATCGACGGCGGCGGCCGGGAGCGGCAGTGCCGCGGCATCCCCCTCGGCGAGCCGAGCGCGCTCGCCGAGCCGAGCCCTCGCGGTCTCGAGGAACCCGGCCGACGGGTCGACGCCCAGCACGGACGCGGGCGCGCATCGATCGAGGACGGCCTCGGTCAGCACTCCGGTGCCGCAGCCGACGTCGACCCAGTCGCGGCCCGCGGGTGCGGCGAGCCAGTCGAGGAACCGGGGCGCGACGAGTCGGCTCCACCGGCCCATGTACCGCTCGTAGGGGGCGCCGAGCTGGAACCGGTCGTCGGGCGCGACAGGACGCGAGGACATGGGGGAGTTCTACGCCTCGCCGCACCGCGCCGCAAGACGCGCGACGGCGCCGCATCCCCGGGCGCCGCACCCGCGGCGGCCCGTGCGATCAGCGCCGCTGGATCGTCGACGCCCGGATGACGAGGCGGACGGGCAGCCGCTCGATCCCCGCGTCGGGCTCGACGCCGTCGATCGCCTCGAAGATGCGCATGGCGGCCGCGCGGCCGAGCTGCTGCAGGTTCGCGTCGATGCTCGTCAGCTCGGGCCGGGAGTTCGTGGCGAGCACCTCCCAGTTGTCGTAGCCGATGACGGCGACGTCTTCGGGCACTCGCTTGCCGAGGTCGCGGAGCGTATCGAGCACGCCGCGGGCGATCTGGTCGGAGCCGCACACGATGCCGTCGACCTCGGGGTGACGGGCGAGCAGCATCGCGGATGCGTCGCGGCCCCAGTGCTCCGACCAGTTGGACGTCATGACGTCGCCGACGAGTTCGAGCCCGGCATCGGCGAGGGCGGCGAGGACGCCGACGGCTCGGTCCTGCGAGGCGGCGTACGCGGGGTCGCCGCTGATGTGGGCGATGCGCGTGCGCCCGCACGCGATGAGGTGCTCCACCGCCATGCGGCCGCCTGCGACGTTGTCGGGGGTGACGGAGACGTCGGCCGGGTCGTCGGACGGGGCGTACGCGTAGACGACGGGCACCGGGATGTCGTGACCGAGCGAGGGGCGGGCGTCGGTCTGTCGGCCGACGACGATGATGCCGTCGACGCGGCGGTTGAGCAGGGCCTTCAGGTGGTGCTGCTCGCGGATGGTGTCGCCGCGGGCGTCGCACAGGAAGACGTTGATCTGGCCGGCGCCGAAGGCGTCTTCCGCGCCCATGAGGATCGGGATGACGAAGCGGCCGTCGAGGTCGCTGGTGAGCAGGCCCACGGTGCCGGTGCGGCCGGCGATGAGACTGCGGGCCAGCTGGTTCGGTGTGAACGCGAGCTGCTCCGCGGCCTCGAGGACGCGGCGGCGGGTGGTCGGAGCGACCTGGTCGCGACCGTTGATCGCCTTCGAGGCGGTGGCGAGCGAGACGCCCGCGAGCCGCGCGACGTCGCTCAGCGTCGCGGTCCTGCCGCTCTGCGATTCGGTTCGCGCCATGCTCCGCCTTTCGACTGAAACGGTACCGGAAGACGCTCTTGACGCCCATGAGATTCACACTGTAGCGTGCCGAAAGGCATTTCGGTATTTTCGAAATGCGCCCTGTCAGCAGTCGCATTCCCCGGCTCCACGGAGCCCCTCAACGATGAGCGAGGAGATCACCCATGACACGCATGAATCGCCGGATGACGCGGGCGGCGGCGCTGCTCGCAGCCGGCGCCCTCACGGTCGGCCTGGCCGCGTGCGCGAACGGCGGCGAGGCCGCCACGAGCCTTTCGGACGCCGGCGCCGAGGGCGTCGACGACGGCTCGACCCTGACCCTCTGGACGCGGGCCCCGCTCGAGAAGCAGGCGAAGCTGCTCGTCGAGGCCTACAACGAGAGCCACGACAACCAGGTCGAGCTCACCGTCGTGCCGAACGACGACTACGTCGCGAAGGTGGGCGCGGCCGCCGGCTCGGGCGGGCTGCCCGACCTCTTCGCCGCCGACATCGTGTACGTGCCGAACTGGGTCGAGCAGGGCCTCTTCCAAGACCTGACGGCCAACATCGACGGCCTCGACTTCAAGGACGACATCAACCAGGGCCACCTCGCCGCCGGCACCGCCGACGGCAAGGAGCACGTGCTGCCCTTCGTGCTCGACCTCTCGATGCTGTTCTGGAACAAGGAACTCGCCACCGAGGCCGGGCTCGACGCCGAAGCCGGGCCGGCCGACCTCGCCGAGTATGCCGAATGGGCCAAGGCGATCCAGGCGCTCGGCAAGCCCGACACCTACGGCACCGCCACCGGCCTCAGCTGTGGCGGATGCCTCGTCTTCACCTGGTTCCCGAGCGTGTGGGCCGACGGCGAGGAGGTGCTCTCCGACGACGGCACCGAGTCGCTGCTCGCGAGCGACACCGCGAAGGAGGTCTACTCCACCTGGAAGGACCTCTGGGACTCCGGCGCCGTGCTGCCCGCCTCGAAGGACGAGACCGGAGCCACCTGGACCGCCGCGTTCACCGAGGGCAAGGTCGGCCTCATGTTCTACCCCGCGACGCTGCTCTCGTCGACCCCGTTCGACGCCGGAGTGGCCGGCATCCCGGGGCCGAACGGCGGCGCTTCTACGTTCGTCGGCGGTGACGGCATCGGCATCTCGAAGGACTCGAAGAAGGCCGCACAGGCGTGGAACTTCCTCAACTGGATGATGTCGGAGGAGGCGCAGGTCGGCGTCCTCGCGAAGAACAACGACGTCGTGTCCCGCTCGGACCTCGCCTCGAACGAGTACTCCGAGAAGGACCCGCGCCTCGTCACGATCAACGAGGTCGCCGGCAACGGCGACACCCCGGTCGCGATCAACTTCCAGCAGGCGTTCAACGCGCCGAACAGCCCGTGGCTGACACTCGTGCGCAACGCGGTCCTCGGTGACGGCGAGACGGTCGACGCCGACAACGACGAGATCACGGCGGTGCTCTCGCAGTGACCACCGCTCTCCGCGGCGCCGGGCGGGTCACGCCCGCCCGGCGCCGCAGCGCTCTCGCCGGCTGGCTCTACGCCCTGCCGACGGCGCTGTTCGTGCTGCTTCTGTTCGTGCTCCCGCTGCTGCTCGTGCTGCAGATGTCGGGCAGCGACTGGCCGCTGCTCGGCGGCAACCAGGGCTGGAACTTCCCGGCGAACTACGCCGACGCCGTCTCGAACCGGTTCTTCTGGGCCTCCGTCGGCTTCACGCTCACCTACACCGTGCTCACCACGGTCATCCTGCTCGCGCTGAGCCTCGGGCTCGCCATGCTCGTGCAGGAGTCGACGAGGTGGAAGGGCTTCCTCCGCACGGCGTTCCTGGTGCCGAGCGCCCTCGGTCTCGCGAGCGCGTCGCTGCTCTTCTACGTGCTCTACTCGCCCATCGCCGGCCCCTTCGCCGATCTCATGTCCTCCTGGGGCTTCACCTTCCTCGGCAGCCCCGAGGGCGCCCTGTGGTCGACGATCTTCCTCATCGTCTGGCGGTACGCGGGTTTCTACATGCTGCTGATGCTCGTCGGCCTGCAGGGCATCCCCGACGACGTGTACGAGGCCGCCCGCATCGACGGGGCATCCCGCTGGCAGACGTTCCGCAGCGTGACGCTGCCGTTGCTGCGGCCGACGCTCGCCCTCACGACGGTGCTCTGCGTGACGGGCTCGCTGCTCGCGTTCGAGCAGTTCTACATCCTCACCAAGGGCGGCCCCGACAACTCGACCATCACCGTGGTGCAGCTCATCTACAGCATCGCGTTCCAGGGCCAGAACGATCTCGGCGTGGCGGGTGCGCTCTCGGTGATCGTGCTCCTCGCCCTCGTGGTGGTGAACATCGCGCAGATCCGCGCGTTCGGCAAGCACGCGGAGGACTGATGACGACGACGATGACGCGCGGCCGCTCCACTGGCCGGCCGGCCACCGACTCCACGATCGCGATCGTCGCACCCGGCCACCGGGGCGGGCGGCGGCGGCCGACGACCTTCGCCGGCATCGCGCTGCGGACGCCCTACTGGGTGCTCACCGCCGGGCTCGCGCTGCTGTTCCTCTACCCGCTGATCTGGACGGCGATCTCCTCGGTCTCGCCGCTCGCCGGCACGAACCAGGTCGACGGCTGGGGCTTCGGCAACTACGTCACGCTCGCGAACTACCAGGCGGGCATCTGGGTGTACCTGCTGAACTCCACCTTCGTGTCGCTGCTGACGGTGCTGCTCACGCTCACGGTGTCGCTCCTCGGCGGCTACGCGTTCGCGAGGTTCCGGTTCCCCGGCAAGGACCTGCTGTTCCTGTCCACGCTCGCGATCCTGATGGTGCCGTACGCGACGCTGCTGATCCCGCTGTACGTGCTGCTCAACGCCGTCGGCCTGTCGAACTCGCTCGTCGGGGTGGCGCTCGTGCTGACGATGTTCCAGCTCCCGTTCTCGATGTTCATGATGCGCATCTCGTTCGAATCGATCCCGAAGGAGATGGACGAGGCGGCGATGGTCGACGGCTGCACCAGCTGGTCGGTGCTGTGGCGGGTGCTCGTGCCGGCGGTGAAGCCGGGGCTCATCACGGTGGGGCTCTTCGCCTTCCTCGCGGCGTGGAACGACTTCATGGCGCCGCTCATCCTCATCAACGACTCCAACCGGATGACCCTGCCGCTCGCGGTCTCGAACCTCAGGGGGCAGGTGCAGGGCGTCGTCGACTACGGCGCGACCGAGGCCGGCGTCGTGGTGCTGGCGCTGCCGTGCATCCTGCTGTTCCTGATCCTCCAACGTCACTACGTGCGCGGCTTCATGTCGGGCGCCTTCAAAGGATGAACATGATTTTCCAGACCACGACCACCACCGTGCACGCCGTCCCGGTCGCACCGTCGAACGGTGCGCTGCGCCCGCTGGGCCTCGACGAGGTGCGGATCACCGGCGGCATCTGGGGACGCCGCCAGGAGGTCAACGGCAGCGCGACGCTCGCCCACCTCGAGCACTGGCTCGAGCGCGAGGGATGGCTCGCGAACTTCGATCTCGCGGCGGCCGGGGCCGGCGGCGCCGCGGAGCTCGTCGCGCGCCGCCGTGGCCGGGAGTTCTCGGACTCCGAGGTGTATAAGACGCTCGAGGCGTTCGCCTGGGAGATCGGGCGGCGAGGCGGCGACGACGAGCTCGAGGCGCGGTTCCGCCGCATCGTCGAGCGCGTCGGTGCGGCGCAGGAGGAGGACGGCTACCTCAACACCCGATTCGGCCGGCCCGGGCAGCCCCCGCGCTGGTCAGACCTCGAGTGGGGGCACGAGCTGTACTGCCTCGGGCACCTGTTCCAGGCGGCGGTCGCCCGGTTCCGGACGCGGCCCGACGCCGACGATGGACTGATCGGCATCGCCCGCCGCGCGGCCGATCTCGTCTGCTCGGTGTTCGGACCCGGCGGCGACGAGCGCATCTGCGGCCACGCCGAGGTCGAGGTGGGGCTCGCCGAACTGGGCCGTGCGCTGGGCGAGCCCCGCTACGTCGAGCAGGCGCGCCTGTTCGTCGAACGGCACGGCCGGGGCACGCTCCGCGACATCGAGTGGGGACGGTCCTACTACCAGGACGACGTGCCGGTCCGTGACGCCGAGGCGCTCCGCGGTCACGCCGTGCGCGCGAACTACCTGGCTTCAGGCGCCGCCGACGTCGCCGTGGAGACGGACGATGCGGAGCTGCGGCAGGTGCTCGGCCGGCAGTGGCGGCGCACCGTCGAACGGCGCACGTACCTCACGGGCGGGCAGGGGTCGCACCATCAGGACGAGGCGTTCGGCGAGGACTGGGAGCTGCCCGCCGACCGCGCGTACTCCGAGACGTGCGCGGGCATCGCGTCGGTGATGTTCGGCTGGCGGATGCTCCTCGCCGAGGCCGACCCCGGCTACGCCGACCTCATCGAGCGGACGCTGTTCAACGTGGTCGAGACGTCGCCGTCGGCGGAGGGCACCGCGTTCTACTACGCGAACACGCTGCACCAGCGGGTGCCCGGCGCCCCGGCGGAAGCCGATGCCGTCTCGCCGCGGGCGCACTCGTCGCTGCGAGCGCCGTGGTTCGATGTGGCGTGCTGCCCCCCGAACACGGCGCGGACGTTCGCGAGCCTCGCCGGCTACGTCGCGACGGCCGACGAGCACGGCGTGCAGCTGCACCAGTACGCGCCGGCCGAGGTGCGCACCCGGCTCGCCGACGGGCAGGAGGTCGCGTTCGACGTCGACACGACGTATCCGGCATCGGGATCGGTGCGGGTGCGCGTCCTGACGGATGCCTCGTCGCCGTGGCGGCTGTCGCTGCGGGTCCCGCCCTGGGCGGCGGGTGCGGAGTGGCGGATCCGCGGCGTCGAGGGCGGCACCGAGCCGTGGTCGCCGGCGGAGCCGGGCGTCGTCACGATCGACCGGCCCTTCGCGGCCGGCGACGAGATCGAACTGCTGCTGCCGATGGCCCCGCGCTTCACGGCGCCCGATCCCCGCGTCGACGCGGTGCGCGGATGCCTCGCCGTCGAACGCGGCCCGGAGGTGTTCGCCCTCGAGTCGGTCGATCTCGCAGGCACCGCGCTCGAGGCGTCCGACTTCGCCGACCTGCGCGTCGACCCCGCCGTGCCGCCTCGGGAGGACGCCGGGCGCGTGCTCGTGACGCTGGTCGACGCGCGCACCGGCGCGCGCGACGAGGTGCCGCTCGTGCGGTACCACGAGTGGGCCGAGCGCGGGCCGTCGACGATGCGGGTGTGGCTGCCGGTGCTGGGGGTCTGAACCGGGCGCGCCGGGGTATCGTCGAATCGGCGTCGAATCGGTTCGACGCGAGCGAGGAGCTGCGGTGGCCACGATCGGGGATGTCGCGCGAGCTGCCGGGGTCTCCCGCAGCACGGTCTCGTACGCCCTGTCGGGCAAGCGGGCGATCTCGGAGGAGACGCGCGAGCGGATCGCACGGGCGATCGAGGCGCTCGGGTTCACGCCCAACGCGGGCGCGCGTGCCCTGGCGACGTCGCGCACGATGGTCATCGGGCTCTTCGTGCAGTTCTTCCCCGACGAATTCCCACCCGCGATGCTGCAGTACGTCCTGCCGATCTCGGATGCCGCTCGCGAGGCGGGCTACGACATCCTGATGGTCACCGATGAAGATGGGCCCGGTTCGCTGCAGCGCGTCACCGACTCTGGCATGGTCGACGGGGTCATCCTGCTGAATGTCGGCCACGACGACCCGCGGGTGGCTCCGCTCCGGGCGGCGCGGCAGCCGGGCGCGCTCGTCGGGCTCCCGAAGGACACCGAGGGGCTCGACGTGTTCGACCTCGACTTCGGCGAGGCCGCTCGCTCGGTCATCGATCACCTGCACGGGCTCGGCCACGAGGAGATCGTGCTCATCTCGCCGCACGAACACGTCATCGCGCGAGGTGGGGCGTACGTGTGGCGGTTCCGGGAGGCGGCGCTGGAGCGGGCGGGGCGGTACGGGATGCGGATCCACGCCTCCTACGGCGAATCGCAGCAGCCGGCCGTCGCGGCGGCGCTCCACTCGATCCTCGACGCGTCGCCTGCGGCGACCGCTCTCGTCGTCCACAACGACGCCATGATCGCGGGGTTGCCGCTCGTGCTCGCAGCGAGGGGCGTCCGGGTGCCCGACGAGCTGTCTGTGGTCGGGGTCTATTCGGAGGAGTTCGGCCGGGTGTTCTCCTTGCCGTACACGGCGGTCGAGACCGCGCCCGACGTGCTCGGCCGTGCGGCGGTCGGCGCGCTGGTGCAGCGCATGCGGGATCCGGAGTCGGCCGGGGCCCCCGTCGTCGGTTTCGTCGAGCCGAAGCTCGTCGACCGGCGCAGCACGAGCCGCGGTCGTTCCCGGGGCCACTGACCGTCGGCGGTCCGCGCGGCCGAAAACCCTTGCGGTCTTCAGGATGCCAGTGTTTTAATGCCGTCGAACCGGTTCGACAAGGATTCCGTGCCGAAAACTTTCGGCACCCGGATCGGACGCTCGATCAATGGAGACGAAGCAGATGAACAGCACATTCCTGGCACGAGGGCGCGGGGGCGCCCCGGGTGACGATGAGCGGCGCTCCTGGCGCAGGCCGAGACCCTCGCGCCGACGGCGCGCTCTGGCGGCGATGACCGCGACCGCGGTGGTGGCGGCCGGCGGCCTGCTCGCCACGGTTGCGCCCGCCGAGGCTGCACCCGGCCCGGCGAGCACGCTCGTGGTCGAGGCCGATCAGCCGTTCCGCCCGGTCACGCACCTCGCGAGCGGCTCGCTCTACGGCCTCGCGGGCGCGAACGTGCCGGCCCTCGAGAAGATCCTTCCGATCAAGCCGCACACCTTCATGCAGAAGCCGGAGGGCGGCACGCAGCAGCCCACGGGGGATGCGCTCACGGTCGCCGACACCGCCAAGGCAGCCGGCGCCGGGGTCGTGATCCGGCTCGTCGACTACCTGCCCGGCTGGCCCTACCGCTACGACAAGGCGGCCTGGCTGCCGGCGGTCGAGAAGATGGTGAACGACACGAAGGCCTCGGGCAAGACCAACATCGTGGCGTACGCGATCTGGAACGAGCCCGACATCACGTGGCAGACCGCGAACGGCTCGTTCTTCGACCTCTGGACCGAGACGTACCGGCTCGTCCGCCGCCTCGACCCGACGATGCCGATCCAGGGCCCGAGCTACTCCGACAACATCAGCAGCATGCGCGCCTTCTTCGAGCACGCGAAGGCCACCGACACGCTGCCGGATGTGATCGAGTGGCACGAGCTCATCCGCTCGTCGAAGATCAAGGGCGACGTCGAGAACGTGCGACGCATCCTCGCCGAGCTGGGGATCCCGGAGCGGCCGATCGACATCGCCGAGTACGCGGCGCCGGCGGAGGTCGGCCTCTCGGGCCCGCTCGTCGGCTATATCGCGAAGCTCGAGCGCTACGGCATCACCCGGGCCGAACTGCCGTTCTGGAACCAGTCGGGTGCGCTCGGCGACCTGCTGACGGGGCGCGACGGCGACCCCAACGGCGCGTACTGGCTGTACACCTGGTACGCCCAGATGAGCGGCCAGATGGTGACCACCACGCCGCCCTCGAACGAGAGTCCGCTCGACGGTGCGGCTTCGGTCAACGACGCGGGCGACGAAGTGCGCATCATCACCGGCGGCAACACCGGCCCGACCTCGGTGAAGATCAACGGCCTCGACCAGCTGGCCTTCGGCGACCAGGTGAACGTCCAGCTCGACTTCACCGCCTCGTACGGGCGCACCGTGAAGACCGACGGACCGATCACGATCTCCACCACGACGTACGAGGTCGGCGAGGACGGCTCGATCACGGTCCCCATCGTGATGAACCCCACCTACGGCTACCAGGTGGTCGTCACGCCGGCGGGCGACCCCGACGACCTCGCGGGGACCTACTCGCTGACCAACATCAACTCGGGGCTCGACCTCGCCACCGAGGGCGGCGCCACCGACGCAGGCACGCCCGTGGTGCAGTCGAGCACGGCCGGTCAGGTGTGGAAGGCCGAGCCCGCAGGCTCCGGTCTGTACAAGATCGTGCACACGCCGAGCGGCCGCGTGCTCGCCGTGAAGGACGCCTCGACCGCCAACGGAGCACCCGCCGTGATCGTCGACGACACCGGTGCCGAGGTCGAGCGCTGGCAGCTCGTTCCCGACGGGAAGGGCAGCGTCCGCCTGGCCAACTACGCCACCGGCAAGACGCTCGGCGTCGCGGACATGACCAAGAACGACGGAGCACCGGTGATCCAGTGGACCGACGGTTCGCCGACATCCAACTGCGTGCCGAACGGCGCCCGCCAGCCGGGCCGGATCGGCACCGCGCTCGACTTCTGCCGGACCACGTCGTACGGCTCCCTGCCCAGCGGGATCGTGAGCGGGCTGACCGGCGACTGGTCGATCTCGACGTGGATCAAGCCGGCAGCGCTGTCGAACTGGTCTCGCGTGTTCGATTTCGGCACCGGTCAGACGGTCAACATGTTCCTCACGCTCAACGCGGGCGGCGCCGGACCGAGGTTCGCTATCACGAACAGCGGCGCCGGCGGTGAGCAGCGTCTCACCTACGGCGGGCAGAACTTCCCGCTGAACGAGTGGTCGAACGTCGTCGTGACGGTGTCGGGCACGACCGGCCGCATGTACCTCAACGGCACGGTGGTCGCGACGAACACCAACATGACCGTCAAGCCGTCTGCGCTCGGCACCACGACCCGCAACTACCTGGGCAAGTCGCAGTACAGCGACCCCGCGTACGACGGCGCGATCGACGATTTCGCCATCTACAACCGGGCACTGTCGGCCGCCGAGGTGACGGAGCTGGCCGGAGGCCGGGCGGCCACGGGCGACGTTGCGCGGTACGCGTTCGACGAGGCCGGCGGATCCACGATCGTCGACTCCTCGGGCAACAACCGGAACGGCACCATCGTGCTCGGCTCCGGCGGCTCGACGAGCACGACCGCCACCGACGCGCAGACTGCCGACCGCTTCTGGAAGCTGACGCGCGTCGACATCACCGCTCCGGTGGTGAACCTCGCCTGCCCCGCCGAACCGGTCATCCTCGGGTCCGCCGCGACGGCGACGTGGAGCGCCGTCGAGGAGGAGCACGGGTCGGGGCTCGCGACCCCCGCCGAAGGGACGATCGAGCTCGACACCTCGAGCGTCGGGGCGAAGACCGCGACCGCACCCG
Organism: Agromyces sp. G08B096; assembly: GCF_040267705.1. Classification (NCBI taxonomy): domain Bacteria; kingdom Bacillati; phylum Actinomycetota; class Actinomycetes; order Micrococcales; family Microbacteriaceae; genus Agromyces; species Agromyces sp. G08B096. The sequence goes on from NZ_CP158374.1 coordinate 540,814, forward strand.
CCGGCACCGCGGTCGACGCGGCCGGGAACGCCTCGGCCGAGGTGAGCTGCGACTACGCGGTCGTCTACGACTGGGGCGGCTTCCTGAGCCCCGTCGACAGCGGCGACGTCGTGAACTCCGTGAAGGCGGGCAGCAGCGTGCCGGTGAAGTTCAGCCTCGCCGGTGACCAGGGCGACGGCGTACTGGTCGAAGGCTCGCCGACGATCGAGTTCGGCCCGTGCGGTTCCTCGGGCACGACCGACGCGATCGAGCAGACCGCGACGGCCGGGGCCAGCGGACTGAACTACGACGCCGAGACCGACACGTACACCTACGTGTGGAAGACCGAGAAGTCGTGGGCCGGCACGTGCGGCACGCTCGCGGTCCGACTCGACGACGGCACCACCCATACGGCGCGCTTCGCCTTCGTGAAGTAGCGCGAGCCACCGATGCGGTGTGCGGGTTCCCACGAGCCCGCACACCGCATCCGTGCGTCCTCAGGCCGCGCGCGGTCCGCGGACGGCGCGCGCCGCCCAGCGACCGTCGTCGCGCGTGACCCGGATCGGATGCTCGAATGCGCGCGTCACGTGCTCGCTCGTCACGACATCCTCGACGGGGCCCGACGCGACGATGCGACCGTGCGAGAGGAGCAGGGCGTGCGTGGTGGTCGCCGGCAGTTCCTCGAGGTGGTGGGTGACGAGCACCGAGGCGAGCGAGGGGTGCGTGCGCTCGAGGTCATCGACCGTCTCGAGCAGCTGCTCGCGCGCGGCGACGTCGAGCCCCGTTGACGGCTCGTCGAGCAGCAGCAACTGCGGATCGACGGCGAGGGCGCGGGCGATGAGCGCGCGGCCGCGTTCGCCCTGCGAGAGGGTAGGCCAGCGCGCGCCGGTCAGCGCCTCGAGTCCGAGCGCGAAGATGAGCCGGTCGGCGAGGGCGAGCTCGTCGGCGGTCGGATGCCAGTGCGGCGGGAGCTCCACACTGCCGGTGAGCCCGCTCAGCACGACCTCGCGCACCGAGCGCGGACTGGTCAGCGGATGCCTCGGATTGACGTGGCCGATCCGGCGGCGCAGCGCCTGCAGTTCGACCCGGCCGAGCTGCTCGCCCATCACCCGCACGATGCCCGACGACGGGTGCGCGACGGCGCCGCACATCGCGAGGATGGTGCTCTTGCCCGCGCCATTCGGCCCGAGCAGCGCCCAGTGCTCGCCGGCCCGCACGGTGAACGTGACGTCGTCGAGGATCCGCGTGCCGTCCCGCCGGAATCCGACGTGCTCGAGCTCCAGCACCGCCTGACGCCGGCTCGCGTCATCCCCCATCAGGCTCCTCCTCCGATCATCCGCTGCGGAGCCGCGCTCCGCCGCCGTCAGCCTACGCGCGGGCCGCGCCCCGGTACGCTCCAAGGCATGACCGGGCGCAACCACCGCGTCGCCGTGCTCGTGCTCGAGGGGGCGAAGCCGCTCGACGTGGGCATCCCCGCGCAGATCTTCACCACGCGCCAGTCGATGCCGTACGAGGTACGCGTGTGCGGCCCGGCGCCCGGGCTCGTGACGGGCGGCGACGGCCTGTCGTACCACGTCGCCGACGGGCTAGAGGCGTTCGACTGGGCCGACACGGTGTTCATCCCCGGGTACCGGCATCCCGACCGCGAAGACCCGCCCGCCGAGGTGGTCGCCGCGCTCCGGGCGGCGCACGAGCGGGGCGCCCGGCTCGCGGCGATCTCGACCGGCGCGTTCGCGCTCGCCGCCACGGGGCTGCTCGACGGCAAGCGGGCGACGACGCACTGGCACTACACGAAGGCGCTGCAGGCGAGGCATCCGCTCGTCGACGTCGACGAGAACGTGCTCTTCGTCGACGAGGGGAACGTGCTGACCTCGGCCGGTGCAGCGTCGGGCATCGACCTGTGCCTGCACCTCGTGCGGCGCGACCACGGCGTCGGCCTGTCGAACCACGTCGCCAGGCGGCTCGTCGCGGCACCGTATCGGAGCGGCGGGCAGGCGCAGTACGTGCCGCGGAGCGTGCCGGAGGAGCTCGGTCCGGTGTTCGCCGCGACGCGCGAGTGGGCCCTCCGCCACCTGGCCGAACCGCTCACCGTGGGCGATCTCGCCCGGCACGCGAACGTGTCGACGCGGACGTTCTCGCGCCGCTTCGTCGAGGACACCGGGTACACGCCCATGCAGTGGGTGCTCCGGGCGCGCGTCGACGTCGCGCGCGAGCTGCTCGAGCGCAGCGAGCTCGGCGTCGAGCAGATCGCGGCGGAGGTCGGGCTCGGCACGGGGGCGAACCTGCGGCTGCACTTCCATCGGATTCTCGGCACGTCGCCGAGCGAGTACCGGCACACGTTCGTGCAGGGAGGCTGACGGATGGCGACGCGGATGCTCCTGCTGTCGGACACGCACGTGCCCGCGCGGGCCAAGCGGCTGCCGGACGAGGTGTGGCGGGCGGTCGACCGCGCCGATCTGGTGGTCCACGCCGGCGATTGGGTGGATGTCGCGACGCTCGACGCCCTCGAGCAGCGGGCGGCCCGGCTCGAGGCGGTGTGGGGCAACAACGACGGGCCGGCGCTCCGGGCGCGGCTGCCGGAGGTCGCGCGGTTCGAGGTCGAGTCGGTGCGCTTCGCGGTGGTGCACGAGACGGGTGCGGCCGGCGGGCGCGAACGACGCATGGATGCCGCGTACGCGGGCATCGACGTGCTGGTCTTCGGGCACAGCCACATCCCGTGGGACACGACGACGCCCGGCGGCATCCGGCTGCTCAATCCCGGGTCGCCGACAGACCGGCGCCGGCAGCCGGTCTGCACGATGATGACGGCGGTCGCGGACGCCGGTGACCTGCGGGATGTGACGCTCGTCCCGGTGGCGCGCTGACGCGGCACCGAAATGTTGGATTCTCGAACAAACAGCTTGCGCCCCGTCTCGGTCTGTGCGTATGCTCGCTCACACGTCGTCGAAGCGCTTCGAAATCGAAGCGCATCGACGGCCTCGACAACGGAGCCGAAGGAGACGTCATGGTGACCATCAGCGACGTGGCGCGTGCCGCGGGCGTCTCCATCTCGACCGTCTCCTACGCCCTCTCGGGCAAGCGCACCATCACCGCCTCCACGCGAGCTCGCATCGAGGCGGCGATCCGCGAGCTCGAGTACCAGCCGCACGCGGGCGCCCGCATGCTCGCCGGCGCGAGGACCAACATCCTCGCGCTCTCCGCACCCATCCATGCCGACGGGCACCTGCCGACGCACATGCGCTTCGTGACCGCCGTGGTCGACACCGCGCGCCGGCACGACTACGACGTGCTGCTCCTCGCGACCGACGACGACGTCTCGGGCATCCGCCGGGTCGCCGCATCGTCGCTCGTCGACGGCGTCGTCGCGATGGGCGTGAAGGCGCACGACGAACGCGTCGAGATCGTGCGACGCGCAGCCCTTCCCGCGGCGTTCATCGGGGTGTCGGGCGACCACGGCGACGGCGTCGCCAGCGTCGACCTCGACTTCGAGCGCGCCGGGCGGCTCGCCGTCGCGACGCTCGCCGATGCCGGCCACCGCGCGGTGGGCGTCGTCGGCCACCCGCCGACCTACCTCGAGCGCGGGACCGGATTCGTCCAGCGGTTCAACGCCGGGCTCGAGGCGGAGGCGGCGGCACGGGGCATCCGTCTCGACGTCGTCTCGCCCACGCTCGCGCGAGGGGATGCCGAGCGCGCGTTCGACGACCTGCTCGCGGCGTCGCCCGAGATGACCGCCGTGCTGTTCCACTGCAACGAGCCGGTCGTCGAGGCGGTGCTGCGCCGGATCGCCGAACGCGGACTCGAGGTGCCGACCGACCTGTCGGCGTTCGCGGCCTGCGCGAGCTACGACACCGCGCACCTGGCGATCCCGCTCAGCAGCATCCCGCTGCCGCTCGAGCAGATGTGCCGCATCGCCGTCGAGTCGGCGCTGCGACAGGTGCGCGGCGTCGACGCGGTCGGCGGCGTCGATGCCGAGCTCATCCCACCCGTCGTGGAGGATCTCGGCTCGGTGCTGCGGCCACGACGCTGACGCCCCGCCCTCGACGCTTCACCGTCCCACCACCCCACCGTCCCACAACCGAACACGGCCCGACGTCGTCCGCATCGTCGAAGCGCTTCGACAAAAGCCCGACCACGCGAACCGCACGACGAGTCATCCACCACCGCTCCGCACTGATCCACCACCGAGAGGAACAGAACATGAGAATCCCAAAGCGCGGCATCGGCGCCGTCGCAGCCCTCGCCGCCACGGCCGCCCTGCTCTCCGGCTGCTCCGCCGGCCAGCAGTCCGACCCGAACACCCTGAAGCTGTGGCACTTCGAAGGCACCGACAGCGATGTCGGCATCGCCTGGGCCAAGGCCATCGAGATCTTCGAGGAGGAGACCGGCGCCACCGTCGAGTACGAGGACAAGAGCTTCGAGCAGATCCGCTCCACGGCCAGCCAGGTCCTGAACTCCAACGAGGCGCCCGACGTCATGGAGTCGCCGAAGGGCAACGCCACCGCCGGCCTGCTGGCCAGCCAGGGCCTGCTCGCCGACATCTCCGAGGCCGTCGAGGAGTACGGCTGGGACGAGATGCTCGCCCCGTCCCTGCAGACGACGGCGAAGTACTCCGACGAAGGCATCATGGGCTCGGGGCCCTGGTACGGCGTGCCGAACTACGGCGAATACGTCACCGTCTACTACAACAAGACCGTCTTCGACGAGCTCGGTCTCACCGAGCCCACGACGTACGCCGAGTTCGAGGAGATCCTCGACACCTTCGCCGCGCAGGGCACCACCCCGCTCGCCGAAGCGGGCGGTGAGTACCCGCTCGGCCAGCTCTTCTACCAGCTCGCGCTCTCGCAGGCCGACCGGCAGTTCGTCGACGACTACCAGCTCTACGAGAACCCGGTCGACTGGCAGGGCCCCGAGCTGACCTACGCCGCCGAGAAGATCGCCGAGTACGTGGAGAAGGGATGGATCTCGGCCGACTCGACCGGTCTCAAGGCCGAGGACATGGGCGTCGGCTTCATGAGCGGCGAGTACCCGATGATGGTGTCCGGCTCCTGGTGGGCGGGCCGCGTGATCAACGAGTCCACGTTCGAGTGGGACACGTTCCCGTTCCCCGAGTCCGACCTCGTGCCCGGCTCGTCCGGCAACATCTGGGTCGTGCCCGAGAACGCCGCCAACAAGGAGCTCGCGTACGAGTTCATCGACATTACGATGCGTCCCGAGATCCAGGCGCTCATCGGCAACAACGGCTCGATCCCCGTGGCCGCCGACCCCGCCGACATCACCGATGAGAAGTCGGCGGCGCTCATCACCGAGTTCAACGAGGTCGTCGAGCGCGACGGGCTGGCGTTCTACCCGGACTGGCCCACGCCGAACTTCTACGACCAGCTCGTCGGCGCGCTGCAGGAGCTCGTGAACGGCACCCTCACGCCCGAGCAGACGCTCGAGCAGCTCGGCACCGAGTACGAGGACGGCGTCGCCGACATCGTCGGCTGAGGCCCACACCCGCCGGCGGGTCGCATCGACGCGCCCGCCGGCGGCACCTCCCACCATCGAAAGGAACCGACGTGGTTTCCACCCTCGCCGAGCGACCCCGCGGGTCGCGGCGCTCCGACGGCATGAGCGCCATCTCGGGCATGCGATCGAGCGGGTTCTGGTTCTACCTCATCCCCGGCCTGGTCCTGTTCACCTTCATCATCCTGATCCCGCTGGTCTGGAACGTGTACCTGAGCTTCACGGACTGGCGGGGCGTCCGCCCGCCCGAGTTCATCGGCTTCGAGAACTGGATCGAGCTCTTCCAGGACCAGAAGTTCTGGGCGTCCTTCCGCAACTCGCTGTCGATGATCGTGGCGATGGTGATCATCCCGACGCTGCTCGGACTCGTGCTCGCAGCGCTGCTCTTCGACGTCATCGGCCGGAAGTTCGGCGGTCGCGTCGCGAGCTTCCTGCGGGCGACGTACTACCTGCCGCAGATCCTGCCCGTCGCGATCGCCGCGATCGTCATCGGCTGGATCCTCCGGCCCGAGAACGGCGCCCTCAACACCGTGCTCGAGGCCGTCGGGCTCGGCGCGCTCCAGCACAACTGGCTGGGCAGCCCCGACACGGCGATGCTCTCGATCATGGCCGTCATGGTCTGGGTGCAGATCGGCTACCCGGTCGTGATCTTCATGGCGGCGTTGCAGCGGGTCGATCCCGAACTGTACGAGGCCGCCGAGCTCGACGGTGCCGGCTGGTTCCAGCGGTTCCGCTACATCACGGTGTCGGCGATCCGCCCCGAGATCTTCGTCGTGACGCTGACGTGCACCATCGCGGCGCTGAAAGTGTTCGGCCCGATCTACGCCCTCACCGGCGGCGGCCCGGGCACGGCGACGATCGTGCCGAGCTACTACTCCTACATCGAGTTCTTCCAGAGCCAGCAGGTCGGCTACGGCGCCACGATCGCGACCGCGCTGACGATCGTCGTCGTGCTCGTGGCCATCGGCTTCATCCGGCTCCAGACCCGCGTCGAACGATCGGAGGGAGAGCGCTGATGTCGCACACCGAGACTCCCGGCATCCGCGATGCCGACGCCATCACCCCGCTGTCCGCGGCCGGGGCGGGCACCGTGCCGCTCGTCGGCGCCGACCTCGCCGGCGAGCCGGCCGGCCGGCCGGACCGCCGTCGGCGGAGCCGTGGCGACCAGGCCCCGAAGGCGAAGAAGACGGCGAAGGACTGGATCTGGCTGATCGTCGCGATCGCGTTCGGCGTGCTCGTCGCGGTGCCGTTCATCCTGATCCTGATCAACTCGTTCAAGTCGCCGGCCGACTACAACACGTCGGGGCCGCTGCTGCTGCCGAAGGAGCTCTACTTCGACGGCATCGTGAACTTCTGGAACCGGGTCGACTTCCCCGAGAAGCTCTGGAACAGCTTCCTCATCTCCGGCTCGGTCGCCGTGCTCGCGGTGGCGCTCTCGGTGCTGAACGCGTACGCCCTCGGCATCGGGCGGGTGAAGTACCGCACCGGCATCCTGCTGCTGTTCCTGCTGGCGGATCTGATCCCGCAGGAGGCGCTGCTCTTCCCGCTGTACTACATGTTCAAGTCGGTGGGGCTCTACGATACGCAGCTCGCGATCATCATCATCTTCACGGTGATCCAGGCGGCCTTCGGCACCTACCTGCTCTCGAGCGTGTTCGGCACGTTCCCGAAGGAGGTGCTCGAGGCGGCCGCGCTCGACGGCGCCGGGCGCTTGCGCACCCTCGTGAAGGTCGTGCTGCCGATCAGCAAGGGCACGCTGTCGGTGCTGCTGATCTTCTTCTTCATCTGGACGTGGAACGAGTTCCTCATTCCGCTGAGCTTCCTCGTCTCCAATGACAACCAGACGGTGCCGGTCGCGATCACGACGCTGCAGGGCGACCGGCTGATGGATGTCACGACGACGAGCGCGTCCGCGCTCCTCGGCGTCATCCCGACGCTCATCTTCTTCCTCGTCTTCCAGCGCACGCTCACGCGTGGCATCACCGCCGGCGCGGTCAAGTAGGTCGTCGCCTCCGAGCACCCAGGCGGATGCCGCTCCGGCGGCCCGCTCGAAAGGAACACCCCTCCCATGAAGTTCACCGACGGGTTCTGGCAGATCCGGCCCGGCATCGAACCGCTGTACGCCCGTGAGGCGTACGACGTGCAGGCCGACGGCGAGCATCGGCTGCAGGTCTTCGCGACGACCGCGGTCATCGCCAAGCGCGGCGACACGCTGAACCGGCCGCTGCTCACGGTGACCCTGTCCTCGCCCCTGCCCGACGTCATCGGCGTCCGCATCGAGCACCACTCGGGCGGGCCCCGGCCGCAGGGCTTCGACCTCGTGGGCGCCGAGGACGGCCACGGCGTCGTCGTCGTCGACGAGACGGGCGGGTCGCTCACCTCGGGGCGGCTCACCGCGCGGGTGCGGCAGGGTGCGCCGTTCGGGCTGTCGTTCGAGGCCGAGGGCCGCGTCATCACGACCGCGGGCGATAAGTCGATCGCGAACATGCGGGTGCGCCCGGATGCGCAGCTCGACGGAGTCCCGGTCGGCAACGCCCGCGGCGGTACCGCGCGGGCCGCGGCATCCGCCTATACGCTGCAGCAGCTCTCGCTCGGCGTCGGCGAACTCGTCTACGGGCTCGGCGAGCGGTTCGGACCGCTCGTGAAGAACGGGCAGACGATCGACATCTGGAACGCCGACGGCGGCACATCGTCGGAGCAGGCGTACAAGAACGTGCCCTTCCACCTCACGAACCGCGGCTACGGCGTGCTCGTGAACGACACGGGGCATGTGTCGTACGAGGTCGGTTCCGAGGCCGTCGAGCGGGTGCAGTTCTCGGTGCCCGGGGAGTCGCTGGAGTACTTCGTGATCTACGGCGGCACGCCCGCGAAGGTGCTCGAGCGGTACACCCAGCTCGTGGGTCGCCCGGCGCGCGTGCCGGCCTGGTCGTACGGGCTCTGGCTCTCGACCTCGTTCACGACCGACTACGACGAGGAGACCGTCACGCGGTTCGTCGACGAGATGGCCGCGCGCGAGCTGCCGGTGAGCGTGTTCCACTTCGACTGCTTCTGGATGCGCGAGTTCAACTGGTGCGACTTCGAGTGGGATCCGCGCACGTTCCCCGACCCCGACGGCATGCTGGCCCGGCTGCACGAGAAGGGCCTGCGGGTGTGCGTCTGGCTGAACCCGTACATCGGCCAGCGGTCGAAGCTGTTCGCGGAGGCGGCCGAGCGCGGCTACCTGGTGAAGCGGCCCGACGGCTCGGTCTGGCAGTGGGACCTCTGGCAGGCGGGCATGGGCCTCGTCGACTTCACGAACCCGGAAGCCACGCGCTGGTACCAGGACCACCTGCGGGCGCTCGTGGCGCAGGGCGTCGACTGCTTCAAGACCGACTTCGGCGAGCGCATCCCGCTCGAGGTGGAGTACTTCGACGGGTCGGCGCCCGACCGCATGCACAACCGCTACACCCAGCTCTACAACGAGGCGGTGTTCGAGGTGCTCGAGCAGGAGCGCGGTGCGGGCGAGGCGGTCGTCTTCGCGCGGTCGGCGACCGCGGGCGGGCAGCGGCTGCCGGTGCACTGGGGCGGCGACTCGACGTCGACGTACGAGTCGATGGCAGAGTCGCTTCGCGGGGGCCTTTCGCTCGCGCTGTCGGGGTTCGCGTTCTGGAGTCACGACATCGGCGGGTTCGAGGGCACGCCGGATGCCGGGGTGTTCAAGCGTTGGGTGGCATTCGGCCTGCTGGGCACGCACTCGCGTTTCCACGGCTCGGGGTCGTACCGGGTGCCGTGGGCCTTCGACGAGGAGGCCGTCGAGGTCACGCGGATCTTCACCAAGCTGAAGCTCTCGCTGATGCCCTACCTCTACCAGCAGGGGCTGGAGGCCTCGGCGACCGGTATCCCGGTCATGCGGCCGATGGCGCTGGAGTTCCCCGACGATCCGGGCGCGGCCTACCTCGACCGGCAGTACCTGCTCGGGCCGTCGCTGCTCGTGGCGCCCGTGTTCTCCGAGTCGGGCGAGGTCGACCTGTACCTGCCGGCGGGCCGCTGGACGAACTGGTGGACCGGGGAGGTCGTCGAATCGCCGGGCGGGTGGCGCCGGGAGCGGCACGGCTTCGACACGGTGCCGCTGTATGTGCGAGAGGGGGCGGTGCTGCCGATCGGGGCCGATACCACGCGCCCCGATGCGGACTACTTCGAGGGCCTCACGATCCGCGTCTATCCGGGGGCGACGGATGCCTCGGGCGTGACGGTCACCGCGCCCGATGGGCGCTCGGCGCGGTTCACCGTGTCGGGCGGGGCGGTCTCCGCCGACGGGGACGCGGGGGAGACCTGGGGGTTCGAGTTCGTCTGAGCCGCGGCATCCGCTCGGGGGCGCGGGCACGGCCGACTTGGCGTGATTCTTGCGGAACATGTCTCGACGGCCACTACCGCGAGCTGGGGCGAGGACGGAGGGTTGACGGGTACCACGGGACTACGAAAGGACCCACCCCATGACCCGCATCGCCGTCAACGGATTCGGACGCATCGGCCGCAACGTGCTGCGCGCGCTGCTCGAGCGCGACTCCGAACTCGAGATCGTCGCGATCAACGACCTGACCGACCCGAAGGGGCTCGCCCAGCTCCTCCGCTTCGACAGCACCGCCGGCCGCCTCGGCCGCCCCGTCGAGGTCGACGGCGACACGCTCGTCGTCGACGGCCGCCGCATCAAGGTCCTCGCCGAGCGCGAGCCTGCGAACCTGCCCTGGGCCGAGCTCGGCGTCGACCTCGTGCTGGAGTCGACCGGCCGGTTCACCTCGGCCGAGGCCGCGAAGGCGCACCTCGCCGCGGGCGCCAAGAAGGTGCTCGTCTCGGCGCCCTCCGACGGCGCCGACGTCACCCTCGCCTACGGCGTGAACACCGACGCGTACGACGCCGCCGCGCACACCATCGTCTCCAACGCCTCGTGCACGACGAACGCGCTCGCGCCGCTCGCGGCGGTCCTCGACGACCTCGCCGGCATCGAGCACGGCTTCATGACGACCGTGCACGCGTACACGCAGGAGCAGAACCTGCAGGACGGCCCGCACCGCGACCCCCGCCGCGCCCGCGCGGCCGGCGTCAACATCGTGCCGACGACGACCGGCGCCGCGAAGGCGATCGGCCTGGTGCTGCCGGGCCTCGACGGCAAGCTCTCGGGCGACTCGATCCGCGTGCCGGTGCCCGTCGGCTCCATCGTCGAGCTCAACACGACCGTCTCGCGCGAGGTCACCCGCGACGAGGTCCTCGCTGCCTACCGCGCCGCCGCCGAGGGCTCCCTCGCCGGCATCCTCGAGTACTCCGAGGACCCGCTGGTGTCCTCCGACATCACCGGCAACCCGCACTCGTCGATCTTCGACGCCGCGCTCACCCGGGTCGACGGGAAGCACGTCAAGGTCGTCGCCTGGTACGACAACGAGTGGGGCTTCTCGAACCGCGTGATCGACACGCTGGAGCTGCTCGCGGGCTGACCCCGCGAGCTCAGGCGTCGCGCCGGTGCGGGAGTGGAGCCCGCACCGGCGCGATTCGCGTCTCCCGGGCGCCGGCCGCGGTCGGGAGGCGGCGGCTCCCGACCGCGGCGCGTCCGCCGCTGCTCACCACGTGCCGCCGACGGGGTGCTCGTCGTCGGTGAACGCCCCGCCGAGCGGGCGCCCGGTGGGGTCGGGTGCCGGGGGTCGCGAGCCGGTGTCGCGGGTCCGTTCCTGCACGGCGTCGTCCTGGGGCTCGTAGCCGATGGCTCGCCCGGCGGCGAGTGAGAACCATGCCGGCGCGTTGGCCGAGACGCCCCAGACGATGTGGTGGCCGCCGCCCGCGAAGGTGAGGGATGCCTCGACGAGCCGGGCCATGTCGCCGGGTGAGAGCCACTGCGCCGCGGCCCGGCCGTCGCCGGGTCGCTCCTGGAACGTGCAGATGCGCGCGCTCACGATCGACATGCCGAACCGGTCGGCGTAGAGGCTGCCGAGCGCCTCCATCGCGGCTTTGCTCACGCCGTAGTACGTGTCGGGCCGGGGCGGCAGCACGTCGTCGCGGGCCGCGCGCTCGACGGGCTCGAACCCGACCGAGTGGATGGAGCTCGCGAGCAGCACCCGTTCGACGCCGGCCGCGCGGGCCGCTTCGAGCAGGGTGTGCGTGCCGTCGATGTTGACGCGCAGCAGGTCGGCCCACGGCCGCTCGGAGGAGAGGCCCGCGAGGTGGATGACCGCGGTGGCGCCGGCGAACGCGCGTGCCAGCGCATCGGCGTCTTCGATGGATGCCTCGACCAGCGTGGCGCCGGGCGGCATATCGGGCACGGGCGCGGTGTCGAGGAGCCGCAGCTCCCGGTCGGGGCGCGTGAGCAGGGGAGCGATCGCGCGACCGATGCGACCGGCGGCACCCGTGAGGACGACGACCTCGTCGATTGACATCGGGATGCTCCTTCCATACAGTTCCTAGAGTTGTGAATCCATTCACGACCGAGCGTAGCGGCTGCTCCCATCAGAGCACGCCGAAGCTCGGGAAGCACGAACTTCTGCGGGGTGGGGCGGGCGCCGCCGCCCCGCCCCGCAGAACCCCAGGAGACAGGCGTCATGAGTCGCATCCGCACGGTCGAGGTCGTCCCCATGGCCTTCCCCGACCCGCCGCTGCTGAACAGCTGGGGCGTGCACGAACCCCTCGCGCTGCGCACACTGGTCGTGCTGACGCTCGACGACGGCACCGTGGGGCTCGGCGAGACGAGCGGCGAGCAGCCGCTGCTGGGGCGCCTCGAATCGGCCGCACCACGGCTCGTCGGTGTGCGCGTCGACGACCCCGCCGCGATCGAGGCGGCCGCCGTGGCCGGGCTGCGCTCCGACGTCTCACCCGTCGAGCGACGCAAGGTCGTCGCACCGTTCGAGGTCGCGACCCTCGACGCCCTCGGGCGCCTCGAGGGCGTGCCCGTCAGTGACCTGCTCGGCGGCCGGGTGCGCGACCGCGTCGAGTTCGCCGGCTACCTCTTCTTCAAGTGGGCCGGCCATCCGGGCGCCGAGCCCGACGAATGGGGCGCCGCCGAGGACGCCGCCGGACTCGTCGAGGTCGCCCGCAGGATGCGCGAGCGGTACGGCTTCGGGTCGCTGAAGCTGAAGGCGGGCGTGTACGAGCCGGCCCGTGAGATCGCGGCCATGCGCGCCCTCGCCGCAGAGATGCCCGGCGTCCCGCTCCGCATCGACCCGAACGCGGCCTGGCGCGTCGAGACGGCCATCGAGGTCGCCGACGCGCTCGCCGACGTCGTCGAGTACCTCGAAGACCCGACGCCGGGCCTTGCCGGCATGGCCGCCGTCCGGGCGGCGACGACGCTGCCGCTCGCGACGAACATGGTCGTCGTCTCGCCCGAGACCCTCGAGCCCGCCGTCGCAGCCGGCGCCGTCGACATCGTGCTCGCAGACCCGCACTACTGGGGCGGCCTGGCGGCCACGCGCCGGCTCGGCGAGGCGTGCCGCGCTCACGGTCTCGGACTCTCGATGCACTCGAACTCCCACCTCGGCATCTCCCTCGCGGCCATGGTGCACGTCGCCGCGGCGACCCCCGAACTCGATCACGCCTGCGACACGCACTACCCGTGGAACGCCGCCTCCGACATCGTCGAACCCGGCGCGCTGGCGTTCGTCGACGGCGCCGTCGCCGTGCCCGACGGCCCCGGACTCGGCGTCGAGCTGCGCCGCGACGTCGTCGAACGACTCCACCGGGCCTATCTGGAGTCGGGGCGCACCGTGCGCGACGACACCGCGTACGCCCGCACCGTCGACCCCGCCTACGACCCCACGCTGCCCAGGTTCTGATGCGGGCCACGTTCCGGCTCTTCCCGTGGGACGTCGAGGGCGACCTCGACGCCGCCCGCGCGCTCGCCGACGACGGCATCGACCGCGTCGCGCTCGCCGCGACCTACCACGGTGCGCGGACGATCACCCCGCGGCATCCCGCGCACCGGATCGTGGATGTGCCGCATTCGGCGAGTTACCTGCGGGGTGCCTCGCCCCTGCCCGCCGGTGACTTCTCGTTCGACCGGGCGCGTGCCGAGCTCGAGGCCGCGGACATCGAGGTCGGCGTCTGGGCGGTCGTCGGACACCTGGATGCCGCGCTCCCGTCGCTCCCGCGCGTGCGGAACGCGTTCGGCGATCGTCTCGACCACGCCCCGTGCCTCTCGCACGAGGCCGTGCGGGCGGCGCTCCGCGAGATCGTCGCCGCCGCGGCCGTCGCCGCGCGCGGCGGCACACTCCATCTGGAGGCGCTCGGCTGGCAGGGCCTCGGGCACGGGTCGCTGCACGAGAAGCTGCACGGGGCCGACCTCGCCGACGGGGCCGCCGAGCTGCTGGCGCTCTGCGCCTGCGAGGCGTGCGCGGAGCGGGCCGGGATGTCGCAGGCGCAGGCCGTCGGCGCTGTGCGGGCCGCGCTCGCCCGGGCATCCGATCCGTCGCGCGCCGACGCCGACGCCGACGCGGACGCGCTCGACGCGCTCCGCCGCGCGCGTGCCGAGACGGCCGAGCGGTTCGCCGTCGACGCGTTGGAGGTCGCCTTCGGGGCCGGCGTACGCACCGTCGGCATCGCGGCCGCCGAGCTGCCGCTGCAGACCGGGGCGGATGCCTCGGGCCTGGACGTGCTCGTCGACTGCTGGGGCGACGTCGCCCGAGGAAGGGGAAACCTCGCGCGAGCCGGCGGAGGCACCGCCTACGTCGACGCGCTGACGGGGGATCCAGATGGGTTCGCCGCCGCATGGGCGGACTTGGTCGCGCACGGCGCGACCGGACTGCACGTGTACCACGCCGGGCTCGCATCGACCGAGCGACGCCGAGCGGCCGCGCGGGCGGCCGCCGCGATCACGAGCCCGGATGCCGACGCCGAACGAGGAGAGATGAGATCGACATGAGTGGGGTTTCGGGGTTCGATGGGGTGTTGTTCTTCCCGGTGACGCCGTTCGATGGGGCGGGTCGGGTGGATGTGGACCTGTTGGGCGAGCATGTGCAGGACCGGTTGGGGTACGGGCCGGGTGGGGTGTTCCCGGCGTGCGGGACGGGTGAGTTCCATGCCCTGTCCGCCGCCGAGGTCGCGACCGTGGTGCGGGCGACGGTGGCGGCGGTCGGCGGGCGGGTGCCGGTGATCGCGGGCTCCGGGGGGCCGCTCGGGCATGCGATCCAGACCGCGGTCTCAGCGCAGGAGGCGGGTGCTGACGGGTTGCTGCTGCTGCCGCCGTACCTCGTGTCCGGCACCACGGACGGGCTGGTGGGCTGGGTCGAGGCGATCACCGCAGCCACCGACCTGCCGGTGATCGTGTATCACCGGGCGACGGCGAGGTACACCCCGGAGGCGATGACCCGGCTGGCGGGCAACCCGAAGGTGATCGGGTTCAAGGACGGGGTCGGTGATATCGGGTTGGCGCAGGAGATCGTGCTGGCCGCCCGGGCCACGGGCCGGGAGCTGGCGTTGTTCAACGGGTTGCTGACCGCGGAGCTGAGCCAGGGCGCGTACCGCGGCATCGGGATCCCGTTGTACTCCTCGGCCGTGTTCGCGATGCTGCCCGAAGTCGCGTCGGCGTACTACCGCGCCTACGTCGGCGGTGACGAGCAGACCCGGGTTCGCCTGTTGGACGGGTTCTACCGTCCGTTGGTCGCGCTCCGGGACGAGACGCCCGGGTTCGGGGTCTCCCTCGTCAAGGCCGGGCTCCGGGCCCGCGGCGTCCCGGTCGGCCCGGTCCGACCGCCCCTGGTCGATCCGACCCCCGAACAGGAACACCGCCTCACCGACCTCCTGAACACCGGACTCCGCCTCCTCACCCACCACGACGAACACCCCGCCCCGGCGGCATCGTCCGTCGCCGCCGCGCCCGATTCCGCGGCCGTTCCGGCGGCCGGCTGAGCACGATCGAGAGGTTCGAATGAGCGAGCAGACCGTCGCCGCGGAGGCGACATCAGCGAACGGCAGCGCGTCGATTCCGGTGCCGGTGGGGTTGGGAGATGCGGCGTCGGCGGCGCGGGAGGCGTTCGGGGTGACGGTGACGTCGTCTGCGGTGGAGCGTGCGGCCTGGTTGCGGGCCGGAGCGGAGGCGCTGGACGGGCACCTGGACGAGCTCGTGCCGTTGGCCGATGAGGAGACCCACCTCGGCACGGCGCGGCTGACGGGCGAGCTGGCTCGCACGAGTGCGCAGTTGCGGTTGTTCGCCGACGTCGTGCTCGAGGGCTCCTACCTGGAGGCCACGATCGATCACCCCGACCCGGCCGCGACCCCGCCACGACCCGATCTGCGGCGGATGCTGCGCCCGCTCGGACCGGTCGCGGTGTTCGGGGCGTCGAACTTCCCGGTCGCGTTCTCCGTCGCCGGCGGCGATACCGCGTCCGCGCTGGCCGCGGGCTGCCCGGTGATCGTGAAGAACCACTCCGCACACGCCCGCCTGGGCCGCCGCACCGCGGAGATCGTCACCGCCGCCCTCCAGGCGGCGGGCGCCCCGGCCGGGATCCTCACCCTCGTCGAGGGACGGCAGACCGGCGCCGACCTGGTCGCCCACCCCGCGGTGCGGGCGGTCGGGTTCACCGGGTCGCTGCACGGCGGCCGGGCCCTGTTCGACCTCGCGACCGGGCGACCCGACCCGATCCCGTTCTACGGCGAACTCAGCGCCGTCAACCCCGTCCTGATCACCCCCGCCGCCCTCGCCGCCCGCGGCGACGAGCTCGCAGCCGGGCTGGCCGGGTCGTTCACCCTCGGGGTCGGCCAGTTCTGCACGAACCCCGGTGTGGTGCTCGCCCCGGCCGGGTCCGGGTTCGCCGACCTCGTCACGACCGCGGTCGGCACCCCCACCCCGGCCCGCATGCTCACCGACGGCATCGCCGACGCCTACGCGCAGGGCCTTGCCGGCCTCGCCGCCCACGACGGCGTCGAGGTCGTGACCGGCCGGCTCGCCCAACTGCCCGGCACCGGCACCCCCACCGTGCTGGCCACGACCGCCCAGGCCGTGCTCGAGGACCCGGCCGCGCTGCTGACGGAGTGCTTCGGCCCGGCCACCCTGATCGTCGAGTACGACCACCCCGACGACGCGCTCGATGTCATCCGCGCCGTCGGCGGCAGCCTCACCGCGACCGTGCACGCCGAACCCCACGAGGACCTCACCGGCATCGTGGCCGTGCTGACCGAGATCGCCGGGCGGATCCTGTTCACCGGGTGGCCCACCGGCGTCGCCGTCAGCTGGGCCCAAACCCACGGCGGACCCTGGCCCGCCACGACCTCCATCCACACCAGCGTCGGCGCCGCCGCCATCCGACGCTTCCTCCGCCCCATCACCTACCAAGACGCCCCCGACCACGTCCTCCCACCCGAACTCCGCGACACCAACCCCCACCGCATCCCCCGCCGCATCAACGGCCAACTCCAGCTCCCATAAGGGGAGCCGGCTTGAGGGGTGCCGAGCATCGTCCGGGGAGGGGTCCGGCCGACAGGCGGCTCAACGTGGGCCGGAACGCCCGGTCAGCGGCCGGTGGGAAGCGAGGTGTCGCGCACCACGAGCTCGGGCGCGAACGCCCCGGAGAGGTCAGCCTCCGTCTCGAGGCCGAGGAGCAGGCGGACGGCCGCGGCGCCGAGGGCGGCCGAGGGGTGGCGGATCGAGGTGAGCGGCACGATGGCGAAGTCGGCGAACTCGATGTCGTCGTAGCCGATGAGCGAGAGGTCGCCCGGGACGTCGACGCCGGCGGCCAGCAGGCCGTGCAGCAGGCCGAGCGCGAGCAGGTCGTTGCCCGCGAAGACCCCGTCGGGGCGGTCGGCGGCGGACCGGCCGAGCAGGGCCTCGGCGACCTCTTCGCCGATGCGGGCGTTCTGGGCGGGCGTGCGCTGCACCTCGAGCGAGGCGTCGGCGCCGCTCTCGGCGAGTGCGCGCCGGGCGCCGGCGAGACGGGCGTCGACGTGAGGGTGCGGGCCACCGACGAAGAGGATGCGGCTCCGGCCCTGATCGAGGAGATGCCGCATGGCGAGGTAGCCGCCGAGCTCGTTGTCTCCTGAGATCGCGGGGAAGTCGTGGTCGCCCTGCGCGAGGCCGACGAGCACGAACGGCGTGCCGCGGTCGCGGAGTTCGAGCAGTTCGGCGGGCACGTCGCCGACCGGGGCCGCGATGATGCCGCTCACCTGCTGCGACTCGAAGAAGTTGACGTAGGCGCGCTCGCGCTCGGCGTCGTCGTCGCTGTTGACGACGATGATGAAGCGCCCGTTCGCGGCCGCCTCGCGCTCGGCGCCTGCGGCGACCTCGGCGTACACGGGGTTCGCGGTGTTCGAGATGAGCAGACCGAAGGCCAGGCTGTGGCCCATGCGCAGGCGCCGGGCGGCGTCGTTGCCCACGTAGCCCAGTTCATCGGCTGCGGCGAGCACGCGGGCGCGCAGCGGCGCGGAGACCCGGGAGGGCTGGGTGAAGGCGTACGACGCGGTCGCCCGCGAGACCCCCGCACGCGCCGCGACGTCTTTGATCGTGGCTGGCGCTGTTCGTCTCGCGCTCGGCATCTGGCTCCCTTGCACCCGCTTGTCTTCCGACTTGGCCGTAGGCTAGCGTAGCGGAAATCGTGAATCGATTCACGATTTCGGAAGGGATGCCAGTGCCGGATACACCGAGGTTCTCGACGCTGTGGGCGGTCAACGGCGCGCTCGACGCCATCGAGCTGCGCGCGCAGCTCGACGACTTCGTCGCCGCCGGGCTCGACGGGGTCGTCTTCCATCCGCGCTTCTATCCCGGGCGACCGCCGTATCTCGACGACGAGTACCTCGCGATCGTGTCGCGGCTCGTCCTCGACGCGCACGACCGCGGCCTCGAGTTCTGGATCTACGACGAGAACGGCTGGCCGAGCGGCACCGTGGGCGGCCTCATGCTCGAGCGGCATCCCGGACTGCGTCAGCAGTGGCTCGAACTGCAGCCGGATGCGGGCCAGCCCGCCCTGCACCGCTTCACTCACGACGAACGGGAGTGGGCGCTCGTCGTCCGGCACGGCGAGGGCGTCGACTACCTCGCGCCCGACCTCGCCGACCGGTTCATCGACCTCTGCTATCGCAGGTACGCGGACGGCCTCGCGCCGGAGGCGATGGCCCGGGTCGCCGGCTTCTTCTCCGACGAGCCCGAGTTCGGGCTCGGTCACGCGCAGCACGAGCTGTCGGCGCACGGCGCCGTGCCCTGGACCCCCGATCTGCCCGAGCAATACGCCGGGCGGCATGGCCGCGACCTGATCGCCGACCTGCCGTCGCTCTTCGGCGACGGCGCCGACGCCGAAACCGTCCGCACCGACTTCTGGGAGCTCGTCACCGACCTCTTCGCCGACCGTTATCTCGCCCGGCTCGACACCTGGTGCCGAGAGCGGGGCCTGCGCTTCACGGCGCATGTGAAGGGCGAGGAGCATCCGCTCTTCCAGCTGCCCACCGTGGGCTCGCTCGGCACGATCTCGCGCGCGATCGGGATGCCGGGGATCGACGCGCTCGGGAGGCATCCGGTCAACGACTTCTATCCGCGGCAGGCGTCGTCGGTCGCGCGGCAGTTCAGCGACGGCCGCGCGATGGCCGAGGCGTTCGGCGGCGCAGGCTGGGGAGCCGGGCCCGCCGACCTCGAGCGCTACCTCGGCTGGCTCGGCGGGCACGGCATCACCGACTTCGTGCTGCACCTCAGCCAGTACCGGCTCGACTCGGCGGCGATCGAGGATTGGCCGCCGTCGCATCCCCGTCACGTGAGCTGGTCGGGCGCCTATCGGGAGGTGCTCGACGCGGTCCGCGCGAGGCTCGCCGCCGCGCCCAGGCCGCCGGCCGACCTCCTCGTCGTCGTCCCGCAGCGGGGGCTCGCGCGCCGGTACGAACCGTGGGAGTTCGTGGCGACCAATGTGCACGACGCGCACGACTTCCCGGCGACGCCCGCCGGTGAGGTGAACGCCGCGTTCCTCCGCCTCGTCGAGCGACTGAGCGCCGCGGGCGAGGCGTACGAGTTCGCCGACGAGCGCACGGTCGAGCAGTGGGCCCGCGCCGATGACGGATGCCTCGCCCTCGGGGCATCCCGCTACCGCCGGGTGATCGTCGCGCCGGGCGCCGCCATCGACGACGCCGCGTCGGCGCTCATCGCGCCGTTCCTGGCGGACGAGCCGCTCCCCGAGGATCCGGCCCGGCCGGAGCGCGGCGCATTCGAGCCTGCGCCCGCGCTCACGCTCCACGCCGGAGTCGATCGCCGCCCGCTGTCCTGGCGCCTCGCGAGCACCCCGCGGAACGAGCTGGTGCTGGAGCCCGTTCGGGCGCACGACGGGGTCTGGGAGGCGGAGATCGAGTCCTCGACCTTCGACGGCCCGTTCGAGCTGCGATTCGCCGATGAGCCGCGCGAGCTGCACTGGAACGGCGCTCGTGTCGGCACCGTGTCCCGCGGTGAGTACGGTCATGGGGTGCGGGTGCGGCTGGCCGCCGGAAGGGTGGGCCGCCTGCGATTCCGTGCGGACGGGGTGCCGCCCGGCACGGTGCCCCGCGCGTGGGCGGTCGGCGGGTTCCGGGTCGCGGCGTCCGTCCGCGAGACCAGGGGAGCGCTCCTGGCGCTCGACGGCGGGTTCCGGCTGGCGAGGCCGCGGCGCGAGGTGTCGGGCGAGCTCGCAGCAGACGGCTTGCCGTTCGCGTTCGAGCCGGTCGAGGTCGTCACCGAGGTCGACGTGCCGGTGGGCGCCTCAGCGCTCCGCTTCGCGGGCGGGCTCGCGGACGCCGCCTGGATCAGCGTGGGAGGCGAGCCGGGGGTGTGGCGCTGGGGCGAGGGCGGCTGGGAGGTGCCGGTCGGTCGCACCGGCCTCGTCGAGGTCGGGATGCGCCTGGTGCCGAGCAGCTTCAACCGCTACGGGCCGCACCACCACTACCTCGGGGATCCGGTCGTGGTGAGCCCGGCGCAGATGCGCGGCATCCGCAACTACGCCGATCTCGACGACGCACCCGAGGCGACTCACGTGCCGTACTGGTGGGTGCGGCGCGCGGTGCTGCCGGCGGAGGCCGAGGTGATCGGTGTGCCCGTGACGCACGCGGGAGCCATCCATGACGGCGCCTCGGACGTCCGGATTGACAACGGGCGAGACGCCCTCATAAAGTAAGCGCAGTTGTGAATCGATTCACGATCACGAAGGAGTGAACGGTGGCAAGCATCATCACCGACGAGCGCCGGCCGGCGGCCGCGCCGACGCCCGAGCGGGCGCCCGCGCCGGCCGCCGGTCCTCGCGCCCGCAGGTCGAAGCGCGCGGGCGTCGTGGCGCCCTGGTGGTTCGTCGTGCCGGCGATCGCCGTGTACTGCTTCATCGTCGTCGTGCCGAGCCTCCGCGGCGCATTCTTCTCCTTCACCGACTGGAACGGCCTCGGCGCCGACTGGTCGTGGGTCGGACTGGAGAACTTCGCCGACGTCTTCACCGACCGCGCCGCGCAGGCCGCCCTCGGCAACACGCTGCTGCTCGCGGTGCTCTGCACCGTCATCCAGAACGCCATCGGCCTCGCGCTCGCGGTCGGACTGCACACCATGGTGAAGTCCCGCTACGTGCTCCGGGTCGTCTTCTTCGCCCCGGTCGTGCTCACCCCGCTCGTCTCCGGCTACGTCTGGAGCTACCTGCTCTCGCCGAACGGCACCGTGAACGACATCCTCCGCGGCGTGGGCCTCGGCGATCTCGCCCAAGACTGGCTCGGCGACCCCGACTTCGCGCTGTACTCGATCGTCGTCGCCATCGTGTGGCAGTTCGCGGGCTACTCGATGGTGATCTTCCTCGCCGGCCTCCAGGCCGTTCCCGAAGAGATCCTCGAGGCGGCCACCATCGACGGTGCCGGCCCCTGGCGCCGGTTCTGGAACGTCACGTTCCCGCTGCTGAACGGCGCCGTCGTCATCAACGTCATGCTGAGCCTCATCGGCGGCCTCAAGCAGTTCGACCAGGTCGTCGCGATGACGGGCGGCGGGCCGGGCACGGCGACCGAGACCATCTCCACCCTCATCTACAAGAACGCGTTCCTGCTCGGCGAGTACCCCTTCTCGGTGGCCCTCGCCGTCGTCATGACGCTCGTCATCGCGGTGCTCTCCGCGGTGCAGTACCGGCTCACGCTCCGGAAGGCGAACTGATGCACACCCGATACACCGGCCGGACCCTCGTCCGAGAGATCGTGCTCATCGCGGTCGCCGTGATCTGGTTCATCCCGATCCTGGCCCTCGTGAACGTCTCGCTGAAGCCCGTGAACAGCCAGACGAACGCCCTCACGTTCGCGTGGCCGCCCACGCTGGAGAACTACGGCGCGGCCTGGGAGCAGGCGAGCCTCGGCGCGGCCCTCGTCAACAGCGCGATCGTCGCCGTGGTGAGCATCGTGTTCATCGTCGCGATCTCCGCCCTCGCCTCGTACCCGCTCGCCCGGGTCACCCGGCGCTGGTCGCGGTGGACGTTCTATGGCGTGCTCGGCGGGCTGCTCATCCCCGCCCAGCTCGCGCTCCTGCCGCTCTACGCCACCATGCGCGACATCGGGCTGCTCGGCTCGCTCTGGGCGGTCATCCTGATCAACGTCGGCACTGCGATGCCGTTCTCGATCTTCCTGTACACGACGTTCCTGCGCGACCTCCCGCTCGAGTACGAGGAGGCGGCGCTCCTCGACGGGTGCGGGCCGGTGCGCTCGTTCCTCAGCGTCGTGTTCCCGCTCGTCCGGCCCGCGACCGGCACGGTCGTCATCTTGAACCTCGTCGGCATCTGGAACGAGTTCTTCGTTCCGCTCCTCTACCTCTCGGGAAGCGGCAACGCGACGGCACCCGTCGCGATCTACAGCTTCGTGAGCCAGTACGTGACGGTCTGGCCCCTGGTCTTCGCCGGACTCGTCATCAGCGTCATCCCCATCCTCATCGTCTACTTCTCGCTGCAGAAGTACGTCATCAAGGGGTTCGCGGGAGGACTCAAGGGATAGCACCACCGTCCCAGCGGCGCGCATCACCCAGCACCAGGGCATCCGCCCACATTCAAGGAGGAATCGTGAAGCTCACCCCCACCAGCAGGCTCGGCGCGGCCGCCGGCCTCGCGGCCGCAGCAGCCCTCGTGCTCGCCGGCTGCTCGACCGACGGCGGATCCGGCGGCGACGCCGACGGCACCGTCCTGACGTTCACCGCGGCCGGCGAGGCGCCCGCGCAGGCGGCCATCGACGCGTTCGAGGCGGCGAACCCCGGCGTCACCGTCGAGGCGACCTTCGCCAACGACGACGAGTCGTACCAGCAGACGCTGCGCACGCAGCTCTCGGCCGGCACCGCGCCCGACGTGTTCCGCGTCTGGCCGGGCAACGGCAACGCCACGTCGATCGTGCCGCTCAGCGAGGACGACCTGCTGCTGCCCCTCGAGGATGCCTCGTGGGCCGGCGATGTGACCGACGACGTGCGACCCGTGGTCGTGAACTCCGACGACGAGCTCGTGGGCGTGCCGGTCACCGTCGTCGGCATCGGCGCGATCTGGAACGACCAGGCCCTCGAGGCGGCCGGGCTCACGGCCCCCGAGACCTGGAGCGAGGTGCTCCAGTTCTGCGCCGACGCGACCGCGGCGGGCAAGGTCGCGTTCGCCCTCGGCCTGAAGTCCGCCTGGGTGACCCAGCTCGTGCCGTACGCGCTGACGGCGACCTCGGTGTACGGGCCCGACCCCGACTTCACCGAGCAGCAGCTCGCGGGCGACGCCACCTTCGCCGACTCGGCATGGCACGACGCGGAGAGCCAGTACCTCGAACTGCGCGACGCGGGCTGCTTCAACGCCGACCCGAATGGCATCGGCTACGACGAGCAGATGACCATGCTCGGCCAGGGCGACGCGCTCGGCGCCATCCACATCACCTCGGCGGCCGCGAACGCGGAGCAGTACGCGGCCGAGGGCACGACCTTCTCGATGACGCCGTTCCCCGCGACCGACGACGTCGAGGAGACCAACCTGCCCGTCTCGGTCGGCATCGTCTACGCCGCCAACGCGAAGGCGAAGAACCCCGAGCTCGCGAAGAAGTTCATCGACTTCCTGGCGTCGAGCGAGGGCCAGGCGGTCTACGCCACCGCGGCCGGCGCCGCACCGGCGCTGCCGTCGTCGGACTTCGAGCCCGACCCGGTGCTCGCCGCCATCGGCGAGTTCCAGGCCGACGGGCGCGCGCGGCCGTTCCCCGACGTGGCCTGGCCGAACACGAAGGTGCAGCAGGAGCACCTCACCGGCATCCAGGAGCTGTTCAACGACTCCATCACCGTCGACGAGCTGCTCCAGCGCATGGACACGGCGTTCGCCGAGGGATAGGAGCGGCCGACGTGGGGCGGGGTGCGATGGCGCCCCGCCCCACGTGCGTCTGCAGCGTTCGGCACCTTCTCGAGAACCAGGAGAGTGACATGGAACCGTACGTGCTCGCCGTCGACCTCGGCGGCACCAAGGTCGAGGCGGCCCTCGTCAGCACCGACGGACTCCGCCCGGGAAGCCGGGCCCGAGCGGCGACCGGCCGACATGCGGGACCGGCAGACCTCGAACGCGCGGTGCGACACGTCGTCCGCTCGGCGCTCGCCTCGGCGCCCGCCGGCACCCGCCCGAGCGCGGCGGGCATCGGCTCGGCCGGCCCCGTCGACGCCCGCGCCGGCTCCGTGTCGCCGATCAACCTGCCCGCGTCTGCGGGCTTCCCGCTGCGCTCCGTCGTCGCCGACGCGGCCGGGCTCGCACTCGAGGAGGTCGAGCTGCAACTCGACGGGCAGTGCATCGCGCTCGCCGAGTATCGGCGGGGAGCGCTCCGGCCGTACCGGTACGCCCTCGGCATGGTCGTCTCCACCGGCGTCGGCGGCGGGCTCGTGCTCGACGGCCGGCTCGTGGGCGGGGCATCCGGCAACGCGGGTCACGTCGGCCAGCTGCTGATCGGCGACGGCGGCGGTGACGTGACCACGGTCGAGGAGATCGCCTCGGGCACCTCGATCGTCGCATGGGCGCGCTCGGCCGGCTGGACGGGTGACGACGGCGCCGACCTCGCGGCCTCCTATGCGGCGGGGCATCCGGTGGCGGTCGCCGCGGTCGAGCGCTGCGGCACCGCGATCGGCCGCGCCGTGCTGTCGGCCGCGGCGCTCGTCGATCTCCAGGGCGTGGCCATCGGTGGCGGGTTCGCCAAGGTCACCCCCGACCTGTTCGCCGTCGTCGAGCGCACGATCCGGCGCGAGTCGCCGCTGCGCTCCATCGAGGTGGCGGTGCACCCGGCCCAGCTCGGCGACGACGCCCCGCTCCTCGGCGCGGCGTGCCTCGTGCTCGCGGCCTGACACGAAAGGGATGCCGCGGGTCTCGCGGCATCCCCCTCGTTCACCCGCTCGCTCGGAGCGCGCGCCCCGGTCAGGGCACGATCTGGATGTTCGACGCGTCCGACACGTTGGTCACGTTCATCTGCTGCAGCGTCGTCGCGGTCGACGTGCTGCCCGGCATCCGGATCGCCTCGAACCGGACGTCGGTAATCGGGGCGCCGGGCACCCCGGTGATCCGCGCCGGCGTCGTGCCGGCGTCGCGGACGCGGATGCGCGTGAGATCGACGTCGGCGACCGGGCCGATGCGCTCGGCGGTGCTGCCCGTCCAGAGCGCCATCCAGGTGCGGTTCTGATCGTTCTCATGCCGGATGCGCTCGATGTCGATGTCCTCGAACTGGATGCTCACCGCCCCGGCCGTGCCGTACTTGTGATGCACCCCGAAGCCCACGGCGGCGTCGTAGATGATGGCGTTCCGGAACGTCACGTTCGTCTGCTGCTGGAACACCCCCTGACCGACCTTCAGCCCGTAGCACCACGTCCAGCTGACGAGATCGTCGAAGGTGACGTTCGCGAGGGGCCGCGGGTCGCCCGGCACCTTGGCGAACAGGTCGATGTGGTTCGCCCAGGTCTTGGTGCTGAACGGGTCGTCGAGTCCGATGCCGATCGCGTTCGTCACGGTCACGCCGGTCGACTCCATCACGTCGATCCCGTCGTTCTCCCCCATGTCGAACCGGTTGAACAACTTGATGTTGCGGAATTGCAGATCGGTCGACCGGGTGGGCATGACCGCCCAGCTGCTCGACTCCCGGAACGTGATGCCGTCGACGACGAAGTCGTCGGTGTAGATCGGCACGAGCAGGTTCACGCCGAGGTTGCCGCGCTGCACCGACGCCATGCCGTCGCCGTCGATGATGCCGCGGCCGGTGATGGAGATGTTCGTCGAGGAGTACCGCGTGGAGAGGAACCAGGTGATGTCCCGCTGCTGCGAGTTCTTCCGCCAGTGCACGTCGTAGTGCTCGCGCTCGCCGGTGTACTTCAGCACCGCGCCCGGCGCGAGGTGGAGCCGGAGGTTCGAGCGGAGATAGAGCGTCCCGAGCGTGTACACGCCGGCCGGGACGAATACGGTGCCCTGCCCGCCGTTCGCCGACCCCCACGCGGCGGCGTCGTTCAGCGCGGTCTGGAAGGCGGCGGTCGAGTACTGCGGTCCGGGGGATGCCCCGTAGGGCTGCGCCGTCACGTTGAAGACACCGGGTCCGGAGGATGCCGGTCGGTCGGTCTCGAGCGGGTCGATCGCGATCACGAGCTCGGACCGGCCGTCGATCTTCACGATGAGGTACTCGTCGCGGGTGACCGTGAAGGTGAGGCTCGGACCCTGCACCGCAGCCGTGAGCCCGAGCTTCAGCGGGCTGATCGAGTACGAGCCGATGTTCGTGTTGTTGAGCTTGCGGATCGAGATCGTCGCCTCGCCGGCGCCCATCGCGAACTGGGCGATGTCGTACCCCGCGTAGTCCTGCACGGGCACGCTCTGTCCGTTCACGGTGAGCACGAAATCGGGCGAGGCCGGGTAGGCCGAGGCGAGCGGGTACACCTCGACGGGGGCCGGTGCGGCGTGCGCCGCAGATGGTGGACCCGCGACCGCGATGATCGCCGCGAGCAGTGTCGCGGCGGCGATGGAGGCCAGGGACTTCAGGAGCCCGGCGGTGTGCGTCATTGCCACTTCCCTTCGGTTCACCGTCGGCGTCGACGGCTGGGTCGCGATCGCTTCAAGCGCCGCGCGATCGCGGGGGACGATCCGTGAATCGATTCACAAGTTGCCCCGTGTTCGAGCGTACGGCGAGCGGGACCGAGGGGTCAACCGCGCCGCCGCTATCCTCATCCGGTGCAGACCTTCCGCGCGCGCGACGGCGCCGCCATCGACTTCCACGTTATCGACGATCGAGCGGATGCCTCGGCCCCGTCGCTCCCGCCCGCGATCGTGGTCCCCGGCGGTCCCTGCCGTGGGGTCGAGTACCTGGAGGACCTTGCGGGCGTGGCACGCGTCCGGCCCCTCGTGGTGCTGCACCCCCGCGGCACGCCGACCACGGGCGGGGCCTCACGCGGCTGGTGGACAGACGCCGATGACCTCGTCGATCTCGCCGACCACCTGGGCCTCGACGCGGTCGATGTCGTGGCGCACTCGGCGGGAACCCGGCTCACCCTCGCCGCCGCCGCCCGGTACCCCGACCGCATCCGCCGGCTCGCCCTGGTGACCCCCGCATCGACCTGGCTCACCGACGCGCCGCGCGACAGTCTCGAGATCGGCCGCCGACGCCGCGACCCGCTCGTCGACGCCGCGCTCGACTCCCTCACGGGCGTCGAGCCGGTCGACCAGGAGAGCTTCGAACGGGCACGCGTCGTCGAAGGCCCCGCCGGGTACGCGCGGTGGACCGAGCGCGAGCAGGCCCACGCGGCCGTCGGCGCCTGGTCGCTCGCGGCCATCGAGGCGTACTTCTCCGACGTCCCCGACGATGCGGCCGAGCGGGTGATCGCGGCGGACCTGCCGTCGGTGCTGATCATCGCAGGCGACGAGGACATCCTGGTCGGGGTGGCGCCCGTCGCGGCTGCCGCGGAGGCGCTCGGCGCCGAGCTCGTGTGGCTCGAGGACTGCGGACACTACCCGTGGGTGGAGCAGCCCGCGGCGTTCCGGGCCGCGCTCGAGGGGTGGCTGAGCCGGGGCTGAGTCCATGCGGTGGCGGCGACCTGCTACTGTCATGACAGTCTTTCAACGTGGAAACAATTGGATGCCGATGACCGCCCCGCACCCTCAGACCCGAGCGCGCCCGCCTCGCCCGACGGCCGGCCTCGGCGGCCGCACGTGGACCGCCCTCGTCATCATTGGGCTCGTCGGCCAGCTCGCCTGGACCGTCGAGAACATGTACCTCAACGTCTTCGTCTACGACGTGATCACGCCGCAGCCGGAGGCGATCGCGCTCATGGTCGCGTCGAGCGCGGTCGCGGCGACCGTGGGGGCGATCATCGTCGGCGCCTGGTCCGACCGATCGGGAAGGCGACGAGTCTTCGTGGCAGCGGGCTACGTGCTCTGGGGCGCGTGCACCGCCGCCTTCGGCCTCGTCGGCGAGCCCGACGGGGTGGCCTCGGGAGTCGTGGGCGCGATGACGGCGATCATCGTCCTCGACTGCGTGATGAGCTTCATCGGCTCGGGGGCGAACGATGCCGCGTTCATGGCGTGGGTCACCGACTCGACGACGCCGTCGAACCGCGGCAGGGTCGACGGGATGCTGGCCGTGCTGCCGCTCGTCGCGATGCTCCTTGTGTTCGGTCTGCTCGACGGTCTCACCCGCGCGGGCGACTGGGGTGTCTTCTTCGCCGTGGTCGGCGCCCTGACCGCCGTCGCCGGCGGCGCATCCCTGCTGCTCATGCGAGACCGGCCGGTCCCGCGATCCGGCGAGCGCGTGTTCGCCTCGATCCGGCACGGGTTCCGGCCGAGCTCGGTGCGACGCAATCCCGGCCTGTACCTCACGCTCCTCACGTGCGCGGTGATCGGCACGAGCAGCCAGGTGTTCCTTCCGTACGTCATCATCTACCTCCAGCGTTACCTGCGGATCGAGGCGTACGCGCTCGTGCTCGGGGTCGTGCTCATCGCGGCATCCCTGCTCAGCATCCTCGGCGGCCGGGTGATGGACCGCGTGGGCAAGGAGCGCTTCCTCCTGCCCTCGGTCGGGGTCTTCGCGGCCGGCCTGCTCGCCATGCCCTTCGCACACGAACCGGTCTGGGTCATCGCGGCCGCGACGGTGATGATGACCGGCATGATGGCCTCGCTTGCGACCGTGAACGCGCTCGTGCGCGACCGCACGCCCGCCGAGCGAGCGGGCGCCGTGCAGGGGCTCCGGATGATCCTCGGGGTGATGGTGCCGATGATCCTCGGCCCAACGATCGGCGCTGCCGTCATCTCCGGAGCCGGGACGACGTTCGAGCAGCTCGGCGTCGTGCAGCCCGTCCCCGGTCCGCAGATCTTCGTCGCCGCGGCGGTGGTCCTGCTGGCCGGGCCGGCGGTCTGGGCGTGGGCCCGCAGGGCGAGCGCATGACCGCCGAGGCCATGGCCGCCGCCGAGCGCACCGTTGAGCGAGCCGCTGACCCTGCACCCGAACCGGTGCTCGCCGAGTACCCGCGCCCACAACTCGTCCGCGACAGCTACCTCAATCTCAATGGCGTCTGGCGGTACGCCATCACCCATGCGGACGGTCCGCCGGTCCAGTGGGACGGCGACATCCTCGTGCCCTTCTCGCCCGAGTCCGAGCGGTCCGGCGTCGGCCGGTCGCTCGAACCCGGAGCCCACCTCTGGTACGAGCGAGAACTCGTGCTGCCCGACGGATTCCTCCAGGACCGGGTGCTGCTGCACTTCGGCGCGGTCGACCAGGACTGCGTCGTCTTCGTCGACGGCCGCGAAGTCGGGCGGCACGTCGGCGGCTATCTGCCGTTCACCTGCGACATCACCGAGGCGGTCGGCGGGGGAGGCTCGCATGTGCTGCGCGTCGAGGTGACGGATGACTCGGACGCGGGGTACGCCTCGCGCGGCAAGCAGGCGCTGAAGCCCGGAGGGATCTGGTACACGCCGCAATCCGGGATCTGGCAGACCGTGTGGCTGGAGTCCGTGCCCGCCGTGCACGTGACGAGCCTCGACGTCCGGCCGTGCCTGTCGGACGCCGCGGCCGAGGTCGTGGTCCACCTCGGTGGCGGCGACGCCGACATCGAGGTCGTGCTCACGGCCGACGGGGAGCCCGTCGCCCGCGCGTCGGGCCGGTCGGGAGAGCTCCTCCGCCTCGAGCTCGCCTCGGTGCGGCCCTGGAGCCCCGAGGACCCGTTCCTGTACGACCTCGACATCCGCGCGGGCGAGGACCGCGTCGCGAGCTACCTCGGCATGCGGAGCGTGACGATGGAGCCCGACGCCGACGGGCGACCGCGGCTCATGCTCAACGGAGCGCCGTACTTCCACGCCGGCGTGCTCGACCAGGGGTACTGGCCGGACGGGCTCTACACCGCGCCCTCCGACGAGGCGCTCGTGCGCGACATCCTCGCCATGAAGGAGCTCGGCTTCACGATGCTGCGCAAGCACATCAAGATCGAGCCGCTCCGCTGGTACTACCACTGCGACCGGCTCGGCATGCTCGTGTGGCAGGACCTCGTCAACGGTGGCCGCCGGTACCACCCGCTCGTCATCACCGCACCGGTGCTGCTGCCGATCCGCCTCGACGATCGCCGACATCGGGCCTTCGGCAGGCAGGATGCCGCAGGACGGGCCGCGTTCCGGGCGGAATTGGATGCCACGGTCCGGCTGCTCCGCAACCATCCGAGCGTGGCCGTCTGGGTGCCGTTCAACGAGGGGTGGGGCCAGTTCGACGCGCTCGACGCCGTGGAGCGGATCCGCGCGCTCGACCCGGACCGGCTCATCGATCACGCCAGCGGGTGGCATGACCAGGGCGGCGGGGACATCCGCAGCCTGCACGTCTACTTCCGACGCATCCGCGCTCGGCGCTCGTGGGGACGGGACGGCCGCACGGTCGCCGTTTCCGAGTACGGCGGATACAGCCTCAGGCTCGCAGGCCACGAGCACAGCGAGCGGGAGTTCGGGTATCGCCGCTACCGGTCGATCGCGGCCCTCACCGCCGCGTTCGTACGGTTGCACCGACGCGAAGTGCTCCCCGCGATCGCTTCCGGGCTCTCGGCGATCGTCTACACCCAGCTGTCCGACGTCGAGGACGAGCTCAACGGCCTCCTGACTGCGGATCGCAGCGTGTCGAAGGTCGATCCCGGCGCCGTCCGCGCGGTGAACGTCGAACTCGCCGCGGCCTATGCGCGCGCGGCGAGTCGACGAGGCTGACGAGCGGTCAGCGCATGATCGGATCCGCGCTGCGAGCTCCCCGGGGCTGCAGGGCGGCGAGCGGGAAGGATCGCGCGGGGAACTGCGCGGGCGTCGCGGCGAAGAAGTCGTACATCGGCTCGACGTCAGTGCCGCCCTGTCGCACCCAGGCGCGGGTCGAGGCGGCCCGGCCGTTGCCGGATTCGATCACGATGAAGTCGGCGGGGCCCTCGGGATCGGCGGGAAGGTCGAGGTGCAGGTCGGCGGCACCGCCAGGATGGCGGAGGGCGGCTCGGATGCCGCCGCCGGCGGCGAGTGCGGCAGCGGCGGACACGCGGAGCACGCGGAACGTCTCGGAGCTGAAGGAGGCGGGGTCGGTCATTCGTCGATCCGTTCGGTCGGTGGAGCGGTGGATGGGGAGAAGTGAGCGGGGCGCCGGATCTCGGGCCGACGCCCCGCTCTGCCCCGGGCGCACCGTGGACTGATGCGCGATTCCCGAGGCGGCTCTGGGGTCAGAGGTGCGCGGCGCGGGTTCGGCTCACCATCGGCGCTCGACCTCTTCGACGTGTCCGAACACGTCGGCGAACGCGACGACGCGGCCATCGTCGAGCTCCACGGTGCCGGCGTACGTGCCGAAGCACGTGTCGCCGCGGCTCTTCACGATCCAGCGATCGAAGACATGCCGGAGGTGACGTTCGGGTGTGAAGGTCACCTCGACCGACGGGCCCACGAGCCGCCAGGGCGCCGTCCAGTCGGCCGGGTCGTAGCGCCATTCGAGGTGGGAGCTCACCTTGTGGAGGCGCCCGTCGAGGCGGATCCAGTTCTCGGTGGAGGGGGTGCCGTCGGTCCACTTGCCGCCGAACTGGAGGCCGAGGGCCTGGCCGTCGGCCGTGACACCGTTGCCCGCGCCCCAGTTCCACAGCGTGAAGTACGGCCATCGGCCGCGTCCGCGATCGTGCACGGCGATCGAGTGCTCGGCGTCGATCTCCTGGACGATGCCGTCGACCGAAATGAGACCGACGGCTCGGAGCCCGTTGTCCTTCTTCGTGTACTGGAACCGTCGATCGCTCCATGGCACCACGACAGCCATGGACTCGTGGTCGTCGGGTGCGACGATCTCGACGTCCACGTCGATGCGAGCCGAACGCCCGTGCAGGAGGGTGCCCCGGTCGGTCGGCGTCATGCGCACGAGCACGTCCTTCCGGCGGGCCTGCATGGGCTCGCGGTCGGCGGTTCGGTCGAGCCCGCCGCGGCGAGGCATCCACGTGTTGCCCCCCTGCACGATCTCCGACCAGGTCGACCGGTCGATGCAGGTGATGGAGACGTTGGCCCGGTAGTCGTGGTGCGAGATGTTCATCGTGAAGATCGTCGACGGCGTCTGCACCGACCAGTACTCGAACCGCTTGTTCCGGCCCCACCCGGGCAGTCGCGTGTCGTGCAGCGCTCCACGCGCCCAGCCGACCGCGTCGGGGTTGAGCCGCCCGTCGGGCAGGCACAGCGCCACCGGCTCCGTGATCTCCCGCTCGCGGATGCGCTCGCCTCCGCGGGGAATGGCGGTCATGGGCAGTCTCACTGGTGTCCTCCTGGGTGGGTTCGATCGGTGTGGAAGCGTCGTCGGGCGGCGGCATCCCGCATCGCTCAGCCCTTCATCGCGCCGTCCGCGAGTCCGCGGATCAGCCACTTCTGCACGACGAGCGCGAGGATCACGACGGGGATGACGGTCACCATGCCGGCGGCCGCGAGCGCGCCCCAGTTGGCACCGGTCTCGGTGTCGCCGGCCATGCCCGCGATCGCGACCGGCA
Source organism: Agromyces sp. G08B096 (assembly GCF_040267705.1). Taxonomy (NCBI): domain Bacteria; kingdom Bacillati; phylum Actinomycetota; class Actinomycetes; order Micrococcales; family Microbacteriaceae; genus Agromyces; species Agromyces sp. G08B096. Next base: position 573,167 of record NZ_CP158374.1, read on the forward strand.
CGGTCGTCGCGTCGCGATTGGTGAGGACCAGCGCGAACAGCAGCTCCTCCCACGCGAGGATGACGCTGAAGATGAAGGTCGAGATGAGGCCGGGCGCCGAGATCGGGACGATGATCCGGAAGAACGCGCCCATCTTTGAGCAGCCGTCGAGCATCGCAGCCTCCTCGAGCTCCTTCGGCAGCGCGAGGAAGAACCCTCGCGTGAGCCACATCACGTACGGGATGACGAATGAGCAGTAGGCGAGGATGAGCGTGATGTGGGTGTCCATGATGCCGAGCGTGCGCGCCACGAGGAACATGGGCACGGCGAGGGCGATCGGCGGCACGCCGCGGGAGGCGAGGATGAGCGCGCCGATGACGCCGGCACCGCGGATGTTGAGCCGCGAGAGCGCGTAGCCGGCCATGGCGCCGGCCACGAGCGACACGAGGCCCGCGCCGAGTGCGACGATGACGGTGTTCACGAGCTTCGGGCCGAGGTCGCCTCGCGAGAAGGCGTCGATGTACTGGGCCAGGGTCGGGTCGAAGAAGATCGTCGGCGGCACCGTGAAGATGTCGCGCTGCTGCTTGAACGAGGTCAGCAGCATCCAGAGCAGCGGCAGCAGGAAGAGCGCGCAGACGATCGCGCCCGACCAGATGCGCGCCCGTTCGCCGGGCCGGCGTCGGTCGGCGCGACGGCGCCGCGCGGGAGATGGGGTCTCGGGGATGGGCACGACGTCGCGTCGCGCCTCGGTGAGCGTGCTCACAGGCGGTCCTCCAGCTTCTTGCTCACGGAGAGGAAGACGAACGTCAGGATCATCGTGATGACGAGGACGATCACGGCCATCGCCGATGACTCGCTGAACTTCAGCAGGCGGAACGCCTGTTGATAGATGAAGAGGTTCACGACGTTCGTCGCCTCGCCCGGCCCCCCGTTCGTGGTCGCGAGGATGACGTCGAACATCTTCACGGCGCCGAGCCAGCGGACGACGAACGTCGCGGCGATGATGGGCGCGAGCAGCGGCAGGCTCACCGACCGCATCGTCTGCCACCAGTTGGCGCCGTCGACCTTGGCGGCCTCGAACAGGTCGCTCGGCAGCGACAGCAGCGCGGCCGACGCGATGAGGGCGACGAACGGCACCGACCGCCAGGTGTCGATCAGCACGATGCTGATCATCGACATGGTGGCGTCGCCGAACCAGTCGATGGGAGGGAGGCCGAACAGCCCGAGGAACCAGCTCACGCCGCCCCACAGCGGGTCGAGGATCATCTTCCAGATGCCGCCCGAGACGACCGGCGCCACCACCATCGGGATGAGGAAGAGGGCGCGGACGACGCCGCGCCCCCTCCACTCCGCGTTCATGAGGTACGCGATCCCGAAGCCCAGGACGATCTGGAGCGGCAGCGCGAGCACGAGGTACACCGCGGTGACCACGAGCGAGTTCTGGAAGCTCTCGTTCGCCAGGGCGGCGGTGTAGTTGTCGAGCCCGGTCCAGTCGGCCGGAGCGAACGTGGCGAGGTCGAACTCCGAGAGGCTGATCTGCACCGTGTAGAGGAGCGGGTAGGCCAGCACGGCGACCAGCAGCACCGTCGCCGGCAGCATGAAGGTCCAGCGGCCGGCGAGATCTCGCCACCGTGCTCCCGTCCGCGCGGGACGGGCTGGTCTTGTGAGTCCGACGCTCATGGTTACTTCGCCAGCAGCTCGTCGATCTGGTCCGCGGCCTTGTCGAGCGCCTCCTGCGCGCTCGCTTGGCCTTGGACGGCGGCGCTGGTCTGATCCGCGAGGATCTCCTGGATCGCGTTCGACTCAGGGCTGCGGGGGCGCCACATCTCGCCCTCGGCCGCGACGTCGTACGCCGACTGCAGCGTGGCGAGCACGGGCACGAGCCAGTCCTCGGCCGGCGTCTCGGCGAGCGTGGACTTGCGGGCCGGGAACGAGCCGAGCGTGTTCGTCGTCCAGACCTCGCCCTCCTTCGAGCTCATCCACTGCAGGAGCGCCCAGGCGGCCTCGGGGTTCTTCGTGTTCTTGAACATCGAGCCGCTCCAGATGCCGCGGTGCGTGCTCGCGCTCTCGGAGCCGACCGGCATCGTCTGGATGCCGACCTGGTCGGGCGTGAGCGTCGTGACGTTCGGGTCGACGGCTGCGCTCTTGAAGGCGCTGCCCCAGGTGAAGATGGTGGCGACCTTGCCCTGGCGGAACGCGTCGAGCGGCTCCGTGTAGTTGTAGGTCAGGGCACCGGGCGGGGCGTACTCCAGCAGGTCGACCTGCGTCTGCAGCGCCTCGACGCCGGCGTCGGTCGCGAACGTGGGGTCCATCCCGTCGTCGAAGAGCGCGCCGCCGTCGGAGTTCAGCACGGCCTGCCAGAAGGGCGGGGAGAGGACGCCGCGGACCCACGTGAGGCCGACGGCCCACGAGTCATCCGTGCCGTCTCCGTCGGTGTCCTGCACGAGCTGCGGTGCCTGCTCGAGGTACTCGTCCCACGTGAGCTCGGGCGTCGGCTCGGGCAGTCCGGCCTTCGCGTAGAGGTCCTTGTTGTAGAACATCAGGAGCATGTTCGAGCGAAGCGGCACGCCGTACTGGCCCCCATCCCACTCGCTCGCGGCGAGCGGCGCAGTGTTGAAATCGTCCCAGTCGTAGTCGGGATCGGTCCACTCGTCGGCGTCCGTCTTGAGCTCGTAGAGCACGCCGGCCTCGGCGAGCTGCGGAGTCCAGGGGTCGTCGAGCGTGATGAGGTCGTACTCGGGGTCGGTGTCGGTGCCGTTGAGCAGCCCCTTGGCGAGCAGCTCGGTGTAGGGGATCGCGTCGATCGTGACGTCGATGTACGGGTAGGCCTTGTTGAACTCGGGCACGAGCTCGTCCTGCCACTGCTGGGCGAACGCGTCGTTCGACATCATCGTGATCTCGACGTGCTCCTCGGCGGTGCCGAGGCCGCCGCCGCCGGGTGACGGGTCTCCTCCGGACGGGCTGCACGCCGTGAGCGCGGTGAGCGATGCCGCGACCGCGATGCCGAGCGCGACGGCGCGCCGGTGCTGGTGCCAGCGGATGGGAACCATGCTGATCATCTCCTCGTCATTGAACGGATGTCACGACTGCCGAGCGCCGCGCGGGTCGAATGGGAAGGGGGCGGTCGTGGTTGGGGTCTGCGCTGCCGGCATCTGCCGGGGCGGGACTGGAGCCACTCAAGCAGATGATTCGCGACATTGCAACGTGGAAACATCGATTTGTGTCAACGTTGCAACAACGCGCTGGCTACGATGTGAACCGTGGAACCGAGCCCTCCCGCGTCAGCGCCCCGGAAAGCCGGGCCACCGACCCTCAAAGACGTCGCCGCCGTGGCGGGCGTCTCCTACCGGACGGTCTCCAACGTCATCAACGGGCATCGCTACATCAGCGACGTCACGCGCGAGAAGGTCGAGGCGGCGATCCGGCAGGTTGGGTATCGCCCGCAGCTGGCCGGGCGGCAGCTGCGCACCGGCCGCAGCAACCTGCTCACCCTCTCGGTGCCGTTCGTCTCGCACCCGTATTTCGCCCAGCTCGCGCACGCCGTCGTCACCCAGGCCGAGACGTTCGGATATGACGTCGTCATCGACGAGACGCGCGGCCTGCTCGAGCGCGAGCTCCGCGTGGCCGCCGGGTTCCGCGCCATCCTCACCGACGGGATCCTCTTCAGCCCGCTCTCGATCGACCTCGCCCGGTTCGAGGCCGAGCGCGGTGACACCCCGCTCGTGCTCCTCGGCGAGCGGTTCCGCAGCGCGCGGATCGACAGCGTGGTCGTCGATAACGTGCAGTCCACCTACGATGCGACGGCCTCGCTCATCGGCCGAGGCCGCCGTCGGCTCGCGTTCCTCGGCACGGTCGCGGCGGGGACCATCGGTGCGGCACCGGCCGACCTCCGGCTGCGGGGGTTCCTGCGGGCACTCGAGGCGAACGACCTCGAGGTCGCGCGCACGATCGAGGTGTCGCGGTGGGACCAGCAGCACCCCGACGGCGACTACTCGCGCGAGGAAGGTTACGAGCGCACGACCGAGCTCATCGCGGACCTCGGCGACATCGACGGGCTCGTGTGCGCCAACGACCTGCTTGCGATCGGCGCGCTGCGCGCGTTCCGCGAGGCGGGGATCCCGGTCCCCGGCCGGGTGGCCGTCGTCGGATGGGACAACACGGCGGAGGCGGCCTACGCGGCCCCCTCGCTCTCCACGATCGCGCCCGACCTCGACGAGATCGCCCGCCTCGCGATCGTGGCACTGCTGCGCCGGCTCGACGAGCCGGATGCCGAGCCGCAGGCAGCCTCCGCGCCGTACCGGCTGGTCACGCGCGAGTCGAGCGGCTGACCGCCGGGCGCGTGAGCGCCCGCTCGAGGTGCGCGAGGCCGGCGGCCGAGGCATCCGCCCGTACGTCGTCGATGCCGGGGAACTCGGCGTGCCCGGCGGGCAGCACCGCGAGCTCGAGCTCAGCGCCCGCGACGCGCGCGGCCGCGCGCTCGATGCCGTTGGCGACGGCGAACTGGCCGGGCGGTGGCACCACCACGTCCCAGCGGGCGGCCTCGACCCGGACCGGCACGCGCAGGAACGTCGCGGCGGTCGACGCGTCGAAGGTGCGCAGCACCTCCCGCGCCTCGGGGTGCACGGCGACGTGCCGCCGCACGGCCTCGCCGCTGCCCTCGCACGCGAGCCCGAGCCGCAGGTCGTACTGCCCGAAGCTCGGCACGATGAGGGTCGCCCCCACGTAGCGGTCGTCCCAGGGCAGGGCGAGCGCGCCGATGCCGCCGCCGAAGCTCTCGCCGATGTAGTACAGCGGCAGCGGCCCGGCGACCTCCGTCAGCGCGTCGGCCGCGTGCCACAGGTCGACGGCGCAGCGGCCGAGCACGTACGTCTCGATCGCCTGGATGCCGTGCAGCACGTGCTCGTCCTTCACGGCCGGGGCGCCGACGCCGGCGTTGAGCGTGCCGAGCCCTCGCGCCACGGGGAAGATCGCGGCCGCGTCGGCGGGCACGCGCGAGAAGTCGGGGGCGTCGCGTCCGCCGTACCCGTGGCCGTGCACGACGCCGACCCGCGCGGCGCCCTCGGCCGGCACGGCGAGCCAGGCCCGCAGCCGCAGCCCCTCGGCGGCGGTGTGCTCGACGAGCGACACCTCGTGCGCGCCGACCCGGCCGAGCGGCGTGAGCTGCGGCTCGGGCGCCACCGCGGATGCCTCCACCCGCCAGGTGCGCCAGGTCTCGGCGAAGCCGGCCGCGGCCTCGACCGGCTCGACCGCTCGGAGATCGGCGAGGTCGTAGCCGTAGGTGCCGTCGATGGCGCTGCCGGCGAACCACTCGTCGTAGGGTGCGGGGATCATGCGGGTCCTCTCAGGTGGGGCTCGGTTGCCGTCGTCGCCCGGCGCGATCGGCGTGGCAGACTGGCCCGAGGGTCGGAAGGAGAGCGGGTGCTCGTCGCGGAACGCAGGGCGCGGATCATCGCCGAAGTGCGCCGGCGCGGTGCGGCGACCCTCGCCGATCTGGCCGGAGAACTGGGCGTCAGCGCGATGACCGTGCGCCGCGACATCGAGGCGCTCGACGCCGAGGGGCTCATCGCCAAGGTGCGCGGCGGCGCGACGACGCCCGGTACCGCACGCCCGGCCGACGCCGGCGACCGCGGCTTCGAGGCGCGCACCCATCGGATGCTCCGCGAGAAGCGCGCCATCGCCCGCCAGGCGGCGACGCTCGTCGAGCCGGGCATGGCCGTCGGGCTCTCGGGCGGATCGAGCTCGTGGGTGCTCGCGCAAGAGCTCCGCTCCGTGCCCGACCTCACGATCGTCACGAACTCGCTGCCGGTGGCCGACCTCTTCGCCCGGCCCGATCGCGCCGACGAACCGTACACCCAGACCGTCGTGCTCACGGGCGGCGTGCGCACCCCCTCCGACGCGCTCGTCGGACCGGTCGCCGTGCGCTCGCTCGAGCAGCTGCACTGCGACATCGTCTTCCTCGGCGTGCACGGCGTCGATCTGCAGGCGGGGCTCACCACCACGAACCTGCTCGAGGCCGAGACCGACCGCGCGCTCGTCGCGGCGGGCCGCGAGGCGGTCGTCCTGGCCGACCACGCCAAGTGGGGCGTCGTCGGGCTCACGACCATCGTCGACCTGCACGAGGTCGACCGGCTCCTCACCGACGACGGGCTCGCGCCGGAGGCGCAGCAGGCGCTCGGCGAGCAGGTCGGCGAGCTCTGGGTCGTGCCGGTCGAGGGCGACGCGCCGACCGGCGAGAGCTGAGCGGCCACCCGGGTCAGCGGGCGGTGCTCGCGCGCGCCACGATGTGCGCGTCGACGATCACGTGCCGCACGGGCAGGTCGGCCCCCGGGCGCGCGGCGATCTGGCGTTCGAGCTCGGTGAGGGCCGCCTCGACGATGCCCTCCTTGTCGGGCGCCACCGAGCTGAGTGCGGGCGTCGCGAAGCGGGCCTGGCGGACATCGTCGATGCCGATGACGGCGACCGTCCGCGGCACGGCGACGCCGGCTTCGTGCAGCGCCGCCAGCACGCCGAACGCGACGGAGTCGTTCGAGCACACGACGCCGTCGAAGTCGACGCCGGCGGCGAGGAGCTCACGCATCGCGCGGGCGCCCTCTTCGGGGGTGAAGGAGGCGAGCTGCGCGACGAGCGCCGGATCGGCGGCGAGCCCGAGGGCGGGATCCGCGACGGCCTCACGGTATCCGGAGTAGCGCTGGTCCGCGGCATCCGAGGGGCTGGCGTCGCGCGGGCCGACGAAGGCGACGCGGCGGCAGCCGACCGACGCGAGGTGCGCCGTGGCCTCGCGCGCGGCGCGGCGGTTGTCGATCGTGACGTGCGTGAACGGGCTCACCTGGATGTGCTCGCCGAGCAGCACCAGCGGCCCGGGTGACGTGCGCCGGGTGAGGTCGCCGACGGTGAGCGAGCGGGGGATGTGGATGAGCCCGTCGGTCGGCGGCAGTCCGACACCGTTGGCGATGTCGACCTCGCGGTCGTGGTCGCCCTCGGTCTGCTGGATCAGGATCGACAGGCCGCGTTCGTTGGCCCGCCGGACGAGGAGCGCGGTCAGCTCGGCGAAGTACGGCTCCTCCAGGTTCGGCACCGCGAGCGCGGCGATGCCGGTGCGCGCGCGCACGGGAGCGGGAGTGCTGCGTCGGGGTGCGGGGGAGGCGTCGCCCACGGTGCTGCTCCTCGTCGAGATCCGGTCGGAGCCCGAGCGATCGGCCCCGGTGACGACGCTAGCGCGTGCGCGACTCATGCCTGCACCCGGAACGCCACGACCCGCGCCTCGCGGGCGCCGTTCGTCGCCTCGACCACGAGGCGCGCGGCCCGGATGGGGCCGAGCTCGGCGGGCAGCGGGTGGATGCGGTGGCGACGCCGGTTGTCGCGCTCGGCGACGACCTCCACCCAGGACGCGGCATCCGGTGCATCGACGGGCAGCACCTCGACCCGGTAGTCGCGCACCAGCTGCGGCAGCACCTCGTCGGGGCTGCGGTGGTGGTGCAGGGTGTTCAGCTCGAGGTCGACATCGTCGTCGAACACGAGCCGAACCTCGCGGGCCTCGACGGGCTCATCCCAGTCGAGGCGCAGCCATTCGGGCTCACCGGGCCGCATCGGCTCCGACGCCCATTCGTTCGGTCCGCCGTACGGGCGGTTGAAGCCGCTGATCGCGCGCTCGGGCGCGAGCGCCTCGCTCTCCGCCGGCGTGCGGAACACGACGGCACGGCCGCGCAGCGGCTTCGTCGGCCACTGCACGAGCAGCTCGTCGCGGCTGATCTCGACGTTCTGGTCGTCATTGTCGACGCGGTGCACGAGGGTCAGCACGCCGGGCGGCAGCGGGGCGGTGGTGTGCACGGCGAGCTCGGGGTTCGCGCGGAGCACCACGATCGCGTTCTGCGGCGTCGCCGGCGCGAACGGCACGTCGACGCGCACCCAGCGGGCCTCGCCGGCCTCCACCGCGACCGAGGTCGCATGCTCGAGCACCGCCGGCACGACGTTCTGCGGCTTGCCCGTCGAGAACACCTCGACCTCGAGCGTCGTGTCGCGGTCGGCGGCGACCCACAGATCGATGGTCGTGAGCCGCGGATGCGCGGGCAGCACGATGCCGAGATCGTCGACGAGCGGATGCCGCGTCCGCTCGTCGCCCTCGCCGGCACCGGCCGCGATCGCGGCCAGGGTGCTCGACGCGCTCGCGCGGGCCCGACGTGCCAGGTCGGTCGGGTCGTCGTTCGCGACGCCGAGGACCGAGGCATCCCATCGCAGCAGCGTCTGGCGCAGCTCCTCGCGCCGGTGCAGGTAGAGCTCGCGCGGCGTGACGCCGTGCTCGACGCAGAGCGCCGCCGCGGTGCCGGCGGCCTCGCCCATCGCGGCGCACGTGGCCATGACCCGGGCGGCGCCGAACGCGATGTGCGTCGCAGATACATCGCGGCCGGCCATGAGCAGGTTCTCGACGTTCGCCGAGTACAGCGAGCGGAACGGGATCTCGAACACGCCCTCGGAGAACCGCTGCAGCGCACCGGCACCCTCGGCGTACATGCCCTGCGCGGGGTGCAGGTCGATCGACCAGCCGCCGAACGCGACGCCGTCGTCGAACGAGGTCTGCCCGATGATGTCGCCCTGATGCAGCGTGTAGTCGCCGATGAACCGCCGGTACTCGCGCTTGCCCGGAAGGTTGCCGATCCACTCGAGCGTGAGAGTGTCGGCGTCGAACTTCCCGGAGTTCTTGATGTAGTCCCAGATGCCGAGGATCACCCCGCGGAGCTCGTCGCGGATGCGCTCGTTGTCGTCGACGATGTCGAGCTCGCCGCCCCACTCGATCCACCAGTAGTGCGCCCCCGAGTCGCCCGAGCGGATGACCCGGGAGGTCGGGATCGGGGTGCTCGTGATGTCCTTCGCGGTCTCGGGCGCGATGTACTTCACCGGGCGCCCGACGTCCTTCGTGTAGAAGAGCAGCGTCGAGCCGAGGAACTCGCGCACCGGCTCCTCCGGGGCCCACTCCTCGCCGAACTCCGCCTTGCCTTCCTTGCCGAGCCGGTACCTGGCGCCCGCGAGATGACCGACGAGCCCGTCGCCCGTGCAGTCGAGGAAGACGGGCGCGGTGAACGTGGTACGGATCTCCGAGCCCATCGTCCACCCGGTCACCGACTCGACGCGGCGCGCGTCGTCGGGACCTGATGCCTCGACCTCGAGCACCTCGGTGTTGAGGAAGAGCCGGAGGTTCGGCTCCCGGCGCACGGTGTCGAGCACGACGTCGTCCCAGTAGACCGGGTTGCCCTCGGGGTTGCGGAACTGGTTCTCGACGTACAGCTCGCCGATGATGCCGGTCTCCCGCGCCCAGCGCTGGTTGCCGTGCGCGGTCGCCCCGCACACCCACACCCGCACCTCGGAGGAGGAGTTTCCGCCGAGCACCGGGCGGTTGTTCACCAGCACGACCTGCCGTCCCTGGCGGGCGGCCGCGACGGCGGCGCTCACGCCGGCGAGCCCGCCTCCGACCACGATGATGTCGGCCTCGACGGTCTGGGTGCGCATTGCTGGTGGGGTCCTTCCGGTGGTGCGGGGTGTGGGGGTGCGGGGCGGAGTCCGGTGTGCGGTCGGGTCGGACCCTGCTGGGCCCGACCCGACGGATCAGCCGATGAGCTGCTGGGCGGTCTCGCCCGCTTCCTTCATGGCGTCGGCCGGGCTCTGCTGCCCGACGAGCACGGCCTGCACCTTCTCGGCCACGGCCGACTCGATCTGGGCGTACTGCGGGAACTGCCAGAACGGGTTCGTGGTCGCGGTCTTGGTGATGCGCTCGCTGAAGAGCACGCCGAACTCGTCGCCGGTGACGACGTCGGAGGCGAGCGCCTCTTCCGTGACCGGCGGCAGGCCGCGGATCTCGTAGTCAGCGAGCACGGCCTCGGTGTCGGAGGTCGCCCACTGGCCGAAGTCGGCCGCGGTCTCGGCGCCCTCGCCGGAGACGACCGCGATCGCGCCGCCCCAGACGAGCGCGCGGGGCGTGTCGCCCTTCTTCAGCACGGGGCGGGAGACCGGCACGAGCTTGGACGCGAGGTCGGCGTCGGGCGACTCCTTCGTGACCGCGCCGCGGCCCACGGGCGCGTCGTCGTAGATCGCGGTGCGGCCCTGCGCGAACAGGGAGCGGGCGTCGAAGCGGTCGACGTCGGCGGCGATGAGGCCCTGGTCGTAGAGCGACTTGTACCAGGTCACCGCCTCGATGCTGGCGTCGTCGCCGATCGTGACCTCGCCCTTCTTCACCAGCGGGCTGCCGAACGTCTGCATCCAGATGAGGATGTCCTTCAGCTGGGCGGCCTTCGTCGAGGCGGCGTAGGGGATGAGTCCGCCGCCGAGGCCCTTCAGGTCCTTCAGGGCCGACTCGAACGCATCGATGGAGGTGGGGAACTCGTCAGCCGAGATGCCGGCGCGGTCGAGGATCTCGGAGTTGGTGACGAGGCCGATGGCGCCGATCGTCCACGGGAACGCGTACTGCACGCCGTCGAACTGCGCGGCCGTGAGCGCGGACTCGGTGTAGCCGCGGCCCTTCGTGAGCGCGGAGACGTCCTGCAGCTTGCCGAGCGCGGCGAGCGACCCCAGCCAGGCGACGTCGACGTGCGCCGCGCCGGCGAACTGACCCCCGCGCACCTGCAGCATGAGCTGGTTGAAGTACTCGTTGTACGGGAACGAGACCTCCTCGATCTCGACCTTCTCCGCGCTCGAGTACTGCTGGAGGAGCGCCTTCAGTGCCGGCGCCGCGGCCTCCTCGGTGAGCGACCAGCTGGCGAAGGAGAAGTCGGTCGGCGTGAACGAGCCGGTGCCGGCGGTCGCGGCCGGGGCGCCGCCGGTCCCGGTCGGCGCGCAGGCGGCGAGGGTCGCCGTCGCGGCGCCGATGCCGAGGATCGAGAGCGCCTGGCGACGGGTGATCGCGGACTTCAGGCCGGTGGGTGCGGACATGGTTCCTCCTCTTCGAGGGGTCGGATGGTGCGGGTGGGGTGCGTGATGAGGTGGCCGGGCGGCCGGCGTCAGCCCTTGACCGCGCCGGCGGTCATGCCGCCGACGAGGTAGCGCTGGAGGGCGATGAACGCGATCGCGACGGGCAGCGACACGACGAGTGACGCGGCCATCAGTTCGGGCCAGGCGGTGGATGCCTCGCCGATGAACGTGTTCACGAGGCCGGGCGGCAGCGTCTGCTTGTCGGGCCCGGCGAGCGTGAGCGCGAAGATGAAGTCGTTCCAGCCGCGGACGAAGGCGAACAGGCCGGCGGCGACGAGGCCGGGCGCGGAGAGCGGCAGCACGATCTCGTGGATGATCCGCATGCGCGAGGCCCCGTCGACGCGGGCGGCCTCGATGAGTTCGTCGGGGATGGTGTCGAAGAACCCCTTCAGCATCCACACGCAGAGCGGCAGCGTGAACGTCGTGAACGAGAGCGCGAGCGCCGTGTAGGTGTTGAGCAGGCCGTACGCCGCGAAGACCGTGTACAGGGTCACGAGCAGCAGCGCCTGGGGGAACATCTGCGATGCGAGCACGAAGTACATCAGCGAGCGGCGCCCGCGGTAGCGGAACTTCGAGAACGCGAAGCCCATGTACGCCGACACGATGACCGACAGCACGGCCGTGATGACCGAGACGATGATGCTGTTGCGCAGATAGCCGAAGATCGCCTCGTTGGTGAAGATCGCCGCGTAGGCGTCGAAGGTGATCTCGGTCGGGAAGAGCTTCGGCGGGTAGGCGAAGACCTCGGTCCGCGGGGTGAGCGAGGTCGCGAGCAGCCAGTAGACGGGCAGCAGGGCGAAGCCGCCGCAGACGATCACGGCCGCCCAGGCGGCGACCCGGACGCCCGGGCGCTCGGAGCGCAGGGCGCTCGGCTTCCGCGGCCGGCGTGCCCGGCGGGCGTCGCGCGGCGCGACCTCGGCCGCGACGACGTCGGCGGGCATGGGGGTGACGGGGCCGGCGGGGAGCTGCGTGTCGAGGCTCATCGCTCCTCTCCCTTCTCCGAGAAGCGGACGTAGACGACGACGAGCGCCATGAGCAGGATCATCCAGAGCAGCCCGATCGCACCGGCGTGGCCGAGGTCGAAGCCGTGGAACGCAGTCTCGTAGACCGCCGTGGCGAAGGTCTGGGTGCTGCCCGCGGGACCGCCGCCGGTGAGCACGTAGATGATGTCGAAGTGCTGGAAGTTCCAGATGAACTCGAGCAAGATGACCAGCCCGATGATGCCCTTCAGCTGCGGCACGGTGATCGAGAAGAAGCGGCGGATGGTGCCGGCACCGTCGATCTCGGCGGCCTCATGCAGCTCGGGCGGCACGGTCTGCAGGCCCGCGAGCAGCATGACCATCATCCACGGGAACGACTGCCAGGTCTTGGCGATGATCACCGCCGCCATCGCGGTGCCCGGCTGGGCGAGCCACGCCTGCGGCTCCTGGATGAGGCCGAGCCCCTCGAGCACGGCGTTCATGACGCCGTAGTTGGCGTTGAAGATCCACATCCAGAGGAAGGACACCACGACGCCGGGCACGAGCCAGGGGATGAGCATGAGTCCGCGGAGCACCTTCGCGCCGCGGATGCGGGTGTTGAGGGCGAGCGCGAGCGCGAAGCCGATGAGGAAGGGGAAGAGCGTCGTGCCGATCGTGAACACGAGCGTCTGGACGAGGAGCCGCGCGAAGTCGCCGGTGAGCACGTCGATGATGTTCTGCAGCCCCACGAACTCCCGGCCCGGCAGCACGAGGCTCTGCTTGAAGAAGGCGGTGACGAGCGCCGTGATGAGCGGGTAGACCACGACCGCGAGCAGCAGCGCCAGGCCCGGCAGGACGAGCAGGAAGGCGAACAGGCCATCGGAGATCCGACGGGGCTTGTGAAGTTCTGCTTTGAGTTGTGATGTTGGTGTGGCGGTAGTCACAGGGGAACTTCCTCGACGTTGAGGGCGATACGAACCTCAGTGGCCGCGATCGCGTCGGAAACGTGCGGATTCAGCATCCCTGCTGGGCGCGGTGGTCGTCAAACCGAGCCGATCACGGTTCGGTAACGGCGTGTGACAAAATGGGAAAGCATGAAATGAACTGCGACCTCGCGTCACCTCGGTGAACGCAGACAGCGCCGCGGGGCGAGGGCTCGTGGCCCCCGCCCCGCGGCGCTGGTCGGATGCGTCGGTCAGGCGCCGATCAGGACGACCTCCTCGCGCGCACCCGAGCCACCGCGAGCACCGCCACGGCCGCCGCGACGAGCGCCGCGCCGAGCCACGCGAGCGGAGCGGCGAAGGACGCGCCCGTGTCGGCGAGCGTCGAGGTCGCCGAGGTCACGGACACCGCCGCGCTCGCGACCACGACGCCGTCGATGGAGACGACGATCGTGTGGGCGCCCGGCGACGTCGCGGCCGGAATCGTCGCCGTCAGCGAGAACGCGCCGGAGGCGTCGGTCGACACCGTGCCGAGCAGCTGCGGCGTGGAGCGGAGCTCCACCGAGAAGCCGCTGGTCGAGGCCGAAAGCCCCGTGCCGCGAACCGTGACGGTCCCGCCGGGCACGAGGTCGCCCGTGACCTGCACCGATCCGTGCACGCTGCCGGGCTCGGGAGCGGCGGGCGGCTCCGTCGCCGGCGACGTGACGGGCGGCGTGGTCGCCGGCGGCGTGGTGGCGGGCGGCTCGGTCGGCTCCGGCTCCTCCGAGGGGTCGGTGCCGGCCTCGCCGAAGAAGGTGCCGAGCGCGGCGATCGCCTCGTCGGCGAAGGCGAGCTGGGTGGCGTACGCGGGGGCGTCGAGCCGGCCCGCGTACTGACCGGGTCGGTCGTTCACGAACCACCACTCGGTCATGTACTCCTTGTAGGTGCCGTCGCCGTTGTCGTGGATCCACTGCCGCACGACCGGCGCGGCGGCGCCGTCGACGGTCCGGCCGCGCTGGTACTCCAGCAGGTACGGCACCTGCAGCTTCTTCGCCCGGGCGAGCGGCAGGCTCCGGTCGTCGCTCGGGTAGTAGTCGACCTGGCTCGAGGCGGAGGCGCCCGGCACGTACTGCGTGACCAGGTTCGGCAGGTACGTGGAGACGAGGTCGCCGTAGAGGTGGGCGAACTCGGAGTTCGTGTCGCGGATGTGGAGATCGTTCGAGGAGGCGCCGTCGAGCCGCAGGTCGAAGAAGTACACCCGGGGCACGTCGTTCGCGACCGCCTGGCGGTTCACCTCCTTCAGCACGGCCCGGGTGTTGTGGCACCACGTGCCGCCGAAGAGCAGCACGATGTCGCCGTCGCTGTCGAGGAGGTGCACGAGCTCGGGGTATGTGACGGTCTGGATGCGCCAGTCGCGGTCGGACTCGCCGATGATCTCGTTCGGGCCGTAGGCGTCGGCGCCGCCGAACTGCGCGACGTGCTTGCCGTCGACGACGGCATCGGCGAAGTCGAACTGGCTCGGCGTCGCGAGCGCTGCGCCGTCCCCGATGACGTCGCGTACCTGCGTCTCGTATGCGGCCCGCGCGGCCGGGTCGTCGAGCGAGCCGGCTGCGACCGGCGTGGTGAGCGCCGCGACGATGCGGTCTTCGACGCCGCCCTCGGTGTGGGAGCGGTCGTAGACGAAGAAGTACGGGTCTTCGGTGCCGTCGAACGGCGTCTGGGTGTCCTTCGACAGGGCGTTCGCGACGACGCGCTGCCAGAGCGGCGCGACATCCGCGTTGGTCGTGGTGCGCACGTCGAGCGACTGCCCGTCGAGCTCGGGGTTGAACGTGTACACCCGCTCGACACCGGCCGCCTTCGCCGCCGCGTCGATGGCGCCGATGGTCTCGACCGTCGTGGGGTCGTCGGGCCCGCCGATGAGGAAGGCGAAGCGGCCGTCCTGGCCGAGCAGCCATTCGAAGCGCTCGAAGGTGACGGTCTCGATGACGGTGTCGGTCAGGCCGTACGTGTCGGCGAGGTAGTCGACGGTATCGATGGCGGAGTCGCCGGGCTCGGCGGCGGCCGGTGCGGCGGCGAGGGCGGATGCCCCGAGCAGGGCGCCGCCCGCGATCGCCGCGGCGACCGCGGCCGCGAGGCCTCGGCGGGAGGGGTGGTGGCTGGGCACGGAAGGTCCTTTCGTGGGGGAGGTCAGACGTTCGTGGCGTCGTCGGTGGGGTCCGCGGGCGTCGCGGAGGCTTCGGTGGCGGCAGCCGGCCGGCGTCGGCGCAGCACGCGCTGGCCGAGCAGCGCGAGCGCGCCGACGGCCACGAGGGCGACGAGGATGCCGGCGCCGGCGAGCCAGCTCGGGGCGGAGGCATCCGTGGCGGCGGCGGTGTCGATCGCGTCGGCCGTGGCGGGCGAGGTCGACGCCGCGGCGATCTTCGCGGGCGCCGACGCCGCGGAGACCGGCCCGTCGCCGACGGCGTTCGTGGCGCGCACGGTGGCGGTGTAGCTGCCGGCGCCCAGCACCTTGAAGGTGTACGAGGTCGACCCCGCGGGCAGGGGGATCGCGGTGCCGGCGTTGAGCGACAGCTTGTAGCCGGTGACGGGCGTGCCGCCGTCGGCCGGCGCGGACCAGGCGACGGTGAGCGAGGTGCCCGAGACCGTGAGCTTCGGTGCGGACGGGGCGAGCGGCACCGTCGCCGCGACGGCCGCAGGCTGGACGGCCGCCGGATCGACGGTCGTCGTCGCCCCGGTCTCCGAGGCGGTGCCCCCGGTCGAGGTGGAGCCCGACGTGGTCCCGCCGCCGTTGCTCGGCGCCGGGGCGGGTGCGGGCGCCGGGGCCGGGGCAGGCGCGGGGGCCGGTGCCGGTGCCGGTGCGGGAGCCGCGCCGCCGGAGATCGCGGGCGGCGGGTCCTCCTGCGTGCTGTCGTACGGGTAGCCGCCGAGGTCTTCGCAGGCGCCCAGATCGAAGTTGATCGAGCAGAGGTCGCAGACGTCGCCTGCGGCGTTCGCGGGAGCGCTCCAGCCGAGCACGAACGTCGGCACGGCGATGGCGAGCGCGATGGCGGCCGCGAGGCCGCGGCGGCGGGATCGATGGGTCATGCGAGGGCTCCTTCGGGGGTCAGGCGCGGGTGGTCGCGGCGGCGACGGATGCGTCGGCGGCGGATGCGGATGCGGATGCGGTGGCGGTCGGGCCGGGCGTCGTCGCCGAGGGGGCGGTCGCGGCGGGTGCCGCGGCGTCCTCGTCGCCGTCGTCGCCGACGACCCGTCGCCCGGTGAAGACGTCGTCGTCGAGCGCGCCCGCGCGCCGGGCGACGATCGTCGCGGCCGTGGCGGCGGCGGTGACGTTCGCCATGGTGCTCGCGGTGCCGGCGACGGCGCTGATCGGGATGAGCAGCACGAGCACCTCGACCGGGAGGCCGACGGCGGTGAGCACGGCGGTCGCGGTGATGATCGCGGTGCCGGGAACGCCGGCGGTGCCCAGCGAGACGAGCAGGCCCAGTGCGACGAGCACCACGTAGTCGAGCGGCGTGTAGTCGATGCCGAGCGCGTGCACGGCGAACACCGCCACCAGCGTCGGCCAGATCCCGGCGCAGCCGGGCATGCCGATGGTCGTGCCGATCGGCGCCGTGAAACCGGCGACCTCCTGGGAGACGCCGATCTTCCGGGTGAGCGTGGAGATGGTGAGCGGCAGCGTGCCGATGCTCGACTGCGTCGTGAACGCCGTGTACTGCGGCGGTGTGATCAGCCGGAAGAAGCGGAAGGGGTCGAGGTCGGCGAACACCCGCACGAGCACGCCGTTCACGACGTACGCGTCGACGAAGCAGGCGACCAGTGCGACGACGAGCACGCCGACGAGCGAGATCGCGGTCTCGAGGCGGGCGACGGCGGTCGACGTCGTCGCGGCGACGAGGGCGAGGACCGCGTACGGCGTGAGGGCGATGATGAAGCCCACGGCCTTGAACAGCACCCGGCGGGTGGCATCCACCACATCTTTGAAGGCGCGCACCTTCTCGGGCTTGCGATCGGCGACGAGCAGGTACGACACCGCGATCAGCAGCGTGAACAGGACGATGCCGATGATGTTGTTCGACGAGACATCCGCCGCCAGGTTCGACGGGAACAGGCCCACCACGACCTCGTCGAGCGGGCGGAGCAGGCCGGTCAGCGCCGAGCCGTCGACGTCGTCGAGCTGCAGGTCGGCACCGCGGCCGACGCCCGTCGCGAGCGCGAGCCCGAGTGTGAGGAGGATCGCGATGAGGTTCGTGAGCAGCAGCCAGAACACCGAGCTCAGCCCGATGGTGCGCAGCTTCGCGAGGCTGCCGAGCGAGGTGACGCTCGCGAGCACCGAGACGACGATGAGCGGTGCGACGATCGCCGTGATCACGTTGACGTAGACGGTGCCGATGACCTCGACCGCGTCGAGGTGGCCCTGGAACGCGAGCCCGACGCCGATGCCGGCGACGAGGGCGATCACCGTGAGCAGGGTGAAGCCGGCACGCGCGCGCCGGCGGAGCAGGAACAGCCCCGCGAAGAGGACGGCGGTCGTGGCGAGGGCGGCGAGCGAGAGCCAGTCGAGGTCAGCCACGGATGCCTCGCACGAAGGCGGACGCGGTCGGAGAGGGGTGCATGCTGCCCGAACGTACTGAGCAATCAACGGGACGAAGCCGCCCGTGTCACCGCGTGAACGAGCGTGACGGAGTGCGTCGGAGGAGCGACCCGAGGCGAGGCATCCGCCGTCTCCTCGTGACGCCGGATGACGCGGCACGGCCGGTGCTCGATGACGTCCGGTGACGTGCGGCGGTCGCCGGCGGCTCGCCGCAACCGCCTGGTGCGCTCCGGCGGGTCGTCGCCTAGCATCGAGGAGGCGCCCCCGCGCCCACCCCCGATCGCCGCCCCGGCGAGCCTGCCCCCCCCCAGGAGTCCGTGTGCCCATCCCCGACAACGACGAGCCCATTCCCGGCTTCAACGCGTCGTTCGCGGAGCTCGAGGACTGGCTGGGCCGCGCCTCGCTCGCCGCAGAAGAGGGGGCGGATGCCGATGCGCCCGCACCCTCCCCGGCACCGCCGGTCGCCCCGGCGCCGGGCCCGGCTGCACCGCCCGCAGCGGCAACGGAGCAGCCCGAGGGTCGCGCGCACGCGCGCCGCCGCGCGACCGCGGAGGCCGTGGACGTGCCTCGCCGCAGCTCGGGAGACATCCAGCGCTACTACCTCTGCTCGCTCGAACCGAGCGGCGAGTTCGTCGAGGTGATCGTCGCGGTCACCGACGGGGGCCGGCGCCGCTATTTCTCGACGCAGGACGGCGCGCGCCTGACCGAGGTTGACGAGGACCACTTCGACCAGCACCTCGAGAGCGGCGGCCGTTCCCTGCTCGAACTCGACGAGCGCGAGATGGCCGAACTCGAGGCCGAGCTGCGCTTCGTCCGGCCGGTGCGCGGCCGCGACCCGCTCGCCGAGGTCGAGGTGCCGGCCGCCGGCCCCGGATCGGCAGACGCTCAGCCGGATTCGGTCGAGCCGGATGCCGCTGCATCGGATGCCCCGACGCCGGCGGGATCGGCTGACGCCGGCGGTGCGACCGGCGCTGACGCTGACGCCGACCTCGACGAGCCCGGCGCCGACATCGTCGAGCCCGACGCCGAGGAGCCGAACGCCGACGCCGCACCCAAGCGCAGCTCGTTCGCTCCGGCGCCGAGTCCGTGGGCCGCACCCGCACCGCCCCCCACCTTCCTGGTGCCGCCCCCCGCGGTGGCACCGGCGGATCCGGCAGGCGCCCCGACGGCGGCGCCATCGCCCGCCGCAGACGTGCCCGCGGCCCGCGACCGGCGAGACGCCGCCGACGGCGCAGCCGAGCACACGAACACGATCGAGGAGAACGACCAAGTGGCCACCGGAACGACGACGGGGCCGCACGAGCGGCTCGAGGCCGGGGCATCCGCACCCGTGACCGACCAGCTCATCCAGGGCGCGCCCGCTGCGGCGCCCGCCCCGACCGCGCAGCCGGCCGCACCTGCGCAGGCCGCCGCCGCGCAGCCGGCCGTGGCGCAGCCGGCCGCACTCACCCCGCCGGCCGCCGCACAGCCCGCGGTCGACGCGGCGGCGCAGGTCGCGCTCGCCAAGGGCATCGCGTTCGTCGCCCACCGCGGCCAGCTCGACCGCACCGGCGCCGAGTACATCGACCACCCCGGCCGCGTGGCCGAACGGTTCGACGCCGCGACCGAGCCCATCGAGACCGCGGCGGCGTGGCTCCACGACGTGCTCGAAGACACCGCGGTGACCGCGCAGGACCTCCTCGAGGCGGGCGTGCAGCCCGAGGTGCTGGAGGTCGTGCACCTGCTGACCCGGCGCCCCGAGGTCGCCGACGACGAGTACTACGCGCGGATCCGCCGCCACCCGCAGGCCCGGCGCGTGAAGCTCGCCGACATCGACGACAACGCCGCGCCCTGGCGGCTGCGCAAGCTCGACCACGACACGCAGGTGCGGCTCGTCGAGAAGTACCGTCACGCCCGGGAGCAGCTCGCCGGCGCGTGACGCCGGCCGCGGGCTCCGCTACGGTGACGCCATGGGCGCAGCGGAGCATCCAGAGTCCCCCGCCGACACGGCTCGGCGCCTCCTGTCGCGCATCGCGTACGCGACGCTCGCGACCGCCGACTCGTCGGGCCGCCCGTGGGCGACGCCCGTGTGGCTCGCCGCCCGCGACGACCTGACCGAGTTCTTCTGGCTCTCGCGGCCCGAGACCCGCCACTCCCGGAATCTCGCCGAACGCCCCGACCTCTCCTTCGTCGTCTACGACTCGACGACGCCGGTCGGCGGCGCGGAGGCCCTCTACGTCGAGGCGGTCGCGCAGCAGCCCGCGGGCGGCGAGCTCTCCGACGCCATCGCAGTGTTCAGCGCGGCATCCGTCTCGCGCGGCGAACGCGCGTGGGCCGAGGCCGACGTCACGGGTGCGTCGCCGCTCCGCCTGTACCGGGCGCGGGCGACCGAGCTGTATGTGCTCGATCCGGATGAACGCCGGGTCCGTGTCGATCCGCGGGATTCCCGTTCGACGTCGGAGTGAGGCGGATCCACCGCCGCATCCGAACCGAAAGGCAGGCACCATCATGCGCACCCTCATCGTCACCGAGTTCATCACCCTCGACGGCGTCGTCGACTCGCCCGGCGGCGGCGAGCACCCGCGCGCGGGCTGGACGTTCAAGGAGGTCCCGTTCGTCGAGGAGGCGTACGAGCTGAAGGGCCGCGAGCAGACCGAGGCCGGCGCGATGCTCATCGGCCGGGTCAGCTACGACGAGTTCGCGCCGGTCTGGCCGAAGATGGACGAATTCGCCGAGTACAACGCGATGCCGAAATACGTCGTCTCGTCGACCCTCGCCGATCCGGAGTGGAACAACACGACCGTGCTGCGCTCGCTCGACGAGGTCGCCAGCCTGAAGGAGTCGGACGAAGCGGGCACGATCCTCGTGCACGGTTCGCCGACCCTCGCCCAGGGCCTCGCAGCGGCAGGCCTCGTCGACCGGTACCACCTGCTCCAGTTCCCCGTCGTCCTCGGCGAGGGGAAGCGGCTCTTCAACGGTCGCGAGGCGGGCCGGCTCCAGCTGACCGAGTACGCGACCTACTCCAACGGTGTGCAGAAGCTCGTCTACGACGTCGTGCGGTGAGGCGGGAAAGAGACATGGGCGGCCACACCGACGTCGACGGGCTCGACACGTGGATCGACGTGCGAGGGTCGGGCGAGCGCACGGTCGTGTTGCTGCACGGCGGCATGGGCAACAGCGACGACCTGCTCGACTCGATCGGTCCGAGACTGGAAGACCGGTTCCGGCTCGTCGCATTCGACCGGCGCGGGCACGGCCGCACGCGCGACACGGACGAGCCGTTCCACTACGACGACATGGCGACCCACACGATTGCGGTGCTCGAACGGCCGGAGATCGCGGCCGCCGCGACCGGGGTCGACCTCGTCGGGTGGAGCGACGGCGCGATCGTCGCGATGCTCGTCGCCATCCGCCGTCCCGACCTCGTCGACCGGCTCGTGCTCATCGGGGGCAATTTCCACTACGACGGCGTGCACGAGCTCGACTCGAGCGGGGAGCCGGAGCAGAGCCCGCTGTACGAGGGCTACGCGGCCAGATCCCCCGACGGGCCGGACCACTACCGGGCCGTCGCCGAGAAGTGGATGACGCTCATCACCACCGAGCCCACCCTGACGACCGCCGACCTCGCCCGCATCGACCATCCCGCCCTCGTGCTCGCCGGCGACGACGACCTCGTGAAGCTCGCGCACACGGTCGAGCTCTTCGAGGCGCTTCCGGCCGGGCGGCTCTGCATCCTGCCCGGCACGTCGCACCTCGTGCCGTTCGAACGGGCGGAGCTCGTGGCATCCGTCATCGCGGACTTCCTCGAGGGTCCCGCCGAGCCGGCGACGATGCTCCCGGTCCGCCGCCGGCCGGCCTGACCCCCCGCGCTACTCCTTGTGCAGCGCGTCCTGCACGGTTCCGGCGGCCTTCTCGGCGAGGTTCGGCAGCTCGGTGGTGCCGTAGAACCGCGAGTCCGGATGCGTCACCGGCGGCATCGGCGCGGTCGTCGTCGGGCCCTCGTGGTAGGTGAACTCGCCCTTCCCGTCCGGCGTCGGCCCGCTCGCCCAGCTGCCCTCCGCGGCAGCCTCGCCGTCGCTGAAGTTCAGGTACTGGTACGAGACCTCGCGCTGCTCCTTCCCGAGCGGGAAATTGCTCGGCACCGGCAGATCCTCGGCGCCCTCCTCGCGGAGCTCCGCCGCCGCGCGGATCCACTGGTTCTGGTGCATCGTGTCGCGGGCGAGCAGGAAGGAGAGCAGATCGCGCACGCCCGAGTCATCCGTCATGTGGTAGAGCCGCGCCACCTGCACGCGGCCCTGCATCTCCGCGTTCGCGTTCGCCGTGAAGTCGGCGAGCAGGTTGCCGCTCGCCGTGATGTAGCTGCCCTGCCACGGGTTGCCGTTGCTGTCGACCGCCCGCGCGCCGGCACCGGCGACGATGGCGTGCTGCACATCGGTGCCGCCGACGATCGCGGCGACCGTCGGATCGTCCTGCACCGCATCCTCGGTGATGCCGAGCGGCGCCTTCTCCAGCAGCTGCGCGATCATGATCGCCAGCATCTCGACGTGGCCCATCTCCTCGGCGCCGATGCCGAAGACCAGGTCGCGATACTTGCCCGGAATGTGCATGTTCCAGGCCTGGAACTGGTACTGCAGGGCGACGGTGATCTCACCGTACTGACCCCCGAGCACCTCCTGGAGCTTTCGCGCATAGACCCCATCCGGCGCCTCCGGCGTCGCAGCGAACTGCAGCTCCTGTCGGTGGAAGAACATTCGACTTTCCTCGATCCCCCGCCGCACCGGCTCGGGTGGACCGAGCTGGCCCGCCGGCGACGGTCGGGCAAGTCAACGCCGTCGCAGCGGATCCGGCACGGGGGTATCGGTGGGGCGATGCGGGTGCGACAATGCGGGCGCGGCCTGGGCGGGCCAGCGGTCGCGCCGGCCGGGCCGGCTCAGCGGTCGTCCGCGTCGCCGGCGTCCTCCGGCAGCCGGCTCGGCTCGCCGCCGATGCCGACGCCCTCCCCGTCGGGGGCATCGGCGCGGCCGCTCGCGGCCTCGGAGTGCGCGGCGATCTCCTCCTCGTCGAGCTGGGTCATGGGCAGGTTCGCCCGGTCTTCCTCGTCGCGGTTGTCGGACGGGTTGGCGGCGTTCGTGGAGGTGTCGGTCATGGTGTGCTCCCTTCCGTCTGCCACGCTCTCACCGCTGCGCGCGGCCCGGGAGGCGGTTGACACGGCGCGGCCCGGCGTACGGGGGGCGCCCGCTGGCCGGCGAACGTGACCATTCGGTACGCGAGGTCGGCGCCTCGGTGATCACGGGACGGTCTCGGATGATCACCACCCGGTCCGGCGGTCGGCGCGGATAGCATCCCGCTCAGTCCACGATGACGTGACGGGAGTACTCGATGATGAGCACACGCAGCGGCCGCGCGGCCGCCTGGTCGGCCGTGGCGGCGATCGCCACCGCGGCACTGCTGGCGACGGGGCTCGCGCCGGCCGCGGCGGCCGAGACGACGGGCCCGGACGCGACGGCCGCGGCAGGCCTCGTCCCGCTGCCCGGCACCGACACGTTCGACGGCACGAGCCTCGACACGTCGAAGTGGCAGCGCGTGCGCCCAGACGACGCCGCGCTGAAGGTCGCCGATGGCGCACTCACGCTCACCGCACTGCCCGGCGACCTCTACGGCGGCACGAACACCGCGAAGAACGTGCTGCTGCAGGAAGCGCCGGGCTGGGGGAGCTGGGAGGCCTCGACGACGATCGACTTCGCGCCGAGCGCGTGCTGCCAGCAGGCCGGTCTCATCCTGTACACCGACGACGCCAACTACGCCTCGCTCGCCTTCTCCGGCCGCGCGAACGGATTGGGCCGGCTCTTCTTCCTCCGCGAGGTGGCCGGTGCTCCGACGGTGCCCTCGCCGATCGACCGTCCGATCGCGCAGTGGCCGACGCGGTTCTCACTGAAGCTCGTGAGCGACGGCCAGCAGATCACGGCGCACTACTCGGCGGACGGCGTCGCCTGGACGCCCGTCGGCACGCCGGTCGCCACCGGGCAGTTCGTGAAGGTCGGCCTGTTCGCCATGGCCGGCACGGCGGGCGCCCCGGCCATTCCGGCGCGGTTCGAGGAGTTCACCCTCCTGCACGACGGCACCCCGCCCCCGCCGCCGCCGCAGCCCGACGCCGCCGTCGTGCCGATCGACTGGCGTGCGCTCGGGGACTCGCAGCTCTCGGGTGCCGACGCGATCGTCGGCGAGGTGCTCCGCAACTCGAACGAGTACGCGCTCACCACCTGGTGGAAGAACAAGTTCGGGTCACAGGCATCCGGATATCTGAACTTCGGAGGCACGGGTGAACACCAGATCCGTCCGGCCGCAGCCGAGGCGACGGCCCTCGCCACCGCGCTCGTCACGGGGACGTACGACGCAGCCGTCACCGGCGTGCCCGAGGCGGAGGCGCGCGCCAAGGCGGTGCGCCTCATCGGGTCGCTCGCGAAGGCGCACTACGCCAACACGCGCGGCGGCTGGAGCGGGTCGACGTCGTGGCAGGGTGCGCTCTGGGCGGCCCTCGCCGGCCAGGCGGGGTGGCTGCTGTGGGACGACCTGAGCGTCGAGGACCAGCGTCTCGTCGGGCTGATGGTCGAGACCGAGGCGGACCGGTTCATCGACTACCGGGTGCCCTACTGGACGGCCGCCGACGGCACCGTCGTGTCGCCGGGCGATACGAAGGCCGAGGAGAACTC
This sequence comes from Agromyces sp. G08B096, assembly GCF_040267705.1. Classification (NCBI taxonomy): domain Bacteria; kingdom Bacillati; phylum Actinomycetota; class Actinomycetes; order Micrococcales; family Microbacteriaceae; genus Agromyces; species Agromyces sp. G08B096. Next base: position 597,261 of record NZ_CP158374.1, read on the forward strand.
GTGGAACTCCATGCTGTTGCAGGTGGCGACGGCGATGTTCCCCGAGCACCCGCGCCACGACGCCTGGATGACCAAGAACGTGGAGCTGCTGCTGTCGGCGCACGCGAAGCCGAGCGACGTGCAGGATGCCACGCCGATCAACGGTCGCCCATTGGCCGACTGGATCGATGGCTGGAACGTCGAGGAGGACGGGCGCGCGTACAACCACGACCTGCTGCATCCCGACTACATGGCGACGATGGTGCAGCAGCTGTATGCCGGCACCACCTCGACGCTCGCCGGCCGACCGACGCCCGCGGCCGCCCTGCACAACATGGAGCTGCTGTACGGCAACTTCGTCGATCACGACTACCCGTCGCCGCCGTACGTCTCCCCGGGCGGGACGATCTACCTCGAGGGGTCGGGGTCGGTGTACTACCCCGAGGGCACCGACTGGGGGAAGTCGCGCCGGCTGCAGTTCGTCGCGGTCGACGCCATCTCGGCGGCGTTCGGCGTGGACCAGGCGGCGAGCCGCGACGGCCGCTACTGGCTCGAGCTGCACGGCGGGGATGCGCTGGCGATGCAGGCGCGCTCGACCGATGGCCGCACCTATCTCGCCTCAGATGACGACACGTACAACGGTCGCGAGGAGTGGGTCGCGATGCACGCGGCGTGGTCGGTGCTGTCGCTCTGGGCAGTGCAGAACGGGAGCTTCCGGGTGTCGGATGCCCCGGCGGAAGCCCTCGACGACGTCGTCGCACCCGTGATCGAGGCGTCCGTCGACGGCAGGCCGGGGCCGGCGGGCTCGGTCCGGTCTCCGGCGCGGCTCGTGCTCGACGTGACGGATGACGCGGCGGGCGTGGCATCCGTGGAGTTCCGCACGCAACGCGGGGACTGGACCGCGTACACCGAGCCGGTGCTGCTGCGGCCGGGCGTCTGGGATGTCGAGGTGCGCGCACTCGACGCGAACGGCAACGAGGCCGAGCGCACGCTCGACCGGATCCGCGTGATCGGCAAGGCCACCGGGCTGCCCGACCACGCCGCCGATGCCGGGTCTGCCGCATCCGAGGAGGTCGTGGAAGAGTAGGGACGAGCGAGGGGGCGGTGTCGGTGACGAAGGCGGAGCGCCAGCAGCGGATCGTCGAGGTGGTGCAGCGTCGCGGTGAAGCCCGGCTCGCCGATCTCGAGAGCGACGTCGCCGCGTCCGCCGTCACCCTGCGTCGTGACCTGCGAGAGCTCGCCGCGCACGGGCGGATCTCATACGCGCGGGGCGTGGCCCGGGTCCGCACCCGGCACACGCTCGAGCCGAGCTTCCATGAGAAATCGCAGGTCGCGATGCGGGAGAAGGCGCTCATCGCCCGCGCGGCCGCCGATCTCGTGCTCGACGGCGACGCGGTGATCATCGGCGCCGGCACCACGACCCTCGAGTTCGCCGCACGACTCGCCGGCAAGAGCATCCAGGTGTGGACCAACTCCATCCTGGTGGCGGAGGCGCTCGCCGACGCCGAACGGGTGGACGTGCACCTCGCGGGCGGCGAGGTCCGCGGGCACACGCGGGCGCTCGTCGGCTCGCGCGCCGAACGGTTCTTCGCCGGGCTACGGGCGCCGTTCGCGTTCCTGTCGGGCAACGGGTTCACCGTCGAGCGCGGACTCACGACGCCGAACGCCCGCGTCGCAGAGGTCGACCGTGCGATGGCCGCCTCGGCGGCCGAGGTCGTCGCGCTGGTCGACCACACGAAGATGGGCGCCGACTCGCTCATCACGACGGTGCCGACGGCCCACCTGTCGCGCATCATCACCGACGACGGCGCCAGCCAGGCGCTCGTGGAGCGCGGCCGGCGGGCCGGGCTCGTCGTAGACGTCGTGGGCGCGCCGGAGCGGCGGAGGGAGCCGGCCCGCGAGGGCGCCGCCCGGCGCGAGTAGGCTCACCGCGTGGATGCCGAGCGGAGCAATGCCGTGGTCGTCGACTTCCCGCTCCGCGGCGAGGGGTGGATGGCGGTCACCACTCCCGCCCATCGCGTACCGAGCCACGGCACCGACCTGCTCGGGCAGCGGTACGCGTACGACTTCGTGAAGGTCGACGCGCGGCGCGGCGTGCACGAGCATCCGACGAGCTCGTTGCGCCGGACGACGATCGGCGTGCGGGCGCAGGACTGCTACGCGTGGGGGCAGCCGGTGCACGCGCCGTTCGACGCCGAGGTCGTCGTCGCGAGCGACGGCATGGCGGAGCGCACGTGGGTGCAGCCGTTCGCGGAGGTCGCGCGCTCCATCCGCGTCGCTGCGACCTTCACGCCAGAGAAGCTGCCGTCGATCCTGGGCAACCATGTGGTGCTGCGGGCGACGGATGCCACGCGCCCGAGCCTCTTCGCCGGCCTCGTGCACCTCGCGCCGGGGTCGGTGCAGGTGGCGCCGGGCCAGCGGGTGGCTGCAGGCGAGGTACTCGGCCGGGTCGGTCACACCGGCAACTCCACCTCGCCGCACCTGCACTTCCAGCTGATGGATGCCGCCGACCCGCTCGTGGCCCGCGGCATCCCCTGCGCGTTCCGCGCGTACGAGGTGGAGCGGGACGGTGTGTGGACGCCGGTGCGTTCGGGCGTCCCCGGGCGCCGGGAGCGCATCCGCTCGGTGGGCTGACGCCCTGCCTAGCACCGGCGACGGGGTGCGGCAACTCCCTGGCCGGCGACGGGCCGCGCTCGCAGACTGGCCGGACCACTCGGGCCGCGATCCGGCCCGGCGACGGACGGGGGACCGGCATGGCGGGCGAGGCATCCGCACGATCAGCGGCGACGGGAGCCGGCGAGGCATCCGCACGCGACGAGCCGTCCGCACGCGACGAGGCCTCCGGTCGCAATCTGCTCGCGGGCCTGCTGCTCGGTGTCGGCATCGCCGCGTTCGTCGACGAGGTCGTGTTCCACCAGCTGCTGCACTGGCACCACTTCTACGACCGCTCGACGCCGGAGATCGGTCTCGTGTCCGACGGACTCTTCCACGCGTTCGGCTGGTTCGCGTCGATCGGCTCGATGTTCCTGCTGGCCGACCTCGCGCGCCGGCATGCCGTGTGGTGGCCCCGCTGGTGGGCCGGGTTGCTGCTCGGCGCGGGCGGCTTCCAGCTGTACGACGGCATCGTGCATCACAAGCTGCTCGAGCTGCACCAGATCCGGTACGACGTCGACCTCCTGCCCTACGACCTGACCTGGAACCTCATCGCGATCGCGCTCGTCGCCGCGGGCGTGGTGCTCACGGTTCGCACGAGGCGGCGGAGCGCGGATGCCTGAGCACCACGCAAGCGGGCTGCCGGCCGACTGGATCGGCATCGCCCTCGCGGCCGCCGCGATCGGATGCTACGTCGCCGCGGTGCACCGCACGCGCCGGCGTCTGCCATGGCCGTGGCGCCGGGTCGCCTGCTGGGTCGCCGGCGTCGCCGCGGTCACCGCGGCAGTGGTCGGCCCGCTCGCGGATGCCGCGCATCAGAGCTTCCCGGCGCACATGGCCGCGCACCTGCTGATCGGCATGCTCGCGCCCCTGCTCCTCGTGCTCGCGGCGCCGGTCACCCTCGCGCTCCGCGCGCTCGCGGTGGTACCGGCGCGCCGCCTGTCCGCGCTGCTGCGCTCACTGCCGGTGCGGTTCCTCACGCATCCGATCACCGCGGGCGCGATCAACGCGGGCGGGCTGTGGCTGCTGTACACGACGGACGTGTTCGCGCGGATGCACGACGAGCCGCTGCTCGCCGCCGCCGTGAACGTGCACCTGCTCCTGGCGGGCTACCTCTTCACGGCGTCGATGATCGGCCTCGATCCCGACCCGCATCGCGCGTCGTTCGCGCTGCGCGCCGGCGTGCTGCTCGTCGTGTTCGCCGCGCACGGCGTGCTCGCGAAGTGGCTCGTCGGTCATCCTCCCGCCGGGGTTCCGATGGCGGAGGCCGAGGCGGGAGGCATCCTGATGTACTACGGCGGCGACGTGATCGACGCCGTGATCATCGCCGTGCTCTGCGCGCAGTGGTACCGAGCGACGCGGCCGCGCGGGGTGCCGGCAGCGATCACCCGATCCGCGTGAGGCCGATGATCGCCAGGCGCGACGTGTCCCCGCCGAGACAGGTCTGATAGAAGAGGTCGAATCCGGTCGGCAGATCCTCGGTCGTGTTGACGTACGCGTCGAGCACGGCGGCGATGCCCTCGCTGCGGTAGAGGCCGTACCCGGGGATCTCGATGATCGCGCCGGCCCAGGTCGGGAACTCCGAGCCGCCGCAGTGCCAGTGTTCGGCGAGTCCGGCGCCGCCGTACACGTCGAAGAACACGCTGCCCGCGCAGGCGTCGACTGCCGACTGGTCGCCCCAGCCGTAGACGTACTCCACGTGGTCGACGCCGGTTCCGCCGGCTGGGATGCCTCCGGCTCCGCCGCTCGGCCCGCTCCACGGGGAGTCGCCGTCCGATGCGGCGTCGTCCGCGGCGGCTTCGGCCGCGCGTGCCGCTTCCGCCGCGGCCGCCTCCGCGGCGAGGCGCTGCTGCTCGGCGTCGTACGCGGCGATCGCGGCGCGAAGCCGTGCCGCGATCTCGGCGAGCTCGCCGGCGGCCGCCCGCAGCTCGGTGGGCGAAGCATCCGTCGCGCGGAGGCGGGGGAGCGCGTTCGCGAGCTCTGAGGCATCGACCTTCGCGGATGCCTCCGCCACCGCGGCCTCCGCATCGGCGACCGCACTGCTGAGCGCATCCTCTGCCGCTCGCTGCACGGCCGCGACGCGGAACTCCGCGGCGTTCGCGTGGGTCTCGCGCTCGATCCGGGCGACAGCCGCCGATGCGGAGGAAGCGGATGCCTCGGCCGAGGCATCGACGCCGGCTGCTGCGGCGAACGACGCGGGGATGCCGAGGGTGAGGGCGGCGACCACGCCGCTCGTGGCGATGCGCAGTGTCAGCGTGTGGACGGAACCGGCTCGATCCATATCTGATACGTGCGCGGCGGCTCGGTGCGATGCGGACGCAGGAGGTTCGGAATACGCCTGGGAACCCCTTGACAACAAATATTGTCAAGCGTAGCGTGTGGCGCATGGATGACGTCCGAGTGCTCGCCGAGGCGGCCGCCGTCGAGGTCGCGCTCGACCCCGTTCGTGCAGCGATCCTCGACGCGCTCGCCGAGCCCGGCTCGGCGGCGACCATCGCGGCGGCCGTGGGCCTGACCCGGCAGAAGGTCAACTACCACCTGAAGGCGCTCGAGGCGCACGGGCTCGTGGAACTCGTCGAGACGCGCGCGTGGGGCGGCATCACCGAACGCGTCGTGCAGCGCTCGGCCCGTCACCTCGTAGCGTCGCCCGGCGTCGTGCAGCGCTCCGCCGTCGACCCCGACGCGATTCCCGACCGGATGTCGGCCGCCTACCTGATCGCGGTCAACGCCCGTTCGGTGGCCGAGGTCGGCGCCATCGCCGGCGAGGCATCCGGTTCCACGCGACTGCCGACCCTCACCGTCGACACGGTCATCGGTTTCGCCTCGCCCGAGGACCGGGCGGCGTTCGCCGCCGACCTGCAGACCGCGCTCGCCGAGCTCGTGGCGCGCTACCACCACGACGACGGGCGGCCGCACCGGCTGACCGTCTCGTCCTACCCGCGACCGAAGGAGACATCATGAACCAGTCAGAAGCATCCGGCCAGGCGCAGCCCGCGCCCGGCGAGTACCGCATGGAGCGCACCTACGAGGTGGCCGCCACGCCCGAGCAGGTGTGGGAGGCCATCGCGACCGCCGAGGGCATCTCGTCGTGGATGGTGCCGGCCCGGCTCGATCCGCGCGTCGGCGGCGAGGTGTCGTTCGATCTCGGCGAGATGAATTCGACGGGCGTCGTCACCGACTACTCGCCGAACACCCGGTTCGCATACGATGAGCCATGGCCGATCGCGGAGCGTCCTGAAGACGTCGCGCCCGACATGGCGGAGTGGTTCGCGTCGATCGGGGTGCCGCTCGCCGAGGTGTGCGACGGACTCGATGCCGTGTCGCCGATCGCGACGGAGTTCCTCGTGGAGTCGGCGTCGGGCGGCAGTTGCGTGATCCGCGTCGTCACGAGCGCGTACGGCAGCGGCGCCGACTGGGAGCGTGAGTTCTTCGCCGAGATGGCCGAGAGTCTCGCCCCGATCCTCGACCGGCTCGCGGCACGGTTCCCGGTCGCGGTGTAGGACGAGGGGCCCCGGCATCCGCCGGGGCCCCTCGTCTGCAGCGGCTCGCCGCTACTGCACGTTGGTGAAGATCGCGTCCTCGTAGAGGAAGCCGGGCGCGACCTGCAGCGTCAGCGACGCCGGGTCGGCGACCGACCACGCCGACTGCCACGTCACCGACTGGCCGGGCAGCAGCACGTTCGTCGGCGGCAGCCCGATGTCGGTCCCGTCGGCCGTGAAGTCGAAGATCTCGCTCGCCTCCTGGCCGCCCGACGACAGCTGCGGCATCGGCAGCGGGTCGAGGTTCTCGGTGGAGTTGTTCGTGATCGTCATCGTGAACACGATGTTGGCCGCCTGATCGGCGCCGGCGGCGTACTCGCTCGGGGTGTACGGCGCCGGAGCGGAGACGTTCAGCTCGACGTCGTCCTCGTAGACCATGGTGTCGCCGAAGGCGAGGGTCTCGGCGGGCTGCTCGACGGGCTCCTCGGGCGCGTCGGACTCCTCCGCCGGCAGCTCGCTGGAGCTGGAGCCGCCGGTCGTGCCGTCGACGGCGTCGCTGAACGCGTTCGACGCGACGACGACGAAGACGATGACACCGACGATCGTGCCGACGATCGACACGGCGAGTCCGGTGATGGCCGGCCACTTCGCGCCCTTCAGGAAGAGCGCGACGATGGACAGCACGAAGGCGATGGGCAGCAGCACCCAGCCGACGATCAGGGCGCCGGGGATGCACGCGAAGATGAAGCCGACCGCCGCGACCGCGAGCGCGATGATGCCGAGCACGTGCGGCTTGCGGCTCTGCTGCGGTGCGGAGCCGCCGGGCGGCACCGGTGCGCCCGGGTATCCGCTCCCGTACGGCGAAACGGGCGGTACGGCGGATGCCTCGCCCGCTGCATACGCCGGCACGCCGGTGCCGACCTGGGCGGTGGCCCCGGCGGGTGCGGCGAAGCCGGCGGGTGCGCCGACCCCGGCGGGTGCGCTCTCGACGGGCGGCACGGCGGCAGCGGGTGCGCTCTCGACCGGCGGTACGGCGGCCGCGTCGGGGGCGGCGGCGGGCGGAGCGGGCATGCGGTGCTCCGTCCAGGCCGAGCCGTCCCAGTACCGAAGCGTGCCCGTACCGGAACCGTCGTCGTACCAGCCAGCAGGGGTCGCGTTCGGATCACTCATCCCTCGATGCTGGCAGAACCGCGAGAACGGGGTCGACGAAGGGATGCCCCCAGAATGGGGGCCACCGGTGGGGTCACCGAACGCCGAGGGGCTGAGCGGGCGAGACGTCCCTGCCTTCCGGGGGATCAGTCTGCTCAGAGGCATCCACCTCGCCCGGGGCATCCGTCTCGCCCGTCGCGCCGACCGCCCGCGTGCCCAGCTCGATGCGGTCTTCGAAGAAGAACCGCGACAGCCGCACGCGGAGGCGCTGGGCGATCGAGATCCGGCCGCGTGCGTCCGGGCGCAGCATCAGCGGTTGCGGCTGGTCGCTCGCGGTGATCCGCCAGCGCTCGCACGCGTCGATCGGGGCGTGCACCTCGACGTACTCACCGCCGGGGAGGCGCACGATGCGTCCGGTCTCGTAACCGTGCAGCAGCACCTCGCGGTCTTTGCGCTGGAGGGCGAGGCAGACGCGGTGGGTGATGAAGAACGCGACGGCGGGGCCGGCGAGCAGCGTGATCTGGAGCGCGAGGATGACGTGCTCGAAGCTCACGTGGAAGTGCGTAGAGATGAGGTCGGCGCTCGCGGCGATCCAGAGGGTGCCGTAGAAGACGATGCCGGCGACTCCGATCGCGGTGCGGGTGGCGGCGTTGCGGGGGCGGTCGAGGAGATGGTGCTCGCGGCGGTCGCCACTCGCCCACTCCTCGACGAACGGGTACACGGCGATCGCACCGAGGTAGATCGTGACGACCGCGAGCGGCACGATGACGGCGAGCGTCCAGGTGCGGTCGAGCCACACGACCTCCCAGCCGGGCGGCACGAGCCGGAGGGCGCCGTCGAGGAATCCGGTGTACCAGTCGGGCTGGCTGCCCGCGGAGGCGTCGCCCGGCGCGGCCGGGCCGTAGAGCCAGATGGGGTTCACGGTGACGGTCGCGGAGACGAGGGTCAGCAGTCCGCAGACGATGAGGAACAGGCCGGTCGCGCGTGCGGCGGCCGTGGGCCAGAGGGGGATGCCGACGATGTTGCGGTTCGTGCGTCCGGGCGCGGGGAACTGCGGCGGGCGCCGCTTCCAGGCGATGTAGCCGCGGAATGCGACGAGCCCGATGAGCAGCGCCGGGAACACGACGATGTGCAGCGGGTAGAGCCGTTCGATGATCTCACCCGGGAACTCGCCGCCGAACAGTCCGAACGTGAGCCACGTGCCTACCACCGGGATGCCGAGCGCGATGCCCTCGGTGATGCGCAGGCCGGTGCCCGAGAGCAGGTCGTCGGGCAGTGCGTATCCGCTCCAGCCCGCGGCGAGCGCGGCGACGAAGATGCCGAAGAGCAGCAGCCACATCCCGCGTCGCGGCCGCCGGAACGCCCCGGTGAAGAACGTGGTCGCGAGCTGCATGATGATGGATGCTGGCAGCAGCAGCGCCGACCAGTGGTGCGCCTGCCGCACGAGCAGCCCGCCGGGGATCTCGAACGTGAGCCGCATCGTCGACGCGAACGCCTGCGACACCTCGGCGCCGTGCAGCGGCGCGTACCCGCCCTCGTACGTCGTCAGCTCGCTCGAGGGCGTGTAGAAGAACATCAGCAGCAGCCCCGACACGGTGACGACCACGAGGCACGCGAACGTCACGACGCCGAAGAGGTTCGTCCAGTGCAGTGGGATGGCTCGCCGCCTGAGCTCGTCCGTGACATCCGACAGCTGCCGGCCGAACACGCGCGCCCGGCCCGCCCGTGCCGCGAGCCGATCCGTGACCGACGGCCGACGCGGCGGCCGCGCGCCGCGGCTCGCTCCGCCCCCTTCGTGTCGCTCGTCGCCGGTGGTGACCCCGCTGCTGCGCATCCGCTGCTCCTCGATCGGCTCTCACTCATATGACGCCGCAGCGGTCGGATTTGTGACAGGTGAGGGCGGATGCTCCGGGCATGGAGCCGGCTCCCAGCCGCGCCCCTAGGATCGAGGACATGGCCGGGTTCTGGGGCAAGCGCAAGCGTGAAGATCAGGAACTCCAGGCCCAGGACGCCGTGCTGGCGAGCCGGGCCGGGACGGCGTTGGTCGCGGCCGACGAGCGCATTCGCGTCACCGCCGACGAGTTGGTGTTCGCCGAGGCCGAGCTCGGCCACGAGGCCGTGGGCCCGCTGCGGGAGGCGCTCGCGTCGGTGCGCACGCACCTCGGCGAGGCGTTCCGGCTGAACCAGCTGAACCACGACGAGATCCCCGACACCGCGGAGGAGCTGCGGCAGCGCAACGCCCGCATCGTGCAGCTCTGCGAGTGGGCCGAGGATCTGCTCGACGAGCAGACGTCCGCGCTCGCCGAGCGCATCGCGCGGGCGCGCCGGGCTCCCGAGATCATCGCCGGTGTGCGAGCGGATGCCACGCGCCTGCGTGCCCGCATCCCTCAGGCCCGCGAGACGATCGAGCGCCTCGCCGCACGGTACGCGCCCGAGGCACTGTCGCAGGTGCAGTCGAACCCGGCCGAGGCCGAGCAACTGCTCGGCTTCGCCGAGCACAGCGCCGGCGTCGCCGAACGCCGGCGTGAGGCCGGCCAGCGCGAGCAGGCGAATCTCGCGCTCGAGGCCGCGACCGAGTCGGTGCGCCGCGCCGGCACCCTGCTCGACGCCGTCGAGACGTTCGAGGTGGAGGCGCTCCGCGCCGAGTCGACGCTCGCCGCGATCGTCGAAGACTCCCGCGGTGACCTCGCCGTCGCCCTGAAGGAGCCGCACTCCACCGGGGTCAGCGCTGCCATCGCCGATCTGCAGGCCGCGCTCGCCGCGCTACCTGCCGCCGGTGTGAACACCGACCCGTTCACGCAGCTCACGCGCCTCCGCGAAGCGAACGCCGGACTGGATGCCGCGATCGCCGCCGCCCGCGAACGCGCGGCCCGGCCCATCCCGCCGTTCGAGCACGTGCGCCACGCGATCGACGACGCCGACCGCCAGCTCGCCGTCGCCCGCGATGTCATCGCCGGCCACCGCGGCTGGATCGGCGCCGACGCCCGCACCCGCCTCGCCGAGGCCGAGCGCATCCGCCTCGACCTCGATCGGTTCTTGGGCGTGCCCGCCTCGACCGTGCCGACCATCCACGAGGACCACCGCGAAGAGGCCATGGCCATGGCCCGGCGCGCGGCCTACCTCGCCGCCGAGGCGCTGCAGCTCGCGACCCGCGACATCGACTCGTCACGCCCGCAGGACCCGTGGGGCGGCGGTGGCGGCTGGGGCGGCGGCGGCAACTGGGGCCGGCCCCGCGGCGGCGGCGGCGATGTGATGGGCGGGATTCTCGGCGGGCTTGTGATCGGGAGTGTGCTGGACGGGATCTTCGACTGAGGTTCTCGTCGCGGCGCGCGTCGGTACCTCGGCACGGCGGTCCGGCGTCTGCTCAGACGAAGCGGCGGCCGACGACGCGCCGGGATCGCCGGCCGCGTTCGCGGCTCAGTGCTGGAGCACCGCCCAGGCGAGCAGGCTGTCGATGCGACGGATGTCCGCCCCCTTGGTCAGCTTCACCTTGATGTGACCCGCCTTCGTCCACAGCTCGACCTCGGCATCGCGATCGAGCAGACCGCCGGCGTTCTCGGTCGACCACATGTGGATGGAGCTGTACGGCAGCGAGTAGATCTCGACCTTCTTGCCGGTCAGCCCCTGCGCGTCACGCACGATGAGCCGCTTCGTCGTGAAGGTCGCGGAGTCGCGGAAGGTCTGGAACGACGCGACGGCCTGTTCGCCCTCGACGAGCAGCGTCTGCACGTCGGCGGGAACAGGGATCTCGTTGCGCAGGGTCCAGGCGAGGATGGGTGCGGTTTCCACGGGGTGGTGTCCTTTCGTTCGATGCTTCGGCGGTCTGCCGACCGTCAGCGTCGAGCCACGGTGGCATCAGATGCCGCCGGTTCGGCTCGGGGAGGCAGCCGGGGATGCGTACGTTCGCCGCTTGATCGGCAGCCGTTCACTCTCTGGCGACGCGATGACACGGCAGGGGTTCAGCGTTCTGACGCCGGCGCGCGGTTTCCGGGCGCTCCCCCGAACGCCGCGCGGGATGACGGCGGCGGGCACCGTCAGGGAGAGGGAAACGTCTTCGAGATCGCTTCCACCAGCGCGCGGGCCTGGGTTTCGTCAAATTGGAGAGTCTGGGAGACGCCCGTTCCCTGCCTCTGATCCGAGCCGTACGTCGAAATCTGCAAGAGCCGACTCTGGGCCAGGTTGACGACGCTCCATTCGGCATCGACTTCCGTCGGGTGCGCCCGGGATGCGGTAGTGGTCTCACTGAAGGAACGGACTCGTGCCATGTGATGACCATATGTCTGCATCCGCCGAACGACGAGCCTGACGCGACCCTTTGTCCTTCTGAGACGGAGGGGGCGCCGCGCCCTAAGCTCGTCGCCATGGGTACCGCGGCCAATCAGGCTCTCCGGTCGTTCATCGAGGAACGAGATTGGGCACAGTTCCACACTCCGGAGAACCTTGCGAAGAGCATCAGTATCGAGGCTGGCGAGCTGCTGGAGTGCTTTCAGTGGGGAAGTCCACCTGATGCCTCGAGGGTCAGCGAGGAGCTTGCTGACGTCTTGACGTACTGCATGCTCCTAGCTGATCGGCTTGGCGTCGACCCCGAGCAGATCGTGCTCGACAAGCTGGAGGTCACCCGCGCCAAATACCCCGCCGACGTCGCACGCGGACGAAGCGACAAGTATGACCAGCTTTAGGATCGAGCACCTCCCGTTCAACAAGGCGACGCTGCGAGATTGGGCACTGCCAGACGGCAGACACTCCAACTGGCCGGTCGTATACGCGATCAACGGCCGCAATCAGGTCTATATCGGCGAAACCTTGAACGCTGTCGTGCGCATGAGACAGCACCTGGATTCGCCGTCGAAGCAACAAGAGAAGCTCGGCGCGGTGCGGATTATCGTCGACGACACGTTCAACAAGTCGGCGTGCCTCGACCTCGAGTCGTACCTCATTCGTCTTTTCGCGGGCGACGGCCGATTCCGAGTCCTCAATCGAAACGAAGGCATTACCGATGCCGACTACTTCGATCGCGCACGCTATCGGGCCACGTTCACCGAGATTTTCGAACAGCTGCGGGCGCAGGGACTCTTCGCTCGATCACTCCCAGAGATCGAGAACAGCGATCTCTTCAAGCTGTCGCCATATAAGGCGTTGAACCAGGACCAAGCCGTGGCGATCGAGGACATTCTGGAAGGGTTGTTCGCGGACGTAGAGCGGGGTGAGGGAAGCACGATCGTCGTCCAAGGCGATCCCGGTACGGGGAAGACCGTCGTCGGAATCTTCCTCATGAAGCTGCTGCGAGACATCCAGATGTCGACGCCGAGCCATAAGAGCGACGCGGACTCGCTGTTCTCAGAGTTCTTTGTGGAAGGCTTCCCCGAGCTGCTGCGTGACTTCCGTATGGGCTTGGTCGTTCCACAGCAATCCTTGCGAGCGTCTATCAAAGATGTGTTCCGTCGCACTCCAGGTCTTCATCCCAGCATGGTCCTGACACCGTTCGAGGTGGGCAAGAGTGTGGAGCGTTTCGATTTGCTCATCGTCGATGAGTCACATCGGCTCACTCAACGTGCGAATCAGTCCGCGGGCACGCTGAACAGGGCCTTCACGGATATCACCCGTTCGCTTTTCGGAGCGGACGACCTGTCACGCACCCAGCTCGACTGGGTGCGAGCACAAAGCGCGCACCAGATCTTCCTCCTCGACGCCGCACAGAGCGTGCGTCCCGCTGATCTCCCCGCGCAGGTCCTTCGCGAATTGGTGGATGAGGCAAGGAAGACCCGCCGCCACTACCCGCTTCTCTCTCAGATGCGGGTGTTGGCAGGCGGTGACTACATCTCATACGTCAGGGACGTGCTCAGCGGGGAAGCGGCCTCAGTACTCGCCTTCCCCACTTACGACTTGCGGTTCTTTGATGACCTCTCCGAGATGGCCACAGCGATCCGCGACCGTGATCAAGAGGTTGGCCTCGCTCGTATGGTCTCCGGCTACGCCTGGGACTGGAAGAGTCGCAAGGATTCGGCCGCCTTCGACATCGAACTCGACGGGATCCGCCTCCGCTGGAACCGAATGCAAGTTGACTGGATCAATTCACCGGGAGCTATCGATGAAGTGGGGTCCATCCACACAGTCCAGGGTTACGACCTGAACTACGCGGGCGTCATCATCGGCCGCGACCTGCGGTTCGATCGCCACCGAGGGCACCTGAGAGTCGACCGTGCGTCGTACTTCGACAAGAAGGGCAAGGAGAACAATCCAGCGCGCGGTCTGATCTACACCGACGACGATCTGCTGCGGTTCGTCACGAACATCTATGGTGTCCTGCTCACTCGCGGGATGCGGGGCACATACGTATACGTATGTGACCCCGACCTTCGTGAGTATCTACGTCAGTTCTTCGGGAGCAATCCGACACCGGCGCTGTAGCCGACCGCTGCCCGTCGGCTTCGGCGCGTCCGCCGCCCGCCTACGGGCGACGCGGCGGGCACCGAGGCGAACCGAAGGCGTTGGAAGCATCCGTCTCAGACGTCGCAGGCGACGCCGTCACCATCCCGGTCCAGGTCGTACACGTCGTACCCGACGATCGACACGGGGCCATCGACGTAAGCCGGACCGTTGCCGCTGCCTCCAGCGCAGTCGACATCCGAGGCGACAGGAACGCACGCTCCCTCATAGTTCGGGTCACACCCGCCGGCCGCAGGAGGTGGTGGGGGCGGCGGTGGGAGACGCGATCCGACCGCGATGACTTCGTTCACAGGCTCGACAGTGATCACTTCCTCGATCACTTCTCGTGAGATCTCGGAGCCGTCCAACGTGACGACCCGAATCCGGGTGAGCTTCTGCCCGTTGACTCCCGTCGTCGCGACGGCGGTGACCCCAGCGTCGAGGTTGGGGTCATCGACGTTTGAAGTTGAAAAGGGGAGAGCAACGAGCTCCTCGATGATTGTCTCCTCCCGCACTGGAGTCGGTGTAGGAGTGGGCGTCGGTGTCGCGCTGGGTGGCGCACTCGGCGACGACTCGTGTGAGGACGGCGGCTGTGTCGCGGCGAGCGCGGCACCGCCGATGCTCGAGGCAAACACCCCAGCCGCCAGCACCGCCGCGCCGACTGGACGGCGCCCAATCTTCAGTCGGGCGAATGACCCGTGAAGCACGGCGTAGAGTCCCACTGCACCTGCGGCAATGCCTGCCACGAGCAGCAAGCCTGCAGGCCCCCAGAATGCGAGAACGAGGACCGCGGCCGCTGAGGTGGCGACGGATACGACTTTGGTGGATGCGGGCGCAGCTCGCCACCAAGTGCCAAGTCGACCTTGCGGGCTTGATGATCCGCCGTGGCCCGGTGGCTGGCTGCTGGTCATACTTCTCCTTCGCGATACCACCAATGGGCCGAGGCCACGAGGGGGTGGGTGTTCTGCCGCCACAGGTCTCGCGCACGAGGGGAGCACGACCTGAATCGGGGCGTCGTTTGTCTCCTCAGCATCTGCAGCCCAACGGGTGGCGAAAAGCCCCAACTCGAGGGCCGCATGCAACAGACCGGTCTTCTCCTCGCCCATCTGCTCCCCGCGGACCTAAAATCCCCCCATGACCGGATTCCTGGTCAGGCGCAGGCGGGGTGCGCACGAGCTCGGGGCTCGCGAAGCCGATCTGGCGAGGCGGGCCGCTTCAGCCCTGCTCGCGGCCGACGACCGGATCCGCGAGGCCGCTGAAGAAGCCGACTTCGCCGAAGCCGAGCTGGGCGCCGAAGCCACCGGCCGACTCCGGGCAGCGCTCGACACGGCACGACGGGTCTTGATCGACGCCTTCCGACTGCAGCGCCTCAACGGCGAGGCAACCCCGAGCAGCACCCAGCTCACGAGCGCACGCAACGCGCGAATCATCCGTGCCTGCGACTGGATCGAGCAGACGCTCGATGCGGAGACGGCCGCGCTGGCACAGCACGTCGCCCGGGCGCGAGGAACCGAGATGCCCGAGACACCGGTCTTCATGGATGCGGAGCCGACCAAGGGCGCCGAGGAAACGCACCAGAAGGACGCAGCGCCCGGTCTCACCTACGTCCACTTGCAACTCCGCGAACGCATCGAGATCGCCGACCGCCGGCTCGAAGTCGCGCGCGATCTCGTCGCCACCCGCTCAGGCAGGCCGGGCGCGGAGGCATCCGCCCGGCTCGCCCTCGCTGAGCACCTGCGCGCGGACATCACCCTCTGCCTCGGTGGCGCATCTGACGCTTCGGAGCGCGTCGCGACGATCGTCGTGATCGAGCCCGCCCGCCGCGAACGCCTGGCCGCGATGGCCGAGCGGGTGGCCGAGCTCACCGATGAGGCGGTCGAGCTGATGTAGGGTGCCAGGCTGCCCCGCTGATCAGGCGCCGCGCCCCCCGATCGCCCGCGCCACCGCGATCATGTCGTCGCCACCGTCCCCGGCGCGCTCGGTCGCGGCGTACAACTCGACGCACGCATCGAGCAGCGGACTCGAGACCCCCGCCGCAGCGGCCGCTTCGACGACGAGTCGCGCGTTCTTCAGTACGTCGGAGATGCGCGCCTGCGGCGAGGCATCCGCTCGCCGAAGTTTGTCGAGTTTCACGCGCGAGACCGGTGACGCCATCGGGCCGGCGTCGAGCACGGACTGGAACGTGTCGAGGTCGAGCGCGTTCGCCTCGGCGAAGCGGAACGCCTCGGCGAGCCCCGTCACCATCGAGATGAGGTACGAGTTCACCGCGAGCTTCATCAGCGTCGCGGCGGGCGCGGCGTCGCCGCACACGAACGTCTGCGCGCACAGGAGCGCGACGATCGCGCGCGCCCGCTCGACTGCGTCAGGGAGCCCTGCGAGCATGCCGACCAGCTGCCGTTGCTCGGCTGGCACCCGCGACCCCGAGACCGTCGCCTCGACGTAGCTGCCGCCCGCCACGGCGACGTCGGCGGCGAGCGCCGCGGCGTAGGCGGGGGAGTTGGTGCCGAGGTTCACGAGGATCCGGCCGCGGAGCATCCGTTCGAGGCCGGATGCCTCGCGCTCCAGCACCTCGTCGATCGCCGACTCCGTGGCGAGCATGACGAGCACCACGTCGGCCAGGTCGAAGACCTCGGCGGCGGTCGACGCGACCCGCGCGCCGGCGGCGCCGAGGCGATCGAGCGCGGCCGCCGAGCGGTTCCACACCACGAGGTCGACGCCCGACGCGACCAGGTTGCGCGCCATCGGCTCGCCCATCACGCCCAGGCCGATGAAGCCCACGGCGCCCGAACGCGCCGAAACCGGGCCGCGGTCGGCCGGGTGCGTGCGCGTCACGCCGCACCGCCCAGGGGCTTCTCGAACCAGAAGTCCGCGTACGGCTCGCCGTTGAAGTCGTCGATCTCGCGGTAGCCGGTCGCCCGGTACAGGGCGATCGCCTCGACGAGGGCGCGGTTCGTGTCGAGTCGCACGGTGGTCGCGCCACGGCGGGCCGCCTCCTCCTCGACGGCGGCGAGCAGCCGTCGCCCGAGCCCCATGCCGCGGGCCGAAGGCGCGACCCAGAGCCGTTTGATTTCGGCCGGGTCGTCGCCGTGGAGCATGAGTCCGATGCATCCGACCGGCTCGCCGTGCAGGGTCGCCACCAGGAACGCGCCGTGCGGGTCGCTGAACATCGCGTCCGTGGTGGTCCGCGTGACCTGCGGGTCGAAGCCCGCGTCGAACCGGCTCTGCAACTCCTCGAAGTACGCCGCGATGCAGAACCGAGCGGATGCCTCCCGCGGGTCGGTCACCGCGATCTCCACGCTGCTCGCCGCGAGCAGCAGCCGCACCTCGTCCATGGCCCGCACGAGCCGTTCGCGCTGCCCCGCGGTGAGCGGGGCGAGCATGCCCTCGACGAGCTCGTCGGAGAGGCGATCGAGCTCGGCGACCTCGGCCGCCCCGGAGTCCGTCAGCCGGGCCACGCGAACGCGCGTGTCGCCGGGAAGCGTCGCGACCTCGACGAGGCCTTCGCGCTCGAGCGCGCGGAGCTGGCGGCTGAGATAACCGGCGTCGAGACCGAGCCGCGCCCGGAGCGCGCGCAACTCGACGCCCTGCTCGCGGACGTCGGCGCCCGAGGCATCCGCCCCGCCGATCTCCCAGATCAGTCGCGACTGGCCGAGCGGCCGGCCGCGTGCGAGGTAGTGGTCGTCGAGCGCGCCGACCCGCTCGGTCACCGTGCGGTTGAACCGCCGCACACGGGCGATGTCGTCCATTTCTCTGACCTTAGTCAGAGAAATGGACGACGACAAGAGTGCCCGAGCCACGCCCTACCGCAGCGCGAGCGACAGCCCCAGGCTCGCGAGCACGCCGAACGCGACGCCCCACAGGGTGATCGCGATGGACTCCCAGATGATGACGAGCTTGCGGTCGGCACCGAACGACACCATCGCGGCGGACGTGATCTGGCTCGGCAGGATAGTCGGGCCGAGTAGGCTCACGCCGGCGACGCCGTACTTGTCGAACGCGCGGCGCAGCTTCTCGCGGCGCGGCGACTCGGCCGCCGGTACCGGCGAAGCGGCGGATGTCCCGGCAGGGTCGTCCCCGGCGACGCCGGCGCCGACCAGCGCTCGCTTGCGCTGATGGGCGACCACCTTCGTGCGCGCGCTGTAGGCAGTCTGCACGAAGATCAGCATCGCGACGATGTTGCCGATCACGGCGACCGCGACCGCGATGGCCGTCGGCAGGCCGATGAGCACGCCGATGACGGCGCCGAGCTCGGAGTCCACGAACGGGATGGCCGAGACGATCATCACCCCGAGCCACTGGAGCCAGTCGGGGAAGCCGGTGGTGAAGTCCTGCAGTGCGTCGATCATGACGGAGCCTTTCGAGTGGACGAGCTGATGCCTCCATCCTTCGGAACCCGAGCGGCCCTCCACAGTGCCGCCGCATCACCGATTCCGCATGCGTTCGCGCACGCCGGCGGGTGACAAATGTCACTGCTCTACGCTCGGAGGCATGCCCGCCGAGCACTCCCGCAGCGTCCACACCACGTGGCTCTACACGCTCGGATCGATCGTGTTCTTCGTCGGCTTCTACTCGGTGTTCGTCGCGCTCATGATGCTCGAGACGTATGCGGCGTCGCCGGGCCCGATGTCGGCCACGCTGATCGTGCTCCAACTCGTGTCGGCCGCGATGCAGATCCGGTACTGCTGGTTCCTCCGGGTCGGCCGCGGCGGCGGGCTGCCGAATCCGTGGTGGACGGTCGCGCTCTTCGCACCGGCCGTCGCGGTGTGGGGGCTCAGCCTGTTCACTGCAGACGCCGGCCTCGAAGGTGCCGCGGCGCTGTGGGTGGCGTTCGCGCTCGTCGCCTGCCTGCTGCCTCAGCGCTGGCGGTGGCCGACGCTCGGGGCATCCCTGCTCATTGCGATCGCGCACCCCGTCATCGTCGGCGCGATTTCGGGCGACGGTGGTGCGTCGGCGACCGGTCCCGGCGGCTGGGCGACGGCGATCTACGGGATTTCCGTGCCGTTCATGCTGCTCAGCAGCCTGTGGTGGTGGGAGATCGTGGTGCAGCTCGACCGGCATCGCCGCACCGCGGCGGAGCTCGCGGTCACGCAGGAGCGGCTGCGTTTCGCCTCAGACCTGCACGACATCCAGGGCCACCACCTGCAGGTCATCTCGCTGAAGTCCGAGCTCGCCGAACGCCTGCTGGCGATCGACCCCGAGGCGGCGCGCGAGCACATCCACGAGACCCGGCTCATCGCGAAGCAGGCCCTGGAAGAGACCCGCTCGCTCGTCGCCGGCTACCGGCAGGTCGCGTTCGACGACGAGCTCGAGAACGCCCGCGAGGTGCTCACCGCGGCGGGCGCCGACTGCGAGCTGCGCGTCGGCGAACTGCCCGCGGATGCCGCGCACCGCAGCGCCCTCGCGTCCGTCGTGCGCGAGGCGACGACCAACATCCTGCGGCACAGCGCCGCCACGCGGGTGACCATCGTGCTGTCATCGACCGACGGCCAGCATGTGCTCGAGATCACCAACGACGGCGTGACCGCAGCGCTCGACGAGGCCGGCAGCGCGCCGGGATCCGGGCTGGCCGGCCTCCGCGAGCGGCTCACCGCCGTCGGCGGCACGCTCGAGACCACCACGGATGCCTCGGGCCGCTTCGTCCTCCGAGCTACCGTGCCGGCCGCCGCGGTGTCGGGCGCCGCAAGCACCGAGGTGCCGCCGGCGGTGCGCGCATGATCCGCCTCCTGGTCGCCGACGACGAGCACCTCATCCGCGGCGCCCTCGTCGCGCTGCTGAACCTCGAACCCGACATCGAGGTCGTCGCCACCGCCGAGCACGGCCTCGCCGCCGTCGAGCAGGCCATCGCGACGAAACCCGACGTCTGCCTCCTCGACCTCGAGATGCCCGAGGCCGACGGACTCGAGGCCGCCGCCCGCATCCTTCAGGAGGTGCCGACGCGCGTCGTCATCGTCACCCGGCACGCCCGCCCTGGCGTGCTGCGGCGCGCCCTCGCGAGCAAGGTCTCGGGCTTCGTGCCGAAGTCGACCCCCGCCGAAGAGCTCGCGCACGTCATCCGCGACGTCGCCGCGGGCAAGCGCTACATCGACCCCGAGATCGCCGCCGCCGCGCTCACCGCCGAGCGCTGCCCCCTCACCGACCGGGAGCTCGACGCCCTGCGGTACAGCCGGTCGACCATGAGCGTGCAGCAGATCGCCGACCGCCTGCACCTCGCTCCGGGCACCGTCCGCAACTACCTCTCATCGGCGATGACGAAGCTCGACGCTTCGTCACGGCACGAAGCCGCGGAGAAGGCGTGGCAGCAGGGCTGGATCTGACCGGCCCTGCGCCACGCGCGGCTCCACCGCCCCGTCACTCCGTCGGCTCCTCCTGCAGCGCCCGGACCTCGATGCGGCACTGCAGTGCCTGCGACGCCTGCGTCGCCCATTCGATCGCGGCGGCCTCGTCGGCCGCCTCGATCACCCAGAACCCGCCGACGTACGACTCCGCCGCCGCGAACGGCTCATCGAGCACCTGGGTCTCGCCTGACGAGACATCCACCGTCTTCGCCGTCGACGGCGGGTTCAGCCCGCCCGCGAACAGGAACGCGCCCGACTCCTTCAGCGCGGTGTTGAACGCGTCCACCGCGGCGATCACCTCGGCGAAGTCCGCGGGGTCGAACTCCTTCATCGACTCCATCGTCGGCTCCGTCGCGGAGTCGTGCGGCACGGTGAGGAAGTACTGCGTCATCGGTCGATCCCTTCGTGATGGGGCTGCCGTGTTGGCCGCCCTCACTCATGCGTCGAACGAGTTGCGCCCGGATCGACACGGCGCCGAAGAAATCCGGAACACGATCGGGCCGGGCGCTGGTGCGCCCGGCCCGAGGCATCCGTCGCTCATGCGGATGCCGGCTCCCGCGGAGCCCGCTCACGCGGAGGCATCCGCCGTCTCGCTCGCCGGCGCGACGCCGACGAACCGCAGCCAGCCGAGCGCGTACGCGGCGATCTCGGGCCAGCGGGAGTCCAAGACGAGGGAGTGGCCGCGGTCGGCGAACTCCTTGTACTCGGTGATCGTCGATGCGTTGCGGTAGGTGCGGAAGACGCGCCGGCTCGACGCGGCGGGCACCGTGCGGTCGAGGCCGCCGCCGATGATGAGCAGCGGACCGCGCTCAGCGTCGACCCGCACCGCGGCGGGGGAGTTCGGCAGCACATTGGCGGTTGCCGACTCGAACAGCGGGCGGCCGGGCGACGGGATCGTCACCGCCTCGTGGATCGCGTCGGACTCCTCGCGCGAGATCGCGTTGCCGAAGGCCTGCGCGAAGTGCGCCTGCGACTGCGCGTTCGCCCCGCGGAATTGGAACGGGTTGCCGAGCACCGGCAGCGCGTTCCGCAGCTGCACGGGCGGCAGCACATACACGCCGCGGCCCTGCGCCGGGTCGATCGCGACGGCCGCCGCGCCGAGCCCCTCGCCGAGGAGCTTCTGCACGATGAGCCCGCCGAACGAGTGGCCGACGAGGATGGGCTTCCGGTCGAGCTGGGCGATGAGGCCCCGGTACCGCTCGGTGATCTGCTCGATGCCGACGCCCGCGACCCGCTCGGGGTGGCGCCGCGTCTCGGCGACGGTGTCGGCCTCGCCCGGCCAGCCGGGGGCGTACGACACGAAGCCCTCGGCGTCGAAGCGCTCGACCCAGGGCTGCCAGCTGGTGGCGTGCAGCCAGAGCCCGTGGACGAACAGGACGGGCGTCTTGGCCGAGGCGTTCGCGCGGGTGACGAAGGCGAGGTCGGCGGCGGTGGCGGTGGTGGTGGTGGTGTTCATGATCTGCTCCTGTCGTGAGGTGGTGCGAGTGGATGTTTCGTTGCCTGGTTCCACCGTGCCGCTCGGTGCTTGCCGACCTGCCACGTCGCCCGCCACAATGACCACGGATCCCGCCAACCCTGGGGAGGAGACGGATGCGCCCCGCCAAGCAGCCACCCACGTCACGCGGTCGCGACCGCCACGTGCTCGCCATCGTCGTCGTGCCCGACACGGTCGCGCTCGAGATCGCCGTCGCGCAGCAGGTGTTCGGCCGCCGGATGCCGTCGCTCGCCGCGGTCACCGGCGACGGCGAGACGCCCTACGAGGTCGTGCTCGTCGGTGAGCAGCCTCGCGTCGTGTTGCCCTCGGGCACCGATCCGGGGGAGCTGGCGCCGCTCGACACACTCCTCACCGCCGACACCGTGCTCGTGCCGGGCCTCGAGGAGCCGCTCGCCGAGCGCTCGCCCGAGCTGCTCGCCGCGCTCCGCGCCGCGCGGGACGCCGGCGCCCGCATGGTGTCGTTCTGCGGGGGCGCGTTCATCCTCGGACGGGCGGGCATCCTCGACGGCAAACGCGCGACCACGCATTGGGTGCTGTCGAAGGAGTTCCGCGAGGAGTTCCCGCTCGCGACCCTGCAGGCCGAGCACCTCTACGTCGACGACGGCGAGGTGCACACCTCGGGCGGTATCTTCAGCGCCACCGACCTCGCGCTGCACCTGCTCTCGCTCGATCTCGGGCACGCGTACGCGAACGACCTCAGCCGGATCCTCGTGAGCGCGCCGCACCGCCCGGGCGGGCAGGCGCAGTTCATGAAGGACTCGATCCGCCTCGACGCCGAACCGCCAGTCGAGTCATTCCTCCGGTGGCTGCGTGAGCACCTCGACGAGCCGCTCACCCTCGCCCAGCTCGCCGCGCACGAGCACGTCAGCGAGCGCACGCTCGTGCGGAAGTTCCGCGCAGACACCGGCATGAGCGTCTTCGACTGGATCACGCGGGAGCGCGTGAATCAGGCGAAGGCGCTGCTCGAGACCACCGACCACCCGGTCTCGGAGATCGCTGCGATGGTCGGGCTCGGCACGTCGGAATCGCTTCGGCGGCAGTTCGAGCGCCTCGTCGGCACGAGCGCCTCGGCCTACCGGAAGACCTTCCGCGGGGCCCTCGTCACGGCCTGAGCGGGCGGGCCGGGCCGTCGCCTGCTCAGTCCGGCGGTGACGGCGCTCCGCCCGACAGCCCTCCGTCGGCGGACTCGTCGAGCGGCCGGTCATCCTCGCCCTGCCCGGTCCCTCCGCCGGTGTGCGGGGCGTCGGGCTGTCGCGACGGGTTGTCGGTCTGCTCCTCCGTCGTCGGGTCGGCGTCGGACCCGACACCGCTCGCACGGCCGTCCTGTCCGGGGTCGGGCACATCCTGGGGCATCGTCATGGTCGTTCCTCCCTCGATGACACGGCCGTCGCCGCGCCACCTGCACGATCCCTCGGCGTCCGCGCCCCCGTCAGGGGGTTGACGCGTCGCAGGTGGGTTCGAAGCCTTCGCGTCGGCGCCACAGTTATTCGACAGATGTAGAGTAGACCCGTTACCAGACAACGGGGTCGACACCCCTCGCCGGCCGAGCGCCGGCCCGCCGATGCCGACCCGCCACGGGGCATCCGACCCGGATCCCCGTGAACCGACGAACGAAGGGTCAGCACTATGGCACGCGTCCAAGACAAGGTCGCCCTCATCTCCGGCGGAGCCCGCGGCATGGGGGCATCCCACGCCCGCCTCCTCGTGCAGGAGGGCGCCAAGGTCGTGATCGGCGACCTGCTCGACGCCGAAGGCGAGGCGCTCGCCGCCGAGCTCGGCGAGAACGCCCGCTACGTCCACCTCGACGTCACCGATTTCGCGCAGTGGCAGGCGGCCGTGCAGGTCGCCGTCGACGAGTTCGGCGGTCTCGACATCCTCGTGAACAACGCGGGCATCGCGAACTTCGGCTCCATCGAGGAGTACACGCTCGAGGCGTGGGACAAGATCATCCTCATCAACCTGACGGGCGTGTTCTACGGCATCAAGGCCGCGATCGAGCCGCTGAAGGCGTCGGGCAAGGGTTCGATCATCAACGTCTCCTCGACCGCGGGCCTGCAGGGCTACGAGGCGCTGCCTGGCTACAACGCCGCGAAGTTCGGCGTGCGCGGGCTCACGAAGAACGCCGCGCTCGACCTCGGCAAGTACAACATCCGCGTCAACTCGGTGCACCCGGGCAGCATCCGCACCCCGATGACCGAGGGGCTCGACGCGAGCCAGAGCCACGTCGCGCTGCACCGGCAGGGCGAGCCCATCGAGCTGTCGAACCTCGTGCTCTTCCTCGCCAGCGACGAGTCGAGCTTCTCGACCGGCGCGGAGTTCGTCGCCGACGGCGGCGAGACCGCGGGCCTCGCGCACTACGCCGACTGAGGCGCGCGAACGCAGACGAGCGGATGCCTCGGGCCCGGGGCATCCGCTCGTTCTGTCAGTGCGCTAGGGTCGAGCCGCCGACCCGGCCCTTCCGCCCCCACCCTGAGGAGCCCGCCCCATGACCGAGCTGATCCTGGCCGGACCCGACACGCAGACGGTGCCCGCCGTCATCGAGATCGCGAAGCGCCACGGCTACGAGGCGACGACGCCCGCGCCTGGCCGCATCAAGCTCGAGCGCGGCAGCATGACCAAGACGGTGTGGCTCGGCGCGATGGCCGGGAAGGGCTTCCACATCTCGTTCACCTTCGACATCGGCGTCGACCAGCACGGCAACACGTGGCTCCGCTTCGATCAAGACGGCGCGCTCGGCGCGGTGAAGGGCGGCGCCATCGGCTACGCCAAGACGAAGAACGCGTACGCCGAGTTCGTCGAGACCGTGCGTCGCGAGACCGCCGAGCGCGGGATGCTCCTGGGTCAGCGCTAGCGCGCGGCGCAGCGCGATGGCCCGGGCGAGGCATCCGCTCGGCCGTTCCCGAGGTCGGCTCGCTACCCTGATCGGATGACGCTCGACGCCCGCCAGCTCCGCACGCGCGCCGCGCTCGGCGAGGCGCTCGTGCGACTGCTCGAGCGCAAGCGCCTCGACGACATCTCGGTCGCCGAGCTCTGCCGCGAGGCCGGCGTGCATCGCACGACGTTCTACGGGCACTTCGACTCGGTGGCCGGCTTCGCGCTCGCCGAGTTCAGCCAGGGCATCGACCGCATCGCCGAGGTCGACGTCGAGCCGGGCGCCGAGAGTCCGGCGGACATCGCGCAGCGGTACCTGGCGTCGATGCGCGAGATCCTCCTGCACGTCGCCGAAGAGCGTGCCGGGTATCGCGCGCTCTTCGGTTCGGCGACCCGCGGCGTCTTCCGCTCGGCGCTCGACGACCGGCTGCGCGTCCGGGCGCGCATCGCGCTCGAGATCTGGCGCGAGCAGGGCGTCCCGGGTGCGCCCCGGTCGGATGCCGCGATCGAGCAGGCCGCCGCGTTCATCGCCGGCGGGCTCGTCGGCGCACTCGAGGCGTGGGCGCTCGGCGAGGAGACGGATGTCGCGGACGCCTCGGAGCGGGTGTACGCCCTGATGCCGTCGTGGTGGCCCCGGGAGGCGCCGGGGGAGGAGTGATCGGAGCGCCGTCGGCCCCGTCTTCACAGCCGGGATCGCCCTCGGCGAACCGTTGGCACTCTCGGTGCGCGAGTGCTAATCTGGAGATAGTTGAGCCGATGAGGCTCAACTCTCCAAACCCCTTCGATCGCGGGTGTTCCGCGATCGAGCGAGCACCATCACGAGGAGGACACCATGCCTGTCACCTGGGACCCGTTCCGCGACCTCGACCGCCTCGCCGCGAGCATGCTGGACTCGAGGCAGGGGCCGCGCATGATGCCGATCGACCTGCACCGCGACGGCGATCACTACGTGCTGAGCGCCGACCTGCCGGGCGTCGACCCGGGCTCGATCGACATCGACGTCGACGGCCAGCTACTCACGATCCGCGCCGAGCGCACCCTGCGCGACGGCGAGGGCGTGCAGTGGCTCGCGCACGAGCGCCCGAGCGGCTCGTTCCTGCGCCAGCTCACCGTCGGCGACGGCATCGACACCGCCGCGATCAGCGCGCACTACGACAACGGCGTGCTGAGCGTGATCATCCCGGTGTCGGAGCGGGCGAAGCCCCGCAAGGTCGAGGTGCGCTCCGCCACCGCGGAGGCGCCGAAGGAGGTCGCGTCGAGCGAGAGCTGACGCGCCACGCACGATGAAGGGCGGATGCCTCGGCATCCGCCCTTCGTCATGTTCCGGCGCTGCACGCACGTGCGCCGCCGACGTGAGTCACTCCTCGACGCCGGGGTCGCCGCCGTCGAGTCCGCCATCGGTCGACTCCGACATCGGCTGGTCGTTGCCCTGGGCGCCCGGGCGGTCGGGGTTCGGCTCGCGCGGCTCACCGGTGCGCTGCTCGGTGTCCGCGGACTGCGAGCCCGTCGTCTGCTCGGTGTCGCTGTCGTTGCGCGCCTCACTGCCGAGGCCGGCCGTCTCGTCGTCGTTCGTGCCGTTCGGCGTCGTCGAATCGGTCATGGTTCGTCCTTTCGTCGGTTCGTCTTGGGTCTGGGTCGCTCGGGTTCTCGGCGTCCCGGGTGCTTGTGCGCTCGGATCGACTCAGCTCGAACCGGCGGCGAGATCATCGGGCGACATCTCATCGCGGTCGATGCTGGGGTCCGCGCCCTCGAGGCCGGTGCCGCCCGCGTCATCGGGCGCGGACTCGTCGCCCGTCTGGGCACCCGACTCGGCCCCCGCGGCGGTGGTGTCGTCGTTCGGCTGAGCCGTCGCGTCGCCGAAGCCGACATCGGTGTCCGTGCCGTCGAGGTCGGTCGCGTCCGCATCAGGCGAGAAGGGTCGGGGACTCGTGGCATCCGTCATCGTGGTTCCTCCGATCCGCGCGAGGGTCGCGCGCTCATTCCACTCTCACGCGACGGACGTCGGGTCGGCAGGGGCTTGACGCCGCCTGCGCGGGGGAGCAGTCCTCCACAGCGCGGCACACGCGCGGCGCCGCCGACGTTGTGGAGAGCGGATGCCTCGCCCCCGCGCGGTGTCGTACGGTGGCTGCCATGCCCGGCTCGCCCAGACGTCTCCCCCGACTGCCCGTGCTGGTCGCGTCGGTGCTGATCGTGGGCGGGCTCGCCGCGTGCAGTGGTGGGCCCGCCCCCTCTCCCGCGCCGACGACCGCAGCGCCGACCGAGAGCGCCGACGAGCCGATCTTCGCGTCGGACGAAGAGGCGTTGGCGGCGGCGGTTGAGGCGTATGAGGCGTACAACTCGCTCGCCTCCGAGATCACCGCTGACCCGTCGCGAGACGCCGCCGAAATCGCAAGAGTCGCCGACGAGTCGACGGTGCCGCAATTCGAGGAGGACATCGAGGCGCTGCGGGCGGCTGGCCTTCGGATCGTGGGAAATGTGTCCCTGTCGGGCGCCAAGCTGGCAGAACGTTCCGAAGACGCGAGTCGTGCAACAGTTGCGATCTACGTGTGCCGCGATGTCTCGGACACGCGTGTGCTCGACAAGGAGGGTAACGATGTGACGAAGCCCGACCGGGCTTCGCAGCAGCCGCAGCTCGCAACGCTGGTTTCATCGCCGTCCGAACCGAGACAACTCATCGTGAAGGATCTTGAACGGTGGCAAGACGACAACGTGTGCTGATGCGCAGCGTTGGCGCCCTTGCCGCCGCGAGTGTACTGGTGCTCTCGCCCTGGCTCGCGGCTGGAGCATCCGTGCAAGAGCCAGACTTCGATGGCTTCGTGCAGGGCGCCCTTGGAGCAGAACCGGACGAATACGGCGATATCCAAGACGTCGTCCATCTTGTAGGCGAGTACGCGGGCGGTGGCAATGAAGGGCCCGGAACCGGTCCCGTTGTGGTCAGTCGGCCGATCAGTGAAGCGCCGCCCCCGCCACCACCCCCGATCCCCGAGAACTGCAGCCCGACCGACCCGCGCGACGCCTGCCGCGTCGACCCCACCGTTCCCGCGCCGCCTCCCGGCGAGCCCACCGTCACCCTCCGAGACATCGCCTCGTTCCGCCCCACCATCCCGCTCGACACGATGGAGCCCGATGGCTGGGCGGTCGTGGGTCTTCCGGCGAACTTCGTGTCGGAGGCATCCGTGCAGGTCGTGAGCGGCAGCCTGCTTGGCCGCCCGGCGGAGGTGCGCTTCACGCCGGTCGGTTACTCGTGGTCGTCCAGCGGTGCGAGCGGAGTGGCATCCGAGTCGCCAGGCGCGACGTGGGCCGAACTCGGTCTCGAGGAGTTCTCGCCGACACCGACGTCGCTCGTCTTTGTCGAGCGCGGCCGCTACGACGTGCAGCCCACCGTCACGTACGTCGCCGAATACCGTTTCAACGGCTCCGTCTGGCGTGCGATCGCGGGCACCCTCGACCTGCCGGCGCCCGTGCGGTCGGTGCTCGTCGGTGAAATCGACTCCGTCCTCGTCGCCGGGGACTGCCAGGCACGCCCGACCGGCCCCGGCTGCTAACCGCCCGAGCAGTCGGAAGTCAGCCGAGCCCGCGCCGGGCGACCGCCGCTAGTCGGGCGGTGCCGAGCTGAACGGCGGATCGAAGTGCACGCGCCGCATCTCCTCGAGCGCCTCGTCCAAATCGTGATGGCGTGAGACCGCCTCAGCCAACGGCTCGCGCTCGCCGGGCGACAGTTCGCGGAACGACGAGTGCGACACCTCGTACACCGGGTCGGGGTCGAAATCCGCGATCAGCAGGCTCGTCACATGCGAGACGCCGTGCGCGCTCCGGATCGCAGTTCGGCGGCCGCCGGTGCGGAGGACCTCGTCGACCGGGGCATCCGGATCCTCATTGATGAACTCCAGTGGGGGCAAGAGCATGCGACGGAGCCTACGACCTGTGCGTCGCGCCGGATAGGCCTGATGAGGTCCGATTCCCGCCGTCCAACCTGCCCGACCCGCGCCGTCGGCGGGGCAGGATAGGAACATGCCCCGCCACGCCACCGTGCCCACCGCGATCGGCGACCTGCTCGTCGTCGCCGACGGCGACGCGCTCAGGGGCATCTACTTCCCCGGGCACTGGCACCCGCCGGCCCCCGACACCATCGGCGCCGACGTCGACCCGCGCACCGACGCCGTGATCACGACGACCGTGACGCAGCTCACCGAATACCTCGACGGCGCCAGAACGCAGTTCGACGTGCCGACCGCCCCCATCGGCGACCCGTTCCAGCACGCCGTCTGGAACATGCTGCGCGAGATCCCCTACGGAGAGACCACCACGTACGGCGCGCTCGCCGATCGGCTCGGTGACCGCAACCTCGCCCGTCGGGTGGGCAACGCCGTCGGACGCAACCCGATCAGCATCATCGTGCCCTGCCACCGCGTCGTCGGCGCCGGAGGCTCCCTCACCGGCTACGCCGGCGGTCTCGAACGCAAGCGCACCCTGCTCGAACTCGAGGGTGCGCCGGTCGTCGCCCAGGCGCGCCTCTTCTGAGTGCGCCGCCCGTCGGGCGCGCGAGCGTCGGCGCCGCGCCGCGACGGCCGGCGCAGCCGACTCAGCCGGCTGCACCGCGACGCCAGGCTCAGCCGGCCCCGCCGATCCGGTGATCCTGCACGGCCGCGTAGGTCTGGCGGAGCAGCTCGTTCGCGTCGGAGTAGCCCTGCTGCACCAGCCGCACCACGAGGAAGTCGACGATCGCCATCTGCGCGAGCCGGCTCGACATCGCGCCCGTGCGGATGCCCGACTCGCGCGCCGAGGTCGTGAGCACGTGGTCGGCTCCGGCGCCGAGCGGGGAGTCGGGGTAGTTCGTGATCGCCACGGTGATCGCCCCTCGCTCGCGCGCGAGCGCGAGCAGCTCGTTCGTCTCGAGGGTCTGACCCGAGTGCGAGATGCCGATCGCGAGGCTGCCCGGGGTGGTGATGGCGACCGAGGTCAGGGCGAGATGTGCGTCGGCCCAGCAGAAGCCGGGGATGCCGATGCGGTGCAGCTTCAGCTGCAGGTCCTGCGCCGTGAGCCCGCTCGAGCCCGTGCCGAAGATGTCGATGCGGGGCGCCGAGCGCACGGCGGCGACCACCGCGTCGAGCGCGTCGAGGTCGAGGCCGCGCGCGGTCTCCTCGATGGCCCGCGCCTCCTGGTACGCCACCTTGGTCACCACGTCGAGCGCCGAGTCGGCCGGGGAGATCTCGGCGTCGTCGACCCGGAAGAGCTCGCGCGCGGCCTCTTCGCGGCTGTTCGCCGCGGCGATCGCGATGCGGAACTCCTTGTAGCCGGCGAAGCCCGCCGCCCGGCACATGCGCGCCACGCTCGCGGCCGAGGTGCCGCACGCCTCGGCGAGCTGGGTGATGGTCGACTCGACCACGAGTGCGGGGTGGTCGATGACGGCCTCGGCGATGCGCCGCTCGACCTTGCTCAGCGAGGGGAGCCGCTGCCGGAGGGCGACGAAGACATCGGTCATGGCTGGCCTCCGAGGCGTGCTGCGGCGTCGATGACGGGGCCGCGCATCGCGAGCAGCTCGGTCGACGACCGGGTCGGGTGGACGCGGTTCGTGAGGAATACTACCGAGCGCCGGCCGCCCGGCTCGGTCACGAACGCGGTGCCCGTGAATCCGGTGTGTCCGGCGGTGACCGGCCCGAGACCGCGCATCCACGGCTCATCGAGTCGCAGCCCGAGCGCCTGGCGGTAGTCGGGCTGGTCGCCGCCCGAATGGCCGTCGCCGCCGGAGTCGGCGGGGACCTCCCGTGCCGTGGTCAGCTGCCGCACCACGTGCTCGGGCAGCACGCGCTCGCCGTCGAGCATGCCCCCGGTCCGGATCGCCTCGGCGAACCGAAGCAGGTCGCGCGCCGTTCCGAACAGCCCGGCATTGCCGCTGACCCCGCCGAGGGCCCATGCCGTCTCGTCGTGCACCTCGCCCTGAACGAGCCCGCGGCCCGGCTGGTGCTCGGTCGCGGCGATCGTGTCGCGTGCGCCGGCCTCGGGGCGATACCCGGAATCCACCATCCCGAGCGGGCGGAGCACCCGCCGCGAGACGACCTCGTCGAGGGGCATCCCGGCGAGGGTTTCGAGGGCGAGGCCGGCCCAGATATACCCGACGCACGAATAGCGATGGATGCCTCCCGCCGGGGCATCGGGTCTCGCGCCGAGCCGGAACCGCCGAGCGGCCGGGTCCGGCTCGCGGTCGAACCACTCCGCTGGGAAGCCGGCGGTGTGCGAGAGCAGCTGGGCGACGGTGATGTCGGCGAGGCCCGGCTTGGTGAACTCGGGGAGGAGCTCGCGGACGGGGAGGTCGGCGGTGAGGCCGCGGGCGTCGAGCTCGGCGAGCAGTGCCGTCGCCACGATTGGCTTCGTCACCGAGGCGAGGTCGAACCGCGTCTGTTCATCGACCGGCAGACCGCGGGAGGCCGCGGGGCGACCCGGCGCATCCCAGGCGCGGGTCGTGCCGGCGTGGTGCTCGAAGACGAGCTCGCCGTCGACGGCGACGATCAGGCCGACCGCCGTGAACACCCAACGCGCTCGCGCGTCGTCGATCAGGGCGACGAGCGCATCGGGCGGTGGTGATGTTTCCGGCATGTGAAAAAAATAACCGACCAACTTCACATCCGCGACATTTTTGTCCATACTGAGTTCGCACCCGCCCCGACGACGTGAAGGACCTCCGGCACGATGCCCACGCAGCCCCCGACGATCGATCGCCAGCACGACGGCGACCGGCTCTCGTCGCCCACCGAGCAGCGCCTCGCGGCGTCCACCGAACTCGACGCCCTGCCGAGCGTCGAGGTCCTGCGGCTGATGAACGCCGAAGACCGGGTCGCCGTCGACGCGGTCGCCGCGATCTTGCCGCAGCTCGCCGATGTCGTCGACCTCGCCGCCGATCGCTTCCTCCGCGGCGGCACGGTGCACTACTTCGGGGCAGGCACCTCCGGCCGGCTCGGCGTGCTCGACGCGGCCGAACTGCTGCCCACCTTCAACCTCGAGGCGGGGCGCGTGGTCGCGCACATCGCGGGCGGGCCGGCCGCCATCGTCAAAGCCGTCGAAGACGCCGAGGACTCCGACGCGGAGGGACGGGCGGCCGCGGCCGGCCTCGGTCCCGACGACGTCGCGTTCGGGCTCGCCGCCAGCGGCAACACCCCGTACGTCGGCGGCGCACTCGCCGCCGCCCGTGAGGCGGGTGCGCACACCGTGCTCGTCTCGAGCAACCCGCGCGCGACCCTCGCGCCGCTCGCCGACACCAACATCGTCCTCGAGACCGGCCCCGAAGTGCTCACCGGCTCCACCCGGCTGAAGGCCGCGACCGCCGAGAAGCTCGTGCTCAACGGCTTCTCGACCGCGCTCATGGTCGCCGTCGGCCGCACCTGGTCGAACCTCATGGTCTCGGTCGTCGCGACGAACGAGAAGCTCCGCCACCGCACGGTGCGGATCCTCCAGGAGGCCGCCGGCCTCGACGAAGCCGCGGCCCGCGCCCGGCTCGCCGACGCGGACGGCGAGCTGAAGACCGCCATCGTCACCGCCCTCGCGGGCGTCGACGTCGCCGAGGCACGTCGGCTCCTCGCCGGTCGGCACGGATCCGTGCGCGACGCGCTCGCCGCGGCATCCGACGGCTGACCGCCCTCCGACGCACCACACGCACCATCCAGCACCATCCAGCAGCACCCCACCGCACAGACAGAACCCCCACATGAAGGAGAAACGATGAGGCGACGCATCCTCACCACGGCGGCCATCCTGGCCGGCTCCGCGCTCGCGCTCAGCGCGTGCGCGCCGAGCGCCTCGAGCGGCGGCGACCAGGCCACCGGCGACGAGGTCACCCTCAAGGTCTGGTCCTGGCGCACCGAAGACGTCGAGGCGTATAACACGATCTTCGACGTCTTCGAGGAGGAGCACCCCGGCATCACCGTCGAGTTCGAGGCGTTCCAGAACACCGAGTACAACCAGATCCTCACCACCGGCCTCGCCGGCAGCGACGGCCCCGACGTGCCCATGGTGCGCGCCTACGGCCAGCTGCAGCCGAACATCGAGGCCGGACAGCTGGAGCCCATCGACGGCGAGGTCGACGGCCTCGACGACATCGCGCCGAGCGTCATCGCCGGCGCCAAGGGCAAGGCCGACGGCAAGACCTATGCCGTGCCGCTCGCCACGCAGACGCTGCAGATGTTCTACAACAAGCAGATCTTCGAAGAGCAGGGCCTCGAGGTGCCGACCACCTGGGACGAGTTCATCGACGTGCAGGAGAAGCTCCTCGCCGCGGGCATCACCCCGATGGCGCTCGGCGCGAAGGATGACTGGATCCTGCCGATCTTCGCCGACATCGTCGGCAGCGCCCGCTACGGCGGCTCGGAGTTCGAGCAGCAGGTGCTCTCAGGGGAGAAGGACTTCACCGACCCCGACTACGTCGCGTCGCTGCAGCTCATCACCGACCTGCAGAAGTACCTCACGCCCGACGTCGTCGGCGTGAGCTACACCGACAGCCAGATCCAGTTCACGTCGGGTCAGGCGGCGCAGTTCCCGGGCGGCTCGTTCGAGATCGCGACGTTCCGCAACCAGGCGCCCGACCTCGACTTCGGCTCGTACCAGGTGCCGCTGCCCGAGGGTGCCGTGCTCGACGCGCCGGTCTCGCCCGCGTACGCCGACGGCAACTTCGCCATCAACTCGAAGTCGAAGAAGAAGGAGGCGGCGTTCGAGCTGCTGAACTGGCTCGCGACGCCCGAGTTCGGTCAGCTGGTCGCCGACGAGCTCAACCAGTTCTCGGCGATCCCCGGCGTGGAGTACTCCGACGAGGTCATGCAGGAGGCGTGGTCGAACTACGAGGACGGCCAGGCGCCGTACCTGCTGCTCGTCGACTTCCGCTACGGCGAGCCGCTCGGCACCGCGGTCCTCGGCGCCGAGGTGCAGAAGATGTTCCTCGGCCAGCAGGATGCCGCCGGCGCGGCCGCCGCGCTGCAGACCGGCATCTCCCAGTGGTTCACCCCCGGCGAGTGACGCCGATCACCCCATCCCGATAAGGAGCGACGAAGACCATGTCCGCCATCACCGTGCCGAAGGTGCGCCGTCGGCGCGTGACCACCGGGGTCACCCTGTCCCGCCGGGCGGGCATGGTCTTCGTCCTCCCCGCCCTGCTGCTCTTCGCGGTGTTCATCGCCTACCCGCTGCTCACCGCGCTCAGCTACTCGTTCTTCGACTGGACCGGGATCCTCCGCGGCGACTTCACCGGCCTCGAGAACTACGTGAAGCTGTTCACCACGCTGCCCTACAGCGAGGACATCCCGAACGCGTTCCTGCACAACATCCTGCTGTTCATCGGCGCGATGGTGTTCCAGAACACGGTGGGCCTCGGCCTCGCGACGCTGCTGCACCGGCGGGCGCGGTTCAAGCGCTTCTTCCAGACGATGTACACGCTCCCGTACCTCGTCTCCCCGCTCGTCATCGGCTACCTGTGGTCGCTCATGCTGTCGCCGCTGTTCGGCCCGGTGAACGCGGTGCTGCGGGCCATCGGCCTCGGCGAGCTCGCCCAGCCCTGGCTCGGCAATCCGCAGACGGCGATCTGGGTGGTCGTGATCGTCACGGCCTGGCAGTGGATCGGCTTCCCGGTGCTGCTCTACGGCGCGGCCCTCGGCGGCATCCCGGAGGAGATCGATGAGGCCGCCTCCCTCGACGGGGCGACCTCGTGGCAGCGGTTCCGCTCGATCACCCTGCCGATGCTGGTGCCGGCGATCGGCACCGTGAGCGTACTCACCTTCATCGGCGCGATGGAGGCGTTCCCGATCCCGTACGCGCTCGGCGGCTCGCAGGGCAACCCGGCCGGCGCCACCGACGTGCTGAGCCTGCTGTTCTATCGCACAGCCTTCGAGTCGGGCTCCTCGAACGCCATCGGTACGAGCTCGGCCATCGCGACGCTGCTGTTCCTGTTCATCTTCGGCATCTCGATGCTCATCACCGCGCTCATGCGCCGCGCCGAACGGAAGCTCTTCTGATGACCGCGACGATCACCCCCGAGTCCCGCGACGCCGGCGCGGCACGGTCCGGCGACGAGCACGGCATGGCCGGCGGGCCGCGCCCCGGCCGAACGCGGCGCCGCCCCACGTTCGGAGGGCTCGCGTCGAGCACCTTCCTCTGGATCTATGCGGCGATCTCGATCGCCCCGCTGCTGCTCATGCTCTCGAACTCCCTGCGCACCACGCAGGATATGGCGAAGCAGCCCCTCGGCCTGCCGCTGCCGCCGAACTTCACGAGCTACCAGAAGGCGTGGGTCACCGCGTCGTTCGACACCTACTTCTTCAACTCGATCTTCGTGACCGTGGCATCCGTGCTGCTGTCGACGGCCGTGTCGCTGCTCGCCGCGTACGCCTTCGCCCGCACGCGCTCGAAGTGGTTCACCGCGCTCGAGGGGCTGTTCCTCTCAGGGCTCATGCTGCCGGTGTATCTCGCGATCCTGCCGTTGTTCTTCCTGCTCGACTCGCTCGGCATGGTGTCGAACCTGTGGAGCCTGATCCTCGTGTACGGGGCGCTCGGGATCCCGTTCTCGACGTTCGTGCTCGCGAGCTTCTTCCGGCAGCTGCCGATGGAGCTCGACGAGGCCGCCCGCCTCGACGGCGCCGGCCCGTTCCAGACGTTCTGGCGGGTGCACCTGCCGCTCGTGCGGCCGGCGATCGCGACCGTCATCGTGTTCCGCTTCGTGCCGGTGTGGAACGACTTCTTCTACCCGCTGATCCTCATCCGCGACCAGTCGTCGTACACGCTGCCGGTCGGCATCACGCGGTTCTTCGGCGAGTACCAGACCGACTGGGCGACGCTGTTCGCCGGCCTCACGCTCGCGACCATCCCGCTCGTCGTGCTGTTCCTCCTCGCCACCAAGCAGATCGTGTCGGGGCTCACTGCAGGCATGAGCAAGTGAGCCTGCTCGGCATCGACATCGGCGGCTCCGGCAGCCGGGTCGCGGTTCTGCCGCTGGGGGGCGGACCGCGGCTCGAGCTCGCCGGCGAACGTGCCGGGGTCACGGCCGAGGGCAGCTCCGTGCCCGCGACGGCGCTCGCGCTCGTGCGCGCGGCGCGTGCGGCCTGGCCGGCCGAGACCGCCCGGATCGAGGGTGTCGGGCTGGGGGCCACCGGGCTCGGCACGCTGGTCGCGGATCCCGCGGCGCTCGCGACGGAGCTCGGCGCGGAACTCGCATCGGACCGCGGGTCGGGCGCGGATGCGTCGCGGCCCACTTTCGCCGGAACGGATGCCTCGCCCTCGCCGCAGCCATCGGGGTCACGGCCGCGCGTCGCCGTCGCGATCGACGCCGTGACCGCGCATCTCGGTGCGCTCGCCGGCCGACCCGGGGCGATCGTCGCGCTCGGCACGGGCGCCATCGCGTTCGGGACGGACGGCGCCGACATCTGGCGGCGCGTGGACGGCTGGGGGCACCTGCTCGGCGACCGCGGCGGCGGGGCGTGGATCGGCCTGCGCGGGCTCGAGACGGCGATGCGGGCCCACGACGGCGTCGACACTGCGGGCACCGCGCTGCTCGCCGCAGCCGTCGCCCGGTTCGGCGAGCCCATGACCTGGCCGGCGCAGCTCTACACGCGGCACGATCGCGCCGGCGTGCTGGCGAGCTTCGCGCCGGATGTCACGGCGGTCGCGGCCGACGGTGATGCCGCGGCGACGGCGATCCTCACCGATGCGGGCACCGAGGCGGCGCGCAGCGGCATCGCCGCGCTCGCCCCGGGCCTGCCGCCGCGGATCGCGGCGACCGGGGGACTGCTCGCAGCCGGCGGGCCGCTCGTCGCCGCATTCCGCGACACCATCGTCGGTGCCTGGCCCGACGTCGAGCTCGTCGAGCCCGCCGGCGACCCCCTCGACGGCGCCCTCCGACTCGCCGAGCTGGCTGCGGCGGGAGGCATCCGCACCCACGCGCCGTACGTCTGGACCGCGGAGGCCGTCGCGTGACGGCGGCGGCCTCGCTCGTCGCGGACCTCCGTGCGGTCCTGCCCGAGGCGCGTGTCTCGACGCGGGCCATCGACCGGCACGCCCTCGCCCACGACGCCTCGCACTACCTGCTCGTCCCCGAGGCGGTCGCCGTCGCCGAGGATGCCGCGGACGTCGCGCGGGTGCTCGCCGCGGCGACGCGCCACCGCGTGCCGGTGACGTTCCGATCGGGCGGGACGAGCCTCTCCGGCCAGGCGTCAGCGCCCGGCCTGCTGCTCGACACCCGCCGCGGCTTCCGCCGCACGGAGGTGCTCGACGGCGGAGCCCGGGTGCGGGTCGAACCGGGCGTCACGCTCCGGTCGGCGAACGCGCGGCTCGCCCGGCACGGCCGCGCCCTCGGACCCGACCCGGCCAGCGAGGTCGCCTGCACGGTCGGCGGCGTCATCGCCAACAACTCCTCCGGTATGGCCGCCGGCGTCGAGCTGAACAGCTACCGCACGCTCGAATCGCTCGTCGCGGTGCTGCCCTCGGGCACGGTCGTCGACAGTGCCGCGCCCGACGCCGCGGATCGGCTCCGCCGGGACGAACCCGAGCTCGTCGCGGCGCTCACCGCGCTCCGCGACCGCGTACGAGCCGATCCCGCCTCGGTCGCCGAGATCCGCGAGCGCTTCGCGATGAAGAACACGATGGGCTACGCCCTCAACGCCTTCCTCGACTTCGACGACCCGCTCGACCTGCTCGTGCACCTGCTCGTCGGCAGCGAGGGCACGCTCGCCTTCGTCGCCGACGCCGTGTTCCGCACGGTCGCCGTCGACCCGCACGTCGCGACCGGGCTGCTGATCTTCGAGTCGGTCGACGCCGCCGCGGCCGCCCTGCCGGCCCTCGTCGCCACGGGAGCGGCCGCCCTGGAACTCATGGATGCCACATCCCTCAGGGTCGCCCGCCGGGACCCCGCGGCGCCGGCGGCGGTGCAGGGCTTCGACCTCGCCGAGCACGCCGCGCTCCTGGTCGAGTACCGAGGTGCCACCCCGGAGGCGCTCGCCAGTCGCATGGCCGCCGCGCAGACCGTGCTCGACGGGCTGCCCCTGGTCCGCGCCGCGGAGCTCAGCGCCGATCCGGCCACCCGCGCCGCGCTCTGGCACGTGCGGAAGGGCCTCTACGCGACCGTCGCCGGCGCGCGCCCGAGTGGCACCACCGCCCTCCTCGAGGACGTCGCGGTGCCGGTGAGTCGGCTCGCCGACGCGTGTCGCGATCTCCGAGCGCTGTGCGAACGGTTCGCCTACCCCGACAGCGTGATCTTCGGACACGCCAAAGACGGCAACCTGCACTTCATGGTCACCGACGACTTCGACGCGCCGGGCGCACGCGACCGGCTCCGCGCCTTCACCGAGGCCCTCGTCGACCTGGTGCTCGGACACGGCGGCAACCTCAAGGCCGAACACGGCACCGGCCGGGCGATGGCGCCCTTCGTGCCCCGCCAGTACCGGGCCGAACTCGTGGAGGTCATGCGCGAGCTCAAACGCGCCTTCGACCCCGCCGGCGTGCTGAACCCCGGCGTCATCCTCACCGACGATCACGACGCGCACCTGCGCGACCTGAAACCCGTCGTCTCCGTGGAGGCGGAGGTCGACCGATGCGTCGAGTGCGGCTACTGCGAGCCGGTGTGCCCGAGCCGCGACCTCACGCTCACGCCGCGGCAGCGCATCGTCGTGCGGCGCTCGCGCGCGCTCGCGGAGGCGGCGGGGGACGCCCGGCTCGTCGCGGAGCTCGATCAGGCGTACGAGTACGACGGAGTGCAGACCTGCGCGGTCGACGGGATGTGCCAGACGGCGTGCCCGGTGCGGATCAACACGGGGGATCTCGTGAAGCGGCTCCGCGCCGAGGGCCGCTCGGCCCTCGAGCAGCGCACGTGGGCGACCGCGGCCCGGCACTGGGGCGCCGTCACCGGTGCCGCCGGCGTGGCCCTGGATGTCGCCGCCGCGGTGCCGACGCCGCTCGTGCAGCTGCCCAACCGGGCGGCCCGCGCGGTGCTCGGCAGCGACACCGTGCCGTTGTACACCGGTGACCTGCCCGCGGGCGGCCGCGCCCGCAGCCGGGTCGCGCACGCGGAGCGGACGTCGGGTGCCGGCGCGTCGCGGCCCTCCGCGCCGGTCGCGGTCTTCCTGCCGAGCTGCCAGGGCGCGATGTTCGCGCCCGGCGACCCGTCCGGCCCCGGAGTCCAGGCCGCCCTCGAGCGGCTCGCGGGCCTCGCCGGGCTCGCCCTCGTCGTCCCCGACGGGGTCGACGGACTCTGCTGCGGCACACCGTGGTCGTCGAAGGGCTTCGGCGCCGGCCACCGAGAGATGGCCGATCGGGTGCTCGACGCGGTCTGGTCGGCGAGCGACGGCGGGCGGCTCCCGGTGGTCGTGGACGCCTCGTCGTGCACCGAGGGTGTCGCCCGGATCATGAGACTCGCCCGCGAAGCGGGCGACCCGCGCGCCGTCGAGGTCGTCGACGCCGTCGCCTTTACCGCCGAGCACGTACTGCCGGCACTGCCCGGGCTCGATGCGTCGGCGCGGATCGACCGGGTGGTGCTGCATCCGACCTGCTCGTCGGCGCAGCTCGGGATCGACGCCGATCTGCGCCGGCTCGCGAGCGCGATCGCCGACGACGTGCAGGTGCCGGTCGCGTGGAACTGCTGCGGCTTCGCGGGCGACCGGGGCATGCTGCATCCGGAGCTGACCGCCGCCGCGACCGCCGCGGAAGCCGCCGAAGTGCAGGGGCTCGACGGCG
Organism: Agromyces sp. G08B096; assembly: GCF_040267705.1. Classification (NCBI taxonomy): domain Bacteria; kingdom Bacillati; phylum Actinomycetota; class Actinomycetes; order Micrococcales; family Microbacteriaceae; genus Agromyces; species Agromyces sp. G08B096. The sequence goes on from NZ_CP158374.1 coordinate 636,344, forward strand.
ATGCCCACGCCTCGTGCAACCGGGCCTGCGAGATCGCCATGACTCGCGCGACGGGGCGGACGTACCGGCACCTGCTCGAGCTGGTCGCCGAGCGCTACGCGGTCACGGCGTAGTCGCGCATTCGGTCAGGTGCGCGCACTCACCAGGCGACCGCGGCCAGCGCCCGTGCCCGCTGGGCCATGGCGTCGGGCACCTCGGCGACGGTGAAGTGGCCGCCCTCTTCGAGCTGCTCGAAGGTGCGCAGGTCGAGGTAGTGGCGCCTCGCGATCGACTCGGGGTTGCCTGACTCGTGTCGCTGGATGTGCACCGAGGCCGGCACCGAGGTCGGCGGGATGCGATCGGGCTTGTCGGCGCCCTCGTAGTACGGGCGGAAGCTCGAGCCGATCGATTGGGTCACCCAGTAGATCATCGCCTCGGTGAGGATGCGGTCGCGCGAGATGCGCCGCTCCACGGCGGCCGGGTCGCCCGCCGGGGTGTCGCTCCACTCGACGAGCTTCTCGGTGATCCAGGCGAGAAGGCCGACGGGCGAGTCGTTGAGCGCCGCGGCGAGGGTGTCGGGGCGGGTCGCCTGCACGTGGCCGTAGGCGCCGTTCGGCCCGTGGAGCCGGCCGAGCTCTTCGAAGAACGCGATCTCGGCCGGGTCGGTGAGCTCGACGCGCTCGTCGTCGTTCGGGAAGTGGGAGTGCGTCACGAGGATGCCGGCGACCTGGTCGGGGTAGCGCGCCGCGATGAGGTCGCTCACGTTCGCCGTGACGTCTTCGCCGTAGGTGAGGTAGCGCGCGTACCCGAGCACCTCGGTCATCAGGCGGTGCATCGTGTCGGCGAGCCGGGTCTCGCTCATGGGTCCGTCGGCATAGGGCGACGAGAACCCGAATCCCGGCAGGCTCGGCACGACGACATCGAAGTCGGCGAGTCGGTCGGCGAAGTCGAGCTGCAGCGCGAACGTGTGCGGCCAGCCGTGCATGACGAGCAGCACGGGCGCGTCGGGCCGGCCGGAGCGGAGATGCACGAAGTGGACGTCGGCGTCATCGATCCGGGCGAGGAACTGCGGGTGGCCGTTGAGCCACGTCTCACGGGCCCGCCAGTCCCATGCGAGCCACGAGTCGACGAGCTCCCGGAGGTACGAGGCATCCATGCCCGAGGCAGGACGCCTGGGGGAGTCGGGCAGCAGGCGCGCCCGGCCCAGCTCGAGTCTCAGCCGCAGCTCGTCGAGGGCGTCGTCGGACACGCGGACGGTGAAGGGGCGCACCTCGGTCATATCGAGAACCTATGGCCGGCCGCCGACATCCCGTCGGGGCGCCGCACCCGGCGGCGCGCCCGACGAGCGGCAGCTCAGGCCGTCGGTGCGACGCTGCCGAGCGCGGCGCGGAGCCCGTCGACGAGCGGCGTCGTCGGGCGCCCGATGAGCTCCGCGAGCACGGGCTGCGCGTCGGCGAGCACGCCGCGGCGGATCGCGTCGTCGATGCCCGCGACGAACCCGGCGGTGCCGGCGTCGAGCCCGGCGCCCTGGAGGGCCGCGACGTGCTCGTCGGTCGAGAGGCGCCGGTAGGTCACGTCGCGCCCGGTGAGCTCGGATGCCGTGGCCGCGAGCTCCTCGTACGACCACGCCGTCTCGCCGGAGAGCTCGAGCACGTCGCCGTCGCGGGCGGCGCCGAGCAGCACCGCGGCGGCCGCTTCGGCGTAGTCGGCGCGGGAGGCGCTCGCCACGCGTCCGTCGCCGGCCGAGGCGGTGATCTCGCCGGTCTCGGCGGCCCGGGCGACGTCGGCGACGTAGTTCTCGGTGTACCAGTTGTTGCGGAGCACCACGGCGGGCACGCCCGATGCGGCGAGGTGCTCCTCGGTCGCGCGGTGGTCGGCGGCGAGCGCGAAGTCCGCGGTGGTCGCGTGCGGCGCGCTGGTGTAGACGAGCCGGCCGACGCCCGCGGCGGCGGCCGCGTCGATGACCGCTCGGTGCCCGTCGACGCGCTGCCCCGGCACCGATCCGGAGACGAGGAGCATCCGGTCGACGCGGTCGAGGGCGGCCGCGATCGTCTCGGGGCGGTCGTAGTCGAGCGTCGCGGTGCGGACGCCGCGCTCGGCGAGGTCGGCGAGGCGCGAGGTGTCGCGGGCGGTCGCGACGACCTCGGCCGGGTCGGCGCCGCGGGCGAGGAGGGCGTCGATGACGAGCCGGCCGAGCTGGCCGCTGGCGGCGGTGACGAGGATGGTCATGCGTGGGTCCTTCCGTTCGGGCGGAGCGGCGCGGTGCACCGTCCTCTCGAAACCAACCGGATGCCCCCTGAGAGACATTCCTCGAATCGGGTACCCACTTTGCCGTAAGGTACCCACATGACGGTAAGTCTTGCGCAGATCCGGAAGACCCGCGGCGAGGTGTTCACCGCCGGATGCCCCACCCGCGTGGTCCTCGATCACGTGATGTCGAAGTGGGGCGTGCTCGTGCTGCTGGCGCTCTCCGAGGGCACCCATCGGTGGGGCGAGCTCCGCCGCGAGGTCGACGGCATCTCCGAGAAGATGCTCGCGTCCACGCTCCGCACGCTCGAGGCCGACGGGCTCGTGCGCCGGCGGTCGTATCCCGAGGTGCCGCCCCGGGTCGAGTACGCGCTCACCCCGCTCGGCGACGAGCTGATGGAACGGATGCTGCCGCTCATGGGGTGGGTGGCCGACCACGCGGACGCGATCGTCTCGCGCTGAGGCCCGCCCCGGTGGGGACTGCGACAACTTTCTCGGACGGCTGTCGAAATCGCGACGACGGCTTCGACACACTGGTACGGACGCCGTCGGCGCCCTGACCGGCCGCCGGGCCGGACCGTCTCCACGAAGGAGCAGTGCCGTGAAGTACCTCATCCTCCTGAAGTCCAACCCCGAGTGGTCGGCCGCCTGGGCCGGGTTCTCCGCCGAGCAGCAGCGCGAGGCGATGGAGCTGTACGCCGGCTTCGAAGAGCGGCTGCGCGAGGCCGGTGAGTTCGTCGACGCCGAGCAGCTCGCCGGGCCCGCCGCGGCGAAGAGCGTGCGTCTGACCGACGACGGACCCATCGCCACCGACGGCCCGTACGTCGAGCTGAAGGAGTACCTCGGCGGGTACTACATCGTCGACGTGGAGTCGGAGGCGCGGGCCGTCGAGATCGCCGGGTGGTTCCCCGAGGCGCAGGCCGGGCTCGTCGAGCTGCTGCCCGCGATGGCCGCGTCGGCCGGCGACTACTGATCGCAGGTCGGGTCGATCGAGACGTCGCCATGACCGTCGAGCGGATGCTGCGGGATGCCGCGCCTGCGGCCCTCGCGATCCTCGTGCGCCGCACTGGCGACTTCGAGGGCAGTGAGGATGCCATGCAGGAGGCGCTCCTCGCGGCATCCGCTCGATGGCGGAGGGAGCCGCCGGAGCATCCCATCGGCTGGCTCGTAACGGTCGCGCATCGCCGGTACGTCGAGCAGGTCCGCGGCGACATCGCTCGCAGGCAGCGGGAGGCGCTCGTCGCCACCCGGGAACCGGCCGGGGCGGCGGCCTCGCACATCGACGACTCGCTGGCGCTGCTCGTGCTGTGCGCGCATCCGGCCGTCGCGCGGCCGTCGCAGGTCGCGCTCACCCTCCGGGCGGTCGGCGGACTCACGACCGCCGAGATCGCCCGCGCGCTGCTCGTGCCGGAAGCCACAGTCGGTCAGCGCATCTCCCGGGCGAAGGCGCGCATCCGGGCCGCGGGTGCGACGTTCGCACCGCCGTCGGACGACGAGCTGGAGACCCGCATCGCCACCGTCTGCACCGTGCTCTCGGTGATCTACACCGAGGGGCACACCGCGAGCTCCGGCCAGTCGCTGCTGCGGGTCGAACTGTCGAGCGAGGCGATCCGCCTCGCCCGGATGCTGCAGGATGCCGCGCCCGCGACGGCGCCGTGGCGGGCCGAGGTCGACGGGCTGCTCGCCCTGATGCTCCTCACCGAGGCGCGCCGGCCCGCGCGGCTGCGGCCCGTCGGGCGGGCGCCTGCCGGGCCGTCGCCGACGGGGGAGGACCTGGCGCCTTCGGCGCCGCTCGAGCTCGTCCCGCTCGCCGAGCAGGACCGCTCGATGTGGGATCGCGACCTCATCGACGAGGGGGTCGCGCTCGTGACCCGGGCGCTCGCCGAGGGCGGCCGGCCCGGCCCGTTCCAGCTGCAGGCGGCCATCGCCGCCGTGCACGACGAAGCTCCCTCGACCGAGGCGACCGACTGGGCCGAGATCCTCGAGCTGTACGACCTCCTCAGGCGACTCGGCCCCGGCCCGGTCGTCGAGCTCGGGCGGGTGGTCGCGGTCGCGATGGTGCACGGCCCCGAGGCGGGCCTGGCCGAGCTCGAGTCGGTCGCGCTCGAGCCCGCGCTTGCGGGACACTTCCGGGTGTTCGCCGTCCGCGGGCATCTGCTGGAGCTCGCCGGGCGGCCGCACGCGGCTCGCGTCGAGTTCGAGCATGCCGCCGCCCGGGCGCTGAACGCCGCCGAGCGGCACTATCTCGAGGCCAAGGCGGCCGCGCTCGCCGGCTGAGCCGCCGCCCTAGCTTCGCTGCGCGGAGCGGAGGGCCGGCGGATGCGCCGTCGCCGGAGCTACTCGGTCGACTCGGGCGCGTCCGCGTCGTCGCGGGTGCCGTCGGAGGACTCGTCGGGAGTGCGGAGGGCCTCGTTGTCGGAGAGTCCGAGGTCGAGGTCGCCCGACGAGGACTCGGCTCCGGGAGCAGCCGCGTCGCGCGCGACATCGCCGTCGCGGTTGCCCGCCGCCTCCGGGTCCTCCTCGGGCTCGAACGTCGTCGGCTCGCCCGCACCCACGCCCACGCCGTCGGGATCGGACGGGATCGTGCCGTCTCCGCCGAGCCCGTCCGACTTGCGCTCGCCGTCTTGACTGGTCTGATCGGTCATGCGCCCACCCTCGCACCGGCCGGCCCGGCCCTCTACGGGCTTGACACGCCCCGATCCCGCCCGCCGTCGCCGCCGCTCCCACCCGCCCATGCTCTTCACCGAGGTGACGCCACGTGCTGCTCTCGCGTCACCTCGCGGGACGGGGAGCGTGTCGGCCGGACGTGCGAGCATGAGGGACATGCCCGCCGAGCCCCGCCCCGCCGACTGGCGCGCCGAGCTCCAGGCCATCGGGGTGAGCCATGCTCGACCGGCGTCTGCATCCCACGAGCGCGCCGAGGGGCGAGGCATCCGTCGTCTCGCGCTGCAGTTCGAACTGCGTCACCGGCGCGACCGCCGCGACGGCGAGTGGCGAGGGCCGCGCGACGAACCGGCGAAGCGGCCGGAGACCGTCGACCGGCTGGCCGTCCGCCCCGTCGCCGAGGGGGCCCGCGGGGCCTGGGTGAAGGCCGGGCTCACCTGGCAGAACATCGCGTACCAGGGGTCGTCGCAGGGGTACGACCCCGAGCAGGCGCGATGGTTCGCGCACTTCGCGCTGCTGAAGGGGCGCAGCCCGAGCGTGTTCACGACCTATGGCTCGGAGTGGATCACCCTCGACGAGTACGAGAGCCCGCTGCTCTGGGCGCTGCTCGCGGATGCGTCCCGGCTCGGCATCGGCCTCGTCGGCAGCCCCGCGACGCCCGTCGTCGCCCTCGCCGGCGAAGCGAACGTCGGGTACGACGCGCGCCTGACCGAGGCGACCCGCGAGCTCGTGCTCGAGCCCGTGGTCGTGTTCGACGGCGAGGCGCGTCCGGTGGCCGGCACCCGGGCGATCGGCGACCACGGCCTGTACCGGTTCGAGTTCGGCCGGGGTGCCGGCCGCCCGGGCGAGCTCCGGCTCGGAGCCGTGCCCGCCGGGATCACCGATGCCCAGCACGCGCTGCTGGAGCGACCGCGCGGCATCCGCGTGCCCGCCCGAGACACGGTGGAATTCCTGCGTGCGGCGTACCCGAGGCTCGCGGCCAGCGTCGCGGTCGTCTCGAGCGACGGCAGCTTCGACCCGCCGCCTTCGGCGCCCGCGACGCTCGTGGCCGATGCCCGGTTCGAGCCGGGCGACGTGCTGCACCTCTCCTGGCGGTGGGAGCACGCCGACGGGCGGGTGACCGCGGTCGAGGCATCCGCCGATGCCCATGACGGAGACGCGCCCGATGACCACGCCGCCGACACCGTCGCGCCCGCCGAGGACCCTGAGCTCGATCCCGAGATCGTCGAGCTCGCCCGCGATGAGCTCGGCGGGCTCCCGATGGAGCCGCTCACGCTGCGTGGCGGCGACGTGGCGTGGTTCTCCGACCGGGTCGTCCCGCGTCTCGAACGCCTCGACCGGGTGCGGGTCGAGATCGCGGGCGACCGGCCCGACTACCGCGAAGCGGGGGTGCCGACCCTCACCGTGACGACGGTGGAGTCGCCGAAGACCGACTGGTTCGACCTCGGGGTCGTCGTCACCGTCGACGGCCGCAAGGTGCCGTTCATGCCGCTGTTCCGCGCGCTCGCGAAGGGGCAGCGCCGTCTGCTGCTCGTCGACAAGACCTACCTCGACCTGAAACAGCCGCTGTTCGAGCCGCTCCGCGATCTCATCGAGGAGGCCGGAACGCTCCGCGAGTGGGAGACGGGCGTGCGGCTGCACCGCAGCCAGGTCGGGCTCTGGGCCGACTTCGAGGACCTCGCCGACCAGGCCGCGCCCGCCGTCGCCTGGCGCGAGACCGTCGCTGGGCTCGCAGGCCACGATGTGGGCGAGCTGCCGCCGCCCGCGGGTCTCGCCGTGGAGCTCCGGCCGTACCAACTCGCCGGGTTCCGCTGGCTCGCGCTGTTGCACCGGTCGGGCCTCGGCGGCATCCTCGCCGACGACATGGGCCTCGGCAAGACCGCGCAGACGCTCGCGCTCATCGCCCACGCGCGCGAGCAGACGGATGCCTCCGCCCCGCCGTTCCTCGTCGTCGCGCCGAGCTCGGTCGCCTCGAACTGGGTCGCCGAGGCGGCCCGCTTCACGCCGGGGCTCCGCGTGGCCACCGTGACGGCGACGGAGGCCGCGAAGCCCGGGCTGCTCGCCGCCGCGGCGGAGGCCGACCTCGTGGTCACGACCTACGCGGTGCTCCGCCTCGACGCCGACCGGTTCGCGGCGCGCGACTGGAGCGGACTCGTGCTCGACGAGGCGCAGTTCGTGAAGAACGCCGCCACCAAGGTGCACGAGTCGGCCCGCGCCGTTCGCGCGCCCTTCCGGCTCGCGCTCACCGGCACCCCCATCGAGAACCACACCGGAGAGCTCTGGGCCATCCTCCGGATCGTCGCGCCCGGGCTCTTCCCGTCCCGCCGCGGCTTCGACGAACGCTACCGCCGCCCCATCGAGGCCGGCCACCGCGAACGGCTCGAGCGCCTGCGGCGACGCATCCGCCCCCTCGTGCTGCGGCGCACCAAGGAGGAGGTCGCCCCCGAGCTGCCGCCGCGGCAGGAGCAGGTGCTCACCGTGGACCTCGCGCCACGGCACCGCCGCCTCTACGACGCCACGCTGCAGCGGGAGCGGAAGAAGCTGCTCGGCCTCGTCGACGACCTCGACCGCCAGTGGCACATCGTCTACCGCTCGCTCACACTGCTGCGGATGCTCGCCCTCGACGCCTCACTCGTCGATCCGGCACACACGGGCATCGCCTCCGCGAAGCTCGACGCCCTGTTCGAGCAGCTCGACGACGTGCTCGCCGAGGGCCACCGCGCGCTCGTGTTCAGCCAGTTCACGAGCTTCCTCGGGCGCGTGCGCGACCGCCTCGACGCCGGCGGTGTGCCCTACGCCTGGCTCGACGGCGCCACTGCACTGAAGCGCCGCGACACCGAGATCGAGCGATTCCGCTCGGGCGAGGCATCCGTCTTCTGCATCAGCCTGAAGGCCGGCGGGTTCGGACTGAACCTCACCGAGGCCGACTACGTCTTCCTCCTCGACCCCTGGTGGAACCCCGCGAGCGAGCAGCAGGCCATCGATCGCGCCCACCGCATCGGGCAGACGAAGCAGGTCATGGTCTACCGGCTCGTCGCCGCCGACACCATCGAAGACAAGGTCATGGCGTTGAAGGCGCGGAAGGCGGAGCTCGTCGCGTCGGTGCTCGCGGCCGGCGAGGGCGACGATGCCGACGGTGCGGCGGTGCCCGCACTCACGGCCGACGAGCTGCGGTCGCTGCTCGGTTGAGCGCGTCGGCCGGCGGCCCGACGGCGTCGCTCAGCCGCCGCGACGCTCCGACCGCGCCCGCGGCTCCTTCAACCCGATGAGCACCCGCGTGCGCCCGCGTTCGACGAGGATCATGACCGAGCCGAGGATCCACAGCGGGAACTGCGTGAGGAACGCGAGGCGGAACGCCTCGAGCGAGTACGTGTCGGGGGAGCCGGCGCCCTGCACGTCCATCGCGACGCCGATGAACAGGATCGCGAGGAGCCCGGCGATGAAGCCGCCGCCGTTCACGATGCCCGTCGCGGTGCTCAGGCGGTGGCTCGGGTTGTAGGTGCGCGCATGGTCGAACGCGATCATCGACGCGGGGCCGCCGGTGCCGAGCGCGAACGCGAGCAGGAAGAGCAGCCAGATCGGCGCGGGTCCGGGCCACAGGATGACCGCGAGCCACACGACCGCCTGGAACGCGACCGTCGGCAGCACGAGCATCATCGAGCGCCGCATCGGGTGCCGGCTCGAGAGCGCGCCGATGACCGGCCCGGCGACCATGCCGAACACGACGAACGCGGTCACCACGAGCGACGCGGTCGCCGGCGCGAGGCCCTCGCCGGCCGTGAGGAACGGGAAGCCCCACAGCATCACGAACGCGGTGCCGGCGAACGGGGTGGTGAAATGCGACCAGAACGCGAGCCGCGTCGCCGGATGCCGCCACGATTCGACGAACCCGACCCGGAGGTCGGCCGCGCTCGTGACGACGCGGATCGCGCCCGTCTCGGTGTCGACGGCGACGTCGGCGGTGCGGCCCGGCGGTCGGTTGCGGATGACCGCGAAGCTCAGCACGGCGAACACGGCGGCGAGCCCGGCGAGGCTGCCGAACGCGATGCTCCAGCTCGTCGCGTGCAGGAGCGCCGCGAGCGGCACGATGGAGATGATCTGGCCCGCCTGGCCGACGATGCCGGTGAGCTGGACCATGATCGGCGCCTTCTGGTCGGGGAACCAGGTGGCGATGAGCCGCAGCACGCTCGGGAAGATCGCCGCGTCGCCGGCGCCGATGAGCACGCGCGCGAGGATGCCGATGCCCACGTCGGAGGCGAACGCCATGACGACCTGGCCGAGCGCCATGAGCACCATGCCGATGGTGATGATCGGGCGCGCGCCGAACCGGTCGAGCAGCAGGCCGACCGGGATCTGCATGCCGCCGTACACGAAGAGCTGGATGACGGCGAAGAGCGACAGGGTCGAGGCATCCGCATCGAATCGCGTCGCGGCGTCGACGCCGACGGCCGACAGCGACGTGCGGTTGGTGACCGAGATGACGTAGCCGGCGACGCCGACCGCCCACACCAGCCAGATGCGCCACGGGCGCGCGGGGGCGAGGGGGATCGAGGTCACGGCCGTTCCAGCCTACGCCTCGGGGTGGGATGCCTCGGGGTGCGTCGCTTCCGCCGAACCGGCGTCGGCCCGAGCCTCGTGCAGGAATCGGAACTCGTGGCGACGCAGGAGCTTCAGCAGAGCGGAGGCCGGGAAGCCGAAGGCGCGGCGGCCGGCCTCGGCGTCGTAGGGCTCGATGCCGTCGACCGGGTGCTCGCGGCCCCGCCAGACGACCGTGCACCGGCCCGCGGCGACGATGTTGCGGTACCAGTTCACCTCGGGCCCGTAGGTGAGCTCGGCGATGAACCCGCCGGGCACGCGGGCGAGGATGAGCGGCGTCTCGTACGTCGCGCCCGACTTGCGGCCGACGTGGCGGACGAGTGCGAAGGGCCCGCGTCCGCGGCGTGCCGCGCGGAGCGTGAGCGGATTCAGCGTGTGCTTCAGCACGGTGAGGAAGGTGCGCTTCACGCGTCCGGCGGTCATGGGGCCAGCATGGCACCGTGAGGCCCCCGGTGACATGCTAGGGTCATACCGACCAGACGGTATGGCAGCGGAGGAGTGGCCGTGCAGCGATTCGAGGGCAGCGTCGCCCTGATCACCGGAGGCAGCCGCGGCATCGGTTTCGCCGTGGCCCGGCGGCTCGTCTCCGAGGGGGCATCCGTCGTCCTCACCGGCCGCAAGGCCGACTCGCTCGACGACGCGGTCGCCGCGCTCGGCGGCCCCGACCACGCCATCGGCATCGCGGGCAAGGCGGACGACCCCGACCACCGCGCCGAGGTGTTCGCCCGCATCGCCGACCGGCACGGCCGCCTCGACCACCTCGTGAACAACGCCGGCATCAACCCCGTCTACGGGTCGCTCGCCGACGTCGACGTCGACGTCGCCGCGGCGCGCAAGATCCTCGACGTCAACGTGCTCGCCGCGCTGGAGTGGACGCGCGACGCCGTCGCCGCCGGCCTCACCCGCTCGGTGGTGAACCTCGCGTCGATCTCGGCGCTCGCCGCGAGCCCCGGCATCGGCCTGTACGGCATCTCCAAGGCGGCGCTGGTGAACCTCACGATGCAGCTCGCCTACGAGCTCGCGCCGGGCATCCGGGTGAACGCGGTCGCGCCCGCCGTGATCAAGACGGCGTTCGCCACCGCGCTCTACGAGGGCCGCGAGGCGGAGGTCGCCGCCGAGTACCCGCTCGCCCGGCTCGGCGTCCCCGACGACGTCGCCGGGCCGGTCGCGTTCCTGCTCTCCGACGACGCCGGGTGGATCACCGGCCACACGCTCCCGATCGACGGCGGCGGGCTGATCCGCCCCGTCGGGTGAAGGATGGATGCATGAAGGACGTCAACGTCGCCGACGAGGTCACCCGCGCAGCGGTCGAGCTCTTCGCCGCCCAGGGATACGCCAACACCAGCGTGCAGCAGATCGTCGAGGCCGCCGGAGTCACCAAAGGCGCGATGTACCACTACTTCGAGTCGAAGGACGATCTGCTCTTCGCCATCTACGACCGCATGCTGTCGCTCCAGAAGTCGCGGCTCGACGAGATCATCGCGCGCGGCGGGCCGACCGACGTCGTCCTCCACGACGTCTGCGTCGACGTCATCGAGACCTCGATCGACTTCCTGCCCGAGGGCACGGTGTTCTTCCGCAGCATGCACATGCTGACGGCGCCCCGCCAGCAGGAGGTCACCCGGCGCCGCCGCGCCTACCATGACGAGTTCTCCGCGCTCATCGAACGCGGTCAGTCCGAGGGGCGCTACCGGACCGACATCCCCCGCCCTGTGCTCATCGCCAACTTCTTCAGCGACGTCCACTACCTCTCGCACTGGTACTCGCCCGAAGGGCCGGAGGACAAGTCCGTCGTCGCCGAGCAGCTCACCGACCTGTTCCTCAGCGGCATCGCGAGCAGCAGCGGCCGGAGCGACGGATGACCCGCCCCGACCGCATGCGCGCCTGGCAGGTCACCCGACCGGGAGAACCCGCCGAGGTGCTCGAGCTCCGCGAGGTTCCCGTGCCCGTGCCCGGACCCGGCGAGGCGCTCGTCCGCACCCGCGCGGTCGCCGTGAACTTCCCCGACGTGCTGCTCGCACGCGGCGAGTACCAGGTGCGGCCCGAGCCGCCGTTCACCATCGGCATCGAACTCGCGGGCGACGTCGTCGAGGTCGGCGACGCGGCTGACCGGCCCGCGGTCGCGGCGCCGGCCGGGGATGCCCCGGCCGCGACCTCCTTCGCCGTCGGCGACCGCGTCGTCGGCTCGCAGATCGGCGTGCTCTCGGAGTACGCGGTGCTGCCCGCCGCCGCCGTGCGCCTCGCCCCCGATTCCCTCGACGACGCGGCCGCGGCCGCCCTCACCATCGCGTACCAGACCGCGTGGTTCGGTCTGCACCGGCGTGCAGCGCTGCAGCCGGGGGAGTGGCTGCTCGTCCACGCCGCCGCCGGCGGGGTCGGCACCGCGGCCGTCCAGCTCGGGACGGCCGCCGGTGCCCGGGTCATCGGTGTCGTCGGGAGCGAGGAGAAGGCGGCGGTCGCTGCCGGCGCCGGCGCCGAGGTCGTCCTCGTGCGGGGCCGCGACGACCTCGTCGATGGGGTGAAGACCGCGACGCGGGGTCACGGCGCAGACGTGGTCTTCGACCCCGTGGGCGGTGACGCGTACGACGCGTCCACGAAGTGCATCGCGTTCGAGGGCCGCATCGTCGTCGTCGGGTTCGCCGCCGGCACCATCCAGCAGGTGCGGGCCAACCACGCGCTCGTGAAGAACTACTCCGTGCTCGGGCTGCACTGGGCGCTCTACCAGCAGCGCCGGCCCGACCTCGTGCAGCTCGCTCACGACGAGCTCGCCCGGCTCGCGGCATCCGGGGCCATCGCGCCCGTCGTCGCCGACGTCGTGTCGTTCGCCGATGCGCCCGCCGCCGTGCAGCGCCTGGCCGGCGGCACGACGACCGGCCGGCTCGTCGTCCGCGTCTCGGACTGACACGGCCGGCGCCGACCCAGGAGGACCCGACATGACCGCACTCGACGGCCGCACCGCCATCGTCACCGGAGCCGCCCGCGGGCTCGGCGAGGCGTACGCGAGGGCGCTCCACGCCGCCGGCGCGAACGTGCTGATCGCCGACGTGCTCGACGACGAAGGCGCGGCGCTCGCCGTCGAGCTCGGCGACCGCGCGCGGTTCCGGCACCTCGACGTCACCGACGAGTCGGCCTGGGCCGACGTCGTCGCGAAGACGCTCGAGGAGTTCGGGTCAGTCGACGTCCTCGTGAACAACGCCGGTATCGCGAACGCGGCACCCATCGAGCACTTCACCCTCGCGAAGTGGGACGCCGTGATCGCGGTGAACCTCACGGGCACGTTCCTCGGCTGCCGAGCCGTCGTGCCCGCCATGAAGGCGGCCGGGCGCGGCTCCATCGTGAACATCTCCTCGGTCGAAGGGCTTCGAGGCAGCCCGTCGCTGCACGGGTACACGGCATCGAAGTTCGGCGTCCGCGGGCTCACGAAGTCGCTGGCGGTCGAGCTCGGGCCGAGCGGCATCCGCGTGAACTCGGTGCATCCCGGCCTCATCCTCACCGACATGACCACCCGGATCGACCCCGACGCCCTGCAGATCCCGCTCGGCCGGCCCGCGCTGCCCGAGGATGTCGCGGGCACCGTCGTCTTCCTCGCGAGCGACGCCTCCGCATACACGACCGGCGGCGAGTTCGTCGTCGACGGCGGCATGACGACCGCGATCGCCCACCGCTGATCGGGTGCCCACCCTCGCTGACCCGCCTCGCCCCGGCGCTGCCGCGGCCGCGAGGTCGCGCGATCGGCGTTTTCACGCGCCCCGGAAGCGCAGTTCGCGGCACTTCGCCGCCGGCAACCGATGGCAGGACCGCGGCCACCGGAGGGTGCGTTCCGCCGGGGGGATGACGGCGTTGCAACATTGACATACCGTCTGGTCGGTTTCTCGGGTAGCATGGCGGCATCCGACACGAAGAGGTGCCGATGCCCAGCTCCGTTCCACCGACGCACACCGCCCCGAGCCTGGCCGACCCGGCCGCTCCGGCGTCGCACGCCACGCCCCGCCTCGAAGTCGACGGCCTCACCGTCACCTTCGGAGGGCTGACCGCGCTCGCCGACGTCGGGTTCCACGTCGACCCCGGCGAGACGGTCGCCCTGATCGGCCCGAACGGCGCGGGCAAGACGACCGTCTTCAACGCCGTGTGCGGCCTCGTCCGCCCGACGGCCGGGTCCGTCCGCATCGACGGCCGGCCCGCGCCGGCGTCACCGACCGGCCTGCTCGGCCGCGGCGTCGCGCGAACGCTGCAAGGGCTCGGCCTCGTCGACGGGATGACCCCCCTCGAGCACCTGCTCGTCCCGCTCGGCCCGCCGTCGGCGGCGAACGTCGCGCTCGCCCTCGCGGAGCTCGACGCCCACGGGCTCCGGGAACGCGCGTCGACGCCGGTGGGGGCGCTGCCCTATCCCGACCGGAAGCGCGTGGCGCTCGCTCGCGCGCTCGTCAGCCGGCCTTCGCTGCTGCTGCTCGACGAGCCGGCCGGTGGTCTCGGCGCCGAGGACATCGACCGGCTCGCCGCCACGGTTCGCGAGGTCGCGGGAAGCGGGGCATCCGTGCTGCTCGTCGAGCACCACGTCGACTTCGTCATGGGGCTCGCCGATCGCGTGGTGGTGCTCGACTTCGGCCGGGTCATCGCGACGGGAACCCCCGCCGTGGTCCAGGCGGATCCCCGCGTCGAAGAGGCCTACCTCGGCGTGAAGGCGGCCTCATGAGCACGCGAGCCGAAGCCGGGTCCCACGTCCGAGCCGCACCGGCCGGCACCGCCGGCGGCACGCTCGCCGTCGACCGCCTCGCCGCGGGCTACGGCGGCGAGCCGGTGCTGCACGAGGTCTCGTTCGAGATCGCGCCGGGCTCCATCATCGCGCTGCTCGGCGCGAATGGCGCCGGCAAGACGACGCTGCTCCGCACGGTCGCGGGGCTCGTGCCCGTGGCATCCGGGTCGGTGCGTCTCGACGACGCCGATCTCGCAGGGGTCCGCGTCGAAGACCGCGCCCGTCGTGGACTCGCGCAGGTGCCCGAGGGGCGGAGCGTCGTCGCCGAGCTCACGGTCGAGGAGAATCTGCTGCTCGGCGCCCTGCACCGCCACCGGGGCTCGGCCAGGAACGCGGCCGTGGCACGCATCCTCGAGCTGTTCGAGCCGCTCGCGCGGCGGCGTGCCAGCGCCGGGCACGAGCTCTCGGGCGGTGAGCGCCAGATGCTCGCGCTCGGCCGCGCGCTCATCGCCGAGCCGCGGGTGCTGATGCTCGACGAACCCTCGCTCGGCCTGGCGCCGCTCGTGGTGGCCCAGCTCATGGGCGTGCTGCGCGACACCGCCGCCCGCACCGGCCTCACGGTGCTGCTCGCCGAGCAGAACGTGACGAGTGCGCTCTCGATCGCCGATCGCGGCATCGTCCTCTCCCTCGGCCGGGTCGTCGCGGACGCTCCCGCCGCCGAACTCGCCTCCGACGCCGCCCTCCGGCACGCCTACCTGGGATTCTGAATGGACCGACTCCTCTTCCTCCTCGCCACCGGGCTCGCGCGCGGCGCCATCTTCGCCCTGTTCGCCCTGTCGCTGGTGCTCATCTGGCGCGCCGCGCGGATCGTGAACTTCGCGCAGGGTGCCATGGCCGTGGTGGCGGTCTACGTCGCGTTCGCGGTCACGGGACTCACGGGCTCGTACTGGGCCGGGCTCGCGAGCGCGCTCGTCGCGGGCGCCGCGATCGGCTTCGCCGTGGAGCGCGGCGTGATGCGCTTCGCCCCGCAGGGCTCGCCGCTGTCGGGCGTCATCATCGCCATCGGTCTCGTGATGGTGCTGCAGTCCGCGCTCGGCATCGCGTTCGGCGCCCAGGTGCGTCCCATGCAGGTGCCGTTCGACGAGCGCCCGATCGAGATCGCCGGCGTGCCCGTGCTCTCGCCGTACGACCTGTTCGTGCTGACCGTCGCGGTGGCCGTCATGGCGGGGCTCGCCCTGCTGTTCGCGCGCACCTCGCTCGGTCTGCAGCTGCGGGCGTCGGCCTTCGCGCCCGAGGTGTCGCGGCTCCTCGGCGTCCGGGTGTCGCGGATGCTCACCGTCGGCTGGATGCTGTCGGCGGCGGTCGCCGCCCTCGCGGCCCTGCTGCTCGTGCCGACCGAGCTCGGGCTGAGTCCGCACTCCACCGACGTGCTGTTCGTGTACGCCTTCACCGTCGCGGTGGTCGGCGGCCTCGACTCGCCGCCGGGGGCCTTGGTCGGCGGGCTCATCGTGGGCGTGGTGATGAGTCTCGTCACGGGATACCTCGGCGCGACGGTGGCGCCGATCGCCGTGCTCGTGCTCCTCGTCGTCGTGCTGCTCGTCCGGCCCGGCGGCATCTTCTCCGCGAGGCAGGTGCGTCAGGCATGAGCGAGACCACGACACGGGCCGAGACGACGCCCGCTGAGGCCACGACACCGGGAGAGGCGGCGCGCGCATCGCCGCGGATGCCTCGCCCCCTGCGTACCCTGCGCCCCCCGGGGACCCCGCGCCTCCTGCCGCGCCTGACCGGTCTGCCGCGGCTGCTCGTCGTGGCGGCGTCCCTCACCGTGCTCGCGGTGGCGGGCACGTTCCTGCTCGACCCGTACCGCAACTACCAGCTCGCGCTCGTCGCGGCGACCTTCTGCGCCACGGGTGGGCTGACCCTGCTCATCGGGTTGAGCGGCCAGCTCTCGCTCGGCCACGCCGCGCTCATGGCCACCGGCGGCTACGGCTACGCACTGACGGCGAACGCGCTCACCGAGGCGGGCGTCGACGGGGTGGCGAGGTTCGTCGTCTCGCTGTTCGCCGCGATCGCCGCCGCGGCGCTGCTCGGGCTGCTGCTCGGTCTCGCGGGTGCCCGGCTCTCCGGCCCGTACCTCGCGGGCGTCACGCTCGCCCTCGTGATCGCCCTGCCGGCCGTCACGAGCGTCTTCGGCGGGGTGTTCCGGGGCGATCAGGGCGTGCAGATCGCGTACGACGGCGTGCCGCCCGCGCTCCGCGCCCTCATCGCGGTCGAGCAGTGGCAGGCGTGGGTGTCGATCCTCGTCACCGCGGTCGTGATCACCTGGCTCGTGGCCATCCGGCGCGGACGGCTCGGCTTGCGGATGCGCGCGGTGCACGGCGACGAGACCGCCGCGAGGCTCGCGGGCGTGCGTTCCGGACGGGTCAAGGTGGCCGCGTTCACGGTGAGCGCCGTGTCGGCCGGCGCCGGCGGAGCCGTCCTCTGCTTCGTCACCCAGTCGGTGAGCCCGGGCGCGTACACACTCGCCTTCTCGCTGCTGCTCGTCGTGGCGGTCGTCGTCGGCGGGCTCGGCAGCATCGGCGGCGCAGCCGTCGGCGCGGTCGTCGTCGTCCTCCTGCCGTGGCTCATCGGCACCGGCATCGACGCGGTCGACTTGCCGAGCGAGGTCGAGCAGCGCCTCTCGGGCAACCTCGCCGTCCTCGTCTTCGGCGGCCTGCTCATCCTCGTCACGGCCGTCTGGCCGGGCGGCCTCGCGGGCGCGCTCCGGCGGCGGCGCATCCGTTCCTCGCACCCGGCCGCCCCACCTGCGCTCCATCCCATCCCCACCGAACCAGAGAGGTGACCCATGTCACAGCACCCCGCACCGCACCGCCGCATCGTCGCGGCGGCCGCCGCCTCGGCGACCCTGCTCGCGCTCGCCGCGTGCAGCACGCCGGGCGCCGCCGAGTCCACACCCGGCGTCACCGATGAGACCGTGACGGTCGGCACTCACCAGCCGCTCACGGGCCCTGCCGCCGCTGGGTACTCCTCGATCTCGGCGGCGACGAAGGCGTACTTCGACTACGTCAACGACCAGGGCGGCATCAACGGCCGCACCATCGAGTACGTCGTGAAGGACGACGGGTACAACCCGGCGACAACGCAGACCGTCGTCCGCGAACTCGTGCAGGAGGACGAGGTCTTCGCCATCCTGAACGGGCTCGGAACCCCCACGCACACCGCCGTGCTCGACTACCTGAACCAGAACGAGGTGCCCGACCTGTTCGTCGCCTCGGGTTCGACGAGCTGGAACCAGCCCGAGGAGTACCCGTACACCTTCGCGTTCAACGCCGACTACGTCGTCGAGGGCGCCGCGCTGGCCCAGTACGCCGCCGACGAGCGGCCCGACGCGACCGTGTGCCTCCTCGGCCAGGACGACGACTTCGGCGACGAGGTGGTCGAGGGCGCCGAACTCGTGCTCGGCACGGGCGGGCTCGCCGAGGTGCAGCGCTACTCCGTGTCGAATCAGGACGTGACGGCCCAGATCGGGGCGATGCAGGCCGCCGGCTGCGAGGTGAACCTGCTCGCGACGGTGAACGGCTTCACCGCGCTCGCCGTGGGCACGGCCGCGAAGCTCGGCTACTTCCCCGCCTGGTACTCCTCGTCGTCGGGCGGCGACTACCCGACGCTCGTCGGCTTCCTCGGCGAGGATCTCGCGCCGAAGCTGCTGCAGGGCTTCATCTCGACGAACTACCTGCCCTTCAGCCCCGATGGGGAGTGGACGGCGCTGTTCCGGCAGATCAACGACGAGTACAACGACGGCGCCCCGTTCGACGGCAACACCGTCTACGGCATGAGCGTCGGGTACCTCTTCGCGGAGGCGCTCGCTCGGGCCGGCGACGACCCGACGCGGGAGAGCCTGCTCGACGCGGTCTCCTCGGGGGAGCTCGTCGGCAACGGCATCCTGCCCCTCGCCTTCGGCGAGGACAGCCACGCGGCGTACCTCGGGGTCGGCATCACCACCGTCGATCAGGGCGTGCAGGACTTCGTCGGCACGACCTACGCCCTGGAAGGCGGCGACGTCGTCACCGTCGAGGCCGAGCCGGTGCCGCTCGAGAACGAGGGCGTGCCGGCGCCGTAGCCGACGGCAGAGACGACGGATGCCCCGGGCCGAGCGCCCGGGGCATCCGTTCGTCTGCGGGGGTCAGCGGGCGACGGCCGCGAACTGCTCCACGAGCGCGCGCTTCAGCACTTTGCCGCTCGCTCCGACCGGCAGCTGGTCGACGACGTGCACCACCCGCGGATACTTGTAGGCCGCGATGCGGTCGCGCGCGAATGCGATGAGCTCCTCGGCGTCGAGCGTGTGGCCCTCCTTCGCGATGACGGCCGCGTGCACCTCCTGGCCGTGGACATCGTCGGCGAGGCCGAAGACGGCCGAGATCGCGACATCCGGGTGCCGGGCGAGCACCGCCTCGACCTCGGAGGGGTACACGTTGTAGCCGTTCCGGACGATCATGTCCTTCTTCCGGTCGACGATGGTGAGCACGCCGTCGACGAAGGTGCCGAGGTCGCCGGTGCGGAACCAGCCGTCGACGACGGCCTGCTCCGAGGCGTCGGGACGGCCGAGGTAGCCCTTGAAGAGGTTGTGACCGCGGACGACGATCTCGCCGAGCGGCGGCTCGCCGCGCTCCTCGCCGCCTTCTGTCGCGCCGGCCGTTGCACCGGCCGCCGCGCCGGCTGTTGCGCCGACCTCGAGCAGCTCGATGCGGCCCTCGACCTCGGGGTCGGCGATCGCGACGTCGACGCCCCACAGCGGCCGGCCGACGGTGCCCGGGCGGATGGGCTCGTGCAGCGTGTTCGACGACACGGTCGGGGCGGTTTCCGTGAGCCCGTACCCTTCGTGCACGTCGGCCCCGTACGTCGCCTTGAAGGCCTCGAGCACGGCCACGGGCAGCGCGGCACCGCCCGAGACCGCGAATCGGAGCGGCGGCCGGGCGTCGGTGCGTGCCGCCGCCTCGATCATGCCGACGAACATGGTGGGGACGGCCGTGAACGCGGTCGCCTGGTGCTCGAGCAGCAGGTCGAGCGCCTGCGCCGGGTCGAACTTCGGCAGCAGGATGATCGCCGCGCCGACCCGGAACGCCATGTTCATGACGGCCATCTGCCCGAACGCGTGGAAGAGCGGCAGACCGCCGAAGACCACGTCGTCGGCGCGCAGGTCGAACGAGTCGATGAGCGAGCAGTGCACCTGCTCCACGGCGGCGAGGTGACTGCCGACCGCGCCCTTCGGGAAGCCGGTCGTGCCGCTCGTGTACAGCACGGTCGCGGCATCCGTGGGGCGCACGGCGACGTGGCGTTCGATCGGGACGGCGACGGATGCCTCGTCCTCGAGCCGCGGCAGGTCGGGCCCGCCCGCCTCGACGGGCGGCGCGAGCACGGTGACGAGCGGCACGCCCGCGGCCGCGGCCGCCGGGACAGCCTCGCCGAGGAGCGGAGCCGCGACGACGACGAGGTCGGCGCCCGAGTCGCGCAGCACGTACTCGATCTCCTCCGACTTGAAGAGCAGGTGGACGGGCACCGCGACGGCCCCGAGCGAGATCGTCGCGTAGAACACGCGGGCGAAGTCGGGCACATTCGGCACGATGAGGGCGACCCGGGAACCGCGGCCGATGCCGCGCGTGCGGAGGGCGCCGGCGTAGGCGCGGGTCTGCGCCCAGAGCTCGCCGTACGTGGTCGTCGTGCCCATGAAGAGCAGGGCGCGGCGGTCGGGATGCCGGGTCGCGGTCTCGGCCAGGCAGCTCGCGAGGGAGAGCGTGCCGAAGCCGTCGCCGTCGATCGCGGGGTCGGGGTGGTGGGTCATGTGCTGGGTCCTTTCATCGTCGTCGATGGAGGCGGGGTGGATCGGGTGGTCCCGCTCAGCGGGCGAACTCGGCTTTGCCGAGCGCGTTCAGGTGCACCTCGTCGGGGCCGTCGGCGAGGCGGAGGGCGCGGGCGCCGGCGAACATCTCGGCGATCGGCTGGTCGGCCGAGAGGCCGGCGGCCCCGAACACCTGGATGGCCCGGTCGAGGATGCGCTGCACGGCGCGGGGCACGGCGATCTTGATGGCCTGGATCTCGGTCATCGCCTGCCGGTTGCCCACGGTGTCCATGAGCCACGCCGTCTTCAGCACGAGCAGGCGCAGCGCCTCGAGCTCGATGCGCGACTCCGCGACCCATTCCCGGACGACGCCCTGCTCGGCGAGGGACCGGCCGAATGCGTGCCGGGCGACCCCGCGCTCGCGCACGAGGGCAAGGGCGCGTTCGGCCATGCCCAGAGCGCGCATGCAGTGGTGGATGCGTCCCGGCCCGAGCCGGGCCTGCGCCATCGCGAATCCCTCGCCCTCGCCCCCGAGCAGGTTCGCGGCGGGCACGCGCACGTCGTGGAAGACGATCTCCGCGTGTCCGCCGTGATCGCGGTCGTCGTAGCCGAACACCGTCAGTGGGCGGACGATCTCGACGCCCTCGGCGTCGCGCGGAACGAGCACCATGGACTGCTGACGATGGCGCGGGGCATCCGGGTCGGTGCGGCCCATCACGATCAGCAGCCGGGCATCGGGGTTCATCGCGCCGGTCGACCACCACTTGCGACCGGTGATCACGAGGTCGTCGCCGTCGCGGCGGATCCGCGTCGCGATGTTCGTCGCGTCGGAGGACGCGACATCGGGCTCGGTCATGCAGAACGCCGAGCGGATGCGGGCGTCGAGCAGCGGCCCGAGCCACTCCTCGCGCTGCGCCGGGGTGCCGAAGTCGTTCAGCAGCTCCATGTTGCCCGTGTCGGGCGCGGCGCAGTTGCACGCGACGGGCGCGAGCCGCGGGCTCCAGCCGGTGGCCTCGGCGATCGGCGCGTACTGCAGGTTCGTGAGTCCGGCGCCGCGCTCGCCCGGGAGGAACAGGTTCCACAGCCCGCGCTCGCGCGCCTCCGCGCGGAGCTCGTCGACGATCGGGCGGAACGACCATTCGCCGGGGCTCGCGGCGAGCTGGGCGTCGAGCACCGGCTCGGCGGGGAGCACGCGGTCGTCGAGGAACGCCCGGACCTCGGCGAGGAGGGTCTCGGTGCGTGCGTCGGGGGCGAAGTCCATCAGCGCCTCCCGACCGCGGCGCGGGCGAGGCCTTCTGCGGCGAGCGGCTCGACGAGGCCGCCGATGCGGTCGAAGCCCTCGCCGACGGTCTCGCCCGAGCGGAAGCGGAAGTGGATGCCCTCGAGGATCACCGCGAGCTTGTACGCCGCGAAGGCCCGGTACCACGACAGGTCGGGCACCCCGATGCCGGCCCGCGCCGCGTACGCGTCGACGAGCTCGTCGAACTCGGCGTAGCCGGCGTCGAGGTCGACCGAGCTGTGCGCGATCGCGCCGGCGTCGCCCGGGAGGTCGCCGATGCTCCAGTAGAGGCCGAGCAGGCCGAGGTCGACGAGCGGATCGCCGAGGGTGGCCATCTCCCAGTCGAGGATCGCCGAGATCCGCGGAGTGTCGCCTGCCCCGTCGACGAGCGCGTTGTCGAGCCGGTAGTCGCCGTGCACGATCGTGGTGCGGCTCGTCTCGGGCATGCCGTCGGCGAGGCGGGCGCCGAGCTCGTCGAGTGCGGGCAGCTCGCGCGAGCGCGAGGCGTCGAGCTGACGGCGCCAGGTCGCGACCTGTCTGGCGAGGTAGCCGTCGCCGCGGCCGAAGTCGGCGAGGCCGACCGGCTCGGGGTCGATGGCGTGCAGGTCGGCGAGCACGGTCGCGAGCTCGAGGCTCAGGGCGCGGAGGCCCCCGGCGGTGAACTCGCGGTTCTGCGCGCGGTCGCCGAGCACCCGTCCCGTGACGCGTTCCATGAGGAAGAACGGGGTGCCGGTGACGAGCGCGTCGGCCGTGTCGTCGACGACGTCGATCGCGTCGGGCACGGGCACGTCGGTGGCCGCGAGCGCGGAGATGACGCGGTGCTCGCGGAACATGTCGTGGGCGCTCCGCAGGACGTGCCCGAGCGGCGGTCGGCGGAGCACGAGAGGCCGTGTGGCGCCGTCGACGGCGTAGGTCAGGTTGCTGCGGCCGCCCGCGATGAGGCGGGCCTCGAGCGGCCCGCGGGCGAGCGAGGGATGCCTCGCCGCGAGCCAGTTCGTGAGCCCCGCGGGATGGAGTCCTGGGGTCCGGGTCATCCTCGACCGCCCTTCCGCGACATCGCCGGTGGTGCCGCACCGAGTGGGCGGCCTCGCCAGCATACCGCGCGGTCGGTATGTAGCGCGACCGCCGGTCGGGCTTCGCGCGACTCAGTGTGGCTCAGCGCGAGTGCGCGGCGTCGAGCGCGGCGCGGATGCGCCCCGGCACGGACGTGGGCCGGCGGGTCGAGGCATCCACGAACACGTGCACGAACTCGCCCGTCGCGATCGGCTCGTCGCCGCCCTCGCGCAGGATCGCGAGTCGCCAGGTGAGGCTCGTCGTGCCGAGCCGGCCGACGGCGATGCCGACCTCGAGGGGTTCGGGGAACGCCGCGGGCGCGAGGAAGTCGCAGCGCGAGGCGACGCAGAGGGCGATCTCCTCGCCCTGCGGGTCGAGCCCGGCGTTCCGGATCATCCACGCGTTCACGGCGGTGTCCATCGCCTGGTAGTAGACCGTGTTGTTGAGGTGGCCGTACTGGTCGTTATCGTTCCACCGCGTCTGGAACGGTTCGCGCGCGAGGAAGCGGGCGCCGTCCGCCGGATCCGTCGTCTCGGTCGTCTCCGTCGTCTCGGCCATCAGTCGGCCCGGAGGAGGAGCCGGAAGGCGACCCTGGCGCGTTCGGTGCTGGGCGGGTCGCCGGCGATGAGGTCGGCGTAGGTGAATGATTCCGACACTCGGACGAGGAGGTAGGCGAGGGCGTCGGGGTCGATGGCGCCGCCGAGCGGCTCGTCGCCGAGGTCGCGCCGCACGAGCCAGGCCGCGGTCGCGACGTAGCGGCGCTGGATCTCGCTCTCCTTGGTGGTGAGCAGCCGCAGGGCCCTGGCGGGCTCGCGGCGGAGGAACTGGCGGAAGTAGTCGGCCTGGATGAGGTCGTCGACGAAGTGGGTGAGCACGGCGGCCACGCGCTCGGCGCCTTCGAGCCCGCCGTCGTCGGCGGCGTGCTCGGCCTGCACGAGGGTCGGCACCGCGAGCGACCACAGCACCTCGGAGAGCAGCGCGTCGCGGTTGCCGACCCAGCGGAACAGCGAGGTGCGGTCGACCCCGAGCGAGGTCGCGAGCGCGCCCATGTCGATGCGGCGCCCGGCGATGAACGTCTCGCGGGCGAGGCGGAACGCCCGGTCGGCGTCGGGGTGGGTGCGCAGGCGCTCGGAGAGCCAGGAGGGTGCGGCGTCGAGCCCGACGGCGGCGATGGGCTGGTCGCCGGCGGGGTGGTCGGCGCGAGCGGCGGCTGCGGTGGACATGCGGGAATGCTACCGGCCGCGGATGCCACCACGTGCAACATTCTCGAAAATGTTGCATACTCGTCTCGATCACCGACGATCGGAGAAGCGATGACGCTCACCACGACCGAACCGGGCACCGTGCCCGGCCGCGCGCCAGAGACGGACGGCCCACCCGCCGACCTGCTCGACGCCGATTTCTACGCGTTCCAGCAGCAGCTCACCCCCCACGAGCAGGCCGCCGTCCGGCGGATTCGCGCATTCCTCGAGGCGGAGGTCGGCCCGTACGCCGACGAGCTGTGGGAGCGGGCCGAGAGCCCGAGGCACCTGATCCCGCAGCTGGCCGAGCTCGGCCTCTTCAGCGCGGCATTCCCCGGCCTGCGGGAGTTCGAGAACAGCTGCGTGTACCGCGGCTGGATCGCGCTCGAGATCGCGCGCGTCGACCCCTCGACGGCCACGTTCATCGGCGTGCACTCCGGGCTCGCGATGAACGCCATCCACGTCGGCGGCTCCGACGAGCAGCGGGAGGAATGGCTGCCCCAGATGGCTCGCGGCGAGCTCATCGGCGCATTCGGCCTCACCGAGCCCGGCCACGGCTCCGACACCGCACGCGGGCTCGAGACCACCGCGACCCGCCGCACCGCCGCCGACGGAAGCGACGAGTGGGTGCTCCAGGGCGCCAAGCGCTGGATCGGCAACGCCACCTTCGCCGACGTCGTCGTCATCTGGGCGCGCGACACCGCCGACGACCAGGTGAAGGGGTTCCTCGTGCGCACCCCGACGGCCGGATTCACCGCCACCAAAATCGAGCGCAAGCAGTCGCTGCGCGGCGTCGAGAACGCCGACATCGTGCTCGATGGCGTCGTCGTGCCCGAGCGCGACCGGCTGCAGGAGATCCACGGCTTCCGTGACGTCGCCGTCGTGCTCCGGCTCACCCGCGCCGAGGTCGCCTGGCAGGCGATCGGCGTCGCCGTCGGCGCCTACGAGGCTGCGCTCGCCTACGCGAAGGAGCGCGTGCAGTTCGGAAAGCCCATCGCCTCGTTCCAGCTCGTGCAGGAGAAGCTCGCCAACGCGCTGTCGAACATCACGGCCTCGATCGCCCTGTGCATGCGCGTGTCCGCGATGCAGGACGAGGGCGAGCAGCGCGACCACCACTCCGCGATGGCCAAGGCGTTCGTCACGGCCCGCATGCGCGAGACGGTGGGCTGGTGCCGCGAGATCCTCGGCGGCAACGGCATCCAGCTCGACCACGGCGTCGCGAGGTACTTCGCCGACGCCGAGGCGGTCTACACCTTCGAGGGCACCTACGACATGAACACCCTGATCGTCGGGCGCGCGATCACCGGCATCGCCGCGTTCCACTGACCCGCGCCCGCGAACCGAGAGGATGCCCCGCATGCCCGAAGCCTTCATCGTCGCCACCGCCCGATCCCCGATCGGGCGGGCCCGCAAGGGCTCGCTCGTCGACCTCCGCCCCGACGACCTCGCGGCGCAGCTGGTCCAGGCCGCCCTCGACCGGGTGCCCGGTCTCGACCCCGCACGCGTCGAGGACCTCCTCCTCGGCTGCGGGCAGCCGGGCGGCGAGCAGGGCATGAATCTCGGCCGCATCGTCGCGGTGCTGCTCGGGCTCGACGGCGTGCCGGGCACGACCGTGAACCGGTACTGCTCGTCGAGCCTGCAGACCACGCGCATGGCGTTCCACGCGATCCGCGCGGGGGAGGGCGACGTGTTCGTGTCGGCGGGCGTCGAGTCGGTGACGCATTCGGCCCGCGGCACCGCCGACTACATCCCCGGCGAGGACGTGCGGAATCCGCGGTTCGCCGAGGCCATCGCCCGAACCGACGAACGGGCTGCGGCCGGAGTCGCCGGGCTCGGCCGGTGGCACGACCCGCGCGCCGACGGGGCGCTGCCCGACGCGTACATCGCCATGGGCCAGACCGCCGAGAACGTCGCCGACCTCATGGGCGTGACGCGTGTCGAGCAGGACGCGTACGCCGCGCGGAGCCAGCAGCGCGCCGAGCGCGCGATCGCCGACGGCTTCTGGGCTCGGGACATCACGCCGGTCACGCTGCCCGACGGCCGCGTCGTCGACGCCGACGACGGGCCGCGGCCGGGTGTCACGGTCGAGGCGCTCGCCGCGCTCGATCCCGTCTTCCGGCCCGACGGCACGGTGACCGCGGGCAACTGCTGCCCGTTGAACGACGGCGCGGCGGCGGTGGTCGTCGTGTCGGAGCGCATCGTCGACGAGCTCGGCCTGCAGCCGCTCGCGCGGATCGTGTCCACCGGGGTGTCGGCGCTCTCGCCCGAGATCATGGGGCTCGGTCCGGTCGAGGCGTCGCGGCGGGCGCTCGCGCGTGCCGGCCTCGGCATCGACGACATCGACCTGGTCGAGCTGAACGAGGCGTTCGCCGCCCAGGTGATCCCCTCGGCGCGCGAGCTGGGCATCGACCCCGAGCGGCTGAACGTGCACGGCGGGGCGATCGCGGTGGGGCATCCCTTCGGGATGACGGGTGCCCGCATCACGTCGACGCTCATCACCGGGCTCGAGGCCGTCGGCGGCCGGTACGGCCTCGAGACGATGTGCGTCGGCGGGGGCCAGGGCATGGCGATGGTGCTCGAGCGGGTCTGACCTGCGCAGACGAGGGATGCCCCGGGCCTCGGCCCGGGGCATCCGTCGTCCGGCTGCGCCACTTCAGGCGGGCACCAGCAGCGTCACCCACTGGGCGACGAGGGCGGGCCGATCCGAGCCCTCGATCTCGACGGTGAGGTCCTGCGTGATGCGGACACCCGTGCCCGTGCGCTCGGCGGCGGCGATCGTGCCGGCGGCCCGCACGCGCGAGCCGGCCGTCACCGGCTGCAGAAACCGCACGCGTTCGAAGCCGTAGTTCACGCCCATCGCGAGGCCCCCGACTTCGAGGAGCGGCGTCGCGAGCGCGGTGAGCAGCGACAGGGTGAGGAAGCCGTGCGCGATGGGTGCGCCGAACGGTCCCGCGTTCGCGCGCGCGACGTCGACGTGGATCCACTGGTGGTCGTCGGTGGCGTCGGCGAACGCGTCGATGCGCGCCTGGTCGATCGTGAACCACTCCCCGGGCCCGAGGACGGTGCCGACAGCGTCGACGACGGCGTCGGGTGAGGCGAACGCGGCAGGCGGGGCGGCCGCCCCGGTCGAACCGGCGGCGCTCATGCCTTCGGCCCGCCCGCCACGTAGAGCACCTGACCCGACACGAACGACGCGGCCTCGGAGCAGAAGAACGCGACGGCCGCCGCGACGTCCTCCGGCTGCCCGACCCGGCCCACGGGGATCTCCTTCGCCGCCCCCTCGAGCAGCTGCTCGAACGTGATGCCCATGCGCTCGGCCGTCTGGCGCAGCATGTCGGTCGCGATGAAGCCGGGCGCGACGGCATTCGCCGTGACGCCATAGCGCCCGAGCTCGATCGCGAGCGTCTTGGTGAAGCCCTGCAGCCCCGCCTTCGCGGCGGCGTAGTTGGCCTGGCCGCGGTTGCCGAGGGCCGACGTGCTCGACAGATTCACGATGCGGCCCCACTTGGCCTCGACCTGGTGCGCCTGCGCGGCCCGGGTCATCAGGAACGCGCCGCGGAGGTGGACCTGCATGACGGCGTCCCAGTCGCCGTCGCTCATCTTGAACAGCAGGTTGTCCCGGAGGATGCCGGCGTTGTTCACGAGGATCGTCGGCGCGCCGAGCTCGGCGGCGACCCGGGCGACGGCGGCCTCCACGGCCGCGGCATCCGACACGTCGGCGCCGACGGCGATGGCGCGTCCGCCGTCCGCCTCGATGGCGGCCGAGGTCGCGGCCGCCTGGGACTCGTCGAGATCGAGTGCGGCGACGAGGCATCCGTCGGCGGCGAGACGGCGAGCGGTGGCGGCGCCGATGCCGCGGGCCGCGCCGGTCACGATGGCGACGCGCGGGGCGCCGGTGGGCTGGTGGGTCATGCGGAGGTCCTCTCGTCGAAGATGATGAGCTGCCGCAACTCGGAGCCGCCGGCGAGGCGGTCCATGGCGGCGTCGATCTCGTCCAGCCGGATGCGGGACGAGACGAGTCGTTCGAGCGGCAGGCGCCCGGCCCGCCACAGGTCGACGTAGCGGGGGATGTCGCGCTCGGGCACCGCGGAGCCGAGGTAGCTGCCGACGACGGTGCGGGCCTCGGCGGTGAGCGCGAGCGGCGGGATCGACGCCCGGGCATCGGGAGCGGGCAAGCCGACCGTGACGGTCGTGCCGCCCGGCGCGGTGAGCGCGAAGGCGGTCTCGAACGCTCGTGCAGACCCGGCCGCCTCGATCACGACCGGTGCCCGCAGGCCCGCGTCGATCGCGGCCGCCGGCGAGAAGGCCTGGGAGGCGCCGAGCCGGCGGGCGAGATCGAGCTTGGCGTCGACCGCGTCGACCCCGATGACCTCGTGTCCGAGGGCGACCGCGACGAGGAGGGCGGCCATGCCCACGCCGCCGAGGCCGACGACGACCACCGGGTCGCCCGGGCGCGGTCGCCCGGCGTTCACCACGGCGCCGCCGCCGGTGAGCACCGCGCAGCCGAGCAGCGCCGCGACGTCGTGCGGCACGTCGGGCCCGACGGGGACGACCGACGTGCGGCTCACGACCGCGTGCGTGGCGAAGCCGCTGACCCCGAGGTGGTGGTGGACGGCTTCCCCGCCGCGGTGCAGTCGGATGCCTCCGCCGACGAGGGTGCCCGCGGCATTGGCCGTTGAGCCCGCCTCGCACGGCAGCCGGCCGTCGGTCCGGCAGCCGGCGCAGCGGCCGCAGCGGGGCAGGAACGTCATCACGACGCGGGTGCCGGGCACCAGGTCGTCGGCGCCTTCGCCGGCCGCCTCGACGATGCCGGATGCCTCGTGCCCGAGCAGCATGGGCGTCGGCCGCTCGCGGGCGCCGTCGACGACGCTGAGGTCGGAGTGGCAGACGCCGGCGGCCTCGATGCGGACGAGCAGTTCGCCGGGGCCCGGCGGGTCGAGGTCGAGCGGCCCGACGGTGAAGGGTCGCGACCGGGTGAACGGGGGTTCCGCCCCCGAGCGCTCGAGCACCGCGCCGGTGATTCGCATGTCGACCTCCTCGTCGCGGACGCAGCCGCTCCGCCAGCATACCGACCGCGCGGTATGTTCTGCACCGGCTGTTCACATTCCGTTCCATTTCCAGTCCGGCGGTCTCGTAATTGCCCGACACCTCGCGGAGATTGCCTACCGGTGTTCTCGGAATCCACTCGGAAGGACCCCCCATGCGCCGCCACCTCCTCCCCGCGCTCGGCCTGCTCGGCGTGGGCGCCCTCGCCCTCACCGGCTGCCAGGCCGGCACCGACCAGGCCGCTGCGGCCGATGCGCCCATCACGATCGCCACCATCCCGATGGGCGACGACCCGACGCAGGAGAACCCCGTCGACGCGTTCGCCGAGCTCCTCGCGGAGGAGACCGGCCGCGAGGTCGAGATCACCGACGTGCCCGACTACCTGAGCGTCGTCGAGGCCATCCGTGCCGACCACGTCGACATCGGCATCATGAGCGGCTTCCCGTCCGCGCTCGCCGTGAACACCGGCGAGGTCGACGCCCTGCTGGCGTGGGCCGGCAGCGACGACCCGGTCTCGACGTGCGTCGTGCTCGCCGACTCGCCCGTGCAGACGGTCGAGGACCTCGCGGGCAAGACCGTGGCCTTCGCCGACCAGGCCTCCAGCTCGGGCTACTTCATGCCCGTGTACATGCTGCACGAAGCCGGTCTCGAGCAGGGCGAGGACTACGAGGCGATCTTCGCCGGCGGTCACGAGGGCAGCTTCGTCGCCCTCCAGCAGGGCCAGGTGGATGCCGCGTGCACGGCCGTCATGCTCACGCAGCTGGGCCAGCCGATGTTCCCGTTCGCCGATGGCGAGTGGCGCGCGGTCGGCGAGAGCCCGTCGATGCCGGTCGCCGGCAGTGTGCTCGCCCGGCAGTCGCTCGACGACGAGACGCGCGCCCTGCTGCAGGAGGCGCTGCCGAAGGTCTTCTCGGAGGAGCACGCGGAGGCGCTCGGCGCCCTCGGCGAGGGCTTCATCGGCCTCGAGGAGATCATCGACCCCGACCCCTCGCTCTTCGACGGCTTCGTCGACATCGCCGCCGTCGCCGGGGTGAAGCTCGAGGACCTGCGCTGATGACCTCGCCCGTCCTCGCTGTGCGAGCCGCGGACCGCGACCGGCCGGCCGCGGTGCCGACACCGCCGCCGGCCGGCCGGGGCGAGCCGCTCCTCGCCGCGCGCGGTCTCCGCGTCTCGTACGGCGGCGCCCCCGTGCTCCACGGCGTCGACCTCGACCTCTTCCCCGGCGAGACCGTCGCCCTGCTCGGCGCCTCCGGCTCCGGCAAGTCGACCCTCATGCGGGCCCTCACCGGCTTCGCGCCCATCACGGGCGGCTCGGCTCGCGTGGCCGGCCGCGACGTGGGGTCGCTCCGCGGCCGGCAGCTCCGCGACCTCCGCTCCGACGTCGGCCAGGTCTTCCAGCAGTTCAACCTGATCCCGCGGCTCAGCGTGCTGACGAACGTGCTCACCGGCGGGCTGCACGACGCCGGACCCCTGAACCTCGTCGGCGCGTTCCGCAGCGAGCAGCGCCGGCTGGCGATGCAGTACCTCGACCGCGTGGGCATCGCCCACAAGGCGACCGATCCCGCTCGCTCGCTGAGCGGCGGGCAGCAGCAGCGGGTCGCCATCGCGCGCGCCCTCATGCAGCGGCCGAGGATGCTCCTCGCCGATGAACCCGTGGCCTCACTCGATCCCCGGCTCGCTGACTCGGTGCTGTCACTGCTGCGCGAGATCGCCGCGGAGGAGGGCATCCCGGTGCTGGTGAGCCTGCACGTGCTGCCCCTCGCGCTCGCCCACAGCGACCGCATCGTGGGGCTCCGGCATGGCGAGGTCCTCGTCTCCGCGCCGACGGCCGGGCTCACGGCCGCCGACCTCGGCGTGCTCTACGACGACGCCGACCAGGGCGAAGCCGCCGGCCACGATGCGATCACGGATGGAGACGCAGAGGGGAGCCGCTCATGACCACGACGAGCGACCGGCCGCGCACCGCAGCAACGGGCGGCGCCGCGACGCGGGGCACCGCTCCGGCACCCGCTCCGCACCTCGACGACGCCGAGCGCCGGCGCCTCGAGCGCGCCTTCTCGGTGCCGCGCACACGCTTCCTCATCGGCATCCCCGTCGCGGTCATCGTCCTGATGTGGTCGTTCGCGGGCGCCGGGTTCGACTTCGCGAAGCTCGCGGACGGCGCGGTGAACATGACCGAGTTCCTCGGACGCCTGTTCCCGCCCGACTTCTCCGACCTCGGCACCATCATCGCGCTGCTCATCGAGACGCTGCAGATGGCGATCGTCGGCACCGTGCTCGGCGCCGTCCTGTCGTTGATCGTCGCGTTCGCCGCGGCATCCAACATCGCCCCGAAGTGGCTGTACTACCCGGCCCGGTGGACGATGAACATCATCCGGTCGGTGCCCGACCTCGTGTTCGCCCTGATGTTCGTCTCGGCCGTCGGGCTCGGGCCGTTCGCCGGCATCCTCGCCATGACCCTCGGCTCGCTCGGCTCGATCGGCAAGATCTTCGCCGAGGCCATGGAGTCGGTCGACCGCGGGCCGATCGTCGCGATGGAGGCCGTCGGCGCGTCCAAGCGCCAGGTCATCCAGTACGGCGTGCTGCCGCAGGCCGCGCCGCTGCTCGTGTCGTACACGCTGCTGCTGTTCGAGGGCAATGTGCGAGGCGCCACCATCCTCGGCCTCGTCGGCGCGGGCGGCATCGGACTCGAACTGACCACCGCCATGCGCATGTACGACTACGGCCACCTGAGCGCGATCATCCTCTGCATCATCGTGCTCGTCACCGCCATCGACCAGGGCAGCGCCCTCATCAGAAGGAGAATCACGTGACCATCACCACCCCCGCGCCCGCGGCATCCGCTGCCGAGCCGTTCGCCGTCGAGCTCAGCGCGCCCGTCAACCTGCGCGACCTCGGCGGCATCCCGATCGCAGGCGGCGTGCTCCGCGAGGGCCTCGCGATCCGGGCCGACGATCTGTCGGTGATCACGGAGGAGGATGCCCGTGCTCTCGTCGAGCGCGGACTCACGGCGGTCATCGACCTGCGCACGGGCGACGAGACCGCGATCACCGGCCGCGGGCCGCTCGCCGCCCAGCCGGTGGCGTACCACCACCTGCCGTTGATGGCGAGCATCGGCGCCGGGATGCCGGAGGAGGGGCCTGCGGCGCTCGAGCATCTCGCGATGGGCGAGATGTACGCGCGCATGGTCGAGCAGGCCGCCCCGCAGCTCGCGAGCGCGCTCGCGATCATCGCGCTCTCGCCGGGCGCGACCGCGTTCCACTGCGCCGCGGGCCGGGACCGCACGGGCGTGCTCGCCGCGACGCTGCTGCTGGCGCTCGGCGCGGACGATGACGACATCGTCACCGACTACGCCCGCACCGAGGCGAACATGCCGGCCATCCACGAGAGGATGCGACCGGCCATGGGGGTGCTGCTCGCCCGGCTCGGCTTCGACCTCGAGCAGCTGTCGGCGGCGGCGATCTCGTCGGAGCCGATGGAGGTCTCGATGCGGACGATGCTCGCACGCCTCCGCGAGCGGCACGGCGACGCACTCGCGCCGCTCCGCGCTGCCGGGCTCAGCGAGGACACGGTCGCCCGGCTCCGCCGTCGCGCCCTCGCCGGATGAGCACGACCGGGCTGCTCGAGACGGCCGGGCCCGCGATGCGCCGCGGGCCCGGCCGTCCGCGCGACGACGAGCTCGACGGGCTCATCGTGCGGTCGACTCTCGAGCTCATCGACGCGGACGAGCCGGTGACGGTGGCGCGCATCGTCGCCCGGAGCGGAGTGAGCCGCGCCGCCCTCTACCGCCGCTGGCCTTCGCTCACGACGCTCGTCGCCGCCGCCCTCGACGTCGGCCGCGAGGTGCCGGCTCCCATCCCGGCGGGCACCGATCTGCGGGAGCTGCTCATCCACTCCCTGCTCGGGGCGGTCGACGGCCCTGAGGCGGCGACGTACCCGGAGCAGCGCTTCCGCCAGCGCATCCGGCTGGCGATGGCCGACCGCGAGCTCCAGCACGCGTACTGGCGCTCGCACGTCTCGCGCCGGCGCCGGTCGCTCGAGTCCGCGTTGCGCGACGCCGCGGAGCGCGGCGAGCTGCGCGACGATCTCGACATCGAGGCCTGCTTCGACCTGCTCGCGGGGGTCTTCTACTACCAGCTGGTGGTGCGCGGCGACCGGCTCGACGACCCGGCGACGCGCGCACGCTGCCGCGCCGCGCTGGATGTCGCGTGGCGCGGGATGCTCCCGTAGCGGGATCCCCGGGCCGACGGAAGCCCCCTTCCCGGCGCTCCGCGCGCGTCGTACGCTCGCCTCGGAAGGGAGCAAGCAGATGACCGATTTCGTGGACCCCCTCGAGGAGCCGCTGGTGCAGGAGCACGGGTTCCCCGTGGACACCGAGGACGAGGGCCTCGACCCCGACGTGAACGACGACCTGATCGACTCTGCCGAGGCCGACCGGCGCGCGGCCGACGGCGACGACTGACCGACGGCCGAAGACGACGAAACGGGCGGATGCTTCGAAGCATCCGCCCGTTTCGGTTGTTCCGGCGCCGGTCGTCAGACCTTCGCCGCGTCGGACTCCGCCTCGGATTCGCCCTCGGCGACGCCGTCGGCGTCGGTCACGACCGTGCCCGGCTCGGCCGCGAGCTCCGCGTCGAGGTCGGTCGCCGCCTGCTCGAACTGCGAGTTGTACAGGCGGTAGTACGCGCCCTTCGCCGCGATGAGCTCCTCGTGCGTGCCCTGCTCGACGATGTCGCCGTGCTCCATCACGAGGATGAGGTCGGCGTCGCGGATCGTCGAGAGCCGGTGCGCGATGACGAACGACGTGCGGCCCTCGCGGAGCGCGGCCATCGCGTGCTGCAGCAGCAGCTCGGTGCGGGTGTCGACCGAGCTCGTCGCCTCGTCGAGGATCAGCACGCTCGGCTGCGCCACGAACGCACGGGCGATCGTGATGAGCTGCTTCTCACCGGCCGAGACATTCGACGCCTCCTCGTCGAGCACCGTGTCGTAGCCCTCGGGGAGGGAGTGCACGAAGCGGTCGACGTAGGTGGCCTTCGCGGCGGCGAGGATCTCCTCGTCGGTCGCGTCGGCCCGGCCGTAGCGGATGTTCTCGCGGATGGAGCCCGCGAACAGCCACGGGTCCTGCAGGACCATGCCGGTCTTCGCCCGGATGTCGTGGCGGGTGAGCTCGGCGATGTCCTGCCCGTTCAGCAGGATGCGCCCGCCGTCGAGCTCGTAGAACCGCATGATGAGGTTCACCAGCGTCGTCTTGCCGGCACCCGTCGGCCCGACGATCGCGACCGTCTGGCCGGGCTCGACCCGGAACGAGAGGTCGGTGATCAGCGGGCGCTCGGGGGTGTACGAGAACGCGACGTGGTCGAACTCGATGGTGCCGTCGCCGTCGGCCGGGGCCGGCGCGTCCACCGCGTCGGGCTCCTGCTCGTCCTCGTCGAGCAGCTCGAAGACGCGCTCGGCCGACGCCGTGCCGGACTGCACGACCGCGGCCATGCCGCCGAGCTCGGAGAGCGGCTGGGTGAACTGCTGCGAGTACTGGATGAACGCCTGCACGTCGCCGAGGCGGAGCTGGCCCGTGGCGACCATGAGCCCTCCCAGCACGGCGATGCCGACGTACATCAGGTTTCCGATGAACATCATCGCGGGCATCATGATGTTCGACAGGAACTGCGCCTTGAACGAGGCCTGGTACAGCTCCTCGTTCTCCGCACGGAACGCCTCGCGGCTGGCCTCCTCGCGACCGAAGACCTTCACGAGCGCGTGGCCCGAGAACGACTCCTCGACGCGGGCGTTCAGCCGGCCGACCTTGCGCCACTGGATGCCGAAGGCCTTCTGCGACTTCGGGCCGATGACGCCGAAGATCACGCCCATGAGCGGCAGCGAGATGAGCGCCACGAGCGAGAGCTGCCACGAGATGGAGAACATCATGACGAGCACGCCCACCACGGTCAGCACCGCGGTCAGCGCTCCGGAGAGCGACTGCTGCATGGTCTGGGTGATGTTGTCGATGTCGTTGGTCACGCGCGAGATCAGCTCGCCGCGCTGCACCTTGTCGAAGTAGCGCAGCGGCAGCCGGTTGATCTTCGCCTCGACGTCTTCACGCAGGCGCCACATCGTCCGGACCATGATCACGTTGATCACGTAGCCCTGGAGCCAGGTGAGGATCGACCCGGCGAAGTAGAGCGCGAGCACGATGATCAGCACCTGGCTGAGGCGCACGAAGTCGACGCCCTCGCCGGCCGTGACGCCGGCTGCGGACACGACGTTCGCGAGCTCCTCCTGGCCGGCGGCGCGGAGGCCCTCGACCGCCTGCTCCGTGGTCGTGCCGGGAGGCAGCTGCTTCCCGATGACGCCCGCGAAGATGATGTTCGTCGCCTCGCCCAGCACCTTGGGTGCGAGCACCGTCAGGACGACGCCGACGGCGCCGAGCAGGGAGACCAGCGCGAACGCGAACGCGTGCGGCTTCAGCAGGCCGAGGAGGCGCCCGAAGCTCTGGCGGAAGTTCTTCGCCTTGCCCGGGGCGACGGCGCCGCTCCAGTCGTCGGCGGAGATCCGCGCCTGCTCGGCGAGCTCGAGTTCGAGCCGTTCCTCCTCGGTCAGCTCGGGCGCCGGCCCGGCTGCGGGGGTCTTGGTCTTGCGGTCGCTCATCGCTGCGCCTCCACTCCGAGCTGGGATTCGACGATCTCGCGGTAGGTGTCGCTGGTCGCGAGGAGTTCGTCGTGCGTGCCGATGCCGACCATGCGGCCGTCTTCGAGCACGATGATGCGGTCGGCGTCGGTGATCGTCGACACGCGCTGCGCGACCACGATCTTCGTCACGTCTGGCAGCTCTCGCCAGAGCGCCTGCCTCAGCCTGGCGTCGGTCGTGAGGTCGAGCGCCGAGAAGGAGTCGTCGAAGACCAGGATCTCGGGCCGGTGCACGATCGCGCGGGCGATGGCGAGGCGCTGGCGCTGGCCGCCGGAGACGTTGGTGCCGCCCTGCGCGATGCGGGCCTCGAGCTTGCCGTCCATGGCCTCGACGAAGTCGCGGCCCTGAGCGATCTCGAGCGCGTGCCAGAGCTCCTCATCGGTGGCCTCCTCGCGCCCGAACCGCAGGTTCGAGGCGACGGTGCCGCTGAAGAGGAAGGGGCGCTGCGGCACGAGGCCGATGGTGTTCCAGAGCGCCTCGAGGTCGGCCTGGCGGACGTCGACGCCGTTGACCAGCACCTGCCCGCCGGTGACGTCGAAGAGCCGGGGGATGAGCGAGACGAGGGTCGTCTTGCCGGCGCCGGTCGACCCGACGACGGCGACGGTCTCGCCCTTGGCCGCGTCGAAGGTGATGCCGGCCAGCACCGGGTGCTCGGCGCCCGGGTAGGTGAACTCGGCCTCGCGGAACGAGACCGTGCCGGTCTCGGGGAACGCGGACACGGCGTCCGACGCCTGCTCCAGCGACGTGTCGGCGTCGAGGACTTCGCGGATGCGTCCGGCCGAGACGGCCGCGCGGGGGATCATCATGGTCATGAAGCTCGCCATGAGCACCCCGCTCAGGATCGTCATGACGTACTGCATGAACGCGAACAGCGTGCCGATCTGCACGTCGCCCTGGTCGACCTCGATCGCGCCGAACCAGAGGACCGCGATGACCGTGACGTTCAGCACGAGCATCACGAGCGGGAACAGCAGCACGAACAGCGAACCGACCTTGCGGCCGACGACCATGATGTCGGTGTTCGCCTCGCGGAAGCGCTCCTCCTCGATGGGCTCGCGCACGAACGCGCGCACGACCCGGATGCCCGTGAGCTGCTCGCGCATGATGCGGTTCACGCCGTCGAGCTTGTGCTGGTAGCTGCGGAACAGCGGCACCATGCGGCTGATGATGAGGCCGGCGATGACGAGCAGCGTCGGCACCGAGACGGCGATGATCCAGCTGAGCCCGACATCCTGCTGCAGGGCGAAGATGATGCCGCCGATCGCGAGCAGGGGTGCGGTGACGAGGAACGTCGCCGCCATCATCGCGAGCATCTGCACCTGCTGCACGTCGTTCGTGTTCCGGGTGATGAGCGAGCCGGGGCCGAAACGCGAGACCTCGCGCTCGGAGAAGCTCGACACGCGCTGGAAGACGTCGTCGCGGATGTCGCGGCCCGCCTGCATCGCGGCCTTCGCGGCGAAGTAGGTGGCGATGATCGATGCGGTGATCTGGCCGAGCGAGATCGTGAGCATGAACAGGCCGGTCGACCAGATGTAGCCGGTGTCGCCCTGGGACACGCCGTTGTCGATGATGTCGGCGTTGAGGCTGGGCAGGTAGAGGCTGGCCAGCGCCGAGAGGAACTGGAAGACCAGCACCCCGAGGAGGAGCCATTTGTACGGTTTGAGGTAGCGGACGAGGAGTCGTGCGAGCATCAGTTCTCCGAGTCGGGGGCGCGAACAGGGAAGGCTTCGGATGCCGCTCCGACGCGTTCATGCGTGCAGTTCGACAGCCCATGGGCGCGCGGCGTCGCACCCCCATGCGCCCGCGCAGCGTTTCAACCTCTCATTTCGGAGGGTCCGAATCAAGTTTTGAAGGACCCCTGACTCTGCCGTTCACCGAGGGCGAAATCCGCCTCCTGATCGGGCCGCGTGCGCGCTACAGGTGTCGATCAGCGGGCCCCGGTGATCGTCAATACCAGCCCACCGACTGGATATGCGCCCATGCTCCGCACGGGGTCGCGTACCGTCCCGCGATGTAGTCGATGCCCCACGAGATCTGGGTCGCGGCGTTCGTCTGCCAGTCGGCGCCGTGCGAGGCCATCTTCGACCCGGGCAGCGCCTGCGGGATGCCGTAGGCGCCGTTCGGGTTCGACGCGTTCACGCGCCAGCCCGACTCGTAGCTCCACACCGCGACGAGGCATCCGAACTGGTCCTCGCCCCAGCCGTAGCGAGACGCGATCATGTCGCGCGCGATGGCCTGCGCCTCGCTCGGGTTCGAGGGCGGTGCCGGCGTGCCGCCGCCCGGTGCCGGCGCCTGCGGGGCGGCGGCCGCACGTTCGGCGGCGGCGCGTTCGGCGGCCGCCCGCTCCGCGGCCTGGCGTGCCGCCTCCTCTGCCGCCTTCCGCTCGGCCTCGAGCCGGTCGAACTCGGCGACGGCCGAGGCGACGTCCGCCGACTGGTCGCGCGCGACCTTCACCAGGTCGTAGACGCGCTCCGGGGCGATGAGCTCATAGCCCTCGAGTTGCGCCAGCGTGGCCTGAAGGTCGGCCGCGTCGGCCTTGCCGGCGGCGGAGGCGGCGACGGCCTGGGCCTCCGCGAGCGCGGCGGTGGCCGCGCCGGCGACCCGGGAGCGGAGGATGTCGCCGGTCACGCGCAGCTGGTCGGGCTCCATATCGGCCGCCGCGGTGAGTCCTGCGGTGGCCGCGACGGCCTGCTCGCGCTCGAGCGCGGTGGTCTGTGCGAGAAACCCGGTGCCGCCGGTCGCGGCGAGGCCGACCACGGCGGCTGCAGCCACGAGGGCGCGGATGCTGCCGCGGAGTCCGCGTCTGCCGATCAGCTGCTCGGGTTCGGTGAGATCGGTCGACGACGGTTCGGCGTGGCCCATGCGTTCCCCCAGGGCCGCGCACCCGCCGGCGCCTCGGCCCGTCCTGCTCATCGGCCGCGGGAACCCCTCCCGCGGGACTTCCTCTGACCCGGGTCACCTTAGAGACGTCGGCCGGGGTCCGCAAGAGGCGGCCGCGAGGCATCTGGCGGGATGCGTGGGGCGGCTGTCGCCCCGCGTGGGGTCTGCGATGACGCACCGCGCCACGCTGGAAGCACGACCCACCGAGCGGCCCGGCCGCCGAGAGAAGGAGCACGCACCATGGACGCCAACCCGCACCGCATCGCCCTCGAACCGGCCGCGCAGGCCTTCGTCGAGGCCACCGCCACGCCGCCGTTCCTCTTCGAGCTGCCGCCCGCCGAGGGCCGCGCCGCGGTCGACGAGGTGCAGTCGAGCGAGATCGCCAAGCCCGCCGTCGACGAGGACTGGATCGAGGTCGAGGGCGGACCGACCGGCCGGGTGCCGGCCCGCATCGTGCGCCCTGCCGGCACGACGGGCGCGCTGCCCGTCATCGTCTACACGCATGGCGCCGGGTGGGTGTTCGGCAACGCGCACACCCATGACCGGCTGGTGCGCGACCTCGCCATCGGCGCGAACGCCGCGGTGGTGTTTCCGGAGTACGACCGATCGCCGGAGGCCCGGTTCCCGGTCGCCATCGAGCAGTCCTACGCGGTGGCCCGCTGGGCGGCGCTCGACGGCGCGGCGTACGGCCTCGACGGAGGCCGCCTCGCCGTCGCGGGCGACTCGGTGGGCGGGAACCTCGCCATCGCGCTCACCCGGCTCGCCGCCGAGCGCGGCGAGTTCGCCATCCGCTTCCAGGCCCTGTTCTACCCCGTGACGGATGCCTCGTTCGACACCGAATCGTACCGGCGGTTCGCCGAGGGGTACTTCCTGCGCCGCGACGGCATGCAGTGGTTCTGGGATCAGTACACGACCGACCCGGCCGAGCGCGCCTCGCTGCTCGCCTCGCCGCTTCGGGCCTCGACCGAGCAGCTGGCCGGCCTGCCGCCCGCCCTCGTGATCACGGCGGAAGCCGACGTCCTCCGCGACGAGGGCGAGGCGTATGCGGCGAAGCTCCGCGAGGCGGGCGTGCCCGTGACCGCGGTGCGCTACCTCGGGACGATCCACGACTTCGTCATGCTGAACGCGCTGCACGAGACCGCCGCCGCCGTGGCCGCGGTACGGCAGGCCGCAGAGCTGCTCGGCGACGCGCTGCGCTGAGCCGGCGAGCCGACCACCCGACCCGACCCGCGAGCCAGGTGCCCGCGGGTCGGGTCGCGTGCGCCGGCGAGTGCGCGATGATCGACGCGGAGGTCGAGGATGATCCAGACGCATGACGTGCTGAACCAGGTGCCGCCCCGCGAGGGCATCGACGAGTTCGCGGGGAACGTCCCGCTCGTCGAGGCGGTCGCCCGGTGGGGGACGCCGGGTGCGGCGGAGCGGCTCGGAGCGGTCGGCCGGCACGTCGGGTCCGCCGCGTTCCAGCGCGATGCGGAGCTCGCGAACACCCGGGTGCCGCTCCTCCGCACGCACGACCGCTGGGGTGCCCGCATCGACGAAGTCGACTACGACGACGCCTACCACCGCGTGATCTCGGCGGCGGTCG
The DNA here is from genome assembly GCF_040267705.1 of Agromyces sp. G08B096. Classification (NCBI taxonomy): domain Bacteria; kingdom Bacillati; phylum Actinomycetota; class Actinomycetes; order Micrococcales; family Microbacteriaceae; genus Agromyces; species Agromyces sp. G08B096. The sequence continues at coordinate 676,124 of NZ_CP158374.1, forward strand.
CGGCCGGCGCGCACACGTCGGCGTGGGCCGAGCCCGGTCCGGGGGCGAATCTCGACCGCGCCGCCGCCTTCCTCCTGTTCGCCCAGATCGAGCCGGGTCACGCGTGCCCGGTCTCGATGACGCACGCCGCGGTGCCCACGCTCGCGCTCGCCGCACCAGCCCTGCAACGCGACTGGATGCCCCGGCTCCTGAGCCGCACGTACGAGCCGGCGCTCGTGCTGCCAGGCGACGAGCCGAAGGCGTCGGCGCTCGTCGGCATGGCGATGACGGAGAAGCAGGGCGGGTCCGACGTCCGGGCGAACACGACGACCGCGCGCTTCACGGGCGACGACGAGGCGTGGGGCCGACGGGTGGTGCTCACCGGGCACAAGTGGTTCTGCAGCGCGCCCATGAGCGATGCCTTCTTCGTGCTCGCGCAGACCCCGTCCGGGCTCGGCTGCGTGTTCGTGCCGCGCGTGCTCCCCGACGGCACCCGCAACCCGTTCCGCATCCAGCGGCTGAAGGACAAGCTGGGCAACCGCTCGAATGCGTCGAGCGAGGTGGAGTTCGACGGCACGGTCGGCTGGCTCGTCGGCGAGGAGGGCCGGGGCGTCGCGGCGATCGTGCAGATGGTGACGCGGACGCGGCTGGACTGCGTGATCGGCACGGCGGCGGGCATGCGTCAGGCGGTCGCCGAGGCGACGTGGCATGTGCGCCACCGGCGCGCGTTCGGCGCGCTGCTCGTGGATCAGCCGGCGATGCGCGCCGTCGTCGCGGATCTCGCGCTCGAGGCCGAGGCCGCGACGTGGACGGCCATGCGCCTCGCCCGCGCGTACGACGACGACGCCGATCAGGCGTTCCGCCGGCTCGCGACGGCCGTCGCAAAGTACTGGGTGTGCAAGCGCGGCGCGGGCCATGCCGCCGAAGCGCTGGAGTGCCTCGGCGGCAACGGCTACACCGAGGCGTTCCCGCTCGCGCGGCGCTATCGCGAGCAGCCCTTGCTCGCGATCTGGGAGGGGTCGGGCAACGTCATCGCCCTCGACGTGCTGCGAGTCCTCGCGCGCGAGCCGGAGGCGTTCGACGCGTTCTTCGGCGAGGTCGGCCGCGCCGCGGGAGCACACGCCGCCTTCGACGCCGCGCTCGAGGAGACGCGCGCGCTCGTGCACGAGCTGCGGAACGAGATCGCCCGCGACCCGGCCGCCGGCGGAGCGGCGCTGCGCGCCCGCGAGCTCACCGAGCGGCTCGCGCTCCTGCTCCAGTCGGCCCTCATGCTGGAGCAGGCGCCGGGCGAGGCATCCGAGGTGTTCGTCGCGGCGCGCCTCGGCGGGCGCGGCGGCCTGCAGTACGGCGTCCTGCCGTCGGGGCCGACGTGGGGGCGATCCTCGAGCGCGCCTGACCGTCGGCGACGCGTCCGAAACGCCACACGCCGCGTTCATCGGACGTTCAGACTGGCGTGTTCGGCTACCGTGGCGCACAGACGCCCGAAGCTGCGCGCAGAGTCGAACGAATGGGAATCCCGTGACGAGTCGAACGGCCGAATATCCCAGGCCGAGCCACTTCCTCCTCCATATCTCTGACACCCACCTCCTCGCCGGAGGCGGGCGCCTCTACGATCGCGTCGCCAGCGAGACGCATCTGCGGCAGCTCTTCGACGAGTTCGAGGCATCCGGCGGCCGCCCCGACGCGCTCGTCTTCACGGGTGACCTGGCCGACAAGGGCGAGCCCGACGCGTACGCGCGGCTGCGCCGCATCGTCGAGCCGGCGGCCGAGCGGCTCGGCGCCGAGGTCATCTGGGTGATGGGCAACCACGACGACCGCGCCGCGTTCCGCCGGGGCCTGCTCGATCAGCCGGCGGGAGGCACCAGACCCGTCGACCGGGTCTACGACGTCAAGGGCCTCCGGGTCGTGACGCTGGACTCCACCGTGCCGGGTCACCACTACGGCGAGGTCGCCGACGACCAGCTCGACTGGCTGGCCGAGGAGCTCGCGACGGATGCCCCGTACGGCACGATCCTCGCGATGCACCACCCGCCCGTACCGAGCGTGCTCGACCTCGCCGCCTCGGTCGAGCTCCGCGACCAGGCCGGCCTCGCCGAGGTCGTCGCCGGCAGCGACATCCGCTCGATCATCGCCGGCCACCTGCACTACTCGACGACGGCGACCTTCGCGGGCGTCCCCGTCTCGGTCGCCTCGGCGACCTGCTACACGCAGGACCTCAACGTGCCGGTGGGCGGAACCAGGGGCCGCGACGGGGCACGCGCGTTCAATCTCGTGCACGTGTACCCGTCGACCGTGCTGCACTCGGTCGTGCCGCTCGGCGCGTTCCCGGCGCTCGACTGGATCGATGCGGAGGAGTCGGCGCGCCGTCTCGGCGCCGACGGGATCCGGTTCGCGCCGGCGACCGAGGGCGGTCTCGCGGGGTTCGAGCTCGACGAGGCCGCCTTCGAACGGGCCCTCGCGGACGGGCCGTTCACCGAGCCGATCAGGCTCCCGTAGGGGCGCTCCCGGCCCCGGCGGCAGTGCCGGCCGCGCCGGCGGCGGCAGCCGTGGCCGCGCTCGCCGACTCGTCGTCGACCGGACGCTCCCACGGCGCGGGGAACGGGAAGTACCGCTCGAGGAAGTCCGTCACCGCGCGCGTGCGCTGCTCCACCGAGATCTCGGGCTTCGACCCGTCGTTCAGGCAGAACATGTCCTGATCGCGGCGCTTCAGCAGCCGATCCATCGCGGGCAGCGCCCGGCGCAGCGTCGTCTCGATGTACTGCACCCGCGCCTGCGTCTGCGTGACCGCCTTGCCGGTGAGCAGCGCGTAGTAGTGGTACAGCGAGTTGGTCACCGAGATGTCGGTGGCGGACCGGAACCGGCTCGCCGCCGTGCGGCGGAACTCCTCGGGGAACGCCTCCTCGAGCTCGTGCATCACCGACTTCCGGAGCGGTGCCGCGCAGTGCTCGAGATGCCGGGTCGTGACCTTGCCGAAGCGGCCGGCGAGGAGGGCGCGGTTCACGCGCGCCGCGTTCTCGAACCCGCTGCGATGCGGCTCGGCCTCGCCGAGGCCGATGCGCGTGCCGGCCTCGACGAACTTCGTGATGCCGCCCGGGGAGAAGAACAGGTCGGGCGAGACGGGCCGGCCGAAGAACATGTCGTCGTTGGAGTAGAGGAAGTGCTCCGCGAGCCCGGGGATGCGGTGCAGCTGGCTCTCGACCGCGTGCGAGTTGTGCGTCGGCAACACCGACGGGTCGGCGAAGAACTCCTCGCTGCGCACGATCCGCACCTTCGGGTGGTCGGCGAGCCACTTCGGGGCGGGCGAGTCGGTCGCGATGAAGATGCGGCGGATCCACGGCGCGAACAGCTCGACGCTGCGGAGGGCGTACTTCAGCTCGTCGATCTGCCGGTAGCGCGCTTCCGAGTCGTCGCCCTCGCCCACCACGTAGCTCTGCATGCGCTTCGCGCGCTCGCGCACGAACTCGTCGCTCGAGCCGTCGACCCAGGAGAAGACGAGGTCGATGTCGAAGTCGACGTCGCTCGCGAGCGGGTCCCACATGTGCTCGACGGTCGCCCACTCCACGCCGTACCGCAGCACGGTCGACTCGACGGCCTCACCGCGGGGGATCGTCGGGCGCATCAGGGCGTTCGGCAGCGGCGCCTCGATGAGCTCGTCGCCGAAGCGCCAGAGCTCGAGCTGCGGGGCGGTGTCCGCGCCGTAGCGGAGGCGGCCGAGCGGCTCGATGCGCGGCCGGTACATGCGGAACGCGCTCGCCTTGCGGTGGGCGGAGAGCGCACCGTCGGCGAGGAGGACCGGCGCGGTGCCCTTCGCCTTCTTCGGCGCGATGGGCACCGAGTAGAACGGCTCGTCGGCGAACGCGTCGGCGAGGGCGCGCGCGAGTGCGCGGCGCTCGGCCCGGTCGACCGCGATGACGGGCCGGTCGCCGTCGCCGCGGACGAGGAGGTGGCGGATGCCGGCGGCGTCGAGCACGCGGCGGAGCTCGAGGAGGTCTTCGACCATCGACTGACGCGGCGTCGTATGCCCGTTGCGGAGCGCGTACTCGCCCTTGCGGACGACGATGTCGTCGCGATCGAACCGGCGTCCGCGCACGAGCACGAGCTCGGGCGCGTCGGCGATCTCGAAGCTCGGCGGCGGGGCGGGCTCGGCCGGGGTGAAGGCGGTGGGGCGGTGGGCGTCGAGATCGCGGTCGGTCACGTCGAAGGGGTCTCCAGTCGGTCGGCGGTGGGGATGACTCGATTGTAGGCGTCGGCGGCGGGTGCGGCCGTCAGCGGCCGATCCAGAGGTACGGGGGATGCCCCTCGCCGAGGCCGTCCGGCGCGGTGGCCAGCCGACGGGCGAGTCCGACGGCGCCGTCGAGCGGGGTGCCTGCCGGCTCGCGGAGCCGGGCGTCCGGCGCCCGGAGGCGGAACTCCCGGCGGAAGGCGGCCGCGAAGCGGGGCGAGGCGAACATGCCTCCCGCGTACGACGCCGTGGGTGGGAGCGCTGGGTCTAGGGCGGCCGCGAGGGTGCCGGCGGCGAGGCGGCCGGCCTCGTCGAGGATGGCGGCGGCTGCCGGGTCGCCGTCGTCGGCGAGCCGGGCGACCTCGGTCGCGAGTCCGGCGAGGACGCCGCCGCGGTCGCCGCGCGGGTAGAGCTGCGCGGGCCAGGACGGCGGCGGGCCGAATCGGGCGACGGCGGCGCCGAGGAGCGCACCGCCGTCGTCGCGGAGCCCGTCGTGCGTCTCGATCGCCGCGCGAAGGGCGGCGATGCCGACCCAGGCGCCGGATCCGCGGTCGTCGTAGAGGTGGCCCCAACCGCCGACGCGGCGCCAGGTCGCCGCGAGATCGGTGCCGAGCGCGATGGTGCCCGTGCCCACCGTGACGACGGTGCCTGCCTCGCCGCCGAGTGCGCCCACGTGCGCGGTCACGGCGTCGGCGGCGAGCGCGACGGGCGCGCCGGCCACGCGCGCGAGCCGCCGGGCGGCCGCGGGCGGGTCCGCGACGAGCGAGGTCACGCCGGCGGCGCCGACGCCGATCGCCGCGATCGGGGTGCCCGGCCAGTGCAGACGGACGGCGCTGATGAGCGCCTCGGCCACCTCGATGACGTTCGACCCGTCGCTCGCGACGGCGACGCGGGCGCCGTCGAGGGTGCGGCGGGCGCCCGGTTCGGCCCCGAGGCGCGCGTCGACGGGCTCGAGCGCGGCTCGGCTGCCCGTGCCGCCGAGGTCGACTCCGACGACGAGCGCTCGAGTTCTGGAAAATCCTTGCAGACTCGCCGTCATTCCCGAATACTACTTCCAATCACCTTGCAGCGTCGCGGTTGAGCGCGGCGCACCACTGAGAGTTCCACACGAGGAGTCCATCCATCATGCGCACACGCTTGCTTCCCCTCGCAGCGCTCGGCGTCACCGCCGCGCTCGCGCTCTCCGCCTGCGCCGGCGGCAGCACCGACGACGGCGGCGGAGCCACCGACGCCGAGGGTCAGACGCTCGACGTCTGGATCATGCAGGGCACCAACCCCGACTCCGAGGCGTTCTTCGCCGAGGTGGGCGACGCGTTCACCGAGGAGACCGGCGCCGAGCTCAACGTCGAGTTCGTGCAGTGGGCCGACGCCCACGACCGCTTCGTGACCTCCATCGCGGGCGGCACCACGCCCGACGTCGCCGAGACGGGCACCACCTGGACGGCCGAGTTCGCCGACGCCGGGGCGCTCGCGCCCATCGGCGAGTACGTCGAGGGCGACGACCTCGGCGGCGACCTCGTCGAGGGGCTCGTCGAATCCGGCACCTACGACGACGAGCTGTACGGCATGCCCTGGTACGCCGGCGTCCGCTCGCTCGTCTACCGCTCCGACCTGTTCGCCGAGCTCGGGCTCGAGGCGCCGAAGACCTGGGACGACATCGTCGCGGCCGGCGAAGCCGTGAAGGCCGCCCACCCGGAGATGATCGCGTTCGCCGTGCCCGGCGACGCCGAATTCGGCGTGTACCCCTGGGTCTGGGGCGCCGGCGGCGAGGTGTCGGTCGAAGAGGACGGCGAGTGGGTCTCGGGACTCGACAGCGCCGAGTCGCAGGAGGGCATCGGCTTCTACACCGGCCTCGCCACGGAGTACGGCTTCTCGTCGGCCGGCGCGACGACGTGGAAGGAGACCGACGTCCTCGACAACTTCGTGCAGGGCAACGTCGCCATGGCACTCATGGGCTCGTGGACCCCGGCCACCATCATCGAGAAGAACGCCGACCTCGAGGGCAAGTTCGCCGCGACGCCGATCCCCGGCAAGGACGGCGGCATCTCGCCGTCGGTGCTCGGCGGCTCGCACCTGTCGATGTTCGAGACGGCCGAGAACAAGGACCTCGCCTGGGCCTTCATCAAGCTCATGACCACCGGCGAGTTCGCTGAGGCGTGGGCCGAGCAGACCGGCTACTTCCCCGGCCAGACGTCGCTGCTCGAGCAGACGCTCGAGTCCGACGACCCGCTGGTGACGCCCTTCGCGACGCAGATGGTCGACGGCGGGGCATCCGTGCCCGTGACGCCGAAGTTCGGCGCTGTGCAGGCGAAGAAGACCACCAACACGGCCATCCAGGCCATCCTCTCCGGGCAGAAGACGGTCGAGCAGGCCACGGCCGACGCCGCCGCGGAGATGAACCAGATCATGAACGGCGACTGACCGACGTGACCAGCACCATCCAGGCGCCGCCGGTCGCGCAGGGGGCACCCTCCCCTCGCGCGGCCGGCGGCGCCGGCCGCCGCCGGAGCCCCATCGCCCGGCTCCGGCCCTGGCTCCTGCTCGCCCCCGCGCTCGCGGTGCTCGCCGTGCTCCTGCTCTGGCCGCTCGTGCGCGTGGTCCTCTTCTCCCTCCAGGACTACGGCCTGCGCGAGATCGTCTCGGGCGAACCGAACTGGATCGGCCTCGCGAACTACGCCGAGGTCTTCACCGACCCCACGCTCTGGAGCGTGGTGCTGCCGAACACGTTCGGCTTCGCGATCCTCGCCGTCGCGGCGACGGTCGCGCTCGGCACCGGCGTCGCGGTGCTCATGGCTTCGCTCGGCCCGTTCTGGCGCACCGTCGTCGGCAGCGCGATCATGGTGGCCTGGGCGATGCCCGCGGTCACCGGCACCTACGTCTGGGTCTGGATCTTCGACGCCGATCGCGGCATCTTCAACCAGACGCTGCAGGCACTCGGCCTGCAGGACGAACCCGTGAACTGGTTCACGAACCGGTGGAGCTTCTACGCCATCGTGCTGCTGAACGTCGTCCACCACGGCTTCCCGTTCGTCGCGGTCACCGTGCTCGCGGGCCTCCTCGGCGTGCCGAAGGAGATGCTCGAGGCCGCTGAGATGGACGGCGCCGGCCCCTGGCGCCGGTTCTTCAAGGTCATCGTGCCGAACCTCCGCCAGGTGTTCTCGGTCGTGATCATCCTGTCCACCATCTGGGACTTCAAGGTGTTCGCGCAGGTGTACCTCATGCCGGGCGGTGCCGGCTCCAACCGCGAGGCGCTGAACCTCGGCGTCTGGAGTTACGTCGAGTCGTTCGGTCAGAACCGCTACGGCTTCGGCTCCGCCATCGCGGTGCTGCTCACGCTGCTCCTGCTCGTGATCACGGTCGTCTACGTCCGCACGATGCTGAAGGAGGAGGAGCTGTGACCGCCGAGCTCACCCGCGAGATCCCGCGCACCCGGCGCACCGGCCGCAAGGCGCGCGCGGCCGCCGGCAAGGCCGTGCTCGTCGTGGTCCTCCTCGCCTTCACGCTGTTCCCGGCGTTCTGGATGCTCTCGAGCGCGTTCGACGCCCAGGCGGGCGCGGGCGGGCAGACCCTGCTGCCCCGCGAGTGGTCCCTGGAGAACTTCGCGTACGTGCTCACCGAGGGCGGGTTCGACGTGTTCCTCCGGAACTCGGCCCTCGTCGCGCTCGTGACGGTCTTCGCGAGCGCCGTCCTGGCGCTCCTCGCCTCGGTCGCCGTGGCCCGGTTCCGGTTCCGGTTCCGCACGGCGATGCTGCTCATGATCCTCATCGTGCAGATGGTGCCGCTCGAGGCGCTCGTCATCCCGCTGTTCGTCCAGGTCCGCGACCTGCAGCTGCTGAACACGCTGCTCGGCCTCATGGTCGTCTACGTCGCCCTGTCGCTGCCGTTCGGCATCTGGATGCTGCGCGGCTTCGTCGCGGCCGTGCCGGTCGAGCTCGAGGAGGCCGCGTACATCGACGGCGCGAGCTGGGGGCGGATGTTCCGTTCCGTGCTGCTGCCGCTCGTGATGCCGGGCCTCGTGGCGACGAGCGTGTTCAGCTTCATCACCGCGTGGAACGAGTTCATCTTCGCCATGACGCTCCTCGGCGGAGCGACGGAGAACTACACGGTCGCCATCGGCCTGAAGCAGTTCTTCGGCGAGCACTCGAACGAGTGGGGCTACATCATGGCCGCGTCGACGATCATCACGGTGCCCGTCATGATCTTCTTCGTCATCGTGCAGCGCCGCCTGTCGAGCGGGCTCGTCGCCGGTGCGGTGAAGGGGTAGGGATGCCGCGCCGCGACGACCCCGCGCTGCGGGAGCTGGTGAACGCCGTCATCTGGCCGGGGTTCCTCGGCCGGCGGGTGCCCGACTGGCTGCGGCGCGAGCTCGACGCCGGGCTCGCGGGCGCCGTGCTGTTCGCCCAGAACCTGGGCGACCGGGCCGAACGACGAGCGCTCGCCGCAGCCCTGCACGCCGGACGCGACGACGTGCTCGTCGGCATCGACGAGGAGGGCGGCAACGTCACGCGGCTCGAGGCGAGGTCGGGCTCGACGCTGCCCGGCGCGTGGCAGCTCGGCTTTATCGACGAGGCGGCCGCGACCGAGGCCGTCGGCCGCGAGCTCGCCCGGCGCTCGCTCGCCGTCGGGGCGAACGTGGTGCTCGGACCCGTGGCCGATGTGAACGTCGACCCGGCGAACCCGGTGATCGGGGTGCGCAGCTTCGGCGACGAGCCCGAGCTGGTCTCGCGGCACGTCGCGGCGACGGTGCGTGGCATCCAGAGCGCCGGCGCGGCGGCCTGCGTCAAGCACTTCCCGGGTCACGGCGACACCCACGTCGACTCCCACCACGCGCTGCCGGAGCTCAGGATGCCCCTCGCCGAGCTCGAGCGGGTGCACCTGCCGCCCTTCGAGGCGGCGATCGCCGCGGGGGTGCGCGCCGTCATGACCGGGCATCTCGTGCTGCCGGAGTGGGGGGAGCTCCCCGCGACGTTGAACCCGGTGGCGCTCGGGCGGCTCCGCGCGCTCGGCTTCGAGGGCGCGATCGTCACCGACGCGCTCGACATGGCGGCCGTCCGGGCGACGGTCGGCGCGGGGCGCGGGGCGGTGCTCGCGGTGCAGGCCGGTGCCGATCTGCTGTGCATCGGGAACCCGGCGAACCCCGGCGCCCACGCGGCGCCCGACCAGGACGCGCTCGACTTCGCCGAGGTGCAGTCCGCGCTGCTCGACGCGATCGCGAGCGGCGAGCTCGAGGTCTCGGTGCTCGAGCGCGCCGCCGCGCGGGTGCGGGCGCTCGCCGCCGGGACGGGGTCCGGCGGGACCGGCGCCGGCACCGACGTCGACGCCCGGAGGACGGCCGCCAGCGGGTCGGGTTCGGCCGCTGCGGCGCCCGACGACGTCGACGCGGCATCCCTCGTGCGCCGGGCGATCTCCGTGCACGGCGATCTGCCCGAGGTGTCCGGCGCGGCCGTCGTCCTCGACGTGCGCCGGCGGCCGACGCTGGCCGTCGACAGCGGCGCCGACTACGTGGCGGCGGCGCTGAGCGGCGGAGGGACGGTCCGACGGATCGAGCCCGAGGAGGGCGAAGCCGGTGAGGTCGCCGCGGCCGTCGCGGCGGGCGGACCCGTCGTCGTCCTCGCCGACGCGTTCGAGACGTCGCCTGGGCAGCGGTCGGTCGTCGACGCGGTCCGCGATGCGGCCGTGCCGGCGGTGCTCGTGCACGTCGGCGTGCCGCTCGCCGAACCGCCGGCACTGCCGCTCGTCGAGACGCGGGCGGCGAGCCGTGTGGCGGCCGAAGCCGCGGGCGCCGTGCTCCGGGGAACCTTCTGATGAGGATCGTCTCGCTGCAGTCCGGCACGTCGGCCGACGGCATCGACGTCGCCGTCGTCGACGTCGGCGCCGTCGATATGCGGCCTGGCGAGCCGGGGGCCGCATCCGCCGACGACGCCGCCGACGCCGCCGTTCGGCTCGACCCGGTGCTGCTGCGCACCGTGCCGTGGGCGGCCGCGCTCCGGCGGGAGCTCCTCGACGCGGCGCTCGGCGCCCGTCTCGACGCGGGCGACTGGTGCCGGCTCGACACCCGGCTCGGGCAGGCGTTCGCCGCAGCCGCCGAGGAGGCGATCGCCGAGTCCGGCGGCCACGCCGACCTGATCGTCTCGCACGGACAGACCGCGCACCACTGGGTCGAGGACGGCCATGCCCGGGGCACGCTGCAGCTCGGCGAACCGGCGTGGATCGCCGAGCGCACCGGCGCGCCCGTGCTCTCGCACCTCCGCGCCGCCGACATCGCCGCCGGCGGCGAAGGCGCCCCGCTCATGGCGGTGTTCGACCGCCTCTGGCTGATCGGCGAAGCGCGTCGCATCGGACGCCCGCTCGCGACCGTCAATCTCGGCGGCATCGCGAACGTGCAGGTCGTCGCGCCAGACGGCGGCGTGCTCGCGTTCGACAGCGGTCCGGGCAACGCCCTGCTCGACGAGGCCGTCGCTCGCGCCACGGAAGGCGCCGAGGCCTACGACCGTGACGGACGCCGGGCCGCGTCGGGCCGTGTGCACGGGACGCTCCTCGCGGAGCTCCGGGCGCACCCGTACTTCGCGGCTGCGACGCCGAAGACGACCGGGCGCGAGACCTTCCATCTCGGCGTGGTCGATGCCGCGGCCGATCGAGCCGGCGCGCGCGACCTGCCGCTCGACGACCTCGCGGCGACGCTCGCTGAGCTGACGGCGCTCGCGGTGGCGGAGGCGCTCGACGGCACCGGCGCGGCCGAGCTCGTCGTCTCGGGCGGCGGGGCGCTGAATCCGGCGCTCCTGGCCCGGCTCGCCGATCACGCCGGGCGGCGGGGCATCCGCGTCGTCTCGAGCGCCGAACGCGGCCTCGATCCCGCGTTCAAGGAGTCGCTCATGTTCGGGCTCCTCGGCTACCTGTCGTGGCACCGGGTGCCGGTGCGCGTCGCGGGGCCCGCGTCCCGGATCGCCGGACGCATCACCCCGGGGCCGGCATCGTTCGCGTTGCCGGAGCCGCTCGGTGGCGTGGCATCCGTCGTCGTCGGCGCTGGTGCCGCGGACGACGGGGCCGCGGGTGGAGGGGGAGCAGCATGACCACGACCGAGCCCGGCGGGGCCGACGGGGCGGGGAGGACCCGGGACGGGTGGGCCGAGGCGGCCGGCGAGACCGGCGCCGCCTCCCGCGAGGCGCTCCGCGACGTGCTCGCAGAGCTCGCGACCGAAGCGGTCGACGACCGTCTCGCCGACTTCGACCTCCGCTCCACCGAGGCGCAGGTCGCGACGATGATCGAGGAGTCCGCGGTCGCCGTCTCCGCGGTGGAGGCTGCGGGACCGCAGATCGCCGCGGCCGTCGACGCCGTCGTCGCGCGGCTCCGGGCGGGCGGTCGCCTGATCTACACCGGTGCCGGGACCGCGGGACGGCTCGGCGTCCTCGACGCCAGCGAGATCCCGCCGACGTTCGGCACCGACCCGGCGCTCGTCGTCGGCGTCATCGCGGGTGGGGAGGCGGCGCTCCGGAACGCCGTCGAGAACGCCGAGGACGATCCAGAGCTCGGCGCCGCCGACCTCGCGGCGATCGGGGTGGGGCCGGGTGACGCGGTCGTCGGCATCTCGGCGTCCGGGCGGACACCCTACGTCGTCGGTGCGCTCCGGCACGCCGCCTCCGCCGGGGCGCTCACGGTGGCGCTGGCCGGCAATCGCGGCTCGGCGATCGGCGCGGTCGCCGACCTCGCGGTCGAGGTCGAAGTGGGCCCGGAGGTCGTCGCCGGCTCGACCCGGCTGAAGGCGGGCACCGCCCAGAAGCTCGTGCTGAACGCGATCTCGACCATCGCGATGGTGCGTCTCGGCAAGGTCCACGGCAACCTCATGGTCGAGGTGCAGGCGACGAACGACAAGCTCAGGGCGCGCGCCGAGCGGATCGTCATGCTGGCGACCGGCGTCGATGCCGAAGCCGCGGCCGCCGCGCTCGCCGCGACGGACGGGAGCGTCAAGGCCGCGATCCTCGTGACCCTGACGGGGGTCGCGCCGCACCTCGCCCGGGCGGCCCTGGAGCGCGAAGATGGGGTGCTGCGCGATGCGATCCGCCGCGTCCAGACCGATCCGGAGGAGCCCGATGTCCCCTGACGTGCTGTCCGGAGTCCGGCAGGCGCTGCCCAGGCTGAGCTCGTCCGAGGCGCGGGTCGCCGAGGCCATCATCGACGACCCGTCGCTCGTGGTCGACCTCACCATCACCGATCTCGCGCGCCGCTGCGGCACGTCGCTGTCGACCGTGGCGCGGTTCTGCCAGACCCTCGGCTACACGGGGTACCGCGAGTTCCGCATGGCCGTCGCGAGCGCGGTGAGCCGCGAGCAGGCCGAGCGCGACCGGTTCGGCCTCGCGGAGTCCGACATCAGCCCCGACGACGCCGCGACGGAGGTGATCGCCAAGATCGCGTTCCAGGAGACGCTCGCGATCGAGCAGACGGCTCAGGGCCTCGACGCGACCGCGCTCGACCGGGTGGCCGACGCGATCGCCTCCGCCCGGCACGTCGACCTCTACGGCTTCGGCGCGTCCGGCCTCACCGCGCAGGACCTCCAGCAGAAGCTCGCGCGCATCGGCGTCTCCGCCGCGTGCTCGGTCGACATCCACCTCGCGCTGGTGTCTGCGGCGCTCCGCGCGCCGGGCGACGTGGCGATCGCGGTCTCCCACACCGGAGAGACGACCGAGACGCTCGATGCGCTGCAGGTCGCGCGGGGTGCGGGCGCGTTCACGGTCGCCGTCACGAACTCGCCCGAGTCGCCGATCGCGGAGGCGGCCGACGTGGTGCTCGCCACGCACGCGCGCGAGTCGAGCTACCGCATGGGTGCCATGTCGAGCCGCATCGCCCAGCTCGCGCTCGTCGACTTCCTGTTCGTGCGGGTCGCCCAGCGCCGGCACGACGAGATGTCGGTGCCGCTCCGCCGTACGCGCGAGGTCACGGCCACCCACCGGGTCGGCGGGCGCCGGCGGCACGCCGGCTGACGGGGGCCGGCGGCACGCCGGGTGATGGGCGCGAGGGGCGCGCCGACGGGCGCTGGGTGGCGCGTCAACCCCGTGCGCGTGCCGGTGGCCGCCCGTAGCATCGGAGGCATCCGGTCGCGAGACCGCCCAGCGGCGGAGCATCCGCCGCCCCGAGGGGAGGCATCCGTGTCGCGCAACGTCCGCGTCTTCGACTGTCCGCCCGACGCCGTCTTCGAGGTGCTCGCCGACGCGTGGCTCTATCCCTCCTGGGTGGTGGGTGCGTCGCGCATGCGCGATGTGGACGCCTCGTGGCCCGCGCCCGAGGCGCGGCTGCATCACTCGATCGGGGTCTGGCCGGTGCTCATCGACGACGAGACGCGTTCGCTGGAGTGGCAGCCGCCGCTCCGCATGCGGATGCGGCCGAGCGGCTGGCCCCTCGGCGAGGCTCGCGTCCTCATGGAGGTGAAGCCCCGCGGGGCCGGGTGCGTCGTGCGCATGCAGGAGGAGGTCGTCGCGGGCCCCGGCTCCTGGGTGCCTGCGCCGCTCATGGACGTGCTCCTGCACCTGCGGAACGCCGAGTCGCTCCGCCGGCTCGCCTTCCTCGCCGAGGGCCGGCATCGCACGGGCCAAGACGACACCCGCCCGGTCCCGGGTCCGGAGTCGCAGGCGGCGGGCGCCGATCCGGCCGGCGCGGAGGCGCGATGAGCCGGATGCCTCGCGCCGAGCTCGACGCGGTCGTCGTCGGTGCCGGCCCGAACGGGCTGGCCGCGGCGGTGACCCTCGCGCGGGCCGGCCTGTCGGTGCGGGTCTACGAGCGCAACCCCACCCCGGGCGGCGGCGCGCGGACGGCCGAGGTCACCTTGCCGGGCTTCCGGCACGACATCTGCTCGGCCGTGCACCCGCTCGCCCTCGCCTCGCGGTTCTTCCGGGAGTTCGGCCTGGCGAGGCGGATCGAGCTGACCGTCCCCGAGCTCTCCTTCGGCCACCCGCTCGACGGCGGTCGCGCCGCGCTCGCCTGGCGCGACCTGGAGCGCACCGTCGACGGCCTCGGCCGCGACGGCGCCGCCTACGGCGGGCTCATGGGCCCGCTCGCCGAGCATGCGGGCGGCGTCGCCGACTTCACCGGCTCGCAGTTGCTCCGCGTCCCCGCAGACCCGCTCACGGCGGCACGGTTCGGCCTGTCCTCGCTGGAGCAGGGCACCGCGCTCTGGAACGCGCGCTTCAGCGAGGATGCCGCGCCCGCGCTCCTCACGGGCGTCTCGGCGCACGCCATCCTGCCGTTGCCGAGCGTCGCGGCCGCAGGCGCCGGCCTGTCGCTCGCCGCGTATGCGCACAGCGTCGGCTGGCCGGTCCCGGTCGGCGGGAGCCAAGCCATCGTCGACGCCCTCGTCGACGACCTCGTCGCGCACGGCGGCGAGGTGGTGACGGGGCATGAGGTGCGCACCCTCGACGAGCTGCCGGCCTCACGGGCGGTCCTGCTGGACGTCACGCCACGCGCCCTCGCACGGATCGCGGAGAGCCGGCTGCCCGAGCGCTACCTCGCGGCGCTCGACACGTTCCGCTACGGCAACGGCGTGGCGAAGGTCGACTTCGCGCTGTCCGAGCCCGTGCCGTGGGCGAACCCCGCGCTGCGGGAGGCTGGCACCGTGCATGTGGGCGGCACCCGGGCCGAGATCGCGGCTGCCGAGAACGCGGTGACCGCTGGGCGGCACCCGGATGCCCCGTACGTCCTCGTGTCGCAGCCGAGCCGGTTCGACCCGTCGCGGGCGCCCGAGGGCAAGCACGTCCTCTGGGCGTACACGCACGTGCCGCGCGGATCGAGCATCGACCGGGCGGAGGCCGTCACGGCGCAGCTCGAACGGTTCGCGCCGGGGTTCCGCGACACGATCCTCGCGACGACCTCGAGCACGGCCGTCGACGTCGAGCGGTACAACCCGAACTACGTCCTCGGCGACATCGCCTCCGGAGAGCCCGACCTGCGCCAGCTGGTACGGCGGCCCGTGCTCTCGACCGACCCGTGGCGCACGCCCGCGCGCGGGGTCTACCTCTGCGGCGCCTCCACCGCGCCGGGCCCTGGGGTGCACGGGCTGAACGGCTGGTACGCCGCCCGCAGCGCGCTCAGACACGAGTTCGGCACCCGTCTACTGCCCGACCTCTCGCCGCGCAGCTGACCGCCGCGCGGCACGTCTCAGATCTCGGCGACCTCGAGCTCGACCTCGACCGGGCCGCCCTCGACGAGGCCCTCGGCATCGCGCACGGCCTTCTTCATCGGCAGCACATAGGCGCCCTCGGTGGAGTCGGGGAACACCGAGGTCGACCAGGTCGATCCGCCGACGCGCACCCGGACGCGGACCGCACCGAACCCCCGGGGCGGCAAGGGCACCTCGCGGATGTCGGCCGACGCCTCCTCGGGCACGGTGACGAAGAACCAGTTGGCCTGGGACCGCCACTCCCAGAGCGGTGCGGTGAACCGGAAGCGCATGCCGCGAGCGTACCGGCGACCCCCGACGGCCGGCCGGCCGGCTGAGGGTCTCGGTGAAGAATCGATGCGGCGTCGTGCGCCGCCGATCAGCGCCCGACCGCGTCCCGCCAGGAGTGCCGCGGCTCGTATCCGAGCTCGCGCCGTGCCTTCTCGATCGAGAGCAGCGTGTCGTGCTCGCCCAGCTTGCCGCGCACCTCGACGCCGGGGAAGACCTCGGACACGAGCTCGGCGTTCGGGCGGCTCATCACGGTGTCCGCCGCGGCGATCACGTACCGCTCGAACCCCGGTCGCGCGGCCGCGAGGGCGCGGCTCACGGCCTGGGCGCCGTCGCGGGCGTCGACGTAGCCCCACAGGTTCCATTTGCGCAGCGACGCGTCGGCGTCGAACGCGGGGAAGGCCGCGTAGTCCTCGGGGTCCATGACGTCCGAGAAGCGCAGCGCGGTGATCGAGAGCTCGGGGTCCCACCGCACGAGCTGGATCGCGAGCTGCTCCTCGAGGTGCTTCACGAGGGAGTACGTCGTCTCGGGGCTCGTGACGTCCTCGTCGACCGGGATGTAGGGCGGCGGGGTGTCGAACGGCAGCCCGAGCACCGTTTCGCTCGAGGCCGTCACCACGCGCTTCACCCCGGCCCGGCGGGCGGCCTGGAGCACGTTGAACGTCGAGAGCAGGTTGTTGTGGAAGGTCGCGACGTCGCTCATCAGCCCCGGCGCGGGCACGGCGGCGAGGTGGACGATCGCGTCGACCCCGGCGTGATGCTCGTCGATGCCGGCCACTGCGTCGAGGACCTGCCCGGCGTCGGTGAGGTCGACGAGCACGACGCTGCCGCGCTCGCCGGAGCGATCGAGGTTCACCACCTCGTGCCCTTCCTCGCGAAGCGTGCGGACGACGGTGCGGCCGAGTTTGCCCGATCCGCCGGTGACGATGATGCGCATGCGCCCAGTCAACCACCGTCAACCCCTGGGAGCCGCGGATGCCTCGTGCCTACGCTGACCGCATGACCGAGGTCGACCGCCCGGGCGCCGAGCGATGGGTGCCGCCCGACGCCGATGTCGCCGCGCTCCGCCGGGCCGTTCCGGACTGCCGCGGCTGCGAGCTGTGGCGGGACGCCACGCAGGCGGTCTTCTCCACGGGCTCGCCGGAGGCGTCGGTGATGCTCGTGGGGGAGCAGCCCGGCGACCGCGAGGACCGCGAGGGCGAGCCCTTCGTCGGCCCGGCGGGGCGGGTGCTGGATGACGCGCTGGCCGCGGCCGGCATCGCTCGTGCCGACGCCTACCTCACGAACGCGGTCAAGCACTTCCGCTTCGAGCTGCGCGGCAAGCGGCGCATTCATGAGAAGCCCGCGGTCGGCCACCTCGTCGCCTGCCGGCCGTGGCTCGCGGCCGAGCTCCGTGCGGTGCATCCGTCGGTCGTCGTCGGCCTCGGCGCCACCGCCGCGCGGTCGCTCCTCGGCAGTCCCGTGCGACTCGGCGACCTGCGCGGGCGCGTGCTGCCGCCACCGGAAGGGGCGCCCGCTCCCGTCGTGCTCACCCAGCACCCGTCGGCTGTGCTGCGGGTCCGGGACGCGGACGAACGCGGGGCGGCTTTCGACGCGCTCGTCGCCGACCTCGCGATCGCGGCCGAGGCCGTGAAGCATCCCCACAGCTTCGCTCCCTAGGCTCGGGATCCCTGGCAGACCCCTGATGAAGGAGCCTTCCCATGCAGTGCCCCAACGACGGAGCCGTGCTCGTGATGAGCGAGCGCAGCGGGATCGAGATCGACTACTGCCCGCAGTGCCGTGGCGTGTGGCTCGACCGCGGCGAGCTCGACAAGATCATCGAGCGCGCCGGGCAGGAGTTCCAGCCGCAGGCGCAGCGGCCCGTCCCGCCGCAGGCGGCACCGCAGGCGCCGCAGGGCTATCCGGCGCAGCCGCAGGGCGCTCCGCAGGGCCAGTCGCAGAACCCCATGGACCTGCTGCGCCAGATGACGGGCGGCGACCGCCGGTACGACGACCGCCGCTACGACGAGCGCCGCTCGGACGATCGCGGGTACGACCAGGGGTACCGCCGGAAGAAGAAGGACAACTGGCTGAGCGACCTGTTCGACTGAGCAAGCCGTTCGACTGGGGTCGGAGGGTCAGACCCGCACGGTCCGCACCGTGCGATGCAGGGCCCTGACCGCCCGCACGAGGCCGCTCAGCACCAGCCCGATCACCGCGCCCGCGGTGTTCGCGAGCAGGTCGCGCGGGTCGGAGATGCGGTCGTCGATCGGGATCTGCGCCAGCTCGATCGCCGTGCTCACCGCCCCGGCGGCACCGAGCGCCCAGATCCACCGCCGAGGCCCCGCGAGCATGGCGAACAGCACGCCGACGGGGACGAACATCGCGATGTTCGCCGCGAACTCGAGCGGGGACCCCGTGGTCCAGGTCGAGCGGTCGAGCCAGATCGACGGCGTGAGCACGCCGCGCGCCGCCTCGTAGCCGATGGCGTGCCAGGACACGGTCCGAGCGTCGCCCACGCCACGAGGGCGAGGTAGCCCGCGGTCACGAGCGCGAGCGTCGGGCGGCGGGACATGCTTCCAGCATCCTCCGCCTGGCTATGAAGCCGCCGCAGACCCGCGGGGGAACTCCTGGGAGCGGTCCGGGATCAGGCGGTGGCGACCGTGACGGATCCCGTCCCGGTCGCGGCGGCAGCCGTCGCGCGGCGACGCGATGCGGCCGCGCCGGCCGCGGCGACCGCCATGACGACGACCGCGAGGGCGGTGATCACCGCGCCCACCCAGATCGGCGACGTGTACCCGAGCCCCGCGGTGATCGCGACCCCGCCCGCCCAGGCGCCGAGCGCGTTGCCGAGGTTGAACGCTGCGATGTTGGCCCCGGAGGCGAGCGTCGGCGCCGTCCGCGCGTACGACATGACCCGGCTCTGGAGCGCAGGCACCGTTCCGAAGCCGAAGCCGCCCATCGCGATGAGGAGCACGATCGTCGCCGCCTGGCTGCCGGCCAGCAGACCGAACAGCACCAGGATCACCACGAGGGCCGAGAGGAAGACGAGCAGGGTGCCGTCGATCGAGCGGTCGGCGAGGCGTCCGCCGATCCAGTTGCCGACGAAGAGACCGCCCCCGAAGAGCACGAGCAGCCACGGCACGGCGGCTTCGGCGAAGCCGCCGACGTCGGTGAGCGTGTACGCGATGTAGGTGAAGGCGCCGAACATGCCGCCGAAGCCGAGCACGGTGACCACGAGGGAGAGCCAGACCTGACCCGAGCGGAATGCGCCCAGCTCGAGCCGGAGGCTCGTCCCGGCCGCGCCGGTCGCATCGGCGGTCCCGGCGCCGGCGGCAGCCACGGCCGCGGCGCGACGGCGGGGCACCAGGAGTGCGATGCCGGCGAGCGCGATGACGCCGATCGCGGTGATCGCCCAGAACGTCGCGCGCCAGCCGAACTGCTGCCCGATGAACGTGCCGAACGGGACGCCGAGGACGTTGGCGGCGGTGAGCCCGGTGAACATGATCGCGATCGCGCGGCCGGCCCGCTCGGGGGCGACGAGGCTGGCGGCGACGACCGAGCCGATGCCGAAGAAGGCGCCGTGGCAGAGGGCGGCGATGACGCGCCCCGTGAGCATGAGCTCGTAGCCCGGGGCGAGGGCGGAGACGGCGTTGCCGGCGATGAAGAGACCGAGCAGTCCCATGAGCACGGGCTTCCGCGGGAGGCGCGTGGTCGCGGCGGTGAGGCCGAGGGCGCCGACGACGACTGCGAGGGCGTAGCCGGAGATCAGCCAGCCGGCCGCGGCCTCGGTGACGCCGAAGGTCGCGGCGACCTCGGGCAGCAGGCCCATGATGACGAACTCGGTCAGCCCGATGCCGAAGCCGCCGAGGGCGAGGGCGATGAGGCCTCCGGGCATGGTGATACCTCCGGTAGAGTGGGGTGGGTAGTTGCACGCGCGCACTATTGCGACGGCGGGTAGAATACTTGCACACGCAAATAGAAAGCGCAAGCAACTCACTCCGTCGCGCAGGTGCGCCGACCGGAGTCGACACGAGGAGGACCGCATGGGCATCGCCGACGACGCCGTCGAAGTGCGCGCGCAGGGCTGGCGCACGCTCGCGGCGCTGCACGGGTTGATCGAGGCCGAGCTCGAGCGCGCGCTCGACGCCTCCGCAGGTCTCTCCGTCGTCGAGTACACCGTGCTCGACGCCCTCAGCCGTCAGGACGGCTGGCACATGCGGATGCAGCAGCTCGCGCGCGCCGCAGCACTCAGCCCGAGTGCCACCACCCGCCTGGTCAACCGGCTCGAAGATCGGGCGCTGCTCACCCGGGTGCTGTGCGCCGACGATCGTCGCGGCATCTACACCGAGCTGACCTCCGCCGGCCGGGCCCTCTACGAGCGCGCGCGGCCGGTGCACGACGAGACGCTCGAGCGCGTGCTCGACGAGGCCGAGGCGCGCCCCGAGCTCGCGCCCGTGGTACGCGCCCTGCACGAAGCGCCCGCGCTGCTCGGCTGAGCGGCCCGGCCGGATTCAATGCCCCCGACGGGGCATCCGCTCAGCTCGGTTCGCCGCCTGCGATGTTCACCATCCAGCTGACGCCGAACCGGTCGACGAGCATGCCGAAGGCGTCGCCCCATGGCGCGACCTCCAGGGGCACCACCTCCGAACCGCCCTCGCGCAGCGCATCCCAGTAGCCGCGGAGCACGGCGTCGTCCTCCGACTCGCCTGAGAGCGAGATCGAGATGCCCGCCGGTGCCGCATACGGCGTGCCCGGTGGCGTGTCCGCGGCCATCAGGGTGAGACCGTTCGGCGTCGTGAGCTGGCCGTGCATGATCTTCTCTCCGTCGGCGGGGTCCTCGGACATGCCGAACTCGGCGAATGTCGAGGTGCTGAGCTCGCCGCCGAACACGGAGCGGTAGAACTCCAGTGCCTCCCGGGCGTTCGCCTCGAAGCTGAGGTACGGGTTGAGCGTGACGGACATGGCGTCCTCCTCCGGTCGCGTGGCGTACGCGCCGATTCTCGTCCTCCGCGGCGCGGAACGCGAGCAAATCTCGGTGCAGCGTTGACAGCACTCGGGGACCGGCGTACGTTGTAATCAACAAGATGGTTGATCAAGGAGTCAGTTGATGATTGTGGATCCGAGCGCCGACGATCGGCTCGACCGGGCCTTCATGGCCCTGGCCGACCCCGTCCGTCGGCGCATCGTGGCCCGGCTGAGCCGCGGCCCGGCCACCGTCAACGAACTGGCCGAACCGTTCGCCATCACCAAGCAGGCGGTGTCCAAGCACATCCAGGTGCTCGAGCAGGCCGAGCTCGTCACGCGTACGCGCGACGCGCAGCGCCGGCCCGTGCATCTGAACGCTGCGACGCTCGAAGCGCTCACCGCCTGGATCGACCGCTACCGGCTGATCCACGAGCAGCGATTCCGTGCACTGGACGCGCTGCTCGGCACCATCGCCGACCCCGGCACCGGCGACGCCGACACGGATGCTGCCGCCGGAGCAACCGACAAGGAGCAGGAGCAATGAGCAATCCCGTCACCATCAACGCCCCCGAGGGGCTGCCGTTCATCGAGATCGTGCGCGAGTTCGACGCCCCCGTCGAGGCCGTCTTCCGCGCGCACCGCGAGCCCGAGCTCGTGAAGCAGTGGCTCGGCCCGAACGGCTACGAGATGACCATCGAGCGCTGGGACTTCACCACCCAGGGTGGCTACCGCTACCTCCACCGCGACCCCGACGGCGGCGAATGGGCCTTCAACGGCACCTTCCACTCCGTCCGCGAGAACGAGTTCGCCGTCCAGACCTTCGAGTTCGAGGGCGTGCCCGACGTCGTGGCGATCGAGACCATGACGTTCGAAGACCTGGGCAACGGCCGCAGCCGGCTCACCGGCCACTCGACCTACCCGAGCGTCGAAGCCCGCGACGGCATGGTCGCCTCCGGCATGGAGCGCGGAGTCACCGAAGGCTTCGAGCGGCTCGACGCCCTCGTCGCGGGCCCGGCGCGGGAGGCCTGAGATGGACTGGACGCTCGAGGTCGTCATTGTCCCCGTGAGCGACGTCGACCGGGCGATCGAGTTCTACCGCGACCGGCTCGGCTTCGTGCTCGACCACGACACGCACGCCGGCGAGCACCGGTTCGCCCAGCTGACCCCGGTGGGGTCGGGGTGCTCCATCGTGATCGGCACGCTGCCCGCGCAGAACGAGATGGCGCCCGGGTCGCTGAAGGGCGTGCAGCTCGTCGTCGCCGACGCCGAGGAGGCCCGCGCCGAGCTCGTGGGGCGCGGCGTCGAGTGCAGCGAGATCCAGGTCATCGACCCGCGCGACGGCGGCACGTTCTTCGGATTCCAGGATCCCGACGGCAACTCCTGGGCGGTGCAGCAGATCCGCGACCGCGCGAGGCATCCGCTCATCCCCGTCGAGGCGCGCCGCCGCTTCGGCGCCGAGCAGGAGAGCGCCGAGCCGTCGGCCTGACGTGCGCTCCAGCGCCGACGGACCCGGCTCCCGCGAGGAGCCGGGTCCGTCCGTGCGAGGATCGACGCATGCCCGCCGAGCCCGAGATACTGCGGTACGCCGCGTTCACCGCCGATCCCGCCGGCGGGAATCCCGCCGGCGTCGTGCTCGACGCGGCGGGCCTCGACGACGACGCCATGCAACGCATCGCCGCCGAGGTCGACTACGCCGAGACGGCGTTCGTGGTCGGCACCGACGCCGACGGCGCACGGCGCATCCGCTACTTCTCGCCCATCGCGGAGGTGCCGTTCTGCGGACACGCGACTATTGCGACGGCCGTCGTGCTCGCCGAGCGAGCGGGCGCAGGCGAACTCCGGTTCCGCACCGCGGTCGGCGACGTCGTGATCGAGACGGATGCCTCGGCGACCGCCGCCTTCACCAGCGTCGAGCCGCGCGTGGCCGACCTCGCCGACGACGTGCTCGACCGGCTGCTCGACCTGCTGGGCCTCGACCGAGCCGATCTCGACCCCCGCTTCCCGCCTCGGGTCGCCTTCGCCGGGAACCCCCACCCGGTGCTCGTCGTCGCCGACGCCGACCGGTTCGACGGGTTCGCGTTCGATCCGGCCGCGGTGCGCGCCCTCATGGACGCCGAGGGGTGGCCGGGCACCGTGAGCGTGCTCCGCGAGCTCGGGGCCGGTGCCTGGGAGGCCCGCAACCTCTTCCCCGTCGGCCGGATCACCGAAGACCCGGCGACGGGCTCGGCGGCGGCCGCCTTCGGCGGCTACCTCCGCGGGCTCGGCCGCGTCGATCCGCCGGCGCGAGTGCGCATCCACCAGGGCAGGCACGTGGGTCGGCCGAGCGTCCTCGACGTCACGATTCCCCCGACGGGCGGCATCACGGTCACCGGCACCGCGGTGCGGATCGCGTGATCGAGTCGCCGTTCGTCGATCAGCCGTTGCGAGCGAGCCCCGATCGGGCGAAGATGACCCGGGGGGAAATGATGGGGGAATCGAAGGCATCCGGCGCCGTGGCCCACGCACTCGCGAACGTCGAACCGCGTCTGTCGGAACGCCTCGGGCTGACCGCCGATCTCGCGGTCGCCGTGCGCGGCGAGGTGCCGGTCCCCGAGCTGGCCGAGGCGCTCGCCGACGTCGACCGGGCCCTCCCGTGGGACGCCGAACTCGTCGTCACCGTCGTCCGCACCCCCGAGCAGCTCGACGGGCTGCCGGCGTGGCTGTTGGAGTGCGGCGTCGTCGCCCCCACCTGGGTGGTGCACGGTGCGGCGCTCGAGGGCGCCGAGGGCGAGGCATCCGTGCGCGATGCGCTCCGTGACGCCGGCTTCACGACGCTCGGCTCGTGCCGGGTGGCGGAGGGCTGGCAGGCGCTGCGCGCCGTTCCGCCGCGCTTCGCCTGAGCGACCCGAGCCCGGCGAGACCGGTGCGCACGACCTCGACGATGATCGTCGCGGCGCTGCCGTCGGGGTCGAGTTCGGGGTCGTAGATCGCCAGATCGGCGCCGATCGCGTGCGGGGCGAGCTCGGCGAGCAGCGCGGCGAGGCCGGCCGGCTCGAGCCCGCCCGGGTCGGGGCTGTCGACGGCGGGCATCCACCGCGGGTCGAGCACGTCGACGTCGACGTGGATCCAGAAGCCGTCGAGCCCGGCCGCGTCGACGACCGAGCGGATGCGTCGTGCTGCCGCGCTCGGCTCGGACGCGGCGAGGTCGTCGGCGGTGAGGACGTCGCCGAGGGTGTCGCGCAGTTCGGCGAGCTCGGCCGCGTCGTCGCGGTAGCCGGCCTGCACCGCGTCGACGGGCCGCACCAGAGGCGCGAGCCCGTCGGGCGAGCTCACCTGCTCGTGATGCAGGCCGACGGCGGCGGCGAGCGCCTCGCCGCCGAGGGTGTCGGCCGCGTCGCTCGTGGCCGGCCGGCGGAAGTCGCCGTGGCCGTCGACGTACACCAGGCCGATGCGTGCGCCGCCGCGCCGCAGGGCGAGCAGCGGGCCGAGCACGAGACTGCAGTCTCCGCCGACGACGAGCGGGGTGCGCCCGCGGTCGAGCACCGCTTCGACGCGGTCGGCGAGCGCCCGGGTGTGCGCGAGGATCGCCCGTTCGTTCCGGATCGCCTCGCCCGCGCCGGGCGCCGGCCGGTAGCGGCCCGCGAGCACCGTGCCGGCGTCGCCCGCGCTCGGGCCGAGGGCCGCCCCGAGCCCGGCCTCGCGCAGCGCCTCGGGGGCCTTCACCGTGCCGGGCACCGCCCCGGGCTCCGGCGGCCGCAGGCCGAGGTTGGTGGGCGCCCACACGATGTCGATCGACATGCCGACATCCTGCCCGGCACCCCCGACAGCGGCACCTCCGGCAGCGGCGCCGGCAGCGGCGCCGGCCGGCCGCGGGTAGCCTCGAGACCATGCAGACCCGCGTTCTCGGCCGCACCGGCCGCACCGTCTCCGTCATCGGCCTCGGCACCTGGCAGCTCGGCGCCGACTGGGGCGAGGTCGACGAGGCCGACGCCCTCGCCGTGCTCGACGCGGCCGCCGGGTCGGGGGTGAGTGTCTTCGACACCGCCGACGTCTACGGCGACGGCCGCAGCGAGTCGCTCATCGGTCGATGGCTGCGCGAGCACCCCGACGCGGGGGTGACGGTGGCCACCAAGATGGGTCGGCGCGTGCCGCAGCTCGTCGAGCACTACACCCTCGAGAACTTCCGCGCCTGGACCGACCGCTCCAGGCGCAACCTCGGCGTCGACACGCTCGACCTCGTGCAGCTGCACTGCCCGCCGACCGCGCTCTACGGCGACGACCGCGTGTTCGACGCGCTCGACACGCTCGTGTCCGAGGGGGCGATCGCCGCCTACGGCGTGAGCGTCGAGCTCGTGGACGAGGCGCTCGCGGCCATCGCTCGGCCGAACGTGGCGAGCGTCCAGATCATCCTGAACGCCTTCCGGCTGAAGCCGCTCGACGAGGTGCTGCCCGCGGCGCAGGCCGCGGGCGTCGGCATCATCGCACGCGTCCCGCTCGCGAGCGGGCTGCTCTCGGGCCGGTACACGCTCGACACCACCTTCGCCGAGAACGACCACCGGACCTTCAACCGGCACGGGGAGTCCTTCGACGTCGGCGAGACCTTCTCGGGCGTCGACTACGAGACCGGCGTGCGCGCCGCGGCGGAGTTCAGTGCGCTCGCGGCCGCTGCGGCGCCCGAGGCCACCCCCGCGCAGGTCGCGCTGGCGTGGGTCGCCGCGCAGCCGGGCGTGAGCACGGTCATCCCGGGTGCCCGGACCCCCGAGCAGGCCCGCGCGAATGCCGCGGCCGGATCGCTCGACCTGCCGTCGTCGTTCTTCGACGCGGTGCGCGAGCTCTACGACCGCGAGCTGCGGGCGTCGATCCACCCGCGCTGGTGAACCGCGGACCCGTGGTCCGACGGGCGGATTCTCGCGAAAACTGACCCCTTCGGGGGTCATTCCCGATAGATTGCATGCGTGCGCATGCCGTTGGGGGGCGTGCACGCAGCAGGTGCGCGAGCACACGCGTTCAGAACGGGCATGTTCAGATTCGGGGGAACGAATGGACGAAGTCAGGGAACCGGCTGAGGTGGCGACCGCCACGAGCACGAGGAGCCGGATGCCCCGGCGCCTGGCTGCACTGGCCTGCGTGGGCGCACTGGCGCTCGCGGTCGGCATCGCGGGGCAGGCGAACGCCTCCGAGGCCGCGTCGGCGCGATCGACGGTGACGGATGCCGCGGCCGGCGCGACCATGGGGCTCGGCGCCGCGGGGGTCGACGTCGCCGCGCTGCGGCTCGGGTCGGCGACCCACCTCGCCGCCGAGACGTCGGCGACGGCGCAGGCGCTCGCGGGCGAGGCATCCGCCGTGCTCGGTGCCGATCAGGTGGCCGCCCTCGTCGAGGCCCGTGCCGCGCTGCTCGGCGCGGCGACCACCGCCGCGACGCCGGCGCCGATCCTCGCCGCGCGCTCCGCGCTGGCCGCAGAGGCCGAACGGGTCGCCGCGGCGCTCGCCGAGTTCCGCGCCGCCGAGGCCGCGCGCCTCGCGGCCGAGGCGGAGGCCGCGCGCCTGGCCGCGGAGCAGGCCGCTGCCGCGGCCGCTGCTGCGGCCGAGGAGGAGGTGTCGGAGTGGACCGGCGGCGACGAGGCTGTCTCAGCCCCGGCACCCGCGGCCCCGGCCGCCGAGGCCTCTGGCTCCGACGCCTCGGCGTACCCCGGGCTGCCCGCCGCTCCGCGCCCCGAGGACTGCGGTCCGTGCGTCGGGCGCGAGATGGTGCCGGTCTTCCACAACGGCACCTGGCGCTGGGGCTGCCGCGCGTAGCACCTGATCGAAGCGACCGAGAGGCCGCCGGCGACCTGTTCGCCGGCGGCCTCCGTCGTTCGTGAGCTCAGCGTGGCGGCGGCCCGTCGAGCGGGCTCAGGGGAGCTGCGGCGGGCCGACCCAGTCGGGGTCCTCCCCGTGCTCGTACGCGTACCGGCGTGCCTCGGCGCGCGCCTGCCGCCAGTCGTCGGCGATCTCGGCGACGCCGGGCCGATCGGCCAGGCCGGGGACGCGGTGCAGCACGTCGAGCGCGAGCCGGTAGCGGTCGAGGTCGTTCAGGTGCACCATGTCGAACGGCGTCGTCGTGGTGCCGCGTTCGATGAAGCCCCGCACGTGCAGCTGCTCATGTCCCGTTCGGCGGTAGGCGAGCTGGTGCACCAGCGACGGGTAGCCGTGGAACGCGAAGATCACGGGCCGGTCGGCGGTGAACAGGGCGTCGAACGCCTCGTGCGGGAGCCCGTGGGGGTGATGCTCGGGATCTTGCAGGCGCATCAGGTCGACGATGTTCACGACCCGTACCGAAAGGTCGGGCAGCCGCTCCCGGAGCAGCTGGGCGGCCGCGATCGCCTCGATCGTGGGCACGTCGCCCGCCGCGGCGAGCACGACGTCGGGCACGGATGCGCCGGGGTCTGCCGGATCGAAGCCCGGTTCGTTACCCGCCCACGGCCAGACCCCGAGCCCGGCCGCCACGTGCGCCCTCGCCTCCTCGAGCGAGAGCCAGGCGGGCTGGGGCTGCTTGCCGGCGACGACGACGTTCACGCGGTTCTGCGTGTCGAACGCGTGGTGCATCACCTCGAGCAGCGTGTTGGCGTCGGGCGGCAGGTAGACCCGCACGATCTCCGCCTGCTTGTTGACCACGACGTTCAGGAAGCCCGGATCCTGGTGCGAGAAGCCGTTGTGGTCCTGGCGCCACACGTGCGACGAGAGCAGGTAGTTCAGGCTCGCGACATCGCCCCGCCAGGGCACCTCCTTCGCCGACTCGAGCCACTTCGCGTGCTGGTTGAACATCGAGTCGACGAGGTGGACGAACGCCTCGTAGCTGGTGATCAGGCCGTGCCGTCCGGTGAGCAGGTACCCCTCGAGCAGGCCCTGCATGAGGTGCTCGCTCAGCGCCTCGATCACGGCGCCCTCTCGCGCGAGATGCTGGTCGAACGGATGCCCCTCCTCCTGCCACGCCCGGTGCGTGACGTCGAACACGGCGTCGAGCCGGTTCGAGAGCACCTCGTCGGGGCCGAAGAGGCGGAACGTGCCGGGGTTTCGTCGCAGCACGTCGGCGAGCCAGCCGCCGAGCACGCGCGTGCCCTCCGCGATGGTGCGGCGCGAGCCATCCGTCTGCACCGCGTGGCCGTCGGTGTCGGGCAGCACGATGCTCCGGGCGATGCCGCCGTTCGCGAACGGGGAGGCGCTCATCCGCAGGTGCCCGTGGGGGCGCAGCGCCTCGAGCTCGGCGACGGGAGCGCCGGCGTCGTCGAAGAGCTCCTCGGGGCGGTAGGAGCGCAGCCAGGCTTCGAGCTGGGCGAGGTGCGCCGGGTTGTCGCGCACGCCCGCGAGCGGCACCTGGTGCGCCCGGAAGCTGCCCTCGACCGGCACCCCGTCGACGACCCTCGGACCTGTCCACCCCTTGGGGGTGCGGAGCACGATGAGGGGCCACCGGGCGCCCGACGCCCGCGGGTCGTCGAACGCCCCGGCCGCGCCCTCCTCGGCGATCCGCTCGAGGCGGTCGTACGCCTCGTCGACGGCCTCGGCCATCGCGCGGTGGACGTGCATCGGGTCCTCGCCGTCGAATCCGCCGGTGACGAGCAGCGGCTCGTAGCCGTTGCCCCGGACGAAGTCGACGAGCTCGGATTCGGGGATGCGGGCGAGCAGCGTCGGGTTCGCGATCTTCCAGCCGTTCAGATGCAGGATCGGCAGCACCGCACCGTCGGTGCGCGGGCTGAGGAACGCGTTCGCGCGCCAGCTCGCGTTCAGCGGCCCCGTCTCCGCCTCGCCGTCGCCGACGACGCACGCCGCCACGAGACCCGGATGATCGAGCGCGGCGCCGTAGGCGTGCATGAGGGAGTAGCCGAGCTCGCCGCCTTCGTTGATGGAGCCGGGCGTCTCCGGGGCCGCGTGCGACGGGATGCCGCCGGGGAAGGAGAACTGGCGGAAGAGCCTGCCCATGCCCTCGGCATCACGGGTGACCTCGGGGAAGAGCTCGGAGTACGTTCCGTCGAGCCACGTGTTCGCGACCATCGCGGGGCCGCCGTGCCCGGGCCCGCAGACGTAGATCGTCGCGGTGCCGCGTTCGACGATCGCGCGGTTCAGGTGCGCGTAGACGAGGTTCAGGCCGGGCGACGTGCCCCAGTGCCCGAGCAGCCGGGGCTTGATGTCCCCGGGTTCCAACGGCCGGGCGAGGCTCTGGTTCCGCATGAGGTAGATCTGGCCGACCGACAGGAAGTTCGCCGCACGCCACCAGGCGTCGACCACCTCGAGCGGCACCGCAGCGCGGCCGGTCGGGCTTGGTTCGGCGCGCGGCTCCCTCATCGCCCGCGGGTCCGAGCCGGTGCCGGACGGTGTCACGGCGCGGGCGCCGACTCGACGGACCCGACGCCGGGCGAGGCGACCACGGACCGTCGGCGGGCGGCGAGCAGGAGGCCCCAGCTCAGCACGATCGCGAGCACCCCGACGCCGATCGCGAAGAGGGCGATGCCGAACGAGACGACCGACGTGAACAGCGACGTGCGCAGGTACGATCCGGTCGCCGCGGTCTCGCGGAGCGGGTCGTCGCGGTCGAGCTCGGCGTACGTCTTGCCGTCGGTCATCGAGAGCACGTGCTGGCGGATCGCCTCGGCCTCGCTGTAGGCCGTGAGCGGCCCGGCGACCTCGGCGCCCGGGAAGAAGGGCGCGTCGTCGCTGACGGTGATCTGCTCGGCCCGCAGTTCGCTCGAGACCGCGACCCAGGCGATCGCGCCGACGAGGATGAACACGATCCCGAGGACGATGCCGATGATGCCGGCGGCGCGGATGCCCCCGGTCCCCTCGGCGCGGCTGGTTTCGACGGTCTGGCTCATGACTGGATTCCCCCCGGTCCCCATCGCGAGGCCCAGGCGCCTCACGCGACGCAATCTACCCGGCGCACTCCGGCGAGGGAAGCATCCGCTCGCCCGGCTAGGCTGGCCGCGATGACGAGACCGCGCAGCACCCGCCGTGCGGAGGGGTGCGCGTGATCGACATCCTCACCGGGTTCGCGGTGATCGGGCTCGCGGTGCTGGTCGGCTGGATCGCCGCCCGCAGCGGCGTCCTGCCGCCGGAGGCGCGCCAGGTGCTCGCCCGGCTGAACTTCTCGGTGCTCGGGCCGTTCCTGCTGTTCTCCGTGCTCTCGGCGGCCGACGTCGCCTCGCTGTTCTCGACGCTGCTGCCGGTCTCCGCGCTCGCGGCTGCGGCGATGATGCTGGTCTTCGCGCTGGTCTCCCTCCGCGTCTGGCGTCGCAGCGTCGGCCATACCGTCATCGGCTCGCTCGCCTCGGGCTACGTCAACGGCAACAACTTCGGCATTCCGATCGCGGTGTACATGCTGGGCGACGCCGCGTACGCGGCGCCGATCGTGCTGCTGCAGCTGCTGCTGTTCGCTCCGGTGGGGCTCGCGATCCTCGGGGCGCGGGTCGAGGGCCGCACCTCGGTGCGCCAGATCGTGCGCGGCACGCTGCTGAACCCGATCATCGTCGGCTCGCTGCTCGGCGTGGCGGTCGCCGTATCCGGGATCGAGCTGCCCGCGTTCGTCCGCGAGCCGGTCGATCTGATCGGCCATGCGGCGGTGCCGCTGATGCTCATCGCGTTCGGCATGTCGCTGCACGGCCGGCGGCTGCTGGAACCCGGCACCGACCGGCGCGACGTGCTCCTCGCGACGGCCCTGCAGCTCGTCGCGATGCCGGCGGCCGCGTGGGCGATCGGGGCGTTCGGGTTCGGGCTCGAGGGCCACGAGCTCTACGCCGTGACGGTGCTCGGCGCCCTGCCGACCGCGCAGAACGTGTTCGTGTTCGCGCAGCGCTACGACACGGCCGAGACGCTGGCTCGCGATACTGTCTTCCTCACCACCGCCGGGTCGTTGCCGGCACTCGTCATCGTCGCCCTGCTCCTCGGCGGGTGACGGCGGTGACGGCGGGCCGCGCGCGCCGGCGGGGGAACCGGCGGAGAGGATGAGGCATGCCGTTCCAGCGTGACGACGGGGGAGTCCTCGACGAGCTCGCCCTCGCGCAGCGCCCGGCGGACGGCGACCGGTTCGAGCTGCGCGAGCCGTTCGTCTACCTCGATCCCCGATCGGGCGTGAGGTACCGGGTCCCGGCCGCGGGGGAGGCGGACGCCCGTGCCACCGATCTCGCATCGGTGCCGCATCCGCTCTGGAGCCTCGTGGCGAGCTACGGCCGACAGTCGGCGCCGGCGCTCCTGCACGACCATCGCTCGCAGATCGCCGAGCAGCTGGCCGAGCGCGACCGGTCCGCGGCGCTCGCCCAGCGACGGGAGGACGACCGGGTGTTCCGCACGGCGCTCCGCGAGCAGGGCGTGCCGCTCGTCCGCGCGTGGCTGATGTGGGCGTGGGTCTCCGCCGATCGCGAGCGGACGTTCCGCGGCGCGCTCGGGTGGGTGTTCCTCGGGCAGGCGGTGCTCGGTGCGCTCGCGGTCATGGCGGGGATCGTGCTGGCGTGGTGGCATCCGGTGTGGCTCGCCCTCGCCGCGGGCGCGCTGCTCGCGGCGCTGCTCTGGGGGCGGCTCGCGCCGCTGCAGCTCCTGCTGACCGGCTCGGGTGCGGTGCTCGCGCCCATCGTCGTCGTCCACCTGGTGCCGCTCGCGGTGTTCCGCGGCATCGAGGCGGTGGTGGAGCTGGTGTCGGGCGGCGACCCGGCGGGGGTCGTCCGCCCGACGGTCGCTCAGCGGCGCCGGCGACGCAGCGCGCCGTAGGCGCCGAGCAGCTTCGGCACGACGACGTACACGGCGAGCGGCACGACGACGAGGGTGAGCACGAAAGCGCGCAGCACCGGATGCCACGACTCGGAGATCGGGGCGAGGGCGAGCATGCCGAGGCTGACGAGCGGGAAGATCGCGAGCCACGTGACGACGGCGCGGACGTGCACCGAGGGCGGCGTGACCCCGGGCGCGATGGGCGCGGTCGCGGGCGCCGGGTCGGGGACGACGGGGGTTGGGGTGGTGCTGGTCATGGGCGGCATCCATTCGGTCTGAAATTCCAACTGAATGGTTGTAAGTGAAGCACGCACGGGAGTATTCCGCAACTGTCTGGTTGGAAATTGATAGGATGCCGGTATGGCCTGGGACACCGAGCGCACGAAGCGGTTGCTGCTCGACGCCGCGACCGAGGAATTCACCAGGCACGGCCCGGCCGGCGCCCGGGTGGATCGCATCGCGGCGGCCGCGGGCGTCAACAAGGAGCGCATCTACCAGTACTTCGGCAACAAAGACGCACTGTTCCGGGCCGTGCTCCAGGCCGAGCTCCGGGCTTCGATGGACGACGTGCCCATGACGGGCACCGGGCCCGAAGCCGTCGGCGACTACGCCGGCCGCCTGTTCGACCACCACCTCGAGAACGGCCGCATCCCGCGGCTGGTGTTCTGGGAAGGACTCGAGCGCGGCGACGACCCGGGCGACGAGGAGCGCCTGCGCTACCACGCCAGGAAGCTCGACGCGTTCCAGGCCATGCTGCCCGGCGTCGCACGGCCGGCCGCCGCCGACCTGCTCCTCACCATCGTGAGCCTCGTGAACGCCTGGCCCGTGCTCGGTCAGCTCGACCGGTTCCTCTGCGGCACCGCCGAAGACGCGGGTGCCCGGGAGCTCTCGGAGCGGCGCGCCGCGCGCCGCCGGGCCGTCGTCGCGACCGTGACCGCGGCCGCCCGCGAGGCCGCCGAGAGCTGACGGCGGCGACCGGGACGAGTTCCGAGTTCAGGGGTATCCCTGATGTCCGGCGATCCGGGCGGGCGTAGCGTCGAACCCGATCGAGGCCGCCGCGCTGCAGGGGGAACTGTCTGCGGTGCCGAGATCACCGAGAGCCGGCCCCGCCAGGACCCCGAACGAATGGCGGAGGCCGGCTCCCCCATTCCGGGCGCCGCCGCCCCACCGACGGCGGGGTTCGCCGGCCGCCACCGCGCCGGGCCCGCTTCTCAGGGTCCGCCCCGGGTGGATCGAGGGGGTGCCACGGATGCCGCCGCGGCGCCGGCCCCGTACCGTCGGCCGAACCGGCAGCCCGCCGGACGGACCCGCACACCCGACCGCCGACCATCTGGAGCCCCCATGAACCCCACCGCCGTCGACGCCGACCGCCCCGTCCGCACCGTGACCTGGGACGACTTCCGTCGCGCCCTCCGGTTCGGCACCACCGGCGGCATCGTGGAGGCCATCCCCGCGATGACCGCGAAACGAGCGGAGCATCCCGAGGTGGGCGAGCCCGTCGGCCCGGCGGCCGAGTTCCCCGGCGGCCGCTACGCGCGCGAGTTCGAACGCGGCACGATCATCTGGACCGCTGACGCCGGAGCCGTGTGTCTGCACGGGATGGTGCGCGACATCTGGGTCCTGCTCGGCGGGCGGTCGGGCCGGCTCGGCCTCCCGCTCGGCGACGTGGCCACCGACGAGGCGTCGGGCGGCGCGGAGGCGGTGTTCGAGGGCGGCCGCGTGGCGTGGTCGGCGCCCGGCGGGCCGGTCGTGACGTTCGCCTGACGCCTGACGCTTGATGCGTGAGGCCTGCCGCCTGAGGCGTGACGCCCGGCGGCGGGGTGGGCGTGCGGACGCTCAGCCGCGATGCGGCAGACTCGACGGATGACCGAGCCGCTGCTCTCCCGCCTTCCCGAGGGCGCCGACGCCGACCCGGACGCGCTGTACGCCGGGTTCGTCGAGTGGGCCGAGGAACGCGGCCTTCCCCTCTACCCGGCGCAGGACGAGGCGGTCATCGAGCTGGTCTCCGGCGCGAACGTCATCCTCTCCACGCCCACCGGCACCGGCAAGTCCCTCGTCGCGGTCGCCGCCCACGCCGTCGCCGTCGCCCGGGGCGGACGCACGTACTACACCGCGCCCATCAAGGCGCTCGTCTCGGAGAAGTTCTTCCAGCTCGCCGACATCTTCGGCGCCGCGAACGTCGGCATGGTCACGGGCGACAGCTCAGTCAACGCCGATGCGCCCATCATCTGCTGCACCGCGGAGATCCTCGCGAACCTCGCCCTCCGCCAAGGATCCGACGCCGACATCGACCAGGTCGTCATGGACGAGTTCCACTACTACGGCGACCCCGACCGCGGCTGGGCGTGGCAGGTGCCGCTGCTCGTGCTGCACCGCGCCCAGTTCCTGCTGATGTCGGCGACCCTCGGCGACGTCTCGCCCATCGCCGAGGACCTCACCCGGCGGACCGGCCGCGAGACGGCGCAGGTCACCGGGGTCGAGCGGCCGGTGCCGCTGTCGTTCTCCTATGCGAAGACGCCCGTGCAGGAGACCGTCGAGGAGCTCCTCGAGACGCGGCAGGCGCCCGTGTACATCGTCCACTTCTCGCAGGCCGCCGCGATGGAACGCGCCCAGGCGCTGTCCTCCATCCGGGTGATCACCCGCGAGCAGCGCGACGAGATCGGCGAGGCGATCGGCGGATTCCGGTTCACGACCGCGTTCGGCAAGACGCTCTCCCGGCTGGTGCGGGCGGGCATCGGCGTGCACCACGCCGGCATGCTGCCCCGGTACCGGCGACTCGTGGAGACCCTCGCCCAGCGAGGGCTCCTGAAGGTGATCTGCGGCACCGATACCCTCGGCGTCGGCATCAACGTCCCGATCCGCTCGGTGCTCATCACCGCGCTCGCCAAGTACGACGGGCAGCGGATGCGTCAGCTGAGCGCTCGCGAGTTCCACCAGATCGCCGGCCGCGCCGGCCGCGCCGGCTACGACACGGCCGGCACCGTCGTGGTCCTCGCCCCCGAGCACGAGATCGAGAACGAGCAGGCGATCCGCAAGGCGGGCGACGACCCGAAGAAGCTGAAGAAGGTCGTGCGGAAGAAGGCGCCGGCCGGCTTCGTCACCTGGGGCGAGGGCTCGTTCGAGCGGCTCATCGGCGCCGACCCCGAGCCGCTCGTTCCCCAGCTGAAGCTCACTGCAGCGATGCTCATCAACGTCATCGCCCGCGGCGGCGACGTCGTGGGAGGCATCCGCTCGCTCGTCTTCGACAACCACGAGCCGCGCGCCCGGCGCTTCGCGCTCGCCCGCCGCGCACTGGAGATCCTGCGCACCCTCCGCGACGCCGGCGTCGTCGTGCTCGAGCGCGACGCCGAGACGGCGCTCGGCGTGCGGGTGCGGCTCACCGTCGACCTGCAGCCGAACTTCGCGCTGAACCAGCCGCTGTCGCCGTTCGCGCTCGCCGCGATCGAGCTGCTCGACCCCGAGACGAGCGAGCAGGGCACCGGGCACTACGCGCTCGACGTCGTGTCGATCATCGAGTCCACGCTCGACGATCCCCGGCCGATCCTCTCGCAGCAGGAGTTCCGCGCGCGCGGCGAGGCCGTCGCGGCCATGAAGCAGGACGGCGTGGAGTACGACGAGCGGATGGCGCTCCTCGAGGACGTGACCTACCCGAAGCCGCTCGCCGACCTGTTGACGCACGCGTTCGAGACGTTCGCGTCGAGCCAGCCGTGGGTGCGCGACTTCGAGCTGCGGCCGAAGTCGGTCGTGCGCGACATGTTCGAACGTGCGATGTCGTTCGGCGAATACGTCGCCCAGTACCAGCTCGCCCGCAGCGAGGGCCTGGTGCTGCGCTACCTCTCCGACGCGTACCGGGCGATCCGGCAGACCGTGCCCGACGAGGCGAAGGACGACGAGCTGCACGACCTCATCGAGTGGCTCGGCGAGCTCGTCCGCCAGGTCGACTCGAGCCTCGTCGACGAGTGGGCGGAGCTCGTCGATCCGACGCTGCACGACGAGGCCGCCGAGGAGGCCGTCGTGCCGCCCCCGCCGCCCTCCGTCGTCACGAACCGCCGCGCCTTCACGGTGCTCGTGCGCAACGAGCTGTTCCGCCGGGTGCAGCTCGCGGCGCTCGAGCGCGACGACGAGCTCGCCGAGCTCGACCCCGAGGTCGACTGGCCGGCCGCCCTCGACGCGTACTACGCGGAGCATGACGCCATCGGCGTCGACGCGGCGGCACGGTCGCCGCGACTGGTCGCGATCGATGAGACGGATGCCCCGGCCGGGCTCTGGCGCGTGGAGCAGACCCTCGACGACCCGGCGGGCGACCACGACTGGCGCATCCGTGCCGAGGTCGACCTGGTCGCGTCCGCGGAGGAGGGGGCCGCGGTGGTGCGTGTGACCGAGGTCGTCAGGCTGTAGCGGCGCGGCCGATCGGCCGTGCGGCGGTGCGCCGGGCCGGGCCTGGCTCGAGTGCCGGGTGACCGGTGCCGGGCGGCTCAGGCGAGGGCGAGCAGGCCCGCGGCGGCGAGGGCCAGCACGAGTCCGACCCACTGCACCGGCGCGATCCGCTCGCGCAGCACGATGGCCGCGAGCAGGATCGTGCCGGCCGGGTACATGGCGCCGAGGACCGCGGCGACCGAGAGGTCGCCCGCGCGGATGCCGCCGAGCAGCAGCGCGTTCGCCGCGACATCCACGAGGCCGCAGGCGATCGCGAGGCGGAGGCCGGTGCGCCGGGCGGCGGCCATCGCGGCCCCCGTCGAGGCCGCCGGCTGCGCGGCCGCGCCCGGCCGAGATCCGGCCGTGCGGCGCCGGCCGGTCGCGGTCGCGAACGCCACGAGTCCCGCGACCGCGAACAGCACCGCAGCGTCCGCGGCCCGGTTCATCACGAGGGGCACGAGCCCCGACTCGTCGGAGGTCTGGTCGATCACGATGTAGTAGGTGCCGATCGCGAGGCCCGAACCCGTCGCGAGCGCGAGCCCCCGCGCCGACGGCCGCACGGCGCCGCGCTCGGGGACGAACCCGACGAGGACGACGGCGACGAGCGCGACCGCGAGGCCCCAGCCGCCGAGCGGTCCGAGCCGCTCACCGGTGGCGAGGCCCCACGCCATCGGCACCACGGCCGAGACCACGGCGGTCAGCGGCGAGAGGATGCTCATCGGCCCGATCGCGAGCGCCGCGTAGAGCAGCCCGATCGCCGCCGCGTTCACGACACCCGAGAGCGCCCCCCACGCGACGTCCGGGCCATCCCAGCGCCCGCCGAGCAGCGGCAGCAGCACGATCAACGCGACGGCCCCGGTGATCGCGGCGATCGCGGCCGCGAGCACGGCGCCGATGCGCTTGGCGGCCAACCCGCCGAGGAAGTCGGCCGCGCCGAAGACGAGGGCGCCCGAGAGGGAGAGCACGGCGGTCAGCATCGGCGCCAGCCAACCCAGCGGGATCGGCGCCGTCCGGCGGCCCGTCGCCCTGCTCACATGAGCAGATTTCGGCGGTCGTTCACCCGCACTCTTCCGGCGCGACGGAGGCTGTGCCTAGGCTGGCCGCACTGCCCCGCCCCGCGACGTCTCCCTCGTCGCAGGGGACGTCGTCGGGGGCCCTCGGAGGAAACCCATGCATCGTCGGACCGCCCGGCGCCTGACCGGGGTGGCGCTGGCCACCACCGGGGCGCTCGCCATCGGAATGCTCGGCGCCGCGCCCGCCCAGGCCGCGCCCGAGACCATCAACCTCGTGACCGTGAACGACTTCCACGGCCGCATCGAGCGCGACGGAGCCGCGGGCGGCGTCGCCGCCCTCGCCACCGCCGTCAACCAGTTCCGCGCGTCGAACCCGAACACCGTGTTCGCGGCGGCCGGCGACCTCATCGGCGCCTCGACCTTCACCTCCTTCATCCAGCAGGACGTGCCCACCATCGAGGCGCTGAACGCGGCCGGGCTCGACGTCAGCGCCGCGGGCAACCACGAGTTCGACCAGGGCTGGGCCGACCTGCAGGGTCGGGTGCAAGACCTCGCCGACTGGGAGTACATCTCCTCGAACGTCTTCCTGAAGGGCACCGACGACACCGCGCTCGCCGAGTCGTGGACGACTACGCTGCCGAACGGCGTGACGATGGGCTTCGTCGGCGCCGTCACCGAGGAGCTGCCCTCGCTCGTGAGCCCCGCCGGCATCGCCGACCTCGA
Source organism: Agromyces sp. G08B096 (assembly GCF_040267705.1). Taxonomy (NCBI): domain Bacteria; kingdom Bacillati; phylum Actinomycetota; class Actinomycetes; order Micrococcales; family Microbacteriaceae; genus Agromyces; species Agromyces sp. G08B096. Next base: position 713,565 of record NZ_CP158374.1, read on the forward strand.
GGTGCGCGACATCGTCACGTCCGTGAACGCGGCCGCCGGGCGCCTGAGCGACGACGACCCCGCCAACGGCGAGGCCGACATCGTCGTGCTCCTCGTCCACGAGGGTGCGGCGACCACGAGCATCGCCTCGGCCACCGATCCGGCGTCGGCCTTCGGCCAGATCGTCCTCGGCGCGAGCGACGACATCGACGCGATCGTCTCCGGCCACACGCACCTCGCCTACAACCACGTCATCGACGGGCGCCCGGTCATCTCGAGCGGTCAGTACGGCGAGAAGTTCAGCAACATGGTGATCCAGTACGACCCGGTCACCGACGAGCTGCTCAGCATGCAGAACACCGTCTACGACGCGGCCATCAAGGACGCCAGGGGCAACGTCATCGGGTACAACTACACCGAAGACCCGGCGCTCGCGGCGCTGGTCGCCGGATACAAGGCCGACGCCGACGTGCTCGGCGCCGTCGAGCTCGGCGATATCACCGCCGACTTCAACCGCGCCCTCCAGCCCGACGTCGATGCGAACGGCAACCCGGTACCCGGCAAGACCGCCGAGTCCCGCGGCGCGGAGTCGACGCTCGGCAACTTCGTCGCCGACGTGCAGCTCTGGTCGGCGAACCAGGACGGCCAGGCAGACATCGCGTTCATGAACCCGGGTGGCCTCCGCACCAACCTCGCGTACGCGCCCGACGGCACGGTGACCTACCGAGAGGCCGCCAACGTGCAGCCCTTCGCCAACACCCTGTTCACCCTGACGCTCACCGGCGCGCAGGTGAAGCAGGTGCTCGAGGAGCAGTGGCAGCCGGCCGGCGCAAGCCGTCCCTTCCTGAAGCTCGGCGTGAGCGCGGGCCTCGAGTACACGTTCGACCCCGCCGCCCCGGCCGGCTCGCACATCACGGGCATCACGTTCAACGGCGCCCCGCTCGACCCGGCGGGCAGCTACCGCATCGTGGCGAACTCGTTCCTCGCCGCCGGCGGCGACAACTTCCCCACGCTCCCCAAGGGCACCGACCGCAGCGACACCGGCAAGGTCGACCTGCAGTCGATGGTCGACTGGTTCGCCGCGAACGGCGTCGCCACGCCCGATCTCGCCCAGCGCTCGGTCGGCGTGCACCTCTCCGGCCCCGACGCCGACGGGTACGACCCGGGCGACCAGCTGACGGTCGACCTCTCCGCGCTCGACTTCTCGACCACCGAGCCGGCCGCCGGCGAGGTCGTGGTCACGCTGGGCGGCGTCGAGCTCGGTCGTTCGACGATCGACCGCACGCTCGTCCGCCTCGTCGACGGCGTCGGCACGGCGAGCATCACCGCGGCGATCCCCGCGGGCCTCTACGGCTCGCAGGAGCTCGTGGTCTCGGTGCCCGCGACGGGCACCGAGGCCCGCCTGACGGTCGAGCTGAACCCCGAGCCGGTCGACACGTTCGTGTTCGGCATCGCCAACAAGCTCATCACCTCGAGCACCCAGCCGGTCACGTACTCGGGCGTGGTCGTCGCCGACGGCGGCGCCGCACCCGTGGGCACGATCACCGTCATGGACCGCGGCACGATGATGGCGACCATGGAGCTGACCGCCGACGCGAACGGCCGGTTCTCCGTCGACCTCGGCACGATGGACCGCGGCGTGCACCTGCTGCGCGTGGAGTTCTCGGGCGGCCCGGGCTTCGAGGACGCGCGGAGCCTGCCGTTCCCGGTGATCGTGAAGCGCTGATCGCCTGACCGCGACGCGGAACGGGCCGGTTCCCCCCACGGGGAGCCGGCCCGTTCCGCGTTCGCCGGCCAGCGGCTACGACGTACGGCCCGAAGCGCTGGGCACGTGCACCGCGCATCAGCGGTCAGCGGATCAGGGTCTCCGCCACCGCCGCGGTCGCCGTCTCGAACTCGCCCCGCCGAGCGATCACCTGGTGCGGGTCCCAGCCCTCGCCCGGAACCGAGGAGATGAGCAGCCGCGTGTACGGGTGCTGCGGCGAGCCGAGGACCTCGCGGGTCAGCCCCTGCTCCACCACCTCACCGCGATAGAGCACGAGCACGCGATCCGCGACCTCCTCGACGACCGCGAGGTCGTGGCTCACGAACAGCGCCGCGATGCCCGACTCCCGGCGGATCTCCGCGATGAGGTCGAGGATCTGCGCCTGCACCGACACGTCGAGCGCGGAGACGGCCTCGTCGAGCACGAGAACGGCGGGCTCCACTGCGAGCGCACGCGCGATGGCGACGCGCTGTCGTTGGCCGCCGCTCAGCTGGTGCGGCTTCAGCCCGCCTTGACGCTCGCTGAGGCGGACGCGGTCGAGCAATTCCGCCGCCCGCGTCTTCGCCCCGGTGCGATCGGCGAGGCCGTGCAGGCGGATCGCGGAGACGAGCGTCTGCTCGACGGTGAGCCGGCGGTCGAGCGATCCGTACGGATCCTGGAAGACCATCTGCGCCTGCCGCGCGCGGCGCAGTCTCGCCGTCCGGCCGCGGGCGGGGGAGAAGCGGTCCTCGCCCGCGATGACGAGGGAGCCCGAGTCGGCGCGTTCGAGGCCGACGAGCATCCGTGCGATCGTCGACTTGCCGGAGCCCGACTCGCCGACGAGGCCGAGCACCTCACCGGCCGCGATCCGGAACGAGACATCCGAGGCCGCGACGACCGGCGGTCGGCCGTGCCCCATGACGAATGCGCGGCGGAGACCGTTCGCCGTCACGACGGGCGGACGGCCCGGCGCCGCGGCGGCGGTGGTGTCGATCTCGATGCTCATGCGCTCGCCCTCCCGAGGCTCGGAACCGCCGCGAGCAGCGCCTTCGTGTACGGCTGCGTCGCCCCGTGGAACAGGGCGGGGCCCGCGAGCTCCTCGACGATGCGTCCCCGGTGCAGCACGATCACGCGGTCGCAGTACGCCGCGGCCAGGTGCAGGTCGTGCGTGATGAAGAGAATCCCGAGGCCGCGCTCACGCTGCTGGTCGCGCAGGATCGCGAGGACCTCGGCCTGGGTCGTGACGTCCAGCGCGCTCGTCGCCTCGTCGGCGAAGAGCAGCTGCGGACGTGTCGTGAGCGCGGCCGCGATGACCACCCGCTGCAGCATCCCGCCGGAGAGCTCATGGGGAAACTGCCGGAGCCGGTGCTGCGGCCGTGTAATGCCGACGGCGTCGAGGAGCTCCACGCCGATGCGGGTCGCCTCGTCCTTCCGGACGCCGTGCACGCGGACGAGCCGCTCCGTGAGCGAATCGCCGATCCGGCGGACCGGGTTCAGCGCACCGCGAGGATCCTGCTGGATCAGGCCAACCTCGCCGGCACGGATCTCCCGGAGCTCGCGTTCGCCGGCACCGAGCACGTCGCGTCCGGCGATGCGCACGCTCCCCGTGACGGTTGCGTTCGGCGGCAGCAGCCGGAGGGCTGCGCGTACGGTGCTCGACTTCCCCGAACCCGACTCGCCCACGAGGCCCACGGTCTCGCCGCGCTCGACGGTGACATCGACGCCGTCGAGGATCGCGGCGTCGCCGTACGCGAGGCGCAGCGCCTCGATCTGCAGCAGCGGGGCGGTCATGCGCGTGCCTCCAGACGCTCGGCCAGCCGGACGCCGACGATGTTCACGGCCACAACGACGGCCGCGATCGCGAGCCCGGGAACGAGGGTCGGCGCGAAGTGCCCGAGCACGATGCCGTCCTGCCCCTCCTGCACCATGAGGCCCCATTCCGAGCTCGGCGGCTGCGCGCCGAACCCGAGGTAGCTGAGCGTCGCGAGACTCATGAGCCCCTCGCCGAAGAGCACGACGAGGTACCCGAGCAGCGGCGGAGTCATGTTGGGCAGGACGCGGCGCACCGCGATGGCGAGCGGGGACACGCCCTGCACGCGGTACGCGTCGACATAGGGTCGCGCCAGCTCCGACAGGGCGATGCTCCGGGTGAACTTCGCGATGACCGGCGCGTACGCGAGGGCGAGGGCGAGGATCGCGGTCCACGGTCCCTTCCCGAACACGGCGACCACCAGCACGACGAAGAGCAGGCCCGGGAAGGCGAACATGACGTCCGTGATCCGTGCGAGCAGCACATCCACCCAGCCGCCGTTCCACGCGGCGACCAGGCCGATGGCGACGCCGAGCACGGTCGCCCCGGTGAGGAGCAGGAACGGGCCCATGAGACTCTCCCGGGTGCCGAGGAGCAACCGCGACAGCAGGTCCCGGCCGAGCTGGTCGGTGCCGAGCGGATGGGCGGCGCTCGGTCCGGCCCAGATCGCGGCGAAGTCGATGCGGTCGGGCGGGTACGGCGCGATGAGCGGCGCCAATGCGGCGACGAGGACGACGAGGGCGAGGAAGCCGAGCGAGATCCAGTACAGCGGGTCGCGTCGTCTCGCGAGCCCGTCGCGACGCGTCAGCGCCGTGGTGGCGGTCGTGGTCATGAGGTCTTCACCCGGTTTCCGATCCGCGGGTCGAGGAGGGGCAGGAGGAGGTCGACGACCGTTGTCACGATCATGTACGCGACGACCATGTAGAGCAGGACCGCCTGCACGACGGGGAAGTCGTGCGTGTTGATCGCGTCGACGAGGAGCGAGCCGATGCCGCTGATGCCGAACACCGACTCGACGACGACGGTGCCGGCGAGCAGGCTCGCGATGACGAGGGCCACCATCGTCACGATCGGTCCCCAGGCGTTGCGGAGCACGTGACGCACGACGACGGCCGCGCCGCCCATGCCGGTGCTTCGAGCCGCCTCGACATGCTCCGAGTCGAACTGCTCGACCATCGACTGCCGCGTGACTCGGCTCACGATCGCGAGCGCCCCGACCGACAGGGCGATCGCCGGCAGCGTCAGGTGGTGCAGGCCGTCGAGGAACCCGTCGCCGGCGCCTGTCACGGGGAACCAGCCGAGTTGCACCGAGAAGAACGAGACGAGCAGGATGCCGACGACGAACGACGGGAAGGATGCCGCGAGCGTCGTCGCGCCGACGATCGCCGAGTCGGTCGCCCGCCCGCGTCGGACGGCCGCCCAGACGCCGAGGCCGATGCCGACGACGGTGAACAGCACCGCCGCGTAGGCGACGAGCGCGAGGGTCGCCGGCATCCGGCTGGCCATGATGTCGGCGACGGGCTGGTGGTAC